>CAZNYW010000077.1:0-17272 GCA_964577375.1 uncultured Spirochaetales bacterium | reverse complement strand
GAGTAGTCCGTTTTTTCACTTTTTTGTTCGTCAGTTGTCGGTGTAGCCGCACTCATTTGCGTACTCCTTAGATAGGGGTCCGGGCCTGTTTGTGATGCACCCGGCCGCACTGCTGCCGCGTAGCCGTTTGTGGTTCGGTCAACAAAATGCGCAGAGCAGCATTTGTGGGACACTAGAGAAACACATTAGAACTTTAAAGGCAACACGGGTTACTCGCCAAATCGGTAGACACGGCGGTGAGCAACGGGTAGATCATTGGTGAGGAGCAAAATGGCACGATTCATGTCGGCCCGAAAGGCGGCGGAGCTTTTGCAGGATGGTCAGACCGTTCTTATCACCGGTTCAGGCGGTGGGGTCATGGACGCCGATTTCGTCTACGAGGGTATAGAACAGCGGTTTGTCGAAACGGGGAAGCCGACCGGCCTAACGTTGGTGCACGTAACCGGGATCGGTGTCCGGGAAGGGAAGGGCGTAAACCATTTTGCCCATCGCGGTCTGGTAAAGCGTGTGGTGGGAGGCCACTGGGGATGGTCACCACAGATGACGGAGCTTGCGCTCGCCGAAGAGATTGAGGCCTACAATCTGCCGCAGGGCGTCCTCTGTCTGCTTTCCGAGGAGATCGCTTCGGGTCGAAAGGGGCTGATGACTCGCGTCGGTTTGAACACCTTTGTGGATCCTCGTCAGGACGGGGGGAGGTTGAATCGACGAGCCGAAGAGGATCTGGTCAAGCTGATCGAGATTGACGACGAGCAGCTGCTCTACTACCTCGCCTTTCCGGTCGATGTGACGATCGTCAGAGGTACTACCGCCGACGAAGACGGCAACATCTCCGTTGAGCAGGAGGCGGTCAACCTCGACGTTACCACGGCCGCGCAGGCGGCCTACAACAGCGGCGGGGTTGTAATCGCCCAGGTCAAACGTCTCGCAAAGCGCGGCACGCTTCATCCGAGGATGGTCAAGGTTCCGGCTTTTATGGTGAGCGCTGTGGTGGTGTGTCCCGAGCAGCGGCAGACCTGGGAGAGCGAGTACAATCCCGCCTTCTGTGGCGAGACCAGGGTGCCGATGGACCATCTCGATGTGCTCCCCTTCGATCTACGAAAAATTGTAGCCCGTCGTGCCGCTATGGAGCTGCACACCGGAGATGTGGTCAATCTGGGATTCGGTATCGCCGACGGCGTTGCGAATGTCACTGCCGAGGAGGGAGTGGCCGACGAGATCGTCATGACGGTGGAACAGGGAATTGTTGGAGGCGTGCCGGCGAAGGGGGACATCTTCGGAGCCGGTTGGAATCCCGACATGATCGTCGATGCTCCCTATCAATTTGATTTCTACCACGGTGGCGGACTCGACATCTCCTTCTTGGGGATGGCTCAAGTCGACGAAAAGGGAAATGTGAACGTAAGCAAGTTCGGAAGAAGCATCGTCGGCTGCGGCGGCTTCATCGATATCTCACAGAACGTGAAGAATCTCGTATTTTGCGCATCCTTTACAGCAGGGGGGCTTCAAACAGAGGTGGCCGACGGTCTTCTACAGATTCGTCAGGAGGGAAGAGTCAAGAAGTTCGTTTCAAGGGTCGAGCAGATCACCTTCAGCGGACGTTACGCCTTGGAAAAGGGGCAGCAGGTGCTCTACGTAACCGAACGGGCCGTGTTTCGCCTGACCGAAGCTGGGTTGGAGTTGATCGAGATCGCTCCGGGAATCGATATCGAGAGGGATATTTTCCCGAACATGGAGTTTCGACCGGTGATAGACGGCCGGGTCGAAGAGATAGATGCGGCCGTTTTTCGGCCGCAACAGATGGGCCTCCGATTGTTGGGGGCTCGAGAGCGGCGGGGCAGCAGGGGGAGCGACAATGAGTAATGTGATCGTCAGAGAAGAGCTTTCGAAACACATCGTCTCCTTGAGGCTGAACCGGCACGAGGTGCACAATGCCTGCAACTATGAGCTCCTCGAAACCTTGACGAAACTCTTGGCCGGTTTGGAGGAGGAGCGCGATCTTCGAGCGCTCATCATTACCGGTACCGGCAAGTCCTTTTCCTCAGGCGGCGACTTGAAACAGATCAAGGAGTTCGGACCGGGAGAGGCGGCCCACTGGTGCGACATCGGCCATCGGTTAATGGAGGCGATCGAGAGGCTGCCGGTACCGGTTCTTGCCGCCGTCAATGGCCACTGCCTCGGGGGAGGCCTGGAGCTCGCCCTTGCCTGTGATTTGCGCTACTCGGTCGAGACGGCCAAGTTTGGATGTCCGGAGGCGAGGGTAGGTATGATTACCGGCTGGGGAGGGACCTACCGACTGCCGCGTATTGTCGGTCTCGCCAAGGCGAAGGAGCTCGTCTTCACCGCCGAATTGATTTCGGCGAACGAAGCCTTGGGGATCGGTCTCGTCAATGCAGTCTTTCCTGAGGAGGGCTTCATGGACCGCGTCGTCGAGGTTGCCCGAAAAATTGCGGTGGCGGCTCCTCATTCGAACCGACTGTCGAAGAGGATGTTGAATCGATATCCGTTCGATCTCACCTCCGTTGAGCTCGAGGAGTCCCTGGCGCTGTCTCAAGCCGTGACCACCGAAGACAAGACAGAGGCCATCCAGGCGTTTCTGGAGAAAAGAGAGCCGCACTTTATGAACAGGTGATGTATGGGTAAAGTTGCCCTTGTTACCGGCGCAGCCCGGGGAATCGGATTCGGGATAGCAGAGCGTCTGGCTGAGCGGGGCTTGACCTGGCGGTCAACGACATCGTATCGAAAAGCGAGATCGAAACAAAACTCGATCGGTTGGCTCAGGCGGGAGTCAGGGCTGGCTACTTTCCCGGAGACATCTTGCTTCGTGCCGACCGGGTGCGAATGCTTGAGCGAATCGGGAAACAGATGGGCGCGATTCACATTCTGGTGAGCAACGCCGGGGTCTCCCCTCGGGAGAGAGTAGACATCCTGCGGGCATCGGAGGAGAGCTTCGAGCGCGTCATGAACATCAACCTCAAGGGGTCCTGCTTCCTTACCCAGGCGGTGGCGCACGGCATGATCGACGAGAAGCGCAGGAATCCGGAGGGGCTTTTCTGCATCATTAACATCTCTTCCAGCAACGCGTTGGCCGCCTCGACGGCGAGGGGGGAGTACTACATCTCCAAGGCCGGGGTATCCATGGCCACGAAGCTGTGGGCGGTTCGGTTGGCCGAATTCGGTATTCCGGTCTACGAAATTCGGCCCGGTATCATCGATACTGCCATGACGGCCGTGGTGAAGGATACCTACGACACGATGATCGAAGAGGGACTCTTGCTTCAAAAACGGTGGGGCACGGCAGACGATGTCGGGAGGGCCGCCGCCATGCTTGCGTGCGGGGATCTTCCCTATTCTACCGGACAGGTGATCCACGTAGACGGAGGGCAGCTCATCTCGCGTCTTTAGGCAGACCCGGCCGATCGACGGCATACGTTCTTTCGGTACCTCCAAGACCACGTCCCATTCCCGATATTGTCCTCGGGCGTTCGGTCCTGTTTCATCTTAATGCGCATCGTGCCTCCAGGATGCTACCGCGTCCGTTTGCCTGCTGAACGGGAAGCTCCGTCCAGAAGCGGTGTCGCGGCCGCTAGGACGCGAGTCCTAACGCCGTGAGTACTCGAATAACAAGAAACAGGGCCGAAGAAAGTTACCGGCGTAACTTGCGAGATTTTGAGCCACAGGATTAGGGTGGTGAGAGGTAGAAGCGGGCGGTTCGAGCTGCGATCCTAAAAGAGGAGACGACTGAATGAAATTCGACGAGAAATACCCGACAGCGACAATGACGTTTATTGAGATCTGCAAGGATTTTTTGGACGAAATCGAGAGGAAGGAAAGCGAGAACTTTAGGCGAGCAGGCGAGCTAATCGGAAAAAGAATAATGCAAGGTAAGATCATCTTCGCCGTCGACTGCGGCGGCCATAGTTACCTTCCTCCGATGGACATGTTTTGCAGAGCCGGTTCCCTTGTCCCAATCAGCGCAACGCTCGATGTAAGTACTACGACCGTTACAGGAGGTTTTCGGAGTGTGTTCCTTGAGCGCGTCCCCGGCTACATGAAGGCGTTGTTCCAGTACTTTCGCATTCGAAAGGACGACGTCGCAATTATCTTTAATATTGTCGGGATAAACTCAATGGTGATAGACGCCGCCCAGGAATGTAAACGTCTTGGGGCTCGATCGATCGGTGTTTCAGGGTCACCGGGGCAAGACAAGCTTCCCTCAGATCATCCCATACGTCATCCGAGCGGGCTCAATCTGAAAGACCTCGTATAGCGTTCCCCTGAAATCCTGGACCACCTATACTGTAAGTATGGGAGGTCCGCAATGGATCCGAATGTGCAGAGGTGGACGTCCACCCCGTCTACCAGGACCGAACCATCCTGCGCGTCGAAAATCCGGTTGATCAGTCTGGTGAGCGTGCTCTTTCCCGATCCCGTCTGCCCGACGATTGCCACCGTCTGCCCCGGCTCCACCGTGAAGCTGACGTTTCGGAACTCCACCCGCCCATCAATGCGGGCGCTGTGTCCCGAGCGGTTCTGATCCATCTCGCTCCGGTAGTTAATGAACTCGAGAATGCGACCGGCGCTCGCGATACCGATCTGAACCAGGTTGAAGGAGAAAAGCGAGATGAACGTCGAGAATCGGAAGGTACCGAAGAGCCCCATGAACGCGATAACCTGCCCGAGGGAAATCACACCCTTTCTCCAGAGAATCAGCGAGTGAAAGAGCGCGGCCCCCCAGCACAGCGCGAACGCCATCGTTGGCCAGTACCGCGCCTAGACGACACCCTGCTTCACGAAGGAGTCGCGGAACGCCCGCGCGTTCCCGGTGAACTTCTTCCACTCGTAGTGCTCCTGGACGTTGCTCTTCACCACCTCGACGCCGCTGATCGCCCCGGCGAGCGAGGAATTCAGCGCCCCGAACTGTTCACGCTGTCCGATACTGACCGGCGTAAGACGCTTGTTGCAGTCCCAAAGAGTGATCGCCAGAAGAACCAGGAATATGCCGGGAACGACGCCGAGAACAGATTTGATGGACAGGATCATGAAGAATGGAACGATCATCGCGAGCATCGAGTCGACGATCAGACCGGCGCCGGGGCTGAACATCAATGCCAGCATATGGACGTCGTTCGTCGCCCGCGCCATGATGTCGCCGACCCGTTGCCTTCCGTGGAAGGTCTGGCTCTTGCCGAGCAGGCTGCCGTAGAGCTCTTCGCGACTGTCGGGCTCGACTCGCTGGGCGAGAAACTCGACCGCAATGTTACGGGCGACGCCGGTGAGTCCCTGAGTGATTGCCGACCCCGCGATGAACGCTACCACAATCAGAAGCTGCGTTACCGCCCATCCTGCGTGCGTGATCACGTCGAAGCCGTGACCAACGTAGAGCTGTATGTTGCCGTACGCGTAGTTGTTGATCACAGAGGGGAGCACAACCACAACCGGAAACAGCGGATGTCTCATCATGTGGGACACGATCCAGCGTACCGGTCCCGTCCGGACGTACCGGTATTCGTTTTCGACGTGGAACTCCTTTTTTCATAATGACCCAGCGTCCGCGAGAGGTGTTCTCTGAACATACCTCTCGGCGAGCGCACGGTCAAAGGAGATGCGATTCCCGCTATCGAGGGACTGCTCCCCTCCCGGCGAGCAGCGCGAGCAACTCGTCGACCTCCTGCTCGACCGGCTTCCCTTCGGCCCGGTATACCAGGTCGGCGGGACCGTAGTACTTCTGGCGTTCACGAGACCACATGAGGTGTATGTCTTCGGCAAGACTCGTACCGGCATTGACTCGCGGCCGGTCGGCCTGGCTCACACGCCGTACGAGCTCCCGCTCGGAGACTTCGAGCAGCACGATCGTGCCGGACCCGCGAATCGCGTCGACGTTCCACTGATAGCGGATCGTTCCTCCTCCGAGGCAGACGATCGTTCGATCCATGCCCGCGAAATCCCTGCAGATCGTGTACTCGAGCTCGCGGAACGGCAGCCACCCCTGTCCTTTCACCAGCCGGTGGAACGAGTAGCCAAGCCGCCCGTCCATCTCCACGTCGAGATCGCGGAAGTCCCACGAAAGCCGCTCAGCAATCTTCCGGCCAAGAGTCGTCTTCCCGGATCCTATCATTCCTGTGAAGTACACGTTCATGTGTGGTTCCTCACTCGCCGCCCGACGGAGCGGACTCGTAGAGTCGCAGCACGCTGCGGTAGCGTTCGGCCTCGAGGCGGTAAAGGTCTGCCATCGACGCATCGGGGTGGAGCATACTCTCGTCTCGAACCCACGCGTCGGTCAGGGGGAAAAGCGCCTCGGGACGGCCGTCGAGCATCGCGGCGCAGAAAAGCGCTGTTCCGCGACTGGTCGCTTCGCGGTCTTCGAGAACGGAAACCGTTATGCCGGAGGCGTCCGCGCGAATGCGGTTCCACAGCGCCGATTTCGCGGCGCCTCCGGCCATCCGCACACCGGACACCGCCACGCCCGCTGCTTCGAGGACCTCGACCATCAACCGAAGCCTCACCGCGCTTCCTTCGAGACAGGCACGGAACAGGTGCCCCGGTCCATGTGCGGTTCTCATTCCGACGAAGGTTCCCGCCGCCGCTTCGTTCCAGAACGGAGCTCGTTCGCCCGTGAGTGAGGGAAGCATGAAAAGCCCCTCGCATCCGGCCGGCACGCGCGAAGCCAGTACCTCGAGATCTTCGACCGATCGTCGAAGCAAACCGGAAAGCCAGGATGCTGCTCCACCGGCGAATCCCATCGCTCCTCCAGCAAGCAATCCGCCGCCGGACATCGCCGTATTGCAGGTGACACGCAGGTCGTCCATCGGGCCGCGGACGGATACGGCCGGAACATGCACCATGAGCACGTCCGTCGTCCCGCATACGAGGGATGCACCACGCCCGGCCAGAATGCCGCAGCCGTACATCGCGGCGGTTCCGTCCGTCGCCCCTCGTGCCACCGGCGTTCCTTCTCGCAGACCGGTCGCGGCGGAAGCATCCCGCGTGACGGTACCCGCGCTGCTCGCGGCAGAGGAGGCCGGCTTGAGGATGTCGCTCGAAAGGCCGTAGCTTTCCCAGATTTCGTCGAACGGCACCATTGTCCCCGGGCGGAAGCCCAGAGAGTAGTCGGCGTGCGCGAAATCGGTACCCGCACGGCCCGTCAGCCGGCGGACAAACTCGTCCTTCAGGCCGCACACCGAGTGCACCCGGGCAAACGCGGCAGGCGAAGTTCGCCGCACGTGCATCAGTTTCGGGATGAGCAGCTCGCCCGTCGGTACGCGGCCGGTCGCCGAGTGAACGACTGGGTCGGGGATGAGGCCCCGGACTGCCCTGGCATCCGCCGCCGCCGACCGATCGGCCCAGGTGGAAGCCGGCCCGAGCAGGCGCCCGTCGGAATCGCGAAGAAGGTAGGCGAAGAACGTCGAAATACCGACCGCGTCGACCGGTCCCAGTTCGGCTCCCCAGCGCAACAGTCGCAGCACGACGGGCCACAACTGCTCGGTGTCGGCTCCGGCGCCGGAACGTGAATAGACCGTTGCGGGCACCGCCTCGCGCCGTTCGGATTCAGCCGCGCCGCCTCCGGCCGGATACCGGACGGCGCGGCACGCCGAGGTTCCGCAGTCAATCACAAGTATCGACATGCCGACGTGCCGGTTTCAGCTCACGTTCGCGCCGTCGATTTCACCGCATCCACGAGCGCGTGCGCCGCGCCGGGATAGAGCCACGTCGGAAAGCTGCAGCCCGGCGCCAGCAGAAGCTTCGTTCCACCACCCTGTCGTATGCCTTCGAGGGCGTTTCTCGCCGCTTCGGCAGGAGTCACTCGAGTCGCCTTGTGCTTGTCGAGTCCCGCCATGATCGACCCCGCAAACTTCTTTCTCATCTCCGGCATTGCAGGATTCGAGGGGTGGCGGTCTTCGTAGGACATGATCGGAACCGGAAAGTCGAGAACGTCGTCGACGTAGATTCCCTCGTCGTGAACGTGAACCGTGTTCATCGGTCCGAGCGTCTTCACCGCCTCGAACACCTTCATGGCGAAAGGTTTGGCGAACTTGAGATACTGCTCGCGCGGCATCTGTTTCTTCGACCCGAACGTCGACATGAAGATGCCGCTGCATCCGAGCTGGAATGCCTCCTTGCAGTACGATATTATATTATCTGATATAATATCCAGGGAGTCGAGGACAGCCTGCGGGCTCGACTTCACGAGATCATCGAGATGCTCGCCTGCCAGGTTTCGAAGCAATACCTGCCAGGGGTCGAAAACGGTGTCGATGAAGTACGCCTCGTCTTTCAGCTCACGGGCGATGATCTCGATCGCTTTCAGCTGTTCGTTCCAGTCGCTGCTGTGAACGTCGAATCGGGAGATCTTCTTCAAATCGGCCGCGGTGGAAAGCTCGAGTGTGCCTGTCGGCATGGGGTAGAAGTAGTCGTTCATCAGCTTGAGCCAGTCGAGATCGTAGTGACGCAGGAAGGATAGCGAGAGTTCGGCAATCCGCTCGCCGCCTTCGTGCTGTACACCGAAGTGGTACCAGAACGATACCGGTATCCGGTCAAGGTCCTTCCCGGCCAGTGTCCGGTCGATTCGTTCGATTTTCGTCATGTGTTGCTCCTCTGCACCCGGCGGGAAGGCCGGGAGTGATTACGGGTTCAGGCAATTCCGAGGTACGATTTGCGTACGGTATCGCTCGCGAGCAGCTTCTCCGTCGTGTCCTCCATGGTGATCCGGCCGGTCTCGATGACGTAGCCGTAGGATGCGACCTGGAGGGCGATGTTGGCGTTCTGTTCGACGAGCAGGATCGACTTGCCGAGCTTCTGAATTTCAACAATGAGGTCGAAAATGCGTTCCACGAGGATCGGAGCAAGTCCGAGACTCGGTTCGTCGAGAAGCAGCACGCGTGGATCGGACATGAGTGCGCGCGCGATGGCGAGCATCTGCTGCTCGCCGCCGGAGAGCGTACCCGCCTCGCGTGTCTTCATGTCTGCGAGCTTCGGGAAGACGGTGTAGGAACGATCGAGAAGCTGCTCGATCTTCGCGCGGTCCTTTAGAATGTAGGCACCCGCCCGCAGGTTCTCCTCGACGGTCAGTTCGGAAAAAACGCGGCGCCCCTCCGGGACATGAGCAACGCCCATTTCGAGAATGTTGTCCGCGCGCTCCAGCGAAATGTCCTGTCCGTCGAACACGATCTCCCCTTCGGACGCACGCAGGAGACCGCTGATCGTCGTGAGAAGCGTGGTTTTTCCGGCACCGTTGGCACCGATGAGGGTAACGATCTGTCCCTCGTCCACCGAAAGGGACACGCGCTTCAACGCGTTGATCTTGCCGTAGTGCACGGCGAGGTCCTTCACTTCAAGCAGCGCCACTTATGCGTACCTCCTCTTTCCCAGATAGGCCTCGATGACGCGCTCGTCATTCTGAATCTGGCCGGCCGTTCCTTCGGCTATCTTCACGCCGTGATCGAGCACCGAGATAAGGTCGGCGAGATTCATGACCAGTTTCATATCGTGCTCGATCAGCAGGATGGTCAGCCCCTCGTCGCGAAGCTGCCGAATGAATGCGTCCAGATCCTCGGTCTCACGGTTGTTCATTCCCGCGGCCGGCTCGTCGAGAAGAAGGATCCTCGGCTTTCCTGCCAGCGCGCGAACGATCTCAAGCTTTCGCTGCTCGCCGTACGGCAGATTCCGGGCGTACTCGTCTCTCTTGTCGACGAGTCCCACCTTCTCGAGCAGCGAGAGCGACATGTCCCGGGCTTCGCGTTCGTCCGATCGGTAGCGCCGGTTGTGCGAAAGGGCTGCCCAGACAAACGAGCGGTAGTGGCCGTGCGTTCCGGTCATGACGTTGTCGAGCACCGACATGTAGGCAAAGAGGCGAATGTTCTGAAAAGTGCGCGAGATTCCCCGGTGGGATATGTCGTGAGTCGACATGCGCTCGATTCTTTCGGATCCTGCGTCGCTGTTGAGGACGATCTCACCCGAGTCGGCGGGAATGATCGCCGTGATGAGATTGAAGAAGGTCGTCTTCCCCGCGCCGTTCGGTCCGATGATTGCGTGAATCTTGCCTGTTTCCGCCGTGAGGTCCACCTCGTTGACGGCTGCAAGGCCACCGAAGCTCTTCTTTATCTTTCGTATCTCGAGCACGTTCGTCGCGTTCATGCCGTCCCCTCCGGTGCGCGGTTGCCGCCGGCACTCTTTTTCCGCCGCAGGGAGAATCCGATGCTGCCCGGAGCCCGCATGAAGATCGCCTTGACCCCCGCGATGCCTTCCGGCTTCACGACCATCACGACGATCAGAAGCAGACCGTAGAAGACGGTGCGGTACTGCGCGAGAAACCGGAAAACCTCCGGAACGACGATAAGAATGAGGGCGCCGATGATCGGACCGACGATCGATCCGGTGCCCCCGATCGCCACCATCGTCAGGATGAGGAACGACTCGTTCACCGAAAACTGGTCGGCACTGATGTACGTTACGAAATGGGCGTAGAACGCGCCGGCAAGACCGGCGAACAGACACCCGATGGTGAACGCAAGCACCTTGTAGCCGAACACGGGCACCCCCATCGTGGCGGCTGCGGTCTCGTCTTCCCGAATTGCCACCCAGGCACGTCCCACGCGGGAGTGATAGAGGCGGTAGATCGCAAACACCGAAATGGCCATGAACACGAGCACTAGGTAGTAGTACGAAGAGTAGCTCTTGAATGAGAAGCCGAAAATCGCCGGCGCCGGAATACCCGGAATGCCGAACGGACCGCGCGTAAGATCGGGCCAGTTCATGATGACGATGCGGACGATCTCACCGAAAGCGAGCGTTCCGAACACCAGAAAAGTCTGTCGCAGGCGCAGCGTCGCAAGACCGATAAACGCCCCGATAACGGCGGCGAAGATACCCGCGAGCGGCATTGTTACCCAGAACGGCAGCGACAGGCCAAGCGCTAGAATCGCGGACGTATACGCGCCGATTCCGTAGAAGGCGCCGTGGCCGAGCGAGAACATGCCGGTGAATCCCGTAATGAGATTGAGACTCGACGCGAGCACGATGTAGATGAAAACCAGGATCATGATCTGGATCAGATACGGCGTCCCCAGGGTGACAGGAAACCCGATGAGCAGCAGAGCACCAACAATCCACAGATAAACCCGGTACCGACGGGCCAGAGAGATAAGAGTGTCCTTCATACGGCCTTCCTTCTCACAACCCGGACTTCTTGCCGAGAATTCCGTTCGGACGGAACAGCAGGAAGATGATGAGGATGACATAGGCGATGAAATCACGCCACCCCGACGAGATGAACTGAACGCTCAGGTTTTCGATGATTCCGAGGAGATAGCCCCCCAGAATGGCCCCGGGGATCGAGGTGATTCCGCCAAAAACTGCAGCGGTGAACCCCTTGATTCCGGGAACAAACCCCATCGTCGAATTGACGGCGCTATAGTAGACTGCGCCGAGCACGCCGACAAACCCGGCGAGCGCACCCGAAAGCGAGAACGCGACGGAGATGACCCTGTCGACGTTGATACCGACCAGGCCGGCCGTCCGGTAGTCCAGCGATACGGCCCGCACGCCAAGCCCAATTTTCGTCCTATAGAAGAACACCTGCAGCAGAAGAAGCATGACAACTGCGATGACCACCATCAGTATCTGCAGCCACGAGATGTTTGCCCCGCCCAGCGTCACCGCCGTCTGGCTGTAGACGGCCGGCATGGACTTGGTCTCGGCGCCGAAGATCGCCGTTGCCGATTCTTTCAGAAAGAACGAAAACCCGATCGTACAGACCAGCGACGCGATGTGCGGCACACCGCGCAGCGCCTTGAACGCGACCTTTTCGATGATCCAGCCCAGCGCCCAACCGACGATGAAGCTCGCAAGCAGAGCCAGAAGCAGATTCTGTATCACGTAGGTAAAAATGAGCCAGCCCGAAAAGGCGCCGAACATGTAGATCTCGCCGAGGGCGAAGTTGACCATTTTCAGAAGTCCCCAGACGAGCGAAAACGAAATTGCGAGAAGCGCGAAAAGGCTTCCCTGCGTAATTCCGTTTATGAGTTGCTGCAGTAACACGGTACCTCCTCGCGCTCGAAACCCGTCGATTCTCGGTCCGGGCTTTGATCGGCACCGCCCACCGCAGTCTGCGCGGTGGACGGACCGGTTACGTGATCAGAGTGAGAAATTGTCGCTTAGGTTGCTTACTTGGAATTGTAAAGCTTGAACTGACCGTCTACAACCTGTACGGCCTTGTACCCTTTGATAGCGTCGCCGTACTGAGTGAACGTAATGCTTCCGGTGAGTCCCTGGAAACCTTTCGTCTGCGCGAGTACGTCACGGATCGCCTTGTGATCGGTCGAACCGGCACGCTTGATAGCATCTGCGAGAAGGTACATCGCATCGTAGGCCAGCGCCGCATGGAAGTTCGGTGTCACTCCGTAGGCCTTTTCGAAGCCCTTGACGTACGACTGGATGCGGGGGTCCGGATCCTGCGCGAAGAAACTCACGTTCGTGTAAAGGCCGTTCACGGAGTCGCCGCCGAGCTTGATCAACTGCTCCGAATAGAGCGAGCTGGGGCCGAGAACCGGGATGTTCCAGCCGAGTTCCTGACGCTGCTTCTCGATAAGAGCGCCGTCGTTGTACATGGCTGCCATGTAGAGCGCATCCGGATTCGAGGCTTTCAGCTTGGTAAGCGCGGCCTTGAAATCCTTGTCACCCTGGAAGAATGACTCTTCGGCGACGATCTTTCCACCGTCTTTCTCGAAGTTCTCCTTGTAGAACTTCTGCGTGTCGACGCCCCAGTCGTTGTTGATATAGAGCACAGCCATCTTCTTGTAGCCGAGCGTGTCGGTCGCAAGCTTTGCCATGAAGGGCTGCTCGTAAGCCTGGGTGCCGACGATGCTGAAGCTCCACGGCGAACCCGGTGCAAACTTCGTGTGGCTGGCGGTGGGAGAAAGCTGCACCATGCCAGCGCGATCGTAGATCGGCTGCGAAGCCATGCAGCAGGTGCTCGTGAAATCACCAATCTCCGCTACGATGGAGGGATCACTCACCCACTTCTGTGCAAGGTTGGCCGACTCTTTGGGATCGCCCTTCGAATCTCCTACCGACAGAGTGAACTTCTTGCCGAGCACGCCGCCTGCGGCGTTGATTTCGCTGATGGCCATCTCGACCGAGCGCTGAAAGTTCTTCCCATATTCGGCGTAGTCGCCGGTAATGGGCGCAGTAAGCGCAATGTGGATCGTGTCGCTCGCGGCCGCTGCTTCCTTGGTTCCCGAAGCAAACAACGGTGCGGAGAACAGCAACGCCAGAGCTGCGAGCACGAGGCCCGCCTTCCGTAGGTTCATGATATACCTCCTCGTGGTATGTGTTCGAAACCGTGACGGCGTCCCGGACGGGCCGTCGCACACCGTACCATCATATACGGTTTCTTTAAAAAGTGTCAATAATTATTGCAATTGACGTGTAAAAAAGTGCAAATTACACGCTAAAAAACTCTACTCTATTGTATGTATTGCAAAATATGTGTAATTATTGTTGACAGATTATAACGCGTCTATATAATGATCCTGACGAGCCCGTGCGTTTCCGCTGGCAATCGCTGTAAGGCCGGGCGCAGGCTGGACCGCCCGTTACCGTGTCTGGGAGATTTATCAATGAACACGAACGTGCATTTCGACTTCAACCGTGTCATCAATCGCAAATCGACGAACTCGGTCAAGTGGGATTTCTGCGAATGCTGTTTCGATGGTGATGACGTACTGCCGATGTGGGTCGCCGACATGGATTTCATGGCCCCGCCACAGGTGGTGGATGCTGTCAGGCGTGTCGCCGATCACGGCATCTACGGCTACTCGGACATGCCCGACAGCTATTTTCAGGCGATCGGGGAGTGGGTCGCTTCCCGGCATCGCTGGGCGATTGAGCGGTCGTGGCTCTCCTATACTCCGGGGGTCATTACCGGACTCAACGTCGCGATTCAGACATTCACGCGTCCGGGAGATCGTGTGATTATTCAACCGCCGGTCTACCCGCCCTTCTACCGCTCTATAGAGGGAAACGGCAGAGTCCCGCTGCTGAATCACCTCCGCTACGAAAACGGCGCGTATGCGATGGACCTCGATCACCTCGAGTCGCTGATCGACGCCCGCACGCGCATGATCGTCCTTTGCAGCCCGCACAATCCGGTTGGCCGCGTCTGGTCTCGAAAGGAACTGGAGCGCCTCGGCGACATTGCGTGCCGTCATGATCTGATCATCTTCTCCGACGAGATACATTCCGACCTCGTATATGCAGGAAATCGTCACGTCCCGGCCGCAAGCATCGATCCGGAAGTGGCGGCGCGAACCATCACGGGAATTGCTCCGAGCAAGACGTTCAACGTGGCGGGGCTCAAGGCGTCGGTCATCATCACTCCGAGCCGAAAAATCCGCGAAGAGTTCGACCGCGCACAGGAGAACATTTTCGGCCTCTATAACGCCAACATCTTTGCCATTGCGGCGTCCGAGGCCGCGTACCGTTTCGGAGCGCCGTGGCTCGACGAGCTTCTTCCGTATCTCGAGGAGAACGTCAGGGTTACCGAAGATTTTCTGCAGAACGAACTGCCGGAAGTGAGGGCCCCTCATCCTGAGGGCACCTTTCTGATGTGGCTCGACTTCAGTCGATTCGGCATGTCGCCGACGGAAATCCACGACACACTGCTCTGTGCCGGCAAGATCGGACTGAACTCCGGAACCTCGTTCGGCCCCGGCGGCGAAGGATTCATGCGGCTGAACATCGGCTGTCCACGCGCAACGCTTACCGAAGGCCTCGAACGCATCAGGCAGGCTTTCCGCGCAAAGATCGCCGAAACGGGAGTACGCCGGTGAAGCGCGGTCACGGGAAAAAGAGCGGTACCCCGGTTTCGGAACTGGACCTGGACGGACAATCGACGGGGTTCAACGGGGATTCTTCGTCAAACGGGAGCATACGGCCGGTCAAACTGTCCGAGCGGGATCGCGCGATAATGCGGGCGCTCGATCCGGTGGTGGACGCGGTCGCTGCGCTGTTTGGCCCGAACTGCGAAGTACTCGTGCATTCGCTCGAAGACCTCGGGCGGTCGGTGGTGAAGATTGCCAACGGCCACGTCACCGGCAGGGATATCGGAGCCCCGATTACCGACCTCGGAATGCGCGCCCTCCGGCAGGCAAAAGAACTGAAGACCGACGTCATCGGCAGTTACTACAGCCGTACGGCGGACGGCAAAACCCTCAAGTCGGTAACCGCACTTGTCCGAAGTGACGGCCGACCGATCGCGATGCTCTGCATCAACATGAACCTCTCGGTTTCGTTGCTCGAGTTTGCCTCACAGTTTCTTCCGGCGACGCAGCCCGAGGTGACAGATTCCCCGGAACACTTCGTAATGAGCAGTGAAGAACTCGTCCACAAATCGGTTGAGAAAGCGCTCACCGAGCTCAATCGGCAGCGCGGCCTGTCGGCGCTCGCCCGCAATCGCCTCGTCGTCAAGGAGTTGTACGACCAGGGAATCTTCGACGTCAAAGGTGCAGTCGACGTCGTAGCGAGCGAGCTCGGAGTCTCCCGTTACACGGTCTATAACTATATTCGTGAAGTCAAACCATAGAAACCAGAAGAATCAAGGATAAGAGGGATCAGCATGAGCAACATTGACCAATCGGCCGGAAGACAGAATCGGACCATAGTATCTACAGCGAACGCACCCGCCGCGATCGGGCCCTACTCGCAGGCGGTGATCATCGGCAATCTCGTATTCACTTCGGGACAGATTCCTCTCGACTCGGCGAACGGGAGTATTGTCGAGGGCGACATACAGGTGCAGACCCGGCGCGTGTTCGATAATCTGAAGGCGGTTCTGGCCGCGTCCGGCTCGTCGCTCTCGAGCGTCGTCAAGTTCACCTGTTTCATCACCAGCATGGCGGATTTCCCGGCCGTGAACGAAGTCTTCACCGAATACCTCGGGCAGGCCGCGTCCGCGGGCGGCTATCCGGCGCGCTCGTGCGTCGAGGTGGGCGCACTTCCGCGCGGCGTCGCGGTCGAGATCGAGGCCGTGGCGGCGGTAGAGTGATCTGACGAGCCGGATGACCACGATGCGAGCGACATGAAGGTCGCCTCCGAACCCCAGGAGGTTCCTGGAATGTATCGAACAGGTTCACCTGTTGCAGTGCTCACGTTGCTTGTCATCGTGCTCGCGCTCGCGACCTCCATCGCCGGTCTGGTTGCCCGTGATCTGTACTCCGGCAATTCGATTTCCGTGATAGCCCAGGGCAGGGGCAGGACCTTGTCACCGCCGCTATCGCTGTTCCGGCGACCATTCTGATACTCATCCTTGCACACAGGGGCGGCGTGAAGGCTCACCTCGCGCTCGCCGGTATGCTTGATAAGATCAGCGTGCCCAACGCCGTGATGAGACCCGATCTCTTTAGAAGGTAGTCAAGTGCTAAGGCAATGATTCCAATGTAAGCGAAGGGGACATACCACAGTCGGCCGGTGTACGATCGGGCCCTTTTGTTGAGCACCTTGTAGAGATCTGTCGGCTCGTTGATATCCACGGTATGCCTCCTTCGGTTTGACATCCGCAACTAGATTTCCAACCGCCTCTAATAGGCGACCATTCTGTAAGAAAACAAATGGGCTGTCGATGCCGAGTGTCAACCCTCCATTCGGAACATAACGACGCGCCTCACCTGCGCCCTCGCAGGAGCGAGAGCTCCGAGAAGGCGTCTGGTGGATGCGCCATGTTATGTGGCGCTCCATGAATCCATCCTCCCCGTGAAGCAAGAAGCCAGGTTCGCCCGTATCTGTTTTTGTGAGCACGGCGATCTGTATCGCGACCACAGCGGCGAACCGATACCTTCCTCGTAGTCCAGGCGAGCTCCATACCATATTCGAACGCCACTTCGATGACTTCTGCCGGCAGTACGGCAGGAAATACGCCGCCACCTACGGCATGTTCCCTCTTGAGCGCATCCAGCAACTCGGCGAGCGGTTCACGACGTGCGGCGACTACCTCCATGGCGTCGCACGCATACGCTGTACCAACCCGGAGTGCGGTCACGATCACTTTCGTCCCTTCTCCTGCACGGGCTTCTATCTCTGTCCATCCTGCAGTCGAAAGCGCACGATCCTCTTTGCGGAGCATCTGACCAACGAGGTGCTTCTCGACCTGCCCCATCGCCAATTCGTGTTCACTCTACCCAAAGCGCTCCGGCCGTTTCTCCGCCACGACCGCCGCCTGTTCGCCGATATATCCCGACTGATCTACCGTATCATTGATGAGTTTTACCACGAGGCCGCGGGC
>CAZNYW010000076.1:0-17573 GCA_964577375.1 uncultured Spirochaetales bacterium | reverse complement strand
TCGGACGACCAGAACCTGCCCATTCGCCAGTTCGCCCATTTCCTGATGATTTTCGACCGCCTGGTCGCAAGAATGCATCCCCTCGGCGTACGCAACTATGCCCGGACTGAATCGAGCCAGCTCAAGATCGATTACATCCAGAGCGGCTCCGTCGAGGCGATCGTGAGGGACATTGCGAACTACCTGGATCCGCCAAGGATAGTTCTTGTCTGGGCGCTTCTGAAATATCTTCCAAAGATAATCGCAACGTTGTCGAGCTCGATCAGCGATCTCGCGCGCGCCTACAAGGAATTTCAGGAAGGCAAGACTGCCCGTTTGAACAAT
Source organism: uncultured Spirochaetales bacterium (assembly GCA_964577375.1). Classification (GTDB taxonomy): domain Bacteria; phylum Spirochaetota; class Spirochaetia; order DSM-27196; family DATKUC01; genus DATKUC01. The sequence continues at coordinate 17,249 of CAZNYW010000076.1, read as the reverse complement.
GCAGGTCTGAAGCGACAGCTCCAGGATGACCAGAAGCTTTCACGTCTCGAGGGATCGGACCTCGATCTGCTCGCGAAGATAATGACCTATCTTTTCGCCCGCGAATCCCCGCACCTGAAGCAGGCGGCGAGATTCGTGGAAGAGCACGTGCGCGAAATCTCAATCGAGCGGAAACGCAGCGAATAGCGCGGCGCGACAGCGCTACATCCGGTCTGCGAGACCGTTGGTTCCGGCGAGAACGTCCTCACGAAGAATCCGCTCTACCCTGGCAGGCTCTTCGAAGATCGGGCTGTGAGCGGAATTTTCGAAGGTGTAGAAACCTTTGACCGGCGCTTTCAGACTTTCGAAGTAGCTCCTCGCCTCTGCGTAGGAACAGGTGTAATCATATACGCCCTCGAGGAAGTAGACAGGTATAGCAAGCTCCGGGACCTCTCGTGACAGGTCGGTGGTGATCATCGTGTCCCACAGCGAGCTCACCCCCGATGATGCTTTCGCCCTCCACAGGTTCAGCTTCTCACCGACGGTATATTCGGGAAACCGGAGCGAGGCAAGGAAGATTCCGGTCAGAACGGATCTAATGTCGTGAGTCGTGCCGATGCCGAGACTGTGCATAGCGACATCCCGGACGGCCAGATAGGCGGCGGGTGTGCCTTCGTCCATCGTCACAGGCGCAGATTCCAGTTTCCTCACCATGCGGGAGTTGCCGTTCTGCCGGAAGATGGACAGCATGAACTGGTAGGCGCGCCATTCGGATTTGAGCTGGTTTGACATCTGGGCTACGCCGATGTAGGCCTGATACAGCTGCGGCGCCTGTGCCGCCGCCTGGATCGCTATGAAGCTGCCGCCCGAATGCCCCATGAGAAATATGCGGTCCTTGCCGAAACGGTCACGGAGGTACCGGGTCACCTCGAGCGTGTCGGACACGAGCTGTTCAGCGGTTATGGCTCCGGGCTCGGCCTCCGCACGATATGAAAGCCCGGAACCGCGCAGTTCCCACCAGCACACGGTAAACTGATCCTCGAGTCCGGTCGGATAGCTCTCCGTGAGGAAGTAGTCCGGCAGGCCGCCGTGAAGGTAGAGCAGCACCGGATTCGACGGATCCCGGGACTTGATGAACATGCCCTGCTGAACGCCGTTGATTTCGAGATGGAGCTTCTCGGAAACGCTTCCTGAGACGGTCCGTCCGCTCGAGTCGGTGAAGGGCCTCGGTCTGCCCGGGCTCCAGGCGAAAAGCAGGCCGGCGAGAACGAGGACACACAACAGGAACGCGCCCGCAATTACCATCATGATCTTCCTTCCGCGCCGCGTACGCAACCTGGAGTTGATCTTTCTCTCATCACCCATCGCGATCCCTCCCGCAGGGACACCGTCGATCAGGACTTCCAGTTCCGAATATGTTGAATATGGTTCAGTATGGTCCTCCGGCACCTTCGAGTCAACTGGATCGCGGAGTAGACAAAGCTACGTCGATCCGGCGAGGATTGACTGTCCCCGGCAGCTGCGTGATACTTTGCCGGATGGATCCAGGAGGTTTCCCGCATGGGCGACACGTCCGAGCGGTATTCGTCAATTGACGAATACATTCAGGCATTTCCCGAACAGATCCGAAAGAAGCTTCTTGAAATCAGGCAGCTGATCAGCTACCGGATGCCCGCCTTCTATCTGAACGGAAACCTCGTATACTTCGCGGCTCATTCACGGCATATCGGATTCTACCCCACATCCAGCGGCATCTCCCAGTTCGCCGATGAGATCAGGCAGTACAAGAGCTCAAAGGGAGCTGTTCAGTTCCCCATCGATGCGCCTCTGCCGGCCGATCTCATCCGTAGAATCGTCGAATTTCGTGCGGAAGAGAACAGACGAAAAAGCAAGAGACAGCGATGAGCTCTTCTCCTGGAAATGCATCTCGGGGCAGCGGCGCACAGCGCCTGATTGATCTGGTCCGGCGCCAGTTCGATCTCAACAGGGCGAGGAATCTGCTGCATCCGGATGCGGAGGAGCTGCTCGAAGTCGATCCGCTCTTTGTAGCGTCCCTGGAACAGATGTCCACAGCTCACGATCCGGATGCGCCCGATACCTCCCTCCTTGAGCTGTCAGAAAGGGCCGCGAATCTCTTCGTCGAAAGACTGTATGCTTTGAACCAGTATTTCCAGATAGGAGAGCGAACCAGAAAGGAGATCGCTCGAATCTACTACGATTCGGCCCGGAAAATCCTCGCCTCATCAGACATCATTTCGACAATTCGACAATTTCACTATCCGAAGCTCAAGAGGCTTGTCGAATCGATCTGCCCGCGCCGGCTCGCGGACACCCTGCGCGCGCACCCGGAACTGAATCCCGTCACGTGCTGCGAGTATACACCCGGGCTGCAGCTCGAGCTCCTCAAGCTGGACACGAAGCGGCTCGCGCAGCCGCTGCTTGACGTCGGTTGCGGCACTCAGGCGTATCTCGTACGGTTCCTCCGGTCAGCTGGAATCGACGCGTACGGTTTCGACCGCAACGCGTCGAACCCCGACCCATGCGTCTCGAACGCCGACTGGTTCGAATACGACTACGGAACAGGCCGCTGGGGAACCGTGGTATCGAACCTGTCCTTTGTGAGTCACCTCGGATTCACGCGCCGGTTCAATCCGTCCGGAATGGACCGCTACCTGGACACCGGCAGGAGGATCCTCAGCTCGCTTGCGCCGGGCGGAGCATTCGTCTTCGCTCCCGCGGATGAGCTGCTCGAGGAGACTGCCGCCCGCGACGGCTACAGGGTCGAAAGCTGGCACATTCCCGGCGGTTTTCGCGCAGCCAGAATCATTCGTGCGTTGATGGAGGAGACACTGTGAAAAACGTGTATGACCCGATTTCAGTCCGTTACTACGACAGGATCTACGCTGCGGTCGGCAAAGACTATGGCAAAGAGTCGGGCTATGTCATCTCCACACTCCGCGCACATGGTCTGTCGGGCCGGGTGAGCCTGCTCGACGTCGCGTGCGGGACGGGCTCACACCTCAGCACGCTTCAGGATCATTGCGACGTGGAAGGGGTGGACATTTCCGATGACTTCCTCGCCGCGGCACGCGCCCGGCTTCCGGAAGTCCGGTTTCACAAGGGAGACATGCGGACATTTCGGACCGGCAGAACATACGACGTCGTTATCTGCATGTTCAGCTCGATCGGCTACATGGCGACCGAGCAAGACCTTCGCACCGCGATACTAAACATGGCGCTGCATCTGGACCCGGGCGGGCTTCTGCTCGTCGAGCCGTGGTTTGCCCCCGGCGTGCTCGAACCCGACAGAATCAGCATGGTGGTTGTAGAGGAGCCCGGACTGAAGCTGGTTCGGATGAACACACTGCAGCTCGAAGAGACCATTTCAGCTTTCGACTTCCACTATCTCATCGGAACACCGTCGGGAGTCGAGCACCGGATAGAATCGCACCGGCTGGGATTGTTCGGCGAGACGCAGTTCCGCGAAGCGTCCACCTCCGCGGCGATGTCGGTGGAATACGATGCAGAGGGCCCGACAGGGAGAGGGCTCTATGTTGGGAGGCACCGATAGTGCCGGCCTCGGGTGCAGGCGCGGACGCGGATGCAATCTCAACGCCGCGACTGAAGCTCAGAAGGTGGCTCCCCGGTGACCGTGAGGAGTTCGCAGCGATCAACAACCATCCGGAGGTGATGCGTTACCTGCTCAGGCCGCTTTCCCGCAGTGAGAGCGACCGGATGATGGAACGCATCGAGGCTCACTTTGAACGGCACGGCTACGGGTTGTGGGCGGTTGAGGTCGCAGCCTCATCCAGGCTGGCCGGATTCGTCGGTTTTCAGTGGACCGAATTCGAAGCCGACTTCACACCCTGCGTCGAGATCGGGTGGCGGCTTGGACGGGAGTTCTGGGGAAATGGATATGCCACCGAAGCTGCCCGGGCATGCCTCAGTTACGGGTTCGACGCGCTCGCGTTCGAGGCGGTCTTTTCCTTCACGTCTGTCGTCAACGTGCGCTCAATAGCCGTAATGCGCCGGATCGGGCTGCGCCACCTGCGGAATTTCCCCCACCCGATGATCGCTCCCGGCCACGAGCTCAGCGAGCACGTCCTCTACGCGCTGAAGCGCGACGAAGGGCCGGCCGGTCCGCCTGCCCTGACACGAGCCCGTCCTGCCTTTTTTGCTTGCGTCCCTGACGGAGTACTGTTACCATTATTGTCCGGCGTTGATCATCTACAGTGGTTCTGCAAATGCCGAAAATGCGTACTGCGAGGAGCCCTGAGGTGTCGACGGGTCTGGTGATATTCTCCAATCTTATCGCCCCACTGGTGACAGGGCTCTTTTTCTGCATCTGTTTCATGTATTTTGTCATTGCGACCCCCTCGAAGGCACGTTCGTTCAAGTACTTTGTCGTCTTTCTGATCAGCTTCGGGGTCTTTTCCTTTGGAAGACCGCTGCAGCTGGTGCTTGGCGAGCATCCCATTCCGCTCATCATCGTGAATATTCGGGTGTTCATACTCTGCGCAGTCATATCGCCCACCGTTATCCTCGCCGCCGATATTTTCAACGAGCACGAACGACGACACAGCGCCGCATTCGTGATTGTGCCCTGCGTGTTGCTCGGCCTTACCTATGCCGTCTTCAACACGCTGGGAACCAAAGCGAGCTACCAGCTCTTCGAGTTCGGCGGGATCGTCGCCCACGACAACCTTACGCCGTCGATGCTCCCTCCGTTTTACGGCCGGGAGGTGACAATCGGCGTCCAGATCGTAACGGGTCTGATGCTTCTTCTGTTTTCGTCGGTCAGGCTGGCCAGGCTGCTGCCTGACTCAAAGCTGCGCGAGCTTCTGAGGAACAAGAACTTTCTGATCAACATCGGAATTCTGGTATTCGCATCCTCCTTCATTGGCGGTTCGGTTGCCAAGCAGTGGTGGATATACTACGCGGCGTCGATCGTCACCGCGCTTTTCTTTGGTGCCGGTGTGCTGATTGATGCGCAGGAGGTTCACCGGTATTACGAAAAGCTGATCCCCTTCATCAAAGAGGACATCATTCACAATGTCGCCTTCAGTGAGTTTTCGCGCGCGAAGCTGATGGAGCTACTCGATTGCCTTGGCAAGAAAAGCGACCTGGACACCTTTGTCGTCATGAAGATAAAGGCCGCGAATCGGGATCCGGAAGGTGATTTCGAGCTCCTCGACGAAGTTCTCGCTTCGGCGAACCTCTGCCTCGTGCGGCTCTTCGGCGCCGATCACTTTTTGCTTCTGCCGCTTCCGGGCACCCGAATCGGCGCAGTCCTGCGCACCTCGGGCGAGCGCGACGACGAACGGAAGGCCCGGGTCCTGGAAGCGCTCGAGGTCCTCCGCGAAGAGCTCACGGCAGCGCACGACTGTGTGATCGCTATCGGAGTCGGGCGATACTGTGACCGCATCGAGGATCTCCGGACCTCCTATCACGAGGCGCTGAGCGCGCAGGAGTACGCGGAACAATTCGACGGAAGCACAATCGTGCACGTGGAAGATGTCGATCTGCGGGACCAGCACGCCGCGCGTTATCCCGTCCACGAAAAGGAACGGCTGCTTTCGCAGATCCGATTGGGCGACGTCGAGGGAAGCAGAGAGGCGCTCGGCGAGTTCGCCGGAAAGTTCAGGCCGTTCATTGAAGAGCGGCCGGAGCTGCTGCGGGTCCGGCTCTATGAGCTTACCGGATCGCTGATCGATGCGGCCGTCCTCGGGGGTGGAGATGAGGAGAAGCTCGATCTCCTGACGCACAAATACACTTCGGATGTCGACCTTCTGGACGATCCGGCCACCGCCGAGAAGTGGCTGGAGCGCATAGTTGTCGAGATTGCCGGCAGCGTCACGCATGTCCGCGAAAGGAGAACCAACTCGCTGATTGCCCGGGCGGTGACCTACATTGAGGCGAATTACCAGATCCAGCTGAGCTACAAGGACGTCGCTAAAGAGATGGGCATAAGCCCCTCCTACTTCCTGAACCTGTTCAAGAAGGAGACAGGGACTACATTCGTCGACTACCTTACCGCGGTGCGAGTCGAGGCCGCGAAGCAGCTCCTTGTCTCGTCCGATCTCAGCATCACCCAGATCGCATTCGATGTTGGTTTCAACAGCTCGAATTACTTCAGCAGCATATTCCGGAGGATCGTCGGCGCGTCGGCAAAAGAGTACCGTGACTCGCGCCGTCTTCCGCCGGACGTGATCGACGCGAGCCAGGACCCGGCGGGCGCGCGAAACGGGCAGAACCTGAGCTGACTTTCGGTGAAAGCGGGCATCCGATCCTCGTTCCGTAGTATTCTGTGGGAAATCATTCGATAGTATGAAGGCACTCAACCGTTCTCGCTGACCGGTCGCCCGAGGCCGCCGCACGTTTTCGGCCCCGGCCTACTGCGACGCACGTTGTTGAAGATTTCGGAGAATCGGCGCCGAACGGATTGTGCCGGTGCCGTGGCGAGACAGATCCGGCAATCTGCAGAGCTTACAGGAGTTGAACAATGACAAACGAACAGTGGCAGGAAATGGCAGAGGTGGTCGACGGCAGGAAACGGGAGCATCCGCTCTGCGCTTTCATAATCGACAGCCCCTGGCTGCCGGCCTGGGCAGGGATTTCGATCCTCGACTATTTTACGAGCGAGCAACGGTGGTTCGAGGCGAACATGTCCGCCATCGACCGGTTTCCGGAGCTGACCTTTCTGCCGGGATTCTGGTCCGAGTTCGGAATGTGCACCGAGCCTTCCGCCTTTGGAGCGAAGGGGGTCTGGGGGGAGAACGAGTTCCCCACGCCGCTGAAGCTCCGTGGCAGTGCGGCCGACATTGTCGAGGCCGGGAAACCGGACCCTGTGACGGACGGATTCTGCCCTTTCGTTCTGAAGCGCCTCGAGCACTTTCAGGAACCGATGCGCGCGCGGGGCCACGAAATCCGGTTCGCCGTCGCCAGGGGCCCGCTCAATATCGCAAGCTTCCTGATGGGAACTACCGAGTTCCTGACGGCGATGAAGATCGAACCGGAGACAACGAAGGCGCTCCTCGAGCTGGTGACGGATTTCATCATCGACTGGCTGCGGCTGCAGAAGGAGAGGTTCCCCACCATAGATGGGATCTTCCTTCTCGATGACATAGTTGGTTTTATCGGCCCGGACGACTTCGAAGAGTCGGCAAAGCCCACCCTCACGCGGGCTTTTGCGGCATTCGATGCGACCATACGGCTCTTTCACAATGACGCGCAGGGGCTTGTCTGCGCGCCCCATCTCCATGAGATGGGGATAAACGTCTACAACTTCAGCCACAATCACCCGATGGCAGAGATGCGAAAGCTCGTCGGTGAACAGGTAACGCTTCTGGGCAATATACCGCCGCGGGATGTTCTGGCTTCCGGGAGCGAGGCAGATGTACGTAAGAGCGTGAAGGCGCTCCTGGACTCGATTCCGGATACCGGCAGGACCATTCTCTCATGCGGCGGCGGGATGCCGCCAGGCGTGCCGACTGCCAATGTGCGGGCATTCATAGAAGCGGCGGGTTAGCAACAATATTCGCAGCAGCACCCTCGTTCACGACAGCGCGCTCTTTACATTTTCACGGCTGAAAGGCACCTCACGGAGCCGCACGCCAACGGCGGCGAATACGGCATTCGCGATCGACGGAGCGGCGGTAATCGTTGCGGGTTCCCCGGCTCCGACCGCGCGCTCGTCAGGCCGGTCCACGAGCAGGATCTCGATCTCTGGCACCTCCGAGAAGGTGAGGATCGGGTACGTTTTCCAGTCTACCGACCGGATGCCGTCCGGTTCCCAGCGGACCTGCTCCTTCAGCGCGCGGCTCGCGCCCTGAATCAGGTTTCCCTCTATCTGGTTGCGAAGCCCGTCGGGGTTGATGATGAGTCCGCAGTCGTGCGCAGTAACAAAGCGTTTGAGGTGGATGGCACCGCTTTCGCGGTCGACATGAACGTGTGCAACGGTCGCGACGTAGGCCTCTGCGTTTTCATAGCGCGCGAAGGCCATTCCAAGGCCCTCGCCTTCCGGAAGCGGGTTACCCCAGCCCGCTGCCTTCGCGGCCCGCCGCACCACCTCCCGCGAGCGCTTGTCGTCCAGGTGGTTGAGCCTGAACTGAACAGGATCGACGTTGGCCGCCCCGGCGAGCTCGTCCATGAAGCACTCGTTGGCGAACGTGTTGGCCGTTGCCCCGAGACTGCGGAGCGACGAGACTCGCAGCGGTGACCGCTCGAGCCAGTGCATCACCACCCGCTCGTTCTGGAATGCATAATTGGTGGGAGCGTTGCGATCTCCTCCGACGTAGACCTTGCGCGGCGGAATGGGTCTTCCCGTTATGAGCAGGCCGGCAAGCAGATCGGCCGCGCTGCGGGGACGGGTGGTATGCGAGGGCGTCCAGTCATCGTGCTGCCACGCGGCAACACGTCCGTCCGACCCCACGGCACCCTTCATCTCGAGAATCATTGCCGGCCCGAAGGGCTCCCATGCGAATTCGTCCCGCCTGGACCAGAGGAGACGGACGGGCGCGCCGAGTTCACGAGAGAGCAGCGCGGCCTCAGCCGCAACGTCGTCCGCACCGTTGTGTCCGTAGCATCCCGGTCCTTCGGCGTGAATCAGCCGGACGTTTTCGGGTGCCATTCCGAGGAGATGGGCAATTGAATCCCGGAGCGGATAGACACCCTGCGTGCTGCAATGTACCGTGAGCTTTCCATCGGCATAGCTCGCGACCGCGCACGCCGGCCCCATCGAGGCGTGCGCCTGGTAGGGCTGACGATAGACCGCGCTGATCCGGCTCGTCGCCTTTGAAAGCGCCGCATCTGTATCCCCCCGGTCCGTTTCAGTCCTTGTCTCCGCCGAAATGGTTCGAAGCTCGTCGTAAATGCGTTCCATCGACGGAAAGGGCTCAGACCGGCTCCACTCCACCTTCAGGCTTCCGGCCGCGCGGACCACGTCATCCTCGCGCTCTGCAAGCACGGCGAGAAAGCTCTTTCCGACGCGGATCACTCTGGCGTTTCCCGCGCTCCCGTCGTCGACCGAAAGGAGCTCCGCACCGGGACAGGGCGGATGGACCATTCGTGTGTGAAGGATATCCGGCACTCGCAGATCGTGGACGAAGGCCGGAGCTCCGGTGAATTTCGTCCGGAGATCCAGCCGCGGGACGGCGGTCCCTACCACTCCGTAGCCGGCCGGCCGCTTGACGGCCGCTTTCCCGGAGATCTCGCGGTTGAGACGCTTCCCGCCTGCCAGTTCTGCGTAGCTTGTCGATCTGCTTCCGTTGCCGGAGACAGAGACTCGCCCCTCTTCCACTACGAGTGAATCGATTTCGGCCGACAGCTTCTTTGCAGCGAGCTCGAGGAGAGCCCGCCGGACTTCCGCTGCGGCCTGCCGCAATCCGTAGCCGCCATTCTGAATGGTTTTGCTCCCGGCGGTATAACCCTCATCCGGCGTACTGCCGGTATCTCCCATCGTCATCCGGATGGATTCCACCCCCACATCGAGCTCTTCGGCGACAATCTGGGCGAGCGCCGTTCGTACGCCGGTTCCGAGCTCCACTTTTCCGCTCTTCACCCGCACGGTTCCATCCGGCTCTATCGACAGCCAGTCGTCCACCTGATTCGCGCGGCTGATTGCCCCTGTTTCACTCCACGCCGAAGCGCGCGTGGCCTGCTGCTCTTTCGCCATACCTATCGCTCCTCGGGCGCCCGGCCGTTCCGTGCGGCGGCCCTTGAAACGGCGCGCAGGATCCGCGAGTGCGAACCGCAGCGACACAGATTCTCGTCGAGTGCGGCGCGTATCTCCGCGTCGTCCGGATGAGGCGTGCGATTAAGGAGAGCCACCGAGGTCATGATCATGCCGTTGCTGCAGTAGCCGCACTGCGCGGCCTGAAGATCGAGAAATGCAGCCTGGACCGGGTGCAGCCTGTCGCCGCTGCCTATTCCTTCGAGCGTGATCACATTCTTCCCCGCCACGCGGGAAACCGGCAGATTGCAGGAACGTACCGCCTCGTCGTCGACTATGACGGTGCATGCCCCGCATTGTCCAAGCCCGCATCCGAACTGCGGCCCGTTGAGCCCCATCTCATTTCTCAATACGTAGAGAAGCGGGGTGCTGCCGCCGGCCGAGACTTTGTGCACATGCCCGTTTACAGTAATCTCCATGGTATCCGACATTCGTTGATCACCCCCTTCGCGGTCGCCGTCCGTAGAAGTTACTATCCTGCGCCGCCGACGTGGAGCCGGCCGGAATCGGAACCGCGCTGTACTTTACCGATAATGTAATATATCTCAACAGTGGGCAACGGGCGGTTATGGAAAAGGAAAAGACCTACCGGGATGCTCGGCTCAAGATAATCCTGCAGAAGACAGCTGAGGGCCTCACGCTCCACTTCTACGGAAGAAACATTCTATGCAATCCGGCTGACTTCCCGATGCCCCTTCCTTCCAGGTATCTCGACCTGGCGGCGAGTCAGAAGGTCCGCCTCATACTCGATTTCCGGCACCTCAGCTACATAGACTCCTCTACCTTCACCCCGCTGATCAAGATCCTTCAGAAGGCGCGGCTGGGCAACGATGAGGTCAACGCCATCTTCAGCGGGGACGAAAAATGACAGGAGATGTGCTTCGGGGCTCTTACCATCTTCGGAACTGAGGACTCCAGAATCGATATTCGCGCCGAGACATGACTCTTGCACCCACCGCCCTCCTTCCCCTATCATCGACTAACGTAATTCGCGTCCGAATCTTGCAGAGGGGGTTCAATGCCGCATCTAGATCACGCAGCACTTCTGAAGCTGAAACGCTGGAACACGCCGACCATATACAACGGGTGGGAACAGATAACCCGGGAGGACCGACGCACACACTTCAATCAGGAAGAGATCCGTGACTTCATGCCGCAGATGGGAGTCATTGTCGGCTACGCAGTGACCGTGGTGTGCGAACCCGGAGAGCCGGGTCACCGGGAACGAAACCCGAATGCGGTTGCCGAGTACCGTGCCTATCTGGCGGGCATTCCGGGCCCCAAGATCGTCATTGTGCAGGATCTGGACAAACCGCGAGTCCTCGGATCGTTCTGGGGAGAGGTAAACGCGAACGTGCACAGGGCACTCGGCTGCGTCGGCACGATAACCGACGGCGGTGTTAGGGACCTCGACGAAATGACGAACGCGGGATTCAAGGCGCTCGCCCGCCGTACCTGTGTGGGCCACGCTTTCAACTGGCCCGTACGCTGGAACTGCCCCGTGGAGGTCTTCGGCTGCGAGATCAATCCGGGCGATCTCATTCATGCAGACAAGCACGGCTTTCTCGTCATACCCCCGGAGGATCAGGAGCAGCTTCTCGACGCCGCCGCGTTCATGGATGCGAACGAATGCAACACGATAATCGCTGCGGCTCGTTCGAGCGCGGGCAAATCGATGGATGTCGTGCTCCGCGAGCTTGGCGAGGCGGGTGCGCGCTTCTCGCGCGCGGCGCAGGAGAAATTTCACAGCCGCGGCGAATGGTAGGTCGTCGCAGCGACATATCGGAAACCGATGGAGGTGCAGCGCATGCTGTCTGGCCGCAGAGGCGATAAGTGGCTGTGGATGTCGATCGGCGCCGCGATTCTGGCTATCGCCGGAAGTATCACGGCGCTGTCCGTCCGCTCGATTTATTCCGGTTTGACTCCCGCGTTCCTTCCACAGGCAATTGCGCAGGACATCGCGAGTCTCGCGGTTGTCTCTCCCTCCTGGTTGCTCCTCGCGGTGCTTGCGCTGCGTGGCTCGGTACGCGCGAAGCTGCTCTGGCTGGGAGTCACCACCTTCACCGTCTACAACTACGTCATCTATACATTCTCGGTCCCGTTTGGTCCGCTCTTCCCACTATGGGTGGCAGTGCTGGGCTTGAGCCTCTACTCGCTCATCGGCGGCATCTCGACCACCGATCATGCTGCCATCAGCCGTTGCTACACCAACCGGCGCGCGGCGGCCACCACTGCGTGGGTGCTCATTGTTGTTGCCGCCCTTTTTGCGTTCGTATGGCTGTCGGAGGATCTTCCGGCGCTGATCTCGCGGACTGTACCGAAGAGCGTGACCGAAATGCAGCTGCCGACGAACCCGGTCCACATCCTCGACCTGGGATTCTTCCTTCCGGCAGCGGTCTATACAGGCGTCCTGCTTCTCCGGCGCGTGCCGCTCGGCTATACCGCCGCTCCGGCGTTTCTGGTGTTTCTGATTCTCACGGGCCTCCCGATTCTGCTTACGCCTGTCGTGCAGTCGGCCCGGGGAGCGGCTGCCGGCTGGGGGGTGGAGATACCCATCGCAACGCTCACCATTGCACTCCTGGTGCTGCTCACGTGGCTTATGTTGACTGTGCGCGGCGACTCCGGCCAGGCTTAGAGTTCGAGAATCGCATTCTTGTCATTGTCTTGCGCATAAAAATACAGGATCATTTGCGGGCGTTTTGCGATTCGCCGCTGGAGGCCGTAGGCAGTGATCGTAATGGAGCGTGTCAACAAGCACTTCGGACGCCTGCACGTCCTGAAGGACATCGACCTGACCGTGCGGGCCGCAGAGAAGCTGGTGGTAATCGGCCCTTCGGGGTCCGGCAAGAGCACGCTCATTCGATGAATGAACATGCTCGAGAGGCCGACCGACGGCCGAGAATACGCGCGTCTCCTATCCCATCGACCACATCGAGAATGCGGTAAGACCGGTCTCCCGGGCGGGCCATGCGCGGAACGTCATCTTCCTCACGGCGGACGCTTCCGGGGTCCTTCCGCCGGTATCGGTCCTCACCATCGAACAGACTCAGTACCATTTCCTCAGCGGCTACACATCGAAGATTGCCGGAACCGAGCGCGGCGTCACCGATCCGCAGCCCACCTTTTCCGCCTGCTTCGGCGCAGCCTTTCTTTCGCTTCACCCGACGATCTACGCCCGGGAGCTTGCGCGAAAAATGGAACAGCACGATACAGAAGCCTATCTGGTAAATACCGGATGGATCGGCGGTCCCTACGGGATCGGCAGCCGCATCGACATAGGCGTCACCCGTGCAATGGTCCGCGCAATTCTCGACGGCAGCGTGCGGAACGCCGGGCAGGTCATCCTCCCGATCTTTCGCCTCTCTATCCCGGTCGACATTCCCGGAGTAGACAATCGCCTTCTCAATCCCAGGTCGCTCTGGAAAAACCCGGCGGAGTGAGACCGGGCGGCACTGAAACTCGCAACAAAGTTCGTCGGAAATTCCGAAAGGTACACCGATACCGCGCTCGGCCGGGCGCTCGAGAACGCAGGACCCAGCATAACTGCCCTCGCTGGAGAAGGCGAGTCAGAGTGAACGTCGGTAAACACGGAGCAGCGGAAGTTCTTCACCCGACGGATACGGGTGCTCACCAGGGAGATTCCTGAGCCGGTTCGCCGGGTGTGGAATGCGGAGGTGATCACACCTCCGGTGAGGTGGAAGGTGGGGCAGCAGGGCACCTCAATCCGAGTACCTGCGTATGCGCTTGCTGATCTGAATCGCTGGTATCAACAGGCTTCTTGATACTACCCAGGCGATCAGCCGAAGACGAGGCTTCCGCCGAAATAGCCAAGGACTCCAACGTCTATAGTGGAAAGGAAATAGAGAGCGACCGGGATCCGCGGGTCATCCCGCAGACGCCTGTTTACCAGCAGCGTGACGAGAAGCAGCACGAACAGGATCGACGCGAAGATCATTTTCATGACTATGGCGTGAATCAGCTGCCCCTGGTAGAAGTGCTCCCAGTCGAGGATCCCCAGGGGTACGGTAAGGAACCACGCGCAGAAGGCAAACACGTTCAGTATCCGCGCTGCGCTGAGCAGTGACTCTTTTTTGCCGAGCCATCCGATCAGTCCAAGGATGAAGGCGGCCACCACCGGCCCTATCACGAGGTGCGTGAGCACCGGATGAAGCGGGTGTGTATAGCCGATTGCATTAAGGACGCCGTATAAAAAGTCGGCCAGTTTCGCCATCGCTTTCTCCTCTGCAATCGACAATAGTATTGTTGAGATAGGGAGTCAACTTATTTCGGCCCCTCGTGGTGAACTTCACTCTCAGTCGAGATGGTAGATCTCCCGTATTCCCTCGAGCTTCTCGTCGAAATTGATTCCCAGATCGTTGAGCGATCCCGAATGAATGTCGAACACCCAGCCGTGTATGGTCAGCCGATGTTCCCGCATCGCGATCTGAACCACCGAGGTCTTGAGGACGTTGACACACTGTTCTTCGACGTTGAGCTCGACCAGCCGCTTGTATCGCTCCTCCTCCGACTCGATGGCGTTCAATTCGTTGCGGTGAAGCCGGTATACGTCGCGGATGTTCCTGAGCCAGGGATTGAGAATGCCCAGGTCCTGCGACTGCATGGCAGATTTGACCCCTCCGCAGTAGTAGTGGCCGCAGACGACGATGCGCTTTACGCGAAGGACGTCCACGGCATACTGGATCACCGAGAGGCAGTTCAAGTCGAGGTTTGAAACCATGTTTGCGATGTTTCGGTGGACAAACACCTCGCCCGGCCCCGCCCCCATGAGCTCCTCCGCGGTGACCCTCGAATCCGAGCAGCCGACGTAGAGGATCTCCGGGCTCTGCCCTTCGGAAAGCCGTCTGAAGTAATCCGGATCGGTCGCGAGCTTGCCTTCCACCCAATCACGGTTGTTGCTGAAGATACGTTCGATATCCAAAATCTCGTGCTCCTTCCTATTCTTCGTAGATCATCTTCACGGTCATTCCGCCGTCAACAACAATATTGGCACCAGTAATGAAACCCGCCTGTTCCGAGGCGAGAAAGAGGCAGGTCCAGGCTATGTCGTCGGGCCGCCCCACCCGCCCGGCAGGGTGCTGCGCGTGGTCGGCCGGCCGAAGCGTCTCGTCCCTGACATCCACCCAGCCGGGGCTTATCGAGTTCACACGAATACCGAAACGGCCGAGGCTCACGGCCAGGGAGTGGGTGAGCGCCACGATTCCACCCTTCGATGCCGAGTAGGGTTCGGTGTCGGGCTCCGACATCAGCGCGCGCGTCGACGCGATGTTGACGATCGCACCGCCCGCATCACGCATCCGCCCCGATGCCTCGCGCGAGCAGAGGTAGGCACCGCCGAGGTTTACGTCGATGACTCGCCGCCAATCCTCGACGGAGCGCGAGAAAATGGTGCCGGAGGAGCCGATTCCTGCGTTGTTGATGAGGACGGAGAGCGTTCCGAACCGGGACACGGCGCTGTCGAACAGATTTGCGACCTGCTCCTCCTCCGATACGTCGCAGCGCACGAACGCCGCCTGCCCGCCGGCCTCCGCAATGAGCGCCTCACACGCGTTTCCCGCTTCCTCGTCGCGGTCGGCAACCGTGACTGACGCTCCGCGCGACGCGAAAAGGCGTGCAGTGGCCCTCCCGATTCCTCGGCCGGCTCCAGTTACCAGGACGTGCCGGCCGTCGAATCTCATTGGCTCGATCGAGAAGTCCATGGGAGAAATGTACAGAATCCGACGGATTTCCGGTAGGGCGCCAGCATGGAGATAATCCTGGCCCACCGCGCAGAGGATCAGCGGTCTTTCGCGGCCGTCGGGCCGTCCTCGGACGGAGGACCGGCCGGTACCAGGCCCGGCATCAGCCCTTTACCGCGGAGCTTGCCACCGACCTGATGAAGAACCTCTGGAACGCCAGAAAGAAGATCACCACAGGAGCTATCATGACGACCGACGCGGCCATCGCGTAGTTCCAGTAGATGGTGTCTTCGCCGAAGAAAGAGGCTATTGCAACAGAGATCGGTCGAACGCGGTCCGTTTGTGTGACGAGAAGCGGCCACAGATACTGATTCCACATGTCGAGACCCTGGAGAATTGAGACCGTCGCGAGAGCGGGAACATTCAATGGCAGATAGATGCTGCGGAAAATGTGGAAGAAACTTGCTCCCTCGATCAGTGCCGCCTCCGCTATCGAGACCGGAACCTGCCGGAAGAACTGATAGAAGAGGAAAATGTAGAGCGGATTTGCCACGAAGGGAACGATCTGGACCAGATAGGTGTCGGTAATCCCGATCCCGATCACTTCATAAAGCATCGGAAGCATGATCGCTTCGACAGGTATGATGTAGAGAGCGGTTATGCCGACTACCAGCACCGAATTGAATCGAAACTTACCGCGCTGGAGGGCGTATCCGGCCATTGTCGCGATCACGAGCGTTCCGGCGATCGTAAATGCCATTACGATTACTGAGTTCACGAAATATCTTCCGAACGGGGTGAGCGACTCTGGGCCCAAGATGTGAATGAAATTGTGCAGAGTTGGGTCAGTAACCCAGAACGCGCGCCAGCTTCCCATGTCCGTCATGATCTCCTGCCGAGTAGCCTTCAGACTGGATACCACCAGCATGAACAGGGGAAGAATGACGACGATTCCCAGTACGATCGTGCGTACGGTATTTGTCTGTTTTTTCTGTGTCATATCATTGCACCTCAATCCGATACACGTTTGACTGCTGCCTGCTGGGCGAGGTATATCGCGAGAACAAAAATGAAAAGCAGAAGAGACGCAGCCGACGCGAAACCGACATTCTGAGCTACAAAGCCGTTACGGTAGATGTACTGCACAAGAGTGTCGGTCGCATCCCGTGGGCCCCCGTGGGTCAGGATATTCACCTGGGTAAAGAGCTTGAGAGCCTGGATCGTGGTTATGATGAGAATGAAGACGTTGGTCGCCGCGAGGCTAGGCCACGTGACGTTCCAGAACCGCTTCCAACCTGCTGCTCCGTCAATTTCGGCTGCTTCGTAGAGCTCCTCCGGGATGTTCTGAAGACCTGCAAGATAGATCACAAGTTGAAAGCCGTAGGCCCGCCAGGCCGATAACCCCGTGATGGCAGGCATTGCCGTACCGGGATTCCCAAGCCATTCGACGGGCTTCGCGAGCCCGAAAGTTATTATCTGCAGAAAGCTGTTGAAGACACCAGAGGGATACTGACAGATCGTTGCCCAGACCACGCAGACAACTACCATCGGCGTAATGAAAGGAACGAAGAATAGACCTCGGAAAAAATTCTTCGCATGTTTCTGGCTATTGAGAGGAACGGCCATTAGCAGGGCGAATCCGCACTGCAGAGGAATTGCCATTGCGGTAAACCAGAGCACATTCAGAAACGCGTGCCAGAAGGGCCACGCTGTAAGTATTCGAACGAAATTCCTCAGACCGATCCACAAGGGCGCAATCGGAACCTGAATAAGCCGTCTATCCGTGAACTACAATCGTATTGAAAGGACGAATGGGATCACGACAAATGCAATGAGGAAAAGAA
>CAZNYW010000075.1:0-18344 GCA_964577375.1 uncultured Spirochaetales bacterium | reverse complement strand
GATTGTTGCAGGTAAAGGCAGGCGGTTGATTGACACTCTTGAGGACGGCGCGCGTCTTCGGCTTCTCGACACCAGGGTGCTCGGATCTGGAGCGGTAGTGCTTCACTACGAGAACGGAGGAAGCAGGAGGTGACCGGACCGTAACCGTTGGACCGAACTGAGACAGTGTTGGACGCCGCGAAGGAGAGACCGGAACGTGCCAGAATGGAGTAAAGCAGTCTGTCAAACCAACGGAATCAGCATGAACTGCGCGCGAACCGGGGGAAAGCTGCGCCCGTTGATCCTGCTGCACGGTCTGGCGGCAGATGGCACCTGCTGGACAGATCTGGCCCGGTCTCTTCAGGACGACTTCGATGTAATCATGCCCGATGCCAGAGGGCACGGTCAGTCAAGCGTCGCTGTCGGTGGATACCGATACAAAGACCACGCGAACGACGTTGTTGGTCTCATTCAGGCGTTGAAGCTTGCTTCACCGATTCTCATCGGGCACTCCATGGGCGGAATGACTGCGGCGCTCGAGCTACAAACCGTAAATTCCAACCTGCAGGTTGAACGGATTCCGAAAGCCGGTCACGGCCTCCACTACGACCAGCCCGAACTCTTTGCGACTGTCGCGAAATCGTTCTTGCGATCACTTCGATAGAAGAGTGCATTGTCCAGCGAGGCGCGTTGCCTCGCAAAACATCGTCCGGTCGATCCTTCGGGGCCGAAATCGACACAAGGCCGCCGAGGATCAGTCCTTCAAGAGTGATGCAACAATATCTACACGGTTGGTCCACACCACGCCGGTATAGCCCGCGGGCAGCTCCTTCAATTCAGCTTTCGTGTCAGAACCGTCCGACCATCCATCCACGTACCGGACAAGTATCACCCGAGTGTTGACCGATTCCTGTCCACCCTATCAGCTCGTAGCTCAGCAGCGCGCGCTTCAGCGTTTTCATCGAAAGCAGCTTCATTTCCGGGTAGTCTTCACGCAGCAGACCCCGTGCCGGGTCGTTTCCGTAGGCAGAGATGTTGGCGATTTGCGATTCGTCCATCACATGATCGCGGACAGGTCCTTTTTTATCAGTCCGGTATTCGAGCGTGTCGTCGTGAAAAACCGCGAGCTTCCCGTCCCTGGTCGGACGAACGTCAAACTCGACGATGTCTGCGTCGTCGGCAAACGCAGCGCGCTTCTCATTTCGATGCGCCAGGAGCGATGAGTTGTTCAGCCACACGAGAAGCAGAAAAGCGACGACGACCCACAACACATTCCTCCTGACGAGTCTCTGGCAGAATCGAGAGAAACCCGTATTGAAAGCCATACTTACCCCCGCCTCTGATCTTGAATTGTATGAAATGAGTGTTGCCGTGAAGCATAGCATGTCGCGTCTTCCGGGATTACGTAAGAATCACTCTCCCACCACCGTGCGTCGCTCATGCAAACTGGCCTGTAGTACGGTTATCAGTCAAGTCTTGTCTTCCTGAGTGAGGATAGCTACACTTTCCTCTGCGGAGGTCTTCGGTGCTGTCGCTTGAAGAGGTAAAATCATATTACGACAATTTTGGACGCAAACAGGATAGTCAGTCATTCTATGAGGATCCAGCTACCAATCTGCTGATCGAACATGGAAGTTTCGAAGAGGCGCACTCAGTCTTTGAATTCGGAGTAGGCACTGGACGATTCGCCGAGAAGGTGCTCTCCGACCATGCGCCGAGTGACTGCACATATCGCGGCATAGACATCAGTGAGACGATGATTGGCGTTTCGAAAGAACGGCTTCAGCGATTCGAACGCCAGGTCAGTATTGAACTTTCCAATGGAGAGACAGGGCTGTCGGAGCATGACAGTCACTACGATCGCTTCATCAGCAATTATGTTCTCGATCTCATGACGAGAGAAGCTGCACAGGCCGTGATCGGCGAAGCACACAGAGTCCTCAAGCCGGGCGGACTTCTGTGTGTGGTCAGCCTTACCCATGGCCGCACCATCCCCGCAAAGATAGTCTCCGGCATCTGGAGTGCGCTCTTTGCTGTCAACGCCAGGCTCGTGGGCGGATGCAGACCTATAGAATTGCATACGGTAATCACCGCAGCAAACTGGAATACCGAATTCAGTACCACGAAGACATCATTCGGACTCACTTCAGAAATAGTGATTGCACGAAAGCTCGGTTGAACCGAGCTGCTTCAGGCCGTCGAGCATTCAGGGTCAACCGCGGCCGCGCCGCTACAGAGGAGCCGAATCCTTCCTCCGGAAACCCATTGCAATCCGTGATGCAAGGAGCCTCGTGATCACACCGAATGAAAATGCCCGGTGACGCGAAAGGCCGTCGTCAGGCGGATCTCCCGGTGGCATGAAGCGTGTCTGAACCCTCATTAGCGCCTGGGGAACCGGCGCGTCAAAGCGCTGTTGATACAAAGAAACCCAGTGACCCGGTTCAAAATCCAGCAGAACCGGTGAATTGCAGCACGACGCGACCAGGCGTTTCGTGTTCTTTTCGCCTGGTATCCTCTGTTCGATGAGCAGCTCCCGACCTTCCAGGAATCGTATTCGGTCCTTGCGATAAAGGACGTAGGGCGTCCCTCCCCACCGATCAAGTATTTTCGGGGCGCCGGGTAGACGTTCGATTTGCGCGGAGCCGCGCTGACAATCGTCACAGTGACAGACGCTCACAAGAATGGGCGAACCAGTGAGCTCGATTTTCACTCCATTGCATCTGCAGGCTACCGTAAGCTTCATGGAGGAGCCCATCACGGCTTGCTCACTTCGATCACTATCGTGTCACCCGCGGCGTTGCCGATGGCGCGCATGACCGGTTTGCTCAACGGCAGCATATGTGTTCCATCACCACGAGGCAGACATGTGACATTGAACTCGTGATTGTTGATCTTCGCCAGCACTTTCCCAGCTTTCCGGGTGCCGAGGAAATCCGCCGATCCGGGCCACACTATGTAGGTCCAGCCGCCTTTCACCTCTTCTTTTATTATCACGCCCGAAAATGACGCTTTATCCATTCAAGTCCTCCTCCAGGATTGTTCCAATACGTTCCAGAAGTTCGATTGCTCTTTCGAACTCTTCGGCCGCGATGCGATGAGAAATGCGGTTAGTCCACATCGAGTTTCGTTTGTATATCGCCGCAAGCACCTTCTGACCAGCGCGTGTCAGCGATACAAGTGACGTGCGCCTGTCGCCCGGCATCTCTTCGAGCGCGACCAGACCGTCACCTTTCAGGGCATTCACGACCCGTTGAACGCTTTGCCGAGTCAGGCCCATTTCGCGGGCCATCTGAGAGACCGTCTGAGACGGGAAGCCGGCACGGCCAAGAACCTGCCATCTGGCGCTGGACTGCCCGAGGGGTTTCGTGATTTTTTCCCCGACGTTCATCAGGAGACCATTGACCCAGAAGATCGCCAGCGCAAACCTGGCTGGGGGATCGTCAAGTCCCGGTTGATTGCTCACCTTACAATAATACAAGATTGACAGCGTGCTGTCAATATTTTCGGGGTGTGGTCCAGCAGTGCGGAGATACAGGTTCCGGGCGCCGCGGTTGAGTTCGATTGGCGAATCCGGAATCCGTCAGACTTTCTGCTTTGCCTGATACAAAACATGTCCGGTATGAATCAAGAGCCGTCGAATCCTGTATTCGATAATTTCCTATTCCCGGAGATGCAATCTGACAATGCCCGGGACTTGACGATGACAGGGAAGTCTCCCACAATGAGAACCAGCGCTTGGGTAGCTGCGCAGCCGCGTCACCACGGACGGTTTCACCAGCCCCTTAGGAGGAATAGACCATGGATCAGACCATCTCTCTCGATACCATCGTCGGCTTCCTGGTTTCGACGCCGTTCTTCGACAGGCTCGATCCCGCGGAGCGTGCTGAGGTCGTCCGTATCATGGAGGTACAGCGACTTACAGATGGCGAGGAGGTCTTTCACGAAGGTGATCCGGGCGACGCCTGGTACGTGATCCTCGAGGGCGAAGCGCGGGTCCTGAAGGATGCCGACGGTGGAGTGAGGGAGCTTGCAGTGCTCAAGCACGGGGCATGCGTCGGCGAGATGGCCATCCTCGACGGGGAAGGACGCTCGGCGACAGTAAAGGCGCAGGGGGCGCTTACGCTGCTGCGTTTCCGCCGCTCGCGATTCGAGGGACTCCTGGATCTGGGGAGCCTTGGCGCATACAAGCTCATCCTGGCGATGGCGCGCATGCTGTCTCAGCGGCACCGCCGTCTCACCGCCCAGCTCTCCAAGACAGCGACAAAGGGCGACTCGGTCGACGAGTACCAGATCTCCGAGTAACCTCGCGAGCGATCAGGTCGCCGCAATCTTTGTGCGGCCCGACAGCTCGACCCACACAGAATCGGCGATCCGCCGCAGAGCTTCGTCGACCACGGCTGTTTCTGCATGGCGCAGGAGGACAAAGCAGCCGCTGGTCAGGGGGTCCGACCATGACTGGCCAATGCGTGGCTCCTCGACTCGGACGACGAGGTCTCCCAGCTCCTGCACGATCTCGGTCAGGCCGTGCACGGCCGATACGGTAGTCCCCTCACCCTCGGTGCGGAACATGGCAGCTCCAGCTGCGTACAGCCGCGGGATTGGGGCGAAAAGGCCATTAACGATTGTGTTGCCCCAGACACGGTAGATATCGGTGCCATGCGCCAGCGTCATGAGTGAACCGATCGGTTCTACCGGCGGACTCGGGATCACATCGGTGACGACCGCTGTTCCGTCGAGGCGGCGGAACCACCGCATCGAAGAGACTCCGGTGTCCATTCCAAGCGCCTTCAGCGCAGCGAAGCCCATGCGGCGCACAAGCGGGTCCGCCGGATCATCCTGCTCCCGTGGCAGCGTCATGGTAAATGCAGTGCGAGGATTGCGCAATGCCACAAGGAACTCCGCGCCGAAGCGGGTGGCGGAGAACCATGCCGGCACACCGTCTACGCTTATTACTTCGAGCGTGCACTCACGTCCCTCGATAAACTCCTCGCAGATAAGCGGATGCTCCTCGGTGGGGTGCAGCCGATTCAGCAGCGTGGAGAGCTCCTCCTCCGTGTCCACTCGATGCGTATTTCCGGCCCAGGCGCCCTCGTTCGGCTTGACGACGAGGGGGTAGTAGCCGATTTCCGTGCCAAACGCCAGACCGTCCTGTACGCTCCCTACGCGGGCGTAGCGCGGGATCGGGACACCCGCTTCGGCCAGTCGCTCGCGCAGGCGGCTTGCGTCGCGGAAATTTCGCGCACTCTCGGCGCGGAGCCCCTCGATACGGAGCTTCTCCCGCGCGATGGCCAGGGGAACCTGGAGAGCGGCGGCCGTGCCCATCAGGCGCTCGGGCGGGCCGAGCTCCTCTTTCACCTTTCCAACGAGCTCCACGAGCTGATCGGCGTCCGTTACCTCCGGAGCACTCACGAAGGTCCCGAGGCGATCCTGAATGTTCTGGGGCAGCTCTTCCTTTGAGCCCGGCGCTATGAGGCCCATCGTCGTGCCCGGCTGGCTGATCGCTCCCCGGATGAAGCGCAGTGAGGCGGGCGTCAGGTCCGGCGCAACGAAGGCAACGATGATCCGTGCCCGCTTCTTCCGTGCCTGCTGGCCGCGAAGCGCGGGGTGCATGGCGTGCAGCTCAGGAAGCGGAACCGAGTACACCTTGCCGTTACGCAGGAAGAGGCGCCGCCAGTCGGAGGGGTTCAGGGGAGCGAGCGAGTGGCGCTGCCTGCGCGTCGCGTCGATTGCCGCGGATCGACTGCTCGACGCGATGCCACCCTGGGCCTCGATCTGGGAGATGCGCTCCGCTCCGAAGTTGATCGGGACCGCCTCGCTGTACTCCTTGGCACTCACGTGGAGCCACGAGTGGGTATCCTCTTTGATCTTGTCGGCAAGCCTGCGAATCGCCTCCTCGTGCGGGACCCCTGCCTCTCGCGCAAGGTAGTATTCGTACACCCGCCAGCTGTGCCCGATCATGCCGGTCATGGCGCCGCCGGAGGTAAGAAAGTGTCCGTTGCCGAAGGCGTCGCCGGCGACTACGCCGTTGGGGGCGAGGAGCGCATCCGCCCCGACCCGCTCTATGAGAGTGAAAAGCTTCGGCCCGTAGACCGTCTGGATCTTCTTGACCTCGTCCTTTGTCATTTCGAGGACGTCGCCAACCTGCTGTGCGTAGAAATCGTAGATGAGCGTGTCGTAGGCCGCGAAAAACTCCGGTGACTGTGTGTCAGTGCCCTCCGGGACGAGCCCCTCCTTGATCGGGTCGAAGGTCTTGAAGTCGGGCACCTGGACAAGGCACCAGCCCACCTCCGGGTCTTCCTCGTGGCCGACGGCGATCTGCCGCACCCAGTATTCCTGTCCCTCGTCATCAAACTCGGTGGAGATACGGCGGCGAAGTCGGCCGCCAACGTACGCTTCGATCAGTCCAGCCAGGTAGTCTGCCTGTGCCACAACCGGCCCGCGGCCGTCCTTGTGGTCGACGGCAACGTCCTCCTGCTTGAAACCGAGCCTTTCCGCGTCGGTGCTGTGCGCGCCCTGCGCGATCATGAAGAGCTCCGGGACGCCGATCTCCATGATCTGGCTGCCGGGCCGCCGGACCCGAACGAACTTGCCCTTGTAGTCGAGCTCCTGGAGCGCCTCCACACGAAAACCGATCCGACCGTCTTCCTGCCTGTCGAAGCCCTCCGGAGTGTTCACAACGCGGTGCCGGGTGAAAAGCCGGACGCGCGGCTCGAAGTCACTGTCGAGGTCCATCTCCTCCATTTTTTCAAGATAGCGCCGCAGCAGCACGAGGATGGTCGAGGCGCCGCCCTGGAAGGTGGACGGGCCGTCGAGCACATCCGTCATGTCGGTGCGGATCAGTGTCTCGTCCGGCCGCTCGTCCGGCTTTGGAGGGGTCAGCAGGGTAACGGCACGGTTGGGGACGCCGTCGCGCCACCGGTCGTCTATAAACTCGACGTGATGAATGGTGCCGGAGATGTGTCGTTCTGCGTCGAAACCGTCGATTACTTCGTCGGCAACGATGTCGCCGGCCATGGTCTCGGTGCTGTAGAACGTCTCCGCCAGCCGGAACATCTTGTCGCCGTCGCCACGACGGGGTATCCGGTCCTCTCCATAGCGCTCGATCATCAGCTTGTCGATGAGACCGAGCTGGTGGTAGAGATCGGCCCGGACATTCCAGTGCACCCCGAGGAAGGGATCTCCGCGCATCTCGATGCCAACTGCCCGGCGGCCCATGGCAATGGCCCACAGCATCGACATCATGCTCGTTCCACCGAGCCCCAGTGCCAGGAAGTCCGGATCCCGAACTCCCCTCATGTCCTCATCGTGCGGAACGCGTGCTGCCATGGTCGTGCCCTCCCCGAGGACAGCCGCCGGTCTCCGCCCCCGATAGTATTCAGCTACACCGCCGTGTATCGACGGTACCGCGGTGTCCCGAGTATTCACCGTCGGCAAAGTGTGAGCGCTCAGCGCTCTCCTACCCGGGCACCAACCTATATCATGGATAAGTTGACCGTTATCGTCAAGTTAAAATATGTGCAAAAGCCCGCTGACACGGTCTTTGACAACCGGGCAGCAGGTATCGTCACAAGCGACCGCGATGAACTCGGGGCGCCAGTCTTCGCTCGGCTGCTTCAATATTGCCCCTTGATAACGAAGAAGGAACCGCGGATCGTGCCCGCAAGTTTGGACTTCTGGCGGGCGAACTTGAACTTCTGTGCCAGTTCCGCTGGGACCTCCATGCCTTCGGAAAGTTTGAAGCCCACGGCCCGTTTTGCGGCGCTGTCGATCGAGTACATGACGTTTATGGCGAGGCCGTTTTCATAAAAGACATAGGTCATTCTCAGGTTGTCCACCTGAAAGCTCGATGTTTCCAGCGGTTCAGCTTCAATCTCAATATCCCGTTCCGCTTTCAGGATCCTTCTGACGTAGTCCAGGTTCTCCTGGCTTTCACGAGCGGACACGACCGAAAACTCATGGTTATACTTGTTCAAATAGTATCGGGCCTCATTGGCACGCAGACCGGCCAGCGCGCCCGCAACCGGAGAGCTCTCCAACCCGGCAGTTGAAACGTTCTTGAAGTCAACCACGTAGGCCATGACCTTCACCTCCTAAACTGCAGTACAGGGTAACGGTACCGCCCCAGCAGCACCTTTCCCTCGCTTGCATTATCGCCAAAATAGGCGTATAATCAAGTTACTTGATTATCAAGTTATTGTCAACAGGAACCTGAAATGGATACAAGAACAGACGCGAAGAGAAGAGTCGTGATGGCGACACAGGAGTACGGTATTGCCTCGGTCCTTTTCCGTAACGCGATCGGGAGAAAACTGGGTCTCAACATAACCGACATCGGCTGCATCAATTTCCTGTTCATAAAGGGCACATCAACTCCTACCGAACTGGCTCGATATACCGGACTGACTACCGGCTCAACCACCGCGCTGCTCGACCGCCTCGAAAGAGGCAACCTGATCAGGCGAATACCGAACCCGAACGACAGACGCGGGATCATCGTCGAGGTTCACGAGCGATCGAGGGAGATTGTCGGGCCGATGGTTGCGGGAGCACAGAAGGCGCAGAATGAACTGCTCGATGCCTACACGACGGAGGAACTCACAACGATCTCTGATTTCCTCAGACGCTTTACTGAGAATGTGAATCAGCAGACAAGCAACATCGAAAGGCAGCCGCGGAACGTGGATGCAACATGACTGGGGAATGGGCAGATGGGCACGAATCTCTCTGACCTGCTATGCCGGGGTAACCGTCACGATCTTTTCTTTGGTGCCTGTGCAGGCAATGACCTGCGCGAGGCTCATGATCAGCTTTGCCGTGAACATTGGATACCGCACTGTCTGATAGACCCCGTCCGTGATCAGGGTAAGATCTGTGCCTGCCATGAGCGACGGCGACCAGTTCGAGCCAGGGAAGGGACCCGTTGGCCGCCGGCAGCCCTGAATGCGCGGCACTTCCTCGCAGTACTGCTTGATATGCGTTGCTTCATCCACTATCATCTGTACCGACAGGGAAACCCCGCGATGAGTTCTCGGTTCCTGAAGATCCTCGTTATCGTAACTATCGTTTTCTCGGTCGCCGCATGTGATCAGGTCACGAAGGGCATCGCGCGCGCGAACCTTACCCGTCACGATGTTGTCCAGGTCATCGGGCCGCTGTTCGTCCTCCATTACGTTGAAAATCAGGGAGCGTTCCTGGGGCTCGGGGCCACGTTATCCGGGCAAATTCATTTCGTGCTTCTCATCCTGTTTCCAGTTGCGCTCCTGGTTGCGCTGGCGGGAGCGCTGCTCAGACGCGCGACACTACCGTGGCCCTTTCTCGTCGCGCTGTCGCTGATAGCCGGCGGCGGCTTTGGCAATCTGATTGACAGAATGTTCCGCTCGGGTCGGGTGACAGACTTCATGATGATAGGGATCGGCAATGTGCACACCGGGATCTTCAACGTCGCCGACCTCGCAATTACCGCCGGTTGTGCGGCGCTCTTTGTCGTGCTCATCAGGCGCGCCAGGCCTCAACACCCGTCCGTCGGCCGGTAGATCCTGTTCATGGAAGGTGCCGCATGATTCTTCCCAGGAATCGGGACCCTCGCTTCGTCACCATCCGCCGCGGAGGAACCCTCACCGACTCGGACCATCATCTTCTCGCCCTGTGGGCGGCCGCGTGCGCAGAGCACGTTCTGCGCTTCTTCGAGTCGGAGAGACCTGCTGACCCGCGACCGCGTGAAGCAATCGAGCAGGCGCGGGCCTGGACGCGAGGCGAGATCATGATGTCCCAGGCCCGCGTGGCGGCCTACGCAGCGAACGCGGCAGCGAGAGATCTGACCGGCGCGGCCCGGCATGCTGCACATGCTGCCGGTCAGGCCGCGGCGGTCGCACACGTTGCCGCGCACGAGCTCGGCGCGGCAGCATATGCGATCAAGGCGGCGCGTGATGCCGCGCCGGGAGACGAGGGCGAACGTGCCGGCGAGCTCGAGTGCCGCTGGCAGCGCGAGCAGCTGCCGAGTGCAATTCGTGATCTTGTGCTGGACGATCAGCGGCTGCGAAACCACATCTGCTGGTCGGTATTCAGCTGCTGATCGGCAACTTTCACGTGGGAGTATCGACCGCCGGGGCGGGCGCACCCGACCGGGTCAATTGAACCGGTACACGTATCCCAGTTGCAGATCGAAGTCCAGAATGCCCGCAATCGCCCCGAGCTCCTTCAGACCACTGGGAAGAAAATTGACGCCAACCCCTGCCTCTGCAAAGAAGCCATACAGGAACACACTGCCGGCAACGCCTGCCCCGGCGACCTGGGAAGGTACGGTGTTACCCAGGTTGATGTAGTTGCCGAATACGCCAATCTGTCCCACTACATTCCTGGTGTCGATGCTCTTGTATCCGAGATTCGCCTGAACGCCCCAGGACAGGCCGTTTGCAACGTTGTCCGAATTGCCGATCCCGCCGGACAGGCGCGCCTCGAGGCGCCCAAAATCGTATCCGACGATAGCGTTTATTCCGACGCTCGGCGTTCCGATGACAACGCCGAGGACCGGATAAGCCGGTTTGGGTTGGCTCCTCTCAGATGCCGAGTCTGCGGCCCAGAGTGTTGAGCTGCCGAATCCCAGAAGGCCAATCAGAACCACTAAGCTCAGTCGTTTTACGCTCATGTTACCGCCTCGAGAAATGATATCCACATTCGACAATTCATTCCAGTCGGTCGCTCCATCTGTCGAAGTGAATACAGTCTTCGGCCCGGACAACGTGCTGGCGTATCGCGCTCCGCTCAACTCCGCCGGGGTATCCCAGCGCGAGGTAACAGGCAATTATCAGACATTCGCAATCACCTCCAGGCGCACCCGCGCGTCCTCGACCAGCACGAACTCCCATTGCCTCAGGTGGTTGTTACTCGGAGCCCTGAGCCCGGCATCGATGATTCACCTGATTACCTGCGGATCGATCGGCCGACTCATGGTCGCACGTGGCGTGATGTTCTCTTGACGCCGGTCATTCGGCGTGCTACTGATATTGCCGGCAGTCGCCCATGATTGCTCGGATATTTCTTCGGGAGATCCTGATGGGTAACGCAGCAGCCGAACAGGCATTCATTCGCCTCTACCTCCATCATTTCATTCATCCGTTCAAGGCTCAGGCGGTCACGCTGGAGCGACGCAACCGGGTCGGTCTGGCAGCCCTTGCGGTTCTTGTACCGGCTGCCGGATACACACTGTTCTACATCCTTGCCTCAGGGGCGGGCGGAGCTCCATCGTCCTTCAAGCCGTGGCTCAACGTACCGGTCGAGCACTATTTCCAGTTCAATTCATATGTCGTAGCTGTCGTGACGTTTGGTTGCTGGGCGTTCTCCGCCGGCGTCGTGCAGCTGATCGCTCCCGGCTTTGGCGGGTCGGGATCATTCGAAGACACCGCTTCTGTCCTCGGATTCGGCATCGGCATCGCCACGTGGACCACGATGCTCCACGATCTCACGGATGCCGTGCTCAGCGCTCTCGGCGTGATCAACATGCAGTCCTACGAGCGGATGCTCAACTCGCCGACGTTCTGGCGATGTCTCCTTCTCACCCTTTTCGTTCTCTACTTCGCTTCCTTTCTCGTTCTGTATACGGCAGGTCTGCGCCGCGCGCACCGCATCGGCTGGGGTTCGTCAGTGGTCCTCGCGCTGGTCGCGCTGACCGCTTACCAGGGTTTGTTCTTCGTCTTCATCCGCTAGGCGGCGTTTCGGGAGGAGGTGACCAACCCGTGGAACTGAAGGATCGCGAGCTGTATCTAGTTTGGATCCAGACACTGCTGGTTGAGTGTGCCGGGGAACGAACCGCTCCCATCTCGGAGTCTTTGATGAAGTGTGCCGCCACGCACTATCAATCGATGAACATGGAGTCGGTGCTGCGTCCGCTGAGGGGCAATCTCCCGGGTCTTATCGACATGCTTCAGACCGGGTGGGGCTGGATTGTCAGCCATGATCATCACGCAAGAACAATCGTAGCCGACGAAAACAAGCCCACATGTGTCTGCCCTCTCTTCAGGGAGGGACTGGTAGACAGTTCTCTTCTTTGTGATTGCTCGCGCGGTTTCGCCTCTCGCATGTTCGAGTTCGTCCTGGACCATCCTGTACAGACGACGATAGTGCAATCCGTGCTCCGGGGTGCCAATTCCTGCATCTGCCGGATCGACTACTGAGCCGTCGAGCGCAGCGGCGCGCGGCTCAATCGCGTGTGCCGGTAAGAACCGGCCGCGAAAGTCGTTGACCGCCGTCCAGGTGCGGGATCAGCCCGCCTGGCTGATCTCGAAAAGGTGGCCGTCAGGATCCCGGAAAAAGGCACGGATCTCCGCTCCGCTGTCCGACCTGCGCGGCGGGGTCAGAAAAGTCGCTCCGCGTGACGACAGCGTTTCGTAGCACCCCTGACAATCCGTCACCCGGATGGTGAAGGCGTGACTGACTTCATCGGGATCACCCGGCGGCGCAAACGTCACTGTTGGTTTGTCCGGAGTCGGCGCTCCGCCGGTGACCAGGAGCAGCCAGTTGCCGAGGAACGTCAGCACTGTCGATGTGCCGCCGTACTCCCTGTACAGCTCTGCTCCCAGAACGTCGACGTAGAAATGCTTCGCCGCCGTCAGGTCCCTGACTACCAGCATCGTGGTCAAAGCCATATCTTCGCTTGGAAAGGATGTCATTGTCCGATCATACAATCTTCTCTCCCCGCGAACCACCAGCAATAATGGTGGTATCAAGAAGCGTGTTGATATTTCGATCTTAAGTCTTGCTGCGAAACGGATTACACAATTCCGGCGGATGTTTGGCGTCCGCCGCGGGTTCGCGCGTGGGAAAACGGCTATTCCGGAAGAATTCAACCTGAAGCGGCGTCAACACGCTTCTATATACTCTCCTCAGGGCTGCCGGTCGAACTGCCGCAGCGACTCACATCCGGTGGCAAGTGCGGGGCGCCCTGCAAACATGCGAAGCACGCGCAGGGCATCCAGGATTTCGGCTTTCATCGAGCCCGCCTGTACGGCCCGCTCGCCGTATCCCTTTGCGCCTGCCGGTTTGTTGGCCGCGGCATCCAGTACCATAGCAAGCAGGTATTTCTCCCGGGCGCTCAATGCGCTGTCGCTGCCGAGGAACTTCGCGTCCTCGGTGTTCTGGGAATCGAGGTCTGCACTGTGGTCGCGGAGAAGCTCTCCCCAACTCTTATCCGCCATGTTCACTCCAATCCGACTGAGGTACCTGAATCATAGCACAGAGCTCGAATCGATTCACGTTTGTGCCCCGGTACAACAGCTCACTTTATTGCCGCGGCCGGTTCGGATGCTCATTGCCGGATTCCGTGGTATCCTGTGTAATCCGAGTGGAGGCAGATTGCCGTGCTCGACAGGCGATTCAGTTTGTATGATGTGCTTGGGGTCACACAATCGGCGACCGCGGCCGATGTGAAGACGGCGTTTCGTGACCTCGCTCAGAAACATCATCCCGACAAGAACCGGAACAGTCCTCGTTCTACCGCGCTGTTTCTAACCATCTACAACGCCTATTCGGTTCTTGCTGATCCGGTCGCCCGGACGGCATATGACAACTCACTCCGGCTGACATCATCGCTCGACGCAAAGTCTTCCTTTTCGACCAGTCGGAGTACAGCGATTCTCCTGTTATCCGGTGAGAGCGCAGACGATGCGCTTCAAATCGTACTGAGCCATTTGAATTTCGTTCTGTGGGATATCGAAGAACTGGTTCGCAATTTCAGAAGAGACAGTGCGGGAATCACGACGGAATCCACCGGTGCCTGCGTGCTCATGATGCTCACCTTCATAGACCGTTGGGTGCTCACCCCTGCCGGATTTCCGGACTACTTCTTCAGCGCCCGGGGAATGGCGCCTCCCGATAACGTCGGCGACGCGTCTTCGGTACCGTATCACAATCTCCCGGGTGGACACCGGCCCTACACCGGAACGGAGGATTACTTCTACGACGTCAGGAAGCGGGCCGACCGGCTTCTAAGCAGGGCGAAACTGGTCGACCTTCTTGGCGAAATCCCTGGTACCCCGCTTCGACTCATCGACGGACTTCTGGAGGCGCACAACTACTGCATCCACTATCTGGGATGGCTGACGCGAGCGGCCGCGCGGGAAGAGGGAGGGATTCCATCCTTTCATCATTCGAACCCGGTGTTCGAAGAGAGGCGGACGTGAGGGGACCCTGTCGGGCTCGACGCGCCGGACGCCTTTGTGCAGGAAATCACAGGAGCGCTGAAGCTGGAGGAGACGAGGCTGACGAAACGCAAGAAATCTGAGTCCATCGAGCCCGGAGGTATAGACGAATACATAGCGGGTTGTCCGGAAGAGGTGCGGGACAAACTGGTGCGAATGCGGGCGGCAATCCGAGAGGCCGCGCCCGGTTCCACTGAGACAGTCAGCTACTTCGAGATGCCCGGATACTTCTATGAGGGCTATGACTACAACGGGATGTTCGTCTGGTTCAGCTTCCGCAAACCGCATGTGCGTCTGCACCTGCGCCCTCCGGTGATAGAGGACCACAAGCGGGAGCTTGCAGGCTACAGGACGACTAAGGCCATAGTCTGCTTCCCGGTCGACAAGGATCTGCCCATTCCATTGGTGAAGAAACTGGTGGAGGCGAGTCTCAAAGCGATGAAGGGAAGGCCGCCACCTTCGGATTGAAACTGCCCGCGCCATCCCGATCCGCTACTTCACGGTGATCGGGAACTCGAACGATTCTGCCTTCTACTGAGCGCCCAATAGAGCGCCGCTCTCGAGTATGACGGTATACCTGGCTGCCGCCCGTTCGGGAAGCGTGTCTGAAACCCGTACGGCACAGTACTTCCCGGCAGGGGCGACATCAGGATCATCCTCGGCTTTTCGATGGTTCCGAAGGTCAACGCATGCAGCGAGAGACCCGACACCCCGCTCGTGAAACGAAGGACTTCCGCCTGGGTCCGTGCGGCAGCCATCGGCTGATTGACCCCGCGCTCCCTCACCTGCACCAGAACGTCGGGCGAAGACTGCCTGGTCCGCCTCACCTCCACCGCGTCGACGCGGATGCGGTCGCCCAGGGTGACTGCCTGCTTCTCGGTACGCGTGCCGGCCGCCCCGTCGTAGGTGAACCAGATCAGGGTCGCAAAGGTGCCGCTGCCTCCGCCGCTGATGTTGAATACGGCGAAGGCCTCCGCGTCCGGGCCCTCGAAGAGGGTCGCGTGGCTGTCGCTCAGCGTGACTGCCCCCCGCCCGCGCTGCCGGCGCGCTTCCGCCGCGGGTCAATTGCGGCTATAGTGCCTGCTGAGGAGCACCGAGGTGACGATCGTTGAGTACAGGAGACTGTCCCAACCGACTGATGAGATAGCTGCTGCCATTGAGCGATGGGAGAACGACGGGGACCTGGTTCCATTCATCAGGCCTTGCATCAGCAGGGAAGATCAGGAAAGGAGAGTCCCCGTTACCGTGGATACGATCGCTAGCCGTCTGCAGACAAATCAGATCTATCTCATCTATGCCGACGGCGCGCTCGTGGGCGAAATGAGCTACCGGGTGGATCCTCCGCAGTGCTACCGTAAAGTGAAGGGAACTGCATGGATCGGGATAAGCATCGGAGAGAAAAGCGCGCGTCACAGAGGGATCGGTGCGGAGGCGTTGAAACACCTGGAGAAGGAGATCCGGTCCGAGGGTTTGAAACGTATCGAATTGGGCGTCTTTGAATTCAACGAGAACGCCCGCCGTCTCTATGTGCGTCTGGGGTACCGCGAAATCGGGCGTATTGCCGACTTCACATACTGGAATGGAAAGTTGTGGCAGGACATTCGCATGGAGAAACGCTTCTAGCGCCTCGGCCGGGCGACGCTGCGCTACTGTTTTCGTTTCGAGTCAAACACCTCTCGCGCCCACTCCCTCGACCAGTCGCCGAAGGGACGAATGAGCTCGATCAACCGTTGGCCGCGTCCGGTCAACTGATAACCGTTGAGTGTCCGCTCGACGATGTCGGCCTGTCTCAGGTCCTTTATCCTGCTGTTCAGGATAGAGGGTGAGATCGATTCACAGCGGTCCTGCAGCTCTCTGAAAGTGTGCGGTCCGTCCTGCATCTGCCACATCACACCCAGTGCCCAGGTCCTCCCGACAAGGTCAAAGAGAGCCATGATCGGAACCCCGGTCTTCGACCCCCTGACAGGACGTCCCGGTATCGGAATCGCCATACTGCCTCCCTCCCTCTGTTTTGCGGCGACAGGGGGCGTCCGCCCATCCCGGGCAGGAACGCCCCGTTGCCGTTCAGATGTAACAACCCGATGCGTAGGCACAACCGGCCGGGCAGTGTCCAATGGCTCCATGCATCTCGCTCCATTCTGCCCGCTACGCCCGATGAGGCGCAACTACCTCTTCTGAAAGAACTGAACGTTGAGACCGTTCGGATCCTTGATGGTAAAGAACCTCGAACTGGGGGTTTCGATCGGCCCTCCCTGCACGGGAATGTTCCTCTCTTTCACCGTGCTGAGCATGGCATCCAGAGAATCGACTGCGAATCCGACCGATATGGACTCGGTGAAATCGGCCCCGTTCCGGCTGCTGTCTGCAAGGAGCTCAACCAGAGTCTCGTTTTCGACACCGTTTCCCATCAGCGCTATTTCTACCCCAGGTCCTGCAGGAAAACGCCTGACCACCTGAAGTCCCACCAGATCGGAATAGAAGTCGATCGATTCATCCAGATTCTTCACATAGAGTGCTGTCCACAAGAATTTCATTTTCTTCCTCCTGTAATCTCAAAGCTCGTTCAGTCACCGACTCGGAACTATTAAGTATGTAGCATGCTACTATATTTGTAGCACAAGTCCGCAAACCTGTCAAGCACCCCGCAGGTGAGATATGCACCCTGCGGCCGGGTCGCGTCGGCACAGAAAAGCTCCCTGCACTCGGGGCGCGCTGGTTCCAGGGCCGGTGGGCCGCGGGCCGCCTTGACTCACGGTATTGCTGGTGATAGTGTTCACCAACTCATTCGCAGTCGAGGATCACGCATGAAACTGAAGGTACTGGTAGGTTCCGGCGGCAGGATAATGTCCGTCACATTGCCCTTCATCGTGGTCGGAATTGCGGCCAATATTCTCTGGCCGCAGCTTTTCCAGCTTCACTCTGGTTCCGCCGGACTGATCGCGGGGGTCGTTCTGCTCGTGGTCGGTGTTCCGGTGTGGCTGTCCAGCGTCGCTCTTGTTCTCATCAATGTGCCGAAGCGGAAGCTCATTACCGGTGGGCCGTTCGCTTTTCTCCGACACCCGATGTATACGATAGTAGCGCTGCTGGTATTTCCGGGTCTCGGCCTGCTCTTCGACACCTGGCTGGGCGCGGGCATCGGCATCGTGCTCTACGTTACCTCCCGAGTGTTTTCGCCCGAGGAGGACAGGATTCTTGCAAAGCTGTTCCCGACCGAGTATCCGGACTATCAAAAGCGCATTCGCATACCCTGGCTGTAGCCGGAGCAGTTCCGGCCCGGGATCCTTCACCGGAGGGCATCCGTCACCGACGTCGTCGTCTCCCTCGAGCAGCTTGCTCTCTCCGCGTGGCCTGCGATCGAGACTCTCTTTCTCGACGGCTGGATAGTCCGGTTCTCCAACGGCTACACGAAACGCGCGAACTCTGTCCTGCCGCTCTATCCCGGAGCGACGGACCCGGCGAAAAAGGTTGACTACTGTATCTCTCTCTACCAGGCGCGCGGCCTGCGTGCGGTATTCAAGCTTCCGGACATTCCGCGCAACCGTTCAATTGACGTGCTTCTCTCAAGCCAGGGTTTTTCCCGCGTCGACGAGACAATCGTTCAGACCCTGCGCGGCCTTCCTCCTCCGCCTTCGGGTTCTCCGAACATTGAGCTGCTCGAACGGTTTTCCGACGGGTGGTTTGAAGGCTTCTGCGCCTGTTCGGGAATCGAAACCGGCAGCGCAAGAACGACGGCACGGCAGCTGCTCGATTTGATTGCTCCTGAAGTGGTCGCTTCTATTCTCGGCCGCGCGCGTGAGCGGGGTGCCGGCACTGCATATCTGCAGGTCGTCGCGGAAAATCAAAATGCCATCGCCCTTTATGCCAAACTCGGCTTCAGAGATGCATACCGGTACCTCTACCGGGTCCGATCCCTTACTTGCGGGCAGTGAGAATTGCGAGCATAATGGCTCAACTTGAGCGCATGGATGACGGATGGATAATCTTCCAGGCTATATCGAGAAGATCAGTTTTCCCGAGGCGTTTCAAAATCGACTCGTCGGTGCTGTAGTCCCCGGGTTGAGAGAAGAGGAGACCATCTACGTCCAGATCACGTCGGACGACCAGAACCTGCCGATTCGTCAGTTCGCCCATTTCCTGATGATTTTCGACCGCCTGGTCGCAAGAATGCATCCC
>CAZNYW010000074.1:0-18505 GCA_964577375.1 uncultured Spirochaetales bacterium | reverse complement strand
TGCGACGTGTGTGCAGGCGAGGTCGCCATGGAGGACCTCACCGAGCCGGCGCAGATGATCCTCTCGGCCGCGGTGCGGACCGGCGAGCGGTTCGGCGCCCACCATCTGGTGGACATCGTCACCGGAACATCAACCGACAAGGTCATCGAGCGCGGCCACAATCTCCTGCCCACCTTCGGTGTCGGCGCTGACCGCGACCGAAGCTTCTGGCTGTCGCTCGCACGCGATCTTTCCGAAGTGGGGTATCTGGTCCGTGGCGACGGAGAGCTTGCCGGTTTCAGGCTTTCTCAGCAGGGCAGGCTGCTCCTCGCGGGCAAGATCTCCTACGTTGGGCGACGCCGGGCTCCCGTTACCGGCGAAGCGAAGAGCGGAAGCCGCACCCGGCGTCGGAAAAAGGGAGCGCTGTCTTCACAAGAGCTTCGCTTCGACGACGCAGCGGAGACGCTTCTCTCCTGTCTGCGAGAGGCCCGAAAGCGCGCCGCCCTCGAACGAGGAGTACCCGCCTACCTGATCTTCAGCGATCGCAGCCTGCGCGATATCGCCGCACGCCGACCCGCAGGCGAAGAGCAGTTGCTGAGCTGCTACGGTGTCGGCCCCCAGAAGGCGGCGCGCTACGGCGCGATGGTTCTCCGCATCGTCTATGCATTTCAACAAGGCGAAGGTTGCCCCGAGACGGAGTAGCCCCGGGGGAACGGTTCGCTATGGTTTCTGGGCCCCCGCTGCATTTAGGTAGACCGAATAGAGCGACGTGTGCGCGGTAATAAAAAGGCGATTGCGACGCGGCCCCCCGAAGGTGAGGTTTGCCACTGTCTCCGGGACGAGAATCTTGCCCAGCAGGAGA
The DNA here is from genome assembly GCA_964577375.1 of uncultured Spirochaetales bacterium. Taxonomy (GTDB): domain Bacteria; phylum Spirochaetota; class Spirochaetia; order DSM-27196; family DATKUC01; genus DATKUC01. The sequence goes on along the minus strand of CAZNYW010000074.1, from coordinate 17,664 downwards.
CCGTCGGGGGCATAGCAGAGAATACCGTCGCCGCAGCTTGTCCACACGTTGCCCTCCGTATCGACCCGCAGTCCGTCCGGGACGCCGGGCTCGACTTCGGCAAAGATCTTGCCGCCGGATAGCTTCCCGTCCGACACGTCGAAACGGCGAATGTGGTGCGGACCGTCCAGGGTGTGCGAGGCGCCGGAGTCGGCCACGTAGAGGACACGTTCGTCGGGAGAGAAGCAGAGTCCGTTCGGCTTGTCGAAGTCATCTACGACGGCGGTGATGCCGCGGCCGTCGTCTTCGGCGGAGCTATCGCCGACGGCCGGATCGACGCGGTAGAGATAGCAGCCCTCCTGCTCCTGCGGGGCTTTTCCGCCCTCGTAGTCGGAAAGGATGCCATAGGGCGGATCGGTGAACCAGATCCGACCATCCCTGGATACCACCACGTCGTTCGGAGAGTTGAGCCGCTTCCCCCGGTAGCGGTCGGCAATCACGGTGACGGAGCCGTCGGGTTCGGTTCGGGTCACGCTTCGGGAACCGTGCTCGGCGGTCACGAGGCGGCCGCCGCGGTCACGGGTGTTCCCGTTCGCGAACCTCGAGGGTTCGCGGAAGGTGGTCACCGGTGCGCCGTCGACCCAACGGAGCATGCGGTTGTTCGGGATGTCGCTGAAGAGCAGGAAGTTACCGTCAGCAAACCAGACCGGCCCCTCGGACCAGAGCGCGCCCGAGTACAGGCGCTCGAGACGTGCGTTTGGAATCACCAGGTCGCGAAAGCGGCGATCGTACATCTCCCAATAGTCCATCGCAACTCCTCCTATCGCGTGCGTCGCTCGCGTCCATACAACAGAAGCAGTGCCAGAATGATCGCGCCCGAAATGATACGCCGTCCCGCCTCCGGTATCGAGAGGATCGGCAGAAGCGACTGAACCAGCACCATGATGATGCAGCCGGCGATTGTTCCGACATAGCTTCCGCTTCCACCGAGGATTGAGGAGCCGCCGATGACTACCGCGGCGATAGAGTTGAGCTGGTAGGGGTTTCCGATGGTGAGATAGCTCGTGCGGGTGTAGCCGGTCAGAAGAATTCCCGCAAGCGCGGAGAGCGTCGAGGAGATGACATAGAGGCTCATCAAGACGCCCCGGACTCGAACGCCGGAGTATGCCGCCGCCCTGGTGGAGTTGCCTATCGCGTAGAGCCTGCGGCCCCAGACCGACCGGTGCATAAAGATGATCAGGACTGCCGCGACGACTGCCCAGATAATGAGGACGTAGGGAATGACGCCGAAAAGCCGGTCGGTCGCGATCGAAGTAAGCAGCGGTGAGGCACTACCCTTGGGCGCGCCGTTGGTGTACAGGAGTGCGACGCCCTGCACGATACTATAGGTTCCCAGAGATACGATGAGCGGATGGATGCCGACGTAGGCCACGCCGGCGCCGTTGAAGATACCGATCGCGAGTCCCATCGCAAGACTCACGACCACCGCGACGGCCGTATTGGAGTTAGATCCGTTCATCATCGTTGCCGAAACCACGCCGGCAAGCGTTACCACTGAACTCACCGAGAGGTCTATTCCGCCCGAAAGGATAACGAGTGACTGGCCCGCGGCAACCAGGCCCAGGAATGAAGCGAGGCTGAGGATCAACAGCAGATGATCCGGGCTCTCGAACCCTGGTGAGATGATCGCGCCGAGCCCGATCAGGAGCAACACCGCCACGTAGGGCCACACCAGGGCGGGAACCTTGGCGCGGCGTCGCTTGCCCTTTTCATGCCCCCCGTTCGTCTGTTCTTTTGTGGCCGTTTTCGCCCTGCCCTCTTTGTCCATGACCGGCTTGCCCCTAAACCTCGGCGCCCGCAGCGCGGCTGCTCCGCAACCGGTGTGATCGCACGTACTCGGACAGAGTCACGATGGCGAGAGCCACAATGACGATCGCTCCGCTGAACACGTACTGGTAGTAGGCTGATACCTGGAAGAAGAAAAGAATATCGACGACCGTGGTAAGCACAAGAACGCCGCCGAGTGCGCCGAGCGCCCCGCCCCGGCCACCCGCAAGGCTTGTCCCGCCGATGACGGTCGCGGCGATCGAGTTGAGCGTGAAGGGGTTCCCGATCATGGGGTCGCCGGTAAGCGTCTGAAAGGCGAGGAACAGTCCGCCCAGGGATGCGAAGAAGCCGCCGATGAGAAAAGCGCTGAACTTGGCGAGGCCGACGTTGATGCCGGAGTAGAAGGCACCTGCCTCATTTCCCCCGACCGCGTACCAACTCTGGCCAATTCGAGAACGGCGGAGCGGAAACCACACCAGCAGCAAAACCGCGAGGAGTATTATGACGGGAATCGGAATGAACGAAAGATCACCTGAGGCGAGTGAATTCATCACTGACGGAATATGCCCTCCGGGTTGAGGCATAATGTAGAGCGCGACCCCCGCGAGGATCGAGGATGTTGCGAGGGTGACGATGATCGGCTGCAGGCGAGCGACTGCGACCAGGCTCCCGTTGAGCGCTCCAATCCCCAGGCCCACCGCCATGCAAAGCAGGATTATCAGGATGATGCTGCCGGCACTGTCCTGCATCATGCTCGCGGCAAACACCATCACCAGGCTCATCGCGGGCCCTATCGAGAGGTCGATTCCCCTGACCAGGATCACCATTGTCTGCGCAAGTGCAGCGAACAGAAGTGGAAGCGCGCTCGCGAGCAGGCTCGTCACGGAAAAGACAGACGGAAAGGTCGGACTGACGAGCGCGAGGATCACGAGCATAACGACAAGCACCAGGTAGATGATGAGCGTCGGCCACGAATGCGTCGCCGACACCCGGGCGAGAAGCCGGAGCTGATTACGCCTTGCGCTCTGATCCGCCATCGCTCTTTCCTCCTTCAAGTCCCACGGCTGCCGACACAATCTTCTGTTCAGTGATGTCGTCACCCGAAAGCTCGCTCACTATCCTTCCTTCGTACATAACAAGAACTCTGTCGCAAACGCCCATGAGCTCGATCGTATCCGTAGAGCTTAGTAGCACTCCTACTCCGCCGGATGCGAGTCCACGGATGCGGTGGTAGATGTCCCGGCGAGTCTGAATGTCAACTCCGCGGGTCGGATCATCGAGAAGCAGCAGCTGCGGATCAGAGACGAGCCACTTGCCGAGTGCCACTTTCTGCTGGTTCCCGCCGCTCAGGGACAGCACCGGGGCTCCCGGTCCGGCGGTCCGGACTCCGAGTCGACCAATCATGTCGTCGACGACCTCACGTTCCGCCTGACGGTCCACCCAGACCCAGTTCTTCCTCCGGTCGAGCGTGGCGAGAGCGATGTTTTCCGAAACCGAGAGCGGCAGAACAACCCCTTCGGTTCGCCGGTCCACCGGGACCAGCGCTACCCCGGCTGCTATGGCGCGTGTGGGACTGCGCAGCGTAACCTTCCGGCCTTTGAGCCGCACCTCGCCGTCCAGCACCGTGTGCATCCCGAACAACGAAAGCAGGAGCTCGTGCTGACCCTGGCCTTCGAGACCCGCGAGTCCAACAATCTCGCCGGCTTTGACCTCGAAATCGACATGCAGCACCTTCTCCGCATACAGTCCGTTCACTTCGAGGAGCGTCGAGTTCTTCTCGATCTCCGCCCGATCCGGCTTCTCGGGAAAGATATCCTGGAGATCCCGTCCTACCATCATCCGTACGACGTCATCCGGGCCAACCTTGCTGCGCTCGACGGTGCCCACTTTCTTCCCGTCCTTGAGCACCGTGAGAACATCAGCAAGCTCCATGACCTCCGGCATGCGATGCGAAATGAAGAGAATCGCACTTCCCCGTTTCTTCAATCGTTCTATGAGGTCGAGAAGCCAGCGGGTGTTTTCGGCGCCAAGCGCTGATGTGGGCTCATCGAGAATGATGACCCGGGGCTCGTAGGCAAGAGCTTTGAGAATCTCTACTACCTGCTGCTCCTCGAGCGAGAGATCGCTGACCCATCGCTCAGGATCTATGCTGGTAGAGTACTCGGCCTGAAGCTTCTCCGTACGCGCGCGAAGGTCTCCGAGATTGATAAAAGCGCCCGAGCGCTTTTCATCATGTCCGAGCCAGATATTCTGGTACACCGGCAGGTAGGGACTGAGTGAGAGCTCCTGGTGAACCGCCACCACGCCGAGCCGCTGCGCGTCCGCGGGAGAGTGAGGGTTGTAGGCTTTCGCTTCGAACGAAATGTCACCGCTGTCTGATTTCAGTCCGCCGGAAACGATCTTGACGAGCGTGGACTTCCCCGCACCGTTTTCGCCGATGAGGGCATGAACGGTCCCGGCGCTCAGAACCATGTTCATGTCGACGAGCGCCGGATTACCGGCATAGGACTTGCCTACGCCGGTAATTCTCATTGTCTCATTGTCCATCGGTCAAGAGCCGGAATTGTTGTTGCCAAAGAGGCTGTTTAGCTTTGAATCCGGCAGATTGGTCGGAAGCCAGAGGCTGTCCGGCATATTGGGCCGCACGTACTTGCTGAGGTCCTTCTGTGTAATCACGGGAGGGGGCGGTACGTTGTTTTTCTGGACCGACTTGCCCTGAAGTGCTTCTACCGCAAGGTGAAGCGCCTGAACGCTCAAGCCCGTCGGGCTCGCGGGCGCGATCGTCTTGAAATTGGGGTGTTTCGCCCAGAATTTCAGAAGTCCATTGTTGGCCTCACCGGTCATCGGCACAAGGCTTCGCCCCGCCGCCTGGAACGCGTAGATCGCTCCGAGCGTCATCGCACCCCCCTGCGACCAGATGCCGTCAATATTGCTGAACGAAGGCAGAAGATTCGCAACCGCCTGTTGTGCGGTTCCCTGGTCCCAGTTGGCGTTCACTTTTGACAGGATCTTGATATTCGGATACTTGTCGAAGACGGCCTTGGCTCCCGCCCATCGGTCATTGCTGACCGGGCTTCCCGCCTGGCCGTTCAGCACAATGATGTTACCTTTGCCGTTGAGCTGCTTGGCGAGCCACTCGCCGGTGATGGTGCCCCACTTCTTCTGATCGACGGTAACGTTGATGGCATAGGGAGAGGTAACCGTATTGTCGAAAGCTACCACGACGATTCCTGCCTTGTGCGCCTGCTCGATAACTGGATTGAGTGCAGTCTCCGAGTTCGCGTCTATCAGGATCGCGTTGACCCCTTTGGAGATCAGATTCTGTATCTGCTGAATTTGATTTGCAGTACTACCGGTCGCATCGGCGACGACGTAATTCTTCAGCGTGCCGTTTTTTTCCATCTGCTGCGCGCCATACTTGAAGGCGGCAACCATTTCAGCGCGCCACGAGTTACCACTGAACGAGTTGCTCAGCCCGACCACATAGGGCCCCGGCTTCGTTCCTACTAGAAACTGCTTTGAAGCAGACGCGCTTGACGACTGCGAACTTGACTTCTCCTGTGAGCCATTCGCGAATGCGCCGATAGATGCGAGTAACAACATCGCTGCAATGGCTGCAGCGAGCCGCAATTTGAGTTTCATTTACTTCCTCCTGTCTACCTGTCCGCTTGTTTTCGTACAGGATGAGCGTTAGGAAAACGCGTGCGCACGCATCACTACATGAAAATATAGGGATGAGCCGACACGTGCGTCAATTTTCCTGATACGTAGGCGGAGGAAGCGGAATGAGAAAAGGTGGGAATGGTCCGCCCTCAGCCTCTCTCCACCGGATGGCGAATGATCGTCTTCAGCTTCTCCTCGGGAACCCTTTGCGGGCTGTTGAGGTAGATCTCCCGATGGTGCCCGCGCAGGCGGTATCCTTTCTCCCGGACAATTCGGTGCATGTCGGCGATGAAGGGCGCCTCCCCTGAGTAGGGTCCGAAATAGAGGAACTGCGCCGAGAGCCCGTCGGTAATTGTTTCGAGTGTCGCCTTGTCCAGACCCGGCGGATCCTTCTTCCTGCGAAGCGCCGCCCGCGCCCGCTCGAATGCCGCATCGTCGACGTAGTCCGGAACCGCAATCATCACCTTCCAGTTCCACTCTTTCCGGGAGGCTTCACTGAAGTGCGCTTCGTCATCGGTCCACCACTGTCCCTCGAGCGGCATTACGGTGAAATCGAGCCCCGACTCCTTGAGGCTGAACTTGAGCGTGTAGACCATCCCGTACAGGACGCCCATTGCATCGCTGAAGTCCTGAGATCCGTTGGGGTCACCGTGCCCTTCATAGGAGATGTAGGTGACTGCCGGGACTTCGACCAGCTGCACCTCCGGCCGCGCCCGGTAGCACGCGCCGAGCGACCTCTTCAAATCGGTTTTCGCCATCGATATGGTCCTCCCGTACGGCCTGAGTCGGCCGAAGATCTGCCAATCTTAAACCCTCCCCCTAAGGGGAGAGGCAAGAGAAGACCGCGTTTTTTCCCCCCGTCAGGACAGCCCGAGGATTCGGTGCGTCGAGGAATCGGGCTCGCCGCCGTAGTACTTCTCGAGAGCGTGACCGAAGATCGACCCCTGGTCCGTCGCGCCTGCCGCCGCGTCGAAAAGGGTCATCGAAGAGCGGAACTTGAGGTAGTCCGGATAGCCGAAGATTTCCTGCGCGGAGCGACCTTCGACAGCAACGACCGTCCGGGTCCATTCCAGGAGTCGCGGACCGAGTACCGGGTGAGCAAGATAGGCCTTCGCCTCATCGAGCGAGCCGATTCCGTAGTGTTGTGCCGTCGGACTGTGCCCGAGCGCCTTGACCTGAGGAAACACAAACCACATCCAGTGGCTGCGTTTGGATCCGGCAGCGAGCTCTCTGCCGACGGCGTCGAGAACCGATTCCTGCGCGTCGATGAACCGTTGGAGGTTGTAGGGATCGGGCATGGCGTTGTTCACCTCCTGCCTATACCAGATCAGATCGGCCTGCCTCTTGTCAAGGAGGACTGCAGCTCCCCGCTTCCGGGCGAGCCTCTTTTCCAGTAGTATTGATGAACCAATCCCACATCTGCGCAACCGTGCTGAGCCGGACCCGAAAAGGAGTCTGCCATGGAGATAGCTATCATAGTAGTGGGCGGCCTGGTGTTGATGACCGCCGTCGCATCCGTATTCAGTTACCTCACCGAAAAACGTAAGAGAGAATCTCCTGAACTGGAGAAACGAATCGCCGAGCTGGAACGGCGCCTGGGCGTGATAGAGGATCAGGCGAGCGACAAGGATGCCCGCGTCGAGCAGATCGCGCAGGACGTCAGTTTCGTCAACAAGCTCGTGGAGGACAATCTCGGAGGGTCAGGTACTCCAGCCTCCGGCAGGGACACGGCTTCCCGTGAGCACGGATGAGCCACCACTGTCCGGCATGTTCACACCTGCCAGTTTCCGGTAGCGGGCCGGCGGAATACCGATTATCGACCGGAACTCCCGGTTGAAATGCGGCTGGTCCGCGTATCCAAGCAGATAGGCAGTCCGGGAGAGATCCTTCGCGGCGCCGGTCGCTATGAGCCTCTTCGCGTGCCGGACGCGAAGAATTCGCGACAGCTGCTTGGGCGAGTATCCGACCTCCTCACGGAAAAGTCTCTCGAGATGCCGGGCACTGACTCCTGCATTTCGCGCGATCCGTTCGACGGGCATCGAACCATGATGGTACGCGATATCTCGAATTGTCTGTACTGTAGCCGATGACATCCGGCCTTCCGTCCTGAACGCGTTGAGCCAGCCGTCAAGGATCTCGACGACTCTCTCGGAAATTGCGGCCTCCCCCACCTGTTCATACAGAACCTTGGTCTCCGGAGCCTCTTCAAGCGCCGCGGCGAGCTTCGCCGTGCGAAACAATCCGTACGCGCCGCCGGGATGGAACCTCACACCGACAATTTTCGTGGTTCCGCCGAGACGGAGCTCGACGGGCGCAAGCATCTGATCCCGGGCAGAGATACCCGGAGACCGCAGAAGGCCGTCAATCACGGTCGGGTCACCGTAGCTCAACGTGAGCCCGCTTCCCCCGTCGGGATGGAGATACCGCACGACCGGCGGCGCAGTCTTCGCTCGTACTATCCAGTAGCTCTGAATGTATCGCCGCAACAGCTGGTGGGGAGTGTAGAAGCGAAGCTCGAATTGTCCTCCCGGCATGATTGAGTAAATATGACCGTCAATGTCGGATTTATTCAAGACGGTCCCCCGCGCCTGCTGCTACATTCGGAATCAGCAACGAATTGTAGGGGGACGCAGGTATGAGTGACAAACTCAATGCACGAAAAATCAACCCGGACGCCTACAAAGCGATGTCCACAGTGAGCGCGAGCACCACCTCGCTCGACCGTCGATTGAAGTGTCTTGTCGAGATCCGCGCATCCCAGATCAACGGCTGCGCGTTCTGCCTCGACATGCACATCCGCGAAGCACGTGAGCTTGGTGAGTCGCAGCAGCGTCTCGATTGTCTCGCCGGGTGGCGCGACATGCCGTCATTTTCCGAACGGGAACGTATGGCACTGGAGTGGACAGAGGCAGTCACCAGAATCGACCGGCACCGGCCGTCGGATGAGCTTCATGACCGTCTGCGCACCTTGTTCACCGAGCGTGAAATGGTCGATCTGACGGTGACGGCTGCGATTATCAACGCCTGGAACCGACTGTCGATCTCCACGCACCGGGAGCCGGACGTGCGGGAGTCTTACCCCGGCGCGGGTGCGGATCGATAGCACCGTTCTGCCCGGCTGCCGCACTACCGCGGACGACGAGCCCAGACGCGTCCTGCGATCCGGTCCAGCTCCTCCGGATGTCCGTCGCCATCCTGAAAGGTGACCGTGAACACCCGGCGGGTAGTCTCCACCACGAGCGTGGTCTGCATCGCGTCCGGATAGGGTTCCCCGGGAAATCGCTCCGGCAGCTCGTCAAGCAGGGCGGACGCGACGAGCGCGGCGATCTCGCGGTATTCAGAATTGTTCAATTCAGAAATTTCGAGGCTGACCGGGGGACGGCGAATCGGCCCAACCACGCCGCCCTCCCGCTCGATACGAATCCGCGTGAGCTCGCCTGGCACCATTTCACCACGCTTCCTTCCGGCCATACTAGAGCCCCACTGCCTTCCACGCCTCGGCGACTGCCTGCTTCGCCCGCGCGCCGTAGGCTTCGGCTGCAGCCGTTGTGGCGGAAGCAAAATCCGCGAAGCTCGACTCGGGCTCGAGCCTGGTGGTCAGAACTTCGTACCAGATCCGGCCGGCCGTGTCCCAGGCGTATCCACCCAGGGCGGTGGCAGCCAGATAGAACGCGTGGTTCGGAATGCCGGAATTGATGTGGACACCTCCGTTGTCGCTTGTCCCGTGGTGGTAATCCTTCATATTCGCCGGCTGTGGATCCTTTCCGATCGTAGTCGGATCGTCATACGCCGTTCCCGGTGCCTTCATCGATCGAAGCGCCGTCCTGTTGGCCCCCGGCTTGAGGACCAGAAGTCCCTGTCCGATGAGCCAGTCCGCCTGATCGGCCGTCTGTTTTTCATGATACTGCTTGACGAGCGATCCGAAAACGTCCGAGATCGACTCGTTGAGCGCGCCCGGCTGATCGTGGTAGGCAAGGCGGGCGGTGTACTGGGTCACACCATGCGTAAGCTCGTGACCAACGACATCGAGGCATTTGGTGAACCGGTTGAAGAGCACACCGTCCCCGTCGCCGTAGACCATCTGCTGACCGTTCCAGAATGCGTTGTCGTAGTCGCGGCCGTAGTGGACCGACGAATCGAGTTCGAGCCCCTGGCCGTCAACCGACCGTCGCGCAAGCACATCAAGATAGAACTCGTAGGTGTCGCCGGAATAGTCGTACGCCTCATTCACCGCAACGTCGGAGGTGGGATCGTCGCCTTCCGACCTGACCGGCCTTCCCGGCAATGCAGTTCCGTGCTCTGCATCGTATATCTCCCGGCGTTCTTTCGTCAGCGCGGGCGCGACTGAAGCGAATTGACCGATACCGATTCGCAATCCGCGCATCTGCCCCTGCAGATAGATGTTCTGCATAGCGCGCTGTCGAAGCTCCGGATCCCGCGAATTGACTGCAACCTGTTCGAGCATGTGTGGAGGAACAATGAAGCAGACGTTCGGGTCAGTCTGATTTGTGATACACACAGTACCTCCCCTGCCGCCGTGCGGCGGCTGATACTAGAAAGTGTATCGCGTTTGGATATTTCGGCGGATCCGGCGCAGAAGAAGGTCAGCCGGGGTCGCGGAGTCCCGCAGAAGCCGTGTAGAGCGATCCGACTCCCGTAAGGTGGTAGGCGACGCGAAGCGCCTCGGCAATTTCCCGGTCGGTGGCACCCGCCTGACGCGCCTGACCGGCGAGACTACGTACCCCGTTTTCGGCTCCGTGAGCGGCATCGAACGCCAACGCGATGAGCAGCTTGGTCTTTCTCGGGAGCGCGCCGTCGGCGTAGACAAACTCGTTCTGCTCGACAAGTCGCTTGCGCAGTTCTGGGTCCAGTGAAGCAAGCGCAGACAGCGGATCAAATGACATGGCAGTCCTCCTGGGGTGATTCAGTTCGTCCGCAATGGATGTGGGCTTGCCTCTACCATAATCCCTCCGAACGCCGAGCCGCAAGTCCGCCGTTTTTTCCGCGCGCCCGGACCGACTCCAGCTTGCCCGGCCCGCGCGGGGGGCAATATCTTGATACCTGCATAAAGGAGACTTGAATGATCTACAGAAAACTCGGAAATAGCGGGCTCATCGTCAGCGCGCTCTCACTCGGCACCATGCAGTTCGGCGGCAAGGGCCTCGGAAACCTGGGCCAGAAGGAGACCGACTCGATGGTCAAGCTCGCGCTCGACCACGGCATCAACTTCATCGATACCGCCGACATGTATGCCCGGGGCGAGAGCGAAACGCTCGTCGGGAACGCGCTCAAAGGGATTCGCGAAGAGGTAGTGCTCGCGACGAAGGTGCGATTGCCGATGAGCGACACCAATTTCAACAATGCGGGTACGACTCGAGTCAACATCATACGCGAGATCGACGCCAGTCTTCGCCGGCTCAAGACCGACTACGTCGACCTCTACCAGGTGCACAGCTGGGACAGCAATACACCGCTCGAGGAGACGCTGCGCGCGCTCGACGACCTGGTCCGACAGGGAAAGGTGCGATACATCGGGCTTTCCAACTACCTTGCCTGGCAGGCGGCCGAAGCGCTCGGGGTCCAGCAGCGCGAACACCTGAACAGGTACATTACCGCCCAGCTCTATTACAGCCTGGTCGGGCGCGGAGTGGAGCACGAGTGGCTCTCGCTGGCTGAGTATCACAACATCGGGATTCTCGTCTGGAGCCCTCTCGCCGGAGGTTTTCTTGCCGGAAAGTATGACAGGAACAAGCCGGCGCCGCAGGGATCGAGGTTTGCCGAAGCGGGCCGGTTCGTGCCGTTCGAGACCGACTACGGTTACACGGTCGTTGATGCGGTGAAGGCTGTCGCAATGCGTCACGATGCGAGCGCCGCACAGGTATCCATCGCCTGGCTTCTCTCCCGGCCGATGATTTCGAGCGTCATCATCGCAGCGCGTACCAACGAACGCCTCGAGGAGAACATTGCTTCGGTGGACCTGAAGCTCACCGCCGAAGATTTCGCGCAGCTCGACAAGGCCTCCGAAACCGAGACTCCCTACCCAACCTGGATGGTCTTTCAGCACGACCAGATAGAGGACATGCGCGCGCGTGTTCTCGAGCCGGAACGATTCGCAAACGGAGCGCCCGGTCCGGTCAGGGGCGGAGAGAAGTGGTAGCATAGCGACCCGGCAGCTTTTCCTCTCCGCCGCGTTGTCCTCGGGCGTTTGACAGACAACCGACTCTGAGATATAATTCAAACACACGTTTAATATTTCTGTTTGAAAATTGAGGATGCAATGAACCAGAGAGGGGAGGAGACCCGGGAGAGAATAATCCTCGCCGCAATCGAATGTATCGAACGGCTTGGCGTCTCGCGCGTGACTGTCCGGGACATTGCCGCGGAAGCATCGGTGAATGTCGCCTCGGTCAACTATCACTTCGGCTCCAAAGAGTCCCTCGTCGCTCACGCCCTCGATCGCACGATCGGCAACTCGTTCGACGATCTCGATGCAATGCTGGAAAAGGAGTACTCCGATCCGGGAGAGGCGTTATCGGATCTCTTCGGTTTCCTCCTTGACGGCGTCCAGCGCTACGGTGGGATCGCCCGCGCTCACCTTGAGGGACCCTTTCTCACTGGTGACTACCGGGGTCCGCTTCCCGCTCGACTGAACCGGTTCATGAGCAGATTTCTGACGAAGCTCGCGGGCCTCTTGGCCCCCGCGGGCCGACCCGCGAAGGCGACCACCGATTTGACCGCGTTGCGGCTCGAGCAGGGAATCTCGGCCCTGCTGTTTCGCGCCATGATGCCCGGGTTTTTCAACGCCTACCGCGAGTCGGCTCCGGGGGGTGATGATCCGGCAGCGTACGTCGCCGCGCTGTCCGGAGGAATTGCAGGAGAGGAAGAGACGAAGTGAAGAATCAAGCTGAGAAGCGGAACCGGGCGGTGCTCGTGACCGGCTGCTCGTCCGGGATAGGAAGAGCTGTCGCTGTTCACCTGGCGAGGAACGGCTACACGGTCTTTGCTGCGGTTCGCAGAGAGGAGGACCGTCGCAGTCTCGAAGCGTTGTCTATCGACCGCCTGATCGGGGTCTGTCCGATGGACATGACGAGACCTGACGAGATAGGGGCGGCGGTGGCTGCCGTCTCGGCGCGGATCGGAGCAGAAGGACTCAGTCTGTACGCAGTAGTCAACAACGCCGGAGGAGGCGCACCGGCGCCGGCAGAGCTCATCGACCCCGAGATGCTGAGGCGGGAAACCGCCGCTCGCATCGTCGGCCCGGTCGTGCTGCTGCAGGAGACGCTTCCACTCCTTCGCGCGGGCAACGGACGCATCGTCTGGATCGTAACGCCTGCAATCCTGCCGACACCCTACGTCGCGGCAATTCATGCGTGCGATTTCGCGGTCAATTGTCTGGCACGGACTCTCGATATCGAGCTCAAACGCTGGAACATCCAGAACATCATGATCCGCTGCGGGGGCATCCGCACCCCGGCCGGTCTCAGGACTTTGAGCGATGTCGAAAGACTGCTCGAATCTTCGCCGCCGGCACGGGTTCAGCTTTACGCAAAAACGCTGAAGGAGTGGGCCGCGGATATGGCGGCGTTTGATTCCCGCCGGACGCCCGCCGAGCGAGTGGCGGAGGTCGTCTCGAGCGCTTTGAAATCTTCGCACCCTCGACGGCGCTACGCGGTGGGCCATATGAGCCGCCTTGCGGCGTTCCTCGAGCTTCTCCCCCAGCCGCTTGCCGATCACATCCTCAAGCTCCGGTTCTGACCCTTTCCCTGAGCAGTAACCGCGACGAAAGAGCGAGCGCGGTGTCCGGCTTTTCTGCGGGCCCCCACAACAATCCCGGCGGTGACCAGAAGACAGCCTGCCGCCTGCGTGAGCCGGAACGGTTCCCGCAAGAGCCCTACCGACAGCAGGTATGCGACCGCCGGCATCGCCCCCGTGGCGATGCCGACCCTTCCGGCTGCGACGCGCATCGCACCGTCGCCCCAGAGAAGATAGGCGACCACGGTGGCAAACGCGCCGTAGTAGGCGAGGAGGAGCCACACTGCCGGCGGGAGCGGCGCGAGTCTCCGTGTCGCAAGCTCGCCGGCGACGAACGGAAGCATGAGAAGCGAGCTGAAGAGGCTGAGAACGGTGGTATTCGTTACCGCGCTCACCTGCCGGCGTGACAATTTGCGGAAGATCGTCATGGACGACTCGCACAGCACGGCGCACAGAATCAGGAGACTTCCGTACAGTGATTCGAGAATGGAGTGGGCGCTCGATTCCGGCCGTGCCGCCAGATTCAGCACAATGATGCCGATCGCCGTGACGGCTACCGCAGCGACGCCGCGCCCTCCCAGACGCTCACGCAGTACGATGCGGCCGAGGACCATCGTGACCGCCGGAGCTGCGCCGGTGATGACGCCGGCGGTGGTTGCAGGCGTCGCGCGAAGACCGTAGAGCAGGAGCAGCCGGAACAGCACCATTCCGCAGAGCGCCTGGAGAAACATCAGCAGGAGCTCACGGCCGGGAAGCGAACGAAGCTCGCCCATCCGCCGGAGCTGGAGCGGAACCATCACCGTGAAGGCAGACAGAAAACTGGCGAATACGGCGAACGGGACAGAAACTGCCCCTTGAAGAACTTTTCCTGCGACGACCGTTGTACCGGCGAGCGCCATCGCCGCCAGCACCTCGACAAACCCGATTGTTTCCGACCTGCTTCTTGCATCGATCATGCCAGTAAGGGTATGATTGGATATTGGTATTGCCAATATCCAATCCTGGTCTAATTCGACAATACCAATCTGGCAGATTCATGAATCTCGTTCTGGACAGACAGAGCAGGACACCACTTACCGAGCAGCTGTTCGCCGAGCTCAAGCGAATGATTACCTGCGGCGCCGCAGCCGCAGACGAGCGGCTGCCCTCATCGCGGGAGCTCGCGACGCAGCTGCAGATATCGCGAACGGTGACCGTCGCGGTCTACGAACGCCTTGCAGCCGAGCGGTATGTCTACTCCGGCCGCGGCTCGGGAACCTTCGTCGCCCCCGGAGTCGCGCTGACCGGCAGCCTTCAACAGCGAGTCCGAGGCGGCGCCGACCGGATTCCCCGGATCGGTTTCGAACCGCTTCGCACCGACATCATCGATTTCCGGACCGGCGTTCCCGATCTGCGGTTCTTTCCGGTCGGGCTCTGGCAGCGGCTCCAGCGCGAGACCTGGAGCCGCCTTTCGGCGCGCGATCTCGCCTACTCCGCCCCTGAAGGGAGGGCCGAGCTGCGGGAAGCGATTGCCGGATATCTCCGTATGCAGCGCGGGGTTGTCTGCAGCCCCGAGCAGATCCTTATCACCTCGGGAACCACGCAGGCGATCAGCCTGCTCTCCGCCGCCATCGCAGGAAAGGTGCAACGCGGACGCGCCGCAGTAGAAGAGCCGGTGACGGCCGACATCCCGCGGATCATCAACCATGCAGGGGTGGAATCGGTTGCGGTCCGGGTGGATGCCGAGGGCATGGCACCGGAGGGACTCGCCGGACTGGACGGGCTGAGCTTCGCCTATGTCACCCCCTCGCATCACTATCCGCTCGGGATATCGATGCCGGCCGGAAGACGTACTGCCATTATCGAGGTCGCACGACGGAAGGGAATCTATCTTGTGGAAGATGATTACGATTCGGAGCTTCGGTATGGGCTCCCCCCTGTCAGCACGCTCTACGAGCTCGATCCGTCGCGGGTCGCCTACGTCGGCACCTTCAGCAAGACCCTTGCGCCGGCGCTTCGGGCGGCATTCATAGTCCTTCCCTGGGATCTGGTGGCCGCCGTCCGCAGTGCAAAATGGCTGTCCGATCTCCACAATGCGTCACCCGAACAGCTTGTGCTGGCGAGCTTCGTGGAAAAAGGTCACTATGCGCGCCATATCGCAGCGATGCGGCGGCGATATGAACGGAAGTGGATCGTCGTCCGCGAAACGCTCGACCGGGTGCTCGGCAGCGCAGTCGAAATACTCGGAAGTCCGGCCGGCATTCACGTGGCGGTGCGGGTTCGCGGCGGCAACTTCAACCGGAAGCGGCTCGAAGCAGTCGAGACGCTCGGCGCCAGGTTCTATCCGGTCTCTCTGCATTCGAGCGAACCGCAGCGGTGGCGCGACTGCCTCGTGATCGGATTCGGTCATCTCGACGAGGACTCGATTGCCCGGGGAATCGAGCTGCTTGGACAACCGGCCTAGCCGAACCGCCTCGGTTTGCCGCCGCTTCCGACACTTCGTATCATTTCGTCATGGAAAAGAACCGCCTCGAAGCGTTTAGTGACGGCGTGCTCGCGATCATCATCACCATCATGGTCCTCGAGCTGAAGATTCCCGGCGGAGCAAACCTGAACAATCTCCGGCCGCTTTTTCCGGTCTTCCTCAGCTACGTGCTGAGCTTCCTCTACATCGGCATCTACTGGAACAATCATCACCACCTGATAAAGGCATGCCGCAGGGTCAACGGAGGAATCCTGTGGGCAAACCTCCACCTCCTGTTCTGGCTCTCATTGTTCCCCTTCGTCACCGGTTGGATGGGAGAGCATCACTTCAGCTCCGCGCCTTCGGCGCTCTACGGAGGGGTGCTCCTGATGGCCGCCGTGGCCTACTATATTCTGCAGAGTCTGATAGTTGCCGAACAGGCAACGGACTCGAAACTCGCCGCGGCGATAGGCCGTGACATCAAGGGGAAGGTCTCCCCGGTGATCTACGCTGCAGGGATCGGGCTGTCCTTTGCCGTGCCCTGGCTTGCCGGAGCACTCTACGTCTTTGTCGCGCTGATGTGGCTGATACCGGACCGCAGGATAGAAAGGCTGGTAAGGGAGGCGGCCTCCTGAGGGAGAGTCGGACCGAAGGCGGCTTTCCAATTCCGTTCAGCCCTGAGTACATTTGATACTTGGGCAGCAAGGGCAGTTCCAGTCACCATCCAACGGCAACCCGCACCGCCGTAGCCCCGGTCGCGATCGCGGTCTTCCTCGGCGGGATCGGCGGCGGCATCGCGTTTCCGATTCTTCCCCTGCTCGGTGTGCGGCTCGGACTGTCCGGCGTTCTTATCGGCTTCATTCTCTCGGCAAACCGAATCACCCGTCTGGGGATGAACCCGATTGCCGGCAACTGGATCGACCGGATCGGCGGGAAAATACCGCTTGCGGTGGGTCTGGTGGTGGAGGCTGCCGCCACCGGCACCTTCAGTTTGTCGCTGCTCACCTCCGTTCCGGGTCTGTTCCTGCTGCTCGGCCGTGTCCTCTGGGGTGTAGGCTCCGCGATGCTGCTTGTCGGCGGGATGACGCTCGCGCTCAATCTCTCGACCGAGGAAAACCGCGGCAGGAACACTGCGCTTGTCCGGATGGCATTGAGTCTGGGAATGCCTGCCGGGATGCTCGTCGGGGGCGTGGTCGCGGGACTCATCAGCGACGGCGCGGCATTCGTAGCCGCAACAATCGCCGCGGGCGGAGCCGCCGTGATGAGCTGGTTCCTCATCCCCGACGTGAAGGGTGCCGCGCGGAGCTCCCGGGCCGATGAAGGATCCCGGCCCGGCGTGCTCGACCGCCTTCGCGCCGAGGTGCGGACTGTTGTCCGTGCGGACCGGCGCATACACATCATCTGGCTCACCAATCTGCTGGTATTCTTCACAATTCAGGGAGTTCTTCTCGCCACCCTCGTGCTCGTAGTCAACAAGCGCGGACTCTCCCTTCCCTACTTCGGAGTGCAGGCGACATCGGGAGTGCTGATGGCGGTAATGATCCTGAGCTCGGCAGCGGTGACGGTGATCGTAGGACGAGTAATCGACCGTGTCCCGTCGCGGGTGCTGCCGGTGATCCCCGCCATCAGCATTGCGGCCGCAGGCTTTGCGATTCTCGGCCTCAGCCGCAACCTCATTCCCGCGGCGGTGAGCCTGGTGCTGATCGGCGCGGGCTCAGGCGGCACCTCGACGCCACTTCTGACGCTGCTCGGCGACCTCACCCCCGGGGAAAGACGCGGCAACGTCGTCGGCCTGTACCAGTTCTTCGGCGATATCGGAGGGAGCCTTGGTCCCATCGCGGGCGTCGAGTTCGGTCGCCTTGTGGGGTATCAGCCGGTCTACCTCGCGCTCGCTGCACTGCTCGCGCTGATCATCCTGATCATGCTCAACCTTCTGCGCGCCGACAGGGGGGCGCGCGGGTAGTATCAAGAACCCTGTGGATAAAATCAGGGGAGTAATT
>CAZNYW010000073.1:0-20790 GCA_964577375.1 uncultured Spirochaetales bacterium | reverse complement strand
GGACTGCGAAGGTGATCACTCCTCCGGTGAGGTGGAAGGTCGGGCAGCGGGGCACTTCGATTCGAGTCCCTGCGTATGCGCTTGCTGATCTGAATCCCTGGTATCAACAGGCTTCTTGATACTCCTCAGTCAGCTGTGCTGAGAAGTCCTGGTCGCCGGTGTTGTAGTTCAATTCTGCCAGGACCGCCTTGTCGTTGCCTGTCAGCTTCTTGAAGCTGTCGGCGAAGACCTTGGCGAGACCGACCGAATAGTCGTTCGACACCTCACGGATGATAACAGCCGTCTTCGCGCTAGTCTCATTGAAAGCGTAGTTGGCCATGACCGTTCCCTGGAACGGTTCAATGAAACAGACGTGGAAGTAGTAGTCGTTGCTCTTGGTTACCAGCGGGTTGGTGCAGGAGAGACCGATTGCCGGGATCTTCGCATCCTTCACGATGGGACCTGCAGCCATCGAAAGCGATGAGTCCCACTATCCAAGCACAACGTTCACCTTGTCCTTGTCCACAAGCCGCTGCGCGGCGTTGGCCGCTTCGACCTTGTCCGACTTGTTGTCCGCTACGACCAGCCCGACCCTGTAGGCTTTCTCGCCGACCGTCACCGGGGGGTTGAGCTCGTTGGCAAGCTTGATGCCCTGGACTTCCATCGCCCCGCCGCTACCGCACGCAGAAAGAAACACGGCGAGCGCAAGCGCCGTAGCTACGTATGCTAGCAGACGCAAGCCGCCCTGTACCTTTTTCATCGAAGCGTCCTCTTCTGTATGAGAAATCCAGTTCTTACTCTAAACGGGTTATGTGGGTTTGTGAAACCGTAACCCATATGAGTTACAACCAGGAGGATAACTGCTACCGGTAGGTGAGGCGCAGATGACGAAGGGTGACCGCGCGTTCGAGTCTCTTCGCCGCGAGCTTCCTTTCCGGCAGGAAATCGACGGCTACCGGTCTGTCCGGGTAGACGCTGAATCCATTGTCCGAGAGGCGTCCGAGCTTCGAGTCGACTTCGAGTGAAACGTAAAATGCCGGCGCCGCTGCGGTGAGCTCGAAGGTGATCCGTCCCCCGCGCTCGACCGTCGTGATCTTCAGGTCCGGCTGCGCGAGTTCGCACCGCTTAGGCTCGGTCAGAAACAGATCGTTGTCGGCGCGTATGCTGCCCGCATCGAGCTGCACCGCCAGCGTGCCCTGGTCCACCCGGACAGGCAGCTTTGAGACTGCCGACTTCCACACGCGGGTCGCAGTGCCGGGTCGGAGCGAACAGGCGATGAACTCCTCCTTCACCACCCTTCCGCTGAACTCGATGAACCGCAGGGTCACGCTGCCGTTCACCTGAGCCTGCGTGTCGTTGAGACCGTAGACCAATACCTCGTCGCCCTTGCGGTAGGCGACCACCGTTACCGGTGCGTAGAAGCGGCGGGCGGCATAGTGGAGAAGCTTCCATCGACCCGTGTATTCGACCGAGGACCAGGAGGCTACCGGCCAGTTGTCGTTTATCTGCCAGTAGAGTGTTCCCATGCAGACCGGTCGGAGCGAGCGCCAGTATTCGACCGCCGTCTTCATTGCGAGCGCCTGCTGCACCTGGCTCAGGTAGAGCATGTTCTCGAACCCCTCCGGGAAACGGAAGTAGCGCGAGAAGTTCTCCAGGATGATCGAGTTGCCCCGCGGATGACGCTGGTGATGTTCCATCACCGGCGAGGTGACGTTCCGCTCGCTCTTCGCCGCATAGCTCGCCACGGTTTCCGGCGATGGAAAGGACTGGTAGCCGAACTCGGAGCAGAACCTGGGCGTCACATCGTGGTAGGAGTCGAAGGACTTGCCTTCATGCCAGACACTCCAGTAGTGCATGTCGCCGCGGCCGGAGACGTGCCAGCAGTCGGTAAAGTCGTCCGGACCGGCAGAGGGCGAGCTCGGCCACCAGGGCCGGTCCGGATCAAGCGCCCGGATCGTTTCCCCAATGACCCCCTCGTTCAGCCGGTCGTAGTCGACGAAGTAGCGGCCCGGATCGTTTCGCGACTCGTTGAACCAGGTAATCGCTCCGACATCCTCGTTGTTTCCGCACCAGAGCGCAATGCTCGGGTGGTCCTTGAGCCGTTTGATCTGGTGCTCGATCTCCTCCCGCACGGAGTCGAGGAAGCCGCGGTTCGACGGGTAGAGCGAGCAGGCGAACATCATGTCGTGCCAGATGAGGATGCCGTTCCGGTCGCAGATGTCATAGAGCAGGTCGTTCTCGTACTGACCTCCGCCCCAGATGCGTATCATGTTCATATTGGCGGCGGAAACGTCGCCGAGAAGCCGTTCGTAGCGGGCGGCGGTCTGACGCGCAGGCATGGCGTCCATCGGAATCCAGTTCGCCCCCTTGCAGAAGATGTCAGTTCCGTTGACACGTACCGTCATGCTGCGACCAAGCCGGTCGTCCACCCCCTTGATGTTCACCGTACGGAAGCCGATTCCTTTCTTGGAGGTTGCGTCGCCAATCGAGACAGTCAGCTCGTAGAGCGGCTGCGCGCCGTAGCCCGCCGGCCACCAGAGCTCCGGGGAGGTGACGTTCAGCCGCAGCTGCCAGCTGTTGGCCCCACGCTGAACCTCCGCCGTGGCTCGCTTTTCCGTGCCGGCAACACTCGCCGACAGCTCGAGCGTCTCGTCCACCGCAGAGGTGTATTCGACAGTGACGAGCACCGTCCATTTCTTCCCGGCGCGGGAAAGTCGCGTGGTAACGTAATCGATGATTCCCGGCGCAGACTCGAGCGTCACCCCGCCGTAGATGCCTGCAACCATCAGGCAGGGACCCCAGTCCCACCCGCTGTGGCACTGCACCTTGCGCACCAGATTCCGGTGCTCGGACTGCACTGGGTGACGGGTGTGCGGAATCGGATAGGTGAGCTTTTTCGCGCGTGCGGCAGCTTCCCGATCGGCAGACCGAAACTTCACCGCCAGCCTGTTCTTCCCGGGTTTGAGCACGCTCTTTACCGGAAAGCGACGGCGGACAAACATGTTGTCGCTCCGACCGATCTCCCTGCCGTTGAGGTGGACCTCTGCAATTGTATCCAGTGATTCAAAGGTGAGGTATGCCTCCGGACCGTCGAGAAAACTCTTCGGAATATCGAAATCGCGCTCGAACACCCAGTCGCTTCTGCCGATCCACTGCAGCTCGAGCTCGTTCTCGCCCACGTAGGGATCCGGAACCGCCCCCGCGTTCACCAGGGCGCTGAGATTGTCGCCCGGGACGGCCGCCGGCAAAGCCGTCTGCACTTTCGCCGGCAACCGCCCGTCGCCCGACCGGAAGACCTTCGCCTCCGGATCGCTGCCCTCCAGAAGGCGGAGGGTCCATATACCGTTCAGATTGATAGAGCTCATGTCGCAGGCCTCGATTCAGAACTTGTAGTAGGACAACCTTCGTTCGGCCACATCGAAACCGACCGTAACGATCCAGTTCATCACAAAGTAGAACACTCCGGCAAGAAATATCGGCACTTTAGAGAACTCCTGGGCAGAGGCGTTTTGCGCGGCACGGAAAAGCTCCGCGACACCGATCGTCTGGGCGAGCGCGGTGTCTTTCACCAGCGTCATGACTTCGTTCGAGCTCGCCGGCAGAATACGCCGGACTACCTGGGCAAGGATGACGCTGACGAAGGTCCGGGTCCGGCTCAGTCCGAGAACCTTCGCCGCTTCCCACTGTTCCTTCGGAATCGCATCGATCCCGCCACGGTAGATCTCGGCGAAGTAGGCCGCGTAGTTGACAACGAAAGCAATGATGACGGCCGTGAAACGATCATAGGAGAGGCGAAGCAGGTAGTAGGGCGCGAAGTAGACGAAGATGAGCTGCAGAATGAGGGGCGTGCCGCGCATCACCAGCACGTAGAAGCTCACCGGCGCCCTGATGAGCCAGTGGCGCGACCTCCGGGCAAGGGCAACGGGCAGAGCGAGCGGGAGTGAAAACAGCAGGGTGAGAAAGAATATTTCCAGAGACACCACAGTTCCCTGCAGCATCACTCCCAGCAGCTTCGTCATACCCGAAGATTCCTATCTGGCAACCACCGATATGTCGGAACCAAACCAGCCCGTGGTGATCTTCGCCAGCGTTCCATCTGCCGCCATCGCTTCGAGCTGCGTCTGGACCGCATCGCGCAGAGCCAGGTCGTTCTTCCTGAATCCCACGCCGTAGCTTTCCGCCGCAAGCGAGTCGCCGAGCACGCGAAAGTCCTTGCGGGAATGTTTGATATTGTCATTTGCCACGATTAGGTCCATGGGCACCGCGTCCACGCCGCCGATTTCCATATCCATGACCGCGGTGAGATTGTCCTTGAACTCCACCACATTCTTCAGCGAGCTCTTAAAGGCCGCCGCGGAATCAAGCGCATCGGCGGCAGAGGAGCCCGCCTGCAGCCCCACCGTCTTTCCCTTCAAATCAGACAGCGTGTTGTAGGGTGAGTCCTTTTTCACCACCAGGACCTGCGAATTGCGGAGATAGGGCCGGGTGAATGACATCGCTTTCTGGCGGTCTTCGGTGATGGTGAAGCTGTTCCAGATGCAGTCGATTCTTCCGGTGTTGAGCTCCTGCTCCTTCGCGTTCCAGTCGATCGGCTGCAGTGCAAGCTCCACCCCCAGCCTTCGAGTTACTTCTCTGGCCAGGTCGATGTCGTAGCCGACGATCTGATTGTCGTCGTTGCGATAGCCCATCGGGGGAAACGCGTCGTCCAGCCCAAGCACGAGCTTTCCCTTCTCCATGACAAGGGCGAGAGACTGGTCGTTTTCGGACGACGCCTTGCTCCCGGACGCTTCGCTGCCTCCGGCGGCGAACGCGAGCGAGGCCAGCGATGCGAGCAGGATCGCAACGCAAGCCGATTTCTTCATGTGGGTTCTCCAGTGTGATAAAAGTTGGGCCATTATGCGCGAACCGGAGTCTCCGCGCAAGATCGGAAATCGGCGTCCGGGCGGAGCCGGCCCAAACGGTCAGCGCCGCCGGACGCGCGTCCGTCCAGGGACGAAATCCCCGGACAGAGCAGGCAATTTCGTGAGGTGTCAGACCGCGAGCTTGAGTATCGCTTCAGCCTCCGGGCGCTTGATCTCCACGAAGGCTCCAACCCTTCCGTGCGATACCGCCCGTTCGGCCATCTCGCCGATGCGGTCGGTCGGGATCGGAAGGTCTTTCATTCTCACCGGCAGGCCGATCCTCTGAAAGAACATCTCCATCTGTCTGATTCCCTCGAGGGCCGTCTGCTCGGGATTGGCGAAATCCTCCTCGACTCCCCACACGCGAACCGCAAACTGCACAAAACGGGTGACGTCGTGCCGGTAGGTGAACTTCATCCAGGCCGGAAAGACCACTGCGAGCCCCGCGCCGTGCGCGACGTCGTAGAGCGCGGAGAGCTCGTGCTCGATCTGATGGGATGCCCAGTCACCGATTCGTCCGGTGCTCAGAAGATCGTTGTGTGCAACCGTGCTCGCCCACATGATTTCCGCGCGCGCCGCATAGTTTTCCGGTTCCCGGAGAACGATCGGCACATTGCGGATGATCGTTTTCAGTGTCGCCTCACACAGCCGGTCGGTGAGCTCTACGTTCCTGGCGTTGGTGAAGTACCGCTCCATGATGTGCGACATGATGTCCGCGGCGCCGCAGGCGGTCTGGTAGGCCGGGAGCGTATAGGTGATCTCCGGGTTCATGATCGCGAAGGTGGGTTTGATGAGATCGATATCGAGCGCGCGCTTGAAGCTACCCTCTTCATTGGTGATCACCGAGCTCTTGCTCGCCTCGCTGCCCGCTGCAGGAATGGTCAGCACCACCCCGATCGGAATCATCTCCTTCGGCTCGGCCTTTCCGGTATAGAAATTCCAGACGTCACCGCTGTAGGGTACACCCACCGCGATTGCCTTTGCGGAGTCGATCACACTGCCGCCGCCGACCGCGAGCACTGCGTCGAGTTTCTTCTCCCGGCACAGCCGGATGCCTTCCTGAACCAGGCTCAGCCGCGGATTGGGCTGCACTCCGCCGAGCTCCACGTAGTCGACCCCGGCCGCCTTGAGCGAAGCGGACACCCGGTCGTACAGCCCGTTCTTCCTGATGCTGCCGCTTCCGTAGTGGAACAACACACGTTTCGCGATTTTTGCGGTGTGCTCGCCGGTCTGATTTTCAGTACCCTTGCCGAAGATTATCTGCGTGGGCATAGAGAAGCTGAAGTTCTCCATATATGGTAGTCCTCCGTTTGTTATGTGGGGTAGCTTCACTCTACTATGAATCGGCGCCTCTTGTGTACTCGGGCCGGACGGGCCCTCCCCTCACCGTCTGAGCAGCGGATATGAAAGCGCTTTTTCTCTGACGGCGACTGTCGCCGCCGACACGGCGTTCCGAAGCAGCACGGTGCGGTCGACCGGCGTGTAGGAGCCCGTCCCGACGTCCATCGCCGACCAGGCCCCTTCCACGAAAGTTTCGACAAGCTCGGCGACAATGCGATGGAATTGTTCCGCGGGAATCGACCCTAGTCGGCCCGTGAGCCGGGCGGCAGGCGCAAAGAGAAAGCCTTCATCGGTATAATCGGCCGGCCGCGCACCCGGGATGGGGATGTCGACCGATGCATTCGAGGGTTCGGCACCGGAAGCGGACAGCCGCAGCACCGGTTCTTCGAGCGGCGCGGTCGATTCGCCGCTGCCGCGACTACCCCCGAAGAGAACCACGGGAACAACAGGCGGAAGCAGGCTGTTCTGCACCGCGGCGAAATCGGGAGCATCGGCCGGGTCGCCGACCACCGCCAGATGAGACAGGTCGAGGCGTCCGGAGAACTGGCCGGTGCCCGACTCGTTGAGGTTCCCGAGAACGGTCAGCGCGGCCTCGATGATTCCGGCGCTCCCGGGCGGAGACGTGCCCGCATCGAGTCCTGCCACCACCCAGCCGTTGCTCGCCATCCGCTCCGCCAGCGCGGTGTAGGAAAAGGGCAGCCGTCCCTTACCGGGCAGGAGGAGCACCACCGGATAGACGGCCTTTTCCAGGGAAATCGGCGCATCCTCTATTGCGTTGACGCGGACTTCTGCGAGGTTTTGGGAAAGGAGACGGCGCAGCCCCTCCTCCTGCCGCACGGTTCGCAGCGATTGGGCGGGAAAGTAGTCCGCAGGGAGGCCCGGCGCGCCGGCGACGGTAGGATACCAGAGCGCGACGAGGGTATGTGGCTGCCGGGGAAAAATGACCCGCCCAACGGCAAAGCGACCGTCAGGAGCCGGGATCTCGTGGGGAAGAGCGCGCAAAAGCAGGCCGGCGACGACGAAAGCAATCAGCAGAACGACCGCAGCGGTCGTCCACCGGGCTATTCGGGCGGGGCGCGGCATCATATCGTAGTATCTTCCGCGCGACCTACCGCGTCTACGGGGTTTGCGCACGCTCCGACGGAAAGGTCACCGCCGGTCTATGAAGTGCTCGCGGGCAGTGATGATCAGTGAAACAACATGCTCGTCCTCGAGAGAGTAGTACACCTGCTTGCCATCCCGCCTGGTCCGAACCATGCGCATGATCTTGAGCAGACGCAGATGATGTGAGACCGCCGGCAGCGACATCTCGAGGAGATAGGCGAGATCGCAGACACAGAGCTCCTGTTCCGACAGAAGATAGAGTATTCTGGTGCGCGTCTCGTCTGAAAGCACCCGGAACAGCTCCGAGAGTCCGGAGATCTCGCTGATCATCCCGGTAAGACGCTCTTCATTCTCCCGGCAGCTCAGGCTGTACTCGGTGCAGAGGTCGGATGCGCTGACCGGGGGAGATTCCGGGACAGCTGTGCGTCCTCCTCGTTGTCTGCTGCGTTCCGCCATCATGTCACCTCCTGCCATTAATTAAACAATTAAGTTATTGTTTAATTGTATTGTACGACTCGATTTTGTCTCTGTCAATCGATGCAACCAAAGGGAGGCTGTATGACCGAGCACACATGTATGGAAGGAAGTATGAGCCAGTCCAATGAACACGGCGACCCGAACGGGCGCGACACTCACACACACGGCGTAGATGCGGACTCGGACCAGCGCTACGTGGCAATCGCGCTCGCCCTGATCGTGACGTTCATGGCCGGAGAGTTCGTAGTCGGGTTGATCGCTTCGTCCCTCGCTCTCATATCGGACGCAGGACACATGCTGACCGACGCGGGCGCTCTCGCACTCGCACTGATAACGATCAGGTTGAGCCGCCAGCCGCCGAAGGGTATCATGACCTACGGCCTCAAGAGGGCCGAGATCCTCTCGGCGCAGATAAACGGCACCACGCTTCTGGTGCTCGCGGCGGTTTTCTGTTACGAGGGAGTCAGACGTCTCATTGAGCCGCCGGCGGTCAGAGGCGGCCTCGTCTTCGTCGTCGGTCTCGCGGGGATCGCGGTCAATCTGCTCGCAACTTTTGCCCTTGCGCGCGCAAATCGTGAGAGCCTCAATATGCGTGGTTCGTTTCAGCACATACTTACCGACCTGTTCGCCTTCATCGCGACCTCCGCTGCCGGCGGCATCATCTACCTCGCGCACGGTCTGTATCGGCTTGATGCGGTCGCAGCGTTCCTGGTCGCCTTTCTTATGCTCCGCGCCGGATACGGGCTGGTACGCGACACAACCCGTGTGCTTCTCGAGGAGGCACGCAGGGGGATGGACCCGGATGAGATCCAGCAGACGCTCATCGGACAGCCGGAAGTCCTCGGCCTGGAGGATTTTCAGCTGTGGGAAATTACGTCAGGATTTCCGGCGCTGTCGGCGCACGTGAACGTGGTCGGCGGGATCGATTGCCACGCGAAAAGACGCGAGCTTTCGAAGATACTTTCGCAGCGTTTCAGAATCGAGCACAGCACGCTGCAGGTCGACCACGCAGAAAGCCGGTAGAAGGTATCTAGGTCAGTGGTATAAAGAAGCCTGTTGATGCCGCCCGGCCAGTTTGTCGCGCTGCAGGAACTTACGCTGCCGTAGACGGGATTTTTCGGCTAAGAACAGGCTCTAAAATGACTTAGATCGATTTATCAACACGCTGCTTGATACTCCCGAGTCACCCGCCGCTGCTTTCGCTGTTCATCATCCGAATCATTGCAGGACCGCCGGTCATGAAGAACTGTACAAGGAGAAGCAGACCGGCAGCGCCCAGGATGATGTTCAGAACCGCTGTGTAGTTGAACTCGATCGAGAGCGACACCGCCGCAAGCCCACGCTGCGGCACGAGCCCGATTCCCTTGAAAATCCGGTCGATTACAAAGGCAGAGGCGACCATCGCCGCATAGAAAATACCCAGCATGAAGAGCGTCATCTTCGTCCCGTAATAGCGGCGATAGATGTCGAGGATGGGGATGATAATGAGGTCTGCGAAGAGAAACGAAACGACCCCGCCGAAACCGATACCGCCGTTCCACAGGATCAGGGCGAGCGGCACATTCCCGATGGAACAGACAAAGGAAAGGACGGCGACAAGCGGTCCGACGAGAACACTCCAGACTGCAGAAAGTATCCCGTGTCCGGAAAGAAACAGCGACGACCAGAAGTCCTGCGGTACCCAGGCACCCAGGGCTCCTGCAATCAGCAGCCCCCCGATGATGTCCTTCCAGAGCATCTGCCAGTTCATCACAAAGTAGTGACTGATAGCGGTGAATCCCTGTCTGGAGAGGATTCTCTGCCAGATCGTGCCGGATTTTTCCTCCGTCGCCATCCCTGCATGCCCTTCCATGGAGCCGCGGAGTCCCAGTTCCGCCTGCTGCCTCGCACGCTGCACCATCGCAGGTTTCAGCAGGAACCGAAAGAGCAGGACCATCAGCGCTATCATCAGAGGCCCTCCGACGAACTCCGCGAGCGTGAACTGCCAGCCGATGATAACCGCCAGAAGCACACCCAGCTCAATCACGAGGTTGGTGGCGGCGAACTGAAAAACCATTGAGGCGGTGAAGTTGCCTCCCTTGCGAAAGATCGACCGCGCCATCGCGACCGCCGCATAGGAGCAGGACGAGGACGCCGCCCCAAGGCCACAGGCAATTCCCACAGAACGCAGCGATGCGTCGGGAAGCAGACGGCCCATTTCATTCTTCGACACCGCGACGTCCACAACGGCGGAAAACAGAAACCCGAGGTTGAGGCCCCAGAATATGTCCCAACCCATCACTGCGGCCAGACGCAGTGCATTGACGATTGCTTCCAGAAAGCTCATGGCCAGTCCCCCCGCTACAATCTAATAATTGATATGTGTCAGTTCAATCGGCGGAATGGGGTCAAAGAGATGAGGCCCCTCACTGCGGCGGGCCGTTTCAGGGGATTGTCGGTTTTGACTGTCGGGAGACTCGTGCACCCCCAAAGGCTCAGTTGCCACTGGAATTCTTACCCGCCTGCAGATCTTTTATGATCTGAAGATACTGTTCTCGAGTGATTTTTCCGGCAGCGTATCGCTGTTTTGCTATCTGCTCCGGGGACTGATAGGGAGTGGCGCCGTAGGGAACATCGGGATTGCCCATCATCCCCCAGTAACCGTTTCGGTATCCCATCGTTCCGCCTCGCATCATCCCCGTCCCCATCATTCCGTACCCGTAGACGCCGCGGCCGTACCCGCCGGTGAGATACCGGTAGGCGATCCACCGGTGCATCGATTCGAGTGAAGTGGAACCCTCCCCTCCCATCATTTGATCCATGTACTCGTGCTGTGCCTGATTGGGAACCATGAGGTCCATCACCGCATCACCAAGACTGGTCATCAACGCCTCAGGAACCTTGTTGGGATCGATCTGGCCTTTCGGCCCAAGGTGCAGTTCCGCCCGTATCCGGCCCAGAATCTGATTCACATCCGCCGACCTCTTCTCGTCGTCCGATGATTGCGCGAAGACCGCCGTCAAAAACAAGAGAACCAGCGCCGCGACAAGCGGCACAACAAACAATTTCCTCAACTCAATTCCCCTTTTCCGGGAAGCTCACACATTGGTCTTCCACAGAAACTCTCCCAGCCGATATATACATTACCTAGGTAGGGTATTATTGTCAATCCTGCGGCATTCAGACAGAGGGAGTTCGGACATCCACGCGTGCGTGAAGTGTTACCCCTGATCCTCTTCGCGCTCCCGCATCGGGACGGCCGACACAAGCAGGCTCAATGCCGAGAAGCCGGTGAGGATCCAGAACGCTGCGTGGAAACCGCCGACGAACTCGTTCAGCGCCCTCTGAGGGAGCCCCGAGGTCACGCCGGTGAAGATTGCGAAGAGCGACTTCGGATCGATCCCGCTGGTGATGATGGCGAGCACAAGCGCTATGCTCACGACACCGCCGGAGTTCATCAGCATGGTTCGTACCCCGGCTCCTATTCCGCGACGAATGGGAGGCACGCTTGTCATGATAAGTCGTGTGTTGGGGGAGTTGAAGAATCCTGCGCCCATACCCAGGACTACCATGGTCAGAACGATGTACCAGGCGGGGGTGCTGAGGTCGATGAACGCCATCGCGCCGAGACCCACCGTGTTTAGAGCGAGTCCCGCAATCGAAAGCCCCTGGGATCCCCTGCGGTCCGCAAGCCAGCCCGAGAGCGGCGAGACCACAAGCATCGCACCCGCGATCGGAGCAAGCAGAAGACCGGCGGTCACCGGATCGAGGCCCTTCGGCCCCTGGTAGTAGAAGACGAAGAGGAAGGTCACTCCCATCCGTGCCATTGCATTGAAGAAGACCGCGATGTTTCCGAGTGAGAAGGCGCGGTGTCGAAACAGCGAAAAGTCCATCATCGGCGCCGGTGAACGGGATTCGATGTAGATGAAGAGAGGCAGCGCAATCGCCGTCGCAATGAACCCGGCAATGACGATGGGAGAGCCCCACCCCTGGATGCCACCGGCGGTCAGTGCCACCAGAAGGCCGCCCATCGCGAACACGTAGGCGACCGTGCCGGGGAAATCGTGACCCTGGTTCCGGTCGAGCTGCGAAAGCTCCCGCAGGTTCAGTGCTGCCCAGACGCTGCCGAGAAGGGAGATCGGCACGTTGAACCAGAACACCCATTGCCAGCCGAACTCGGTGAGCCAGCCGCCGAGAATGGTACCTGCGATGATGCCGACGGAAGCGACGATCATGTTTGTCCCGAGCGCAAGCCCGAGTTGCCTCTTCGGAAAGGCGTCGGTTACGATCGCGGCGCTGTTTGCGAGCATGAAGGCTCCGGCCGCCCCCTGTATCGCCCGCGTCACGATGAGCTCCCATCCACTCGAGGCGAATCCGGCCGCGAGCGCAGCCGCTCCGAATACCGCGAAACCCGTCACGTAGAGCCGTTTCCTTCCGACCATGTCCGCGATTTTGCCCGCCGTCACGACGAGGACCGTCTGCACCAGCATGTAGGCAAGCAGAACCCAGACCAGCGTGAAAAGGCCCGTATTGAGGCTCTTCATCAGTGAGGGAAGCGCAATTATGAGGGTTCCGTTGTTCATGGTCGCCATCAGCGTCCCGAGGCTGGTGCAGGAAAGGGCGAGCCACCGATAGTGTTCACTGGTGCGTGAAAAGGTTACAGGCTCCGCAGGAAACAGGGTTTCTTCGGAAACGTTCCTCATCTGAAGGTCTCCCTCCGGACATCACATGGTCCGAGCATTAATACGACTAAATTACTTACGATTAGTACAAAAGAAATACCTTTACGTCAACGTTAATGTTTGATATTTTCCCACTATGAGCCGCGAAGAGCGCTGGTATCGCATCGATGAGGCCGCGGAGGAGACCGGACTCACCAAACGTACCATCCGGTACTATGAGGAGCTTGGCCTGCTTCCGCCCGCAGTTCGAAGCGAAGGCAACTATCGCCTTCTGTCCCGTTCCGACATCGATCGTCTAACGCACATCGTCCGGCTGAAGGAGGCGCTCGGAATACCGCTCTCGGAAATGCAGCAGCTCCTCGCGGCAGAAGAGGAACAGGAGCAGCTGATCGATGCATATCGGCGGGAATCGGATTCGAGCCTGAAGCAGGAACACCTTCAAAGGATAGAGCTGCTGCTCAGAGAGCAGATTACGCGGGTCGACGAGCGTATTCGCAGGCTTGCGGAGGTGAAAGCCGAGCTCGAACGGAAGCTCACCCGGTGTGCGCTGCAGCCTTCTTCGAATCCGACGTCTCAAAAACGGTCCGGCCGTCGACGACCGTCCTGAGAACCCTGATCTCGCCGATCTCTTCCGGCGCAACGACGGTCGGATCCTCCGAGAGTACGACAAAGTCCGCAAGCTTCCCCTCTTCGATCGAGCCCTTGACACCCTCCTGAAACTCCGCATAGGCGCTGCCCATGGTGTAGGCGTAGAGCGCCTCTTCCACGCTGATCCGTTCGGGTCCCGCACGATTCACTACCCGGTGCAATGCGAGAATGGGGTCGCACGTCGACTCACCGGGTATGTCCGATCCGAACGACAACGGAACCCCGGCGTCGATGAGAGAGCGGTAGGGATAGGCGCGCTCCGCACGCTCTTCGCCGAGAAGCGAGATGTCCTTGTCGGGAGTCCCCAGTGCGGAGGGCTGAGCCGAGATCAGCACCCCCAGTCTGGCGAGCCGCGGGATATCCTCCCTGCGGATGAGCTGACCGTGCTCTATCCGAAGCCGCAGCCGAGTTACCTCGGGAGTTTTCTCGGCCACAGCTTCGAGGGCGTCGAGAAACTCGCTGATCGCCCGGTCGCCGATAGCATGGAACGCGCCCTGCGTTCCTCCGCGGGCCAGGCGCGACAGAACAGCCACGATTTCGTCCCGCTGCATGCCGCTGCCCCTGTTGTCAGGCTCACCCTGGTAGGGCTCCCACAACCAGGCCGTGTGTGTCGTGAACGTGCCGTCGAGAAAGTACTTCCACGGCCCGCGACGCACCCACTCCCGGTCATAGGCAGGAAGGGACATCATCGGAACGGTATCCGCCATGCTGGCGTGGGACCAGCAGGAGTAACGCGCCGTCAGCTTTCCCTCATCGCGAAGTCTCGCAAGCGAGAACACCGTAGGAACGTACCAGGTATTGTCCTGAATTGAGGTAAGACCGAGGCGACGGAAATGGTCGAGCGCGACGCCGAGACGCCTGTCCCGCATGCGGCGGGAGGCGTGCATTTCGAAGAAATGTCCGACGACAAGCGGATTCGACGTCATCTCGCGTACGATACCTGTCGGCTCCCCCGAGTCGTCCCGCACGATCACGACGCGGGGCGGGTCGGGTGAATCACGGCTGATGCCGATTGCCCG
Organism: uncultured Spirochaetales bacterium; assembly: GCA_964577375.1. Taxonomy (GTDB): domain Bacteria; phylum Spirochaetota; class Spirochaetia; order DSM-27196; family DATKUC01; genus DATKUC01. Next base: position 6,660 of record CAZNYW010000073.1, on the reverse strand, counting down.
AAGCGCCCGTGAGTTGAGCCACTGACCGTGACCGCCGTACTGCGGTAGCACGACCGGATTGTCGGGAAATGCTCTGTCGAGGATCGAACGGTGCGGTTGCGGACAGGCTGGATAGTCCCACGCATAACCTATGAGAAGTTGTCCGGGAGGTGCATCCGCGTAGTGCTCGCGCAACGCCGCAACGATTTCGTCGGCGTTGAGGCCAGACAGACTCGGAAGATCCTCGTGGTCTCCGAGAATGACTGAGTGTACATGGTTGTCGTTGAACCCCGGCACAATCGTTCCACCCTCGACATCGATTACAGACGATTCGCCCGTTGCCCGACCGAGGGCATCGCGAGAGCTGCCGACGAACACTATTCGCCCTCCGTCGACCACCACGGCTTCCGCCCGAGGCAGCGATGCGTTCATGGTGATTACTCGAGCGTTATGCCAGATGATACTACTCATGAAACAAGGGTAGCTATCTCGCGTTTTGCGGTCAAATATTGTTGGTAGGCCGAAGCCTGGAGGCAGGAAAGGTCAATCGAGGACGGGTTGCCTATCCGTTTGACACGCTGTTTAATGTAGCGATGCGGGTCACCCCTTCCGTCCTCCGAGACGCTCTCACGGTAGCCAAGCTCTACTACTACAACGGTCTGAACACCGAGGCGATCGCACGGGAAATGAGTTTTTCACGCCCCAAAGTGTCGCGCCTTCTTGGTCTTGCCCGGGAGCAGGGACTGGTGGAGATTCGCGTGCGCGATCAGAACAGTCACCTCGGGCCGATCTCCCGAAAAATCATGGACGCTTTCAACCTCCAGGAGGTCCACGTCGTCCCGGTTCCGGCTGAGCTCGGGGAGGTTGTCTGGCTTCAGCGTGTCGCCCAGTATACGGCGAATTACCTCAATGCGATTCTCGAACCGGGGCAGACGGTGGGTATTGCCTGGGGAACCACGCTGAGCGAGGTGAGCACTCACCTCATCCCGAAACGGATCGAGAATCTCACGATCGTCCAGCTGAATGGGTCCGGGAACACCTATCAGTACGACAACAGCTACGCTGCCAAAATCCTGAATGCGTTCGCGGTGAATTACGACGCTCGGATGTTCCTTTTCCCGGTGCCGACCTTCTTCGATTTCCAGGAGACACGTGACGCGATGTGGAGGGAGCGCAGCATTCGTCGCATCGTCGGGCTGCAGCAGAAGGCCGACGTGTTTCTGTTCAGTATCGGAGCGGTCTCGTCCGGCGTCGCGAGCTACGTCTACAGCGGGGGCTATCTCGAGGGCATCGACATGGAGGAGCTTGAGCGCGAGCACGTGGTGGGCGATATCGCGACGGTGTTCTTCCGCGCCGACGGATCCACCGACAGTATCGCGCTGAACCGGAGAGCAAGTGGCCCGCCGCTGGAGCTCTTCCGCAAGATCAAGCGGAGTCTGTGCGTCGTATCCGGCCGGGCAAAGGTGACAGGTGTCTCTGCGGCCCTCAGCGCCGGCTACATAACCGACCTGGTGATTGACGAGCCGACAGCCCGGCTCCTGGCGGCAGAGATGGGAGAACCCGGTCAGAACGCCGACGCGGACGTTTGACAGTATCAACAAGCGTGTTGATGAAAATCGTATAAGCCATTCGTACACAACCTGTTATCGAAATCGACCCGCCGTATCCGCTCATCCTCTTCCCAAGGGCCGCCTTTTCTCAATAGCAGCTGCACTTGGCCGCCGAATATCCACAGGCTTCTTGATACCACCCTTGACACGCATCGGCAGCGGATGTATTTTTTCTTCGGTTTGTTGTTTTAAGCAATCAACATACCTCCGAGGAGGACCTATGCAGTCTGTCGTAGAAAAGAGAGCGCTGGAAGGCTCACCTTTCAAACTTCAATACAAACCATCGGAAAAGACCGGTCTCATCGTGGTACCGCATTTTCCGGCTCTCGGGACCCTCACCGCGATGCGTTTCCTGGAGTGGGTACAGGCGAACCCGGAGGGGGTCATCTCGCTGCCGACTGGGAAGACGCCTGAGTACTTCGTCAAAGAGGTTACGAGGGTTCTCGCCGGCTGGACCCGGCCGGAGGTGCAGAAGGAAGTTGGCGAATGGGGACTGGAAACCGCCCGCAAACCGGAATTGAAGGGTCTGCAATTCGTTCAGATCGATGAGTTCTACCCGATCAATCCGCGCCACCACAACAGCTTTCATTTCTACGTGAACAAGTTTTATCTCGAAGGGTTCGGAATCGATGCGGACCGTGCGCTTCTCATCGACGGAGAGAGCATCGGTGTCCCGAAAGGCCGGACTCTGGACGATGTATGGGGCGACGACGCGGTGGATATTGCGCTTCGATACCGTCACCCGACGAGCGAGCGCGAGCGTATCCAGCAGCAGGTGATCCGGGCGGTGGACGACTGGTGCGTGGGCTACGAGCAGCGGATCCGTGACCTCGGGGGAATCGGTTTCTTCCTTGGGGGAATCGGGCCGGACGGTCACATCGGGTTCAATGTCCGGGGATCGGATATGTTCTCGACGACGAGACTCACGCCGGTCAACTACGAGACGCAGGCGGCAGCGGCGACCGACCTGGGCGGAATCGAGACCGCACGGAAGCGACTCGTCGTGACGATCGGGCTGTCCACCATCACCCACAACCGCGACTGCACCGCTCTCATCATCGCCGCAGGCGCTGCAAAAGCGCGCGTTGTCGCCGATGCGATCGAGAACGAGCGGAACGTCCTCTACCCTGCGACCTGTCTGCAGGAGCTGAGGAATGCGCGCTTCTACCTGACCCACGGAGCAGCAAGCGAGTTGCGGGAGCGGCGGCGCGTTCAGCTCGAGGCACAGAAGTCTCTCTCGGCGGAAGATGAGCTTCACATCATCATCGATCTGGCGGTAGAGAAGCAGAAAAAGATTACCGATCTCACTGCGGAGGACTACCGGTCGAATGCGTTCAGCAGAATGCTACTCGAAAAGAGCGCAGGCAAGACTTCCGCCGAGACGAAGGTCGGAGAGCTCAACGCACGAAGCACCCAAATTCTGAAAGACCGCATCGAAGAGGGGATGAATATTCGCAGCAACAAGCGATTTCTCCACACCGAGCCACACCACGACGATATCATGCTCGGTTACCTCCCCTTCGTCGTCAGACATATCCGGGATCACAGCACCTCCCACCACTTCGTCACGCTGACAAGCGGATTCACCTCGGTTACCAACCGCTACATGCTTTCACTCTGCATCAGGCTGAAGGAGGCGCTTGGCGACGACCGCTACGGCTTCCGGCAGTTGCAGGAGGAGGGCTATTTCGACCCCGACAACCCTCAGTTCCGCAACTACGACGTCTGGAAATATCTCGACGGTATCGCGTCAGAGTCTGACTCGATGAAGAACGAAGGAAGCCTCCGCCGGCTTCTGCGTGATCTGATCGTAGTATTCGAGGAGACAGATTTCGACAACATAGCCGACAGGGTCGACGAGCTCATCAATTACTTCGAGACGCAGTACCCGGGGAAGAAGGACCTTCCCTATATTCAGCAGCTCAAGGGGATGACCCGCGAGTGGGAATCGGCATGCCTGTGGGGCTATTTCGGCTGGGACGCCTCGGCGATACACCATCTCAGGCTTGGATTCTACAAGGGCGAGATCTTCACCGAGGACCCGACCTTCGCGAGGGACGTCATACCAGTGCTCAATCTGCTGAAGGAGACCGAACCGAAGGTCGTCACCGTCGCCTTCGACCCGGAAGCGAGCGGTCCTGATACCCACTACAAGGTGCTGCAGGCGGTCTCCGGAGCGCTGAAGCAGTATGAGGAGGAGACGGGCGAAAGCGATATCGAGGTGATCGGATACCGGAATATCTGGTTCCGTTTTCATCCATCCGAAGCGAATATTTTTGTGCCGGTCTCGCTCAACATGCTGACTCTTCAGCACTCCTCCTTCGTAAATACCTATCTCTCGCAGCGGGATGCTTCGTTTCCGAGCTATGAGATGGACGGCCCCTTTTCGCTTCTCGCTCAGAAGATTCAGGTCGAGCAGTACGAGACTCTGCAGACCTGTCTTGGACGGGAGTTTTTCTACGAGCACCCGAGCGCGCTTATCCGCGCAACTCGCGGATTTGTCTTCATTAAATCGATGTCGCTCACACAGTTCTACGAGGAATCGCTCGCGTTGAAGCGGCTCACCGAATCGGAGCACAATCCCATGGCTGGAAGGCCTGCAATCTCGGCGGTCGGCCGGCCTCTGATTGACGACGAGGACGAAGGGTGAAGAAGCGCATCGCCGGATACAGCGGCGGCAGCAAGCAGTTCCAGAGAGTCGCGAATCTCGCGCTTGTGATGCACGTGATACGCCGCGAACAGCCCATCAGCCGGAGCGATATCGCCCGTGCGCTCGGGCTCGACCGCTCGACCATCACGCACATCACTTCGCGGCTGCTCGACGAGGGCTGTATCCGGATCGATTCGGAGGGTAACGCAGGAAGCAGAGGCGGCCGCAAGCCTACCCTCCTTGCGATCGAGAAGGACTGGGGATACACCCTCGGCATCGATCTCACCCCGGGCGAATGCAGGGCTGTCGCCATGGACCTCGGCGGCGAGCTTGTCTGGAGCGCGAACGATCCCTATTCGGGCTATGCCGAGCGGCCGGAGGAGGCCGCGCTCAATGCGGTCGCCCGTCTTCAGGAGATGGCCCGCGTGCAGAGTGAGGCCTACCGGAGCGCTCCACTCATCGGGATCGGTATCGCTGTTCCCGGCCTCGTAGAGCCGTCGCGCGGCAGGGTTATCGAATCGCGCGCACTCGACCTTGCGGAGTATGATCTTCTTCCCGCGGCCGGCGCGAGAACCGGTCTGCCGGTGCTCGTGGACAACGACGCGCGCTGCTGCGCCTACGGCGAGCTTGCAGCCGGTCGGGACAGCTTTCTTTTCGTCCTTGGAAGGTACCAGCCAGACCGGGAGGACCGACCGCAGCTCAAGCCGAGCGGGATGGGAATCGGTGTAGGCCTGGCAATAGACGGACGCGTGCACAGCGGGTCAAATCACGCCTCCGGCGAGTTCCGCAGCATGCACTGGCGCCAGGGGTTCGCCGGGCAGCTCGGCCTTTCGCCGCAGGAGCTCCCGCGGATGAGATCCGATCGCGAGGTGCTACGGAGAGGGCTTTCGGAGGTGCTGTCGAACCTCATCCCGGTGATCTCTATCGTCGACCCGTCGGAGGTGATTTTCGGCGGCGAGTTCCGCCGCCACTCGGAAATCGTGAATGACATTCTCGCAGGAGAGCTTCGCGAGTCCTATGCTGCGCCCGCCGACGGGCGCTGGAGCTTCCGTTCTTCGCGACACGGCGAGTGGGAAGTGGCCGCTGGGGCCGCCCGCATGTTCCTCGAGCACCTGTTTTCCGTTCCGGTCCCGGCAGCAGACCGCGCATCGGGGGCGGCAGCAGCGGGGGGAGGCGCCGTATGGGAAGAGCTCTTCGATAAAGGCGGCGGCAGGGACGAGCTTGCGGCCTTCGCCGGCGGAGATCATGTGTCATGAATGGACAGGTGACCGTCGGAATCGACATCGGCGGGACGAGCATCAAGGCGATCGCACTTGGCGACCGGGGGGCCGCCGGCAGACTGGTCTCGGTTCCCACCCCGCCGGATGCGGGAAGCAGAGGCGTCATCTCGGCTATCGAGAAGGCGGCCGAACAGGCGATCGAGGCGGCGGGCGGCCGCTCGCGTCTGAGACCGACCGCCATCGGTGTGGGAACTCCCGGACTCGTCGACGAGGAGCTCACCCTTCGTGGAACCGCGGTCAATCTTCCCGACTGGGAAGCGTTCTCGCTCAAAGCGCTGCTCGAGGAGCGTTTTGGCGTCCCGGTCTGGGGTGGTAACGACGTGGGCCTCGCCGTCCTCGGGGAATATGAGCTCGGGGCGGGATCGGGAGCGCATGTGCTGGCGGGACTCTGGCTCGGTACCGGCATCGGCGGCGGCATCGTAATCGACGGAAAACCATTTCGCGGCCACAACGGAATCGGAAGCGAAATCGGCCATGTGGTAGTCGATCCGGGCGGAGCTCTCTGCAAGTGCGGCCAGCGCGGCTGTTCCGAGGTCTACGCATCGGCAACCGGTTTTCTGACACTTTACCGTCGTGAGATAGCCGCCCAGGAACGCGGGTCCGAAGCAGATTCGCCGCACGTACCTACGATGTCGCAGTTTGCGCTCGCTCTGCGAGCGGGCAGGCCGGAGGCGGTCGCGGCGCATCAGGCGGCTTGTGACATGCTGGCCCGAACCCTGGGGATCGTGCTGAATCTGTTCGCACCGGACCGGCTCGTACTGGGCGGCGGCGTCGTCCAGGCGGGAGTTCCGCTCCTCGAGACGGTGACCGGGCTGCTTCCACGCTACGCTCTTCCCGCCTGCCGGGCGCAGTGCGAGCTGCGGCTCTCTACGCTCGGCGCAGAAGCCGGTCCGCTCGGCGCCGCAATGCTCGCACACAGACGGGTAGACGGCATCAACTAAGCCGCAGTCTGGGTGGTATCAAGAAGCCTGTTGATACCAAGGATTCAGATCAGCAAGCGCATACGCAGGAACTCGAATCGAGGTGCCCCGCTGCCCGACCTTCCACCTCACCGGAGGAGTGATCACCTTCGCAGTCCACACCCGTCGAACCGACTCAGGAATCTCCCTGGTCATGACCCGTATCCGTCGGGTGAAAAACT
>CAZNYW010000072.1:0-20833 GCA_964577375.1 uncultured Spirochaetales bacterium | reverse complement strand
GCGTATGCGCTTGCTGATCTGGATCCCTGGTATCAACAGGCTTCTTGATACCACCGATATCTAGGATGTCTGCGAGCTCATTGAGCATGTCTGCGACATCGCCGTTGTGTACCGACATACCGTCCTCAATAGCGATAGATTGCGGCCGCCATCGAAGACCCCGGCACATCTTCGGCAGAGTCCAGAGTGTAGACGGTTCCGCCGTGACGGATCTTCTGAACCGCTGCAAAATCGACAGGTCCGCCTCAGCTTCAACCCCGTCGTGGTCGATCCTGCCCGGCCGCTCCTCACGCGGGTTGATAAAGAGCGTGTCGACCCGGTCGTCCAGGCTGGCTCTGGCAATCGCTTCGATACCGGATTCCGTCCGGTCGGTCCGGGCGAGCTCATTGAACAGCTCACGCACATCCTGCATGGACCTGTCGATTTCCGGCTCGACCAGCTCCCGCGCCCGGGCATGAAGCGTTTCGGTCTTCGTGCTCTTTTCGGAATTGTGAACGACCCCCTTCGACAGAAGGTAGGGATGGCTGTTTACTTTTCGGTAGAGCGACTGCAGGTAGTCGAGTCCGATCAGAATCAGAGGGCTTCTCGAATCTGCGAGCATCGCGGAAGTCCCGCTTTCCACTTCGAGGAAGAAGCGATGGATCTCATCCTTGCGCTCGTCTATACCTGTACCGTGGCCGTGAGAGACCGCGTTCATGTCGCCCCGCCGTTCGGGCAGGCGGTTATGGCTCTGGAGCTGTGCCTGGGAATCGTCGAACCGGAATGCCTCTTCGATATTTGATGGTACATCGTGAAGCTGGATTTCGTGGTAGCTGTATTTGCCCGCCTGGAAGAGGCGTTTGTTGTGCAGACCGAGCTCGAGCATGTAGAAGACACCATTTCGACTGTGGAGCGGCAACATCTGCGTGACGTGGAAACAATTGTCGAGCACGACCGACTCGTCGACCTCGAACGGCAGCTTGAAGGTGATGAGCCCGTCGGAAGAGAGAAACGCGGACAGACCGCGCGACTGATGCTGCCAGAACGGATCGTCGTCGACCAGACGTTCTCCGGGCCGCAGATACTCATGGATGTCCGTCGGGCTCAAACCTGATGCTCTTAGCCTATCCTTCGCCACCGAAAGCAGATTCTTAAACCGGATGGGTTCTGTCTTACCTCCCTGGTGGAGACCTTCGTCGGCATGTACAGCGAAAAGCATCTGTCATCCCGCTGACAGGTAAGCTCTTCCATGTTGAAGGTATCGCCGGAGAATCGGGGAGTTAACAGACCGTCGAGGCTAACGGAGATCTTCGCGGACCATGATCGCAGCTTCGCTTTCGCGTAGCGTCCTTTGCAGGCATCATCCGGACCGTGAAGGCGAGGGTAGACGAAATCGCAGGTGACCGGCGCCGCAGACTCGAACCCGCGAGGTCGCAGATGCAGAATGCGGCGCCGTTCTTGAGCTTACTCATGTGGTTATGTACCTGCTCGCCTTCACGGAGGGCCGGAAATCGGGGCCGACCGCCGGGAATGAGGCCGCGCTGCCTGCTCGACCAGCTCGACGGAGATGTCTGACTGGTCAGGCTCGGTCCTGCGCAGCGTCGCCGTTCAGAAAGAGATCGCGGCGCACCTCGGCGAAATCCCGAATAACGGGGTGAGTGAAGCGGCCGTAGTCTTCGTTGTTCGAGTTTACGATGATGACCTCACCGGCGCCGGAGAGCTCCGCGGCGTGGATGCCGGCGATTGAATCTTCGAATATAATCGCATCGCGCCCTGGAACTCCGATCGCTTCGAGTGCCCGGTGAAATATCTGCGGGTCGGGCTTTCCCCTGATGGTTCCGTCGTTGTAGACGACCCGCGAACGATCGAACCAGCGGCCAAGCTCGAGCTTTTCGAAATAGAACTCGACATTGTCGGCCATCGATGCCGTCGCGATGGTGAAGGGCACGGAACGGAGCAACAGAAACTCCAGGAATTCGACTGCCCCCGGAGCAAGCATCATGCTCGTCTCGAGGCAGAGATCCCGGTAGATCGATTCCTTTTCAGCCGCGAGTCGGGCAGCGGCGTCCCCGGTTAGCCCGTGCGGAAAGAGTGCATTGAAGATGTCCGCGTTGTTTTTGCCGTGGAACTGCTCGTGCTTTTCTGCGTCGGTGAGGCTGATCCGGTGGCGAGCCAGGAACAGGTCCCATGCGCGGTTGTGGAGGTCCGTATCCCAGAATAGGGTTCCGTTGAAATCGAAGACAACGCCTCTGTAGCCCATCCTTGCTCCTGAATCTCGTGGCGCAACCGGATGATACCGCGCCGGCACGATTGAGGTCAATGAGCTCGAAAAAGCGATATGTGCGCGCCACCCCTTGACGTGTCAAAATACTGAGTATATACTCAGTGAGTATCTACTCAATATAAGGTGAGAGCGTACCGCATGGCGACGAGAACCGAACAGAAGGCAGCTACTCGTGAGTCTATAATTGCTGCGGCGGAGCAGCTTTTCGGCGAGAAGGGACTGCTGAGCACAACCACCGCGGAGATAGCCCGGGCGGCCGGGGTATCGCACGGGGCGCTCTTCGTCCATTTTCCCCGGCGCGACGATCTTCAGCAGGAGGTCATCGGCCGAGTGGGCACCCGGATCGCACGCGCGGTGCATGATGCCTCGACCGAGGGTGCCGGTCTCGAGGCGATCCTGCGCTGTCACCTCAATGCGATAGCGGCAGAGGAGACGTTCTACTCCCGGCTTCTGGCCGAAGGTCCGATGCTCGGGATGGCCGCGCGTTCGGCGATCATCGGTATTCAGTCGGCCGTCGCACATCACCTTTTTGCAGGCGAGACCGGCCGGCTGCCCGACATGGCGCTCTGGTTCAACACCTGGCTTGGACTGGTCCACCACTACCTGCTCAACCGCGACCTTTTCGCGCCGACGGGCTCGGTGCTCGAACGATACGGAGAGACTTTGATTGCGCACTTTACCGGGCTGGTTGCCCGGAATGGAGGAAAGACGTGAAACAGTGCATAGCATGCGGAATGCCGATGGAAAAGGCCGAGGATTTTGCGATGCGGGATGAATCGAAGGAGTATTGCCGCTTTTGCGCGCGCCCGGACGGATCAATGCAGGACTACTCGGAGAAGCTGGAAAGCATGAGCGATTTCATCGTAAGAACGCAGGGGCTGAGCAGCGATGCTGCACGACGCGCAGCGCGTGAGATGCTCAGTGAGCTTCCTGCCTGGAAGGAGATGCCGAAGTCGAACTGAGTCCTGTCCGGCCGTCGGTGGGTTTGCGGGCAAAGGTCAACGCGAGAAAGCCTCCGAGCAGCATCTTCGACCGCGCCCGGACAAAACCCCGGCTTCGGAGAAGGGCGAGGAAATCGGCGGCGTTCGGAAAATGCGAGAGGCTCTCGGCGATGTAGCTGTAGACTTCCGGATTTCCGTGAAAAAGGCAACCCCACAGCCCACCCCAGAACCGCAGAAGCGAGATCTGAAGCGCCGAGAGCGGCGCGTAGCGAGACCGGGAGAACTCGAGAAACGCGGCAATCCCGCCCGGCTTCAGCACGCGATGGATCTCGTCAAGCGTCCGGGTCAGAGACGGCGCGTTTCGCAGTGCGTATCCGCCGGTCACGATGTCGACCGACCCGTCCGCAGTCGGCAGCTCGTCCATTCCGGCCGCGTGGTAGAGGACGTTCTGAGCGCGGGTTCTTGCACGGGCGCGGAGGAGCATCTGAGGATTGATGTCGACCGCGTCGACCCGGCCGCCGGGATAGCGTGAAGCGAGCAGGCGACTGATGCCCCCTGTTCCACACGCGAGGTCCACTATTGAGGGAGCGGTCAAATCGGGCAGCCGTCCGACCAAGATGCGCTTCCACCGGCCGTCCCGGCCGAATGAAAGCAGCCTGGTAATGACATCGTAGCGGGGCGCCACAACCGAAAAGACATCGCGATTGTAGGCGAGCTTGCTCACCGGATTGCCGAGATCGAAGTCTTTCAGCCTGAGCCTGAAGCGTCCGCGTAATTCCATGACGACTTGTCTTTCTCCGGATAGGAACTTACGTTTGAATCACGATGGCGTCAACGCATTCTTCGCGAACCAGAAGCGACGTTGCCCTGCTCGGCGTGGCAACAGCGGTCCCCGAGACCTCCTACACACAGCAGTTCGCGCTCGACTTTCTCCTCTCCCTCCCCGCCTTCGACGAGAGCCAGAAGCGCTTCCTGAGCCGAATCTACCGTAATACCGGCATCGAGAAGCGGCATTCGGTTGTTCGCGACTACGCGGCCGAACCGGGAGCACGCGAGCTCTATCCTCCGGGAGAGGATTTCCGGCCCGAGCCGGGGCTCGCAGCGCGGAACCGCATCTTCATCCGCGAAGCGGCCCGGCTTTCCGAGCTCGCCGCGAGCCGGCTGCTCGACAGCCTGCCGGACATCGACCGGAGCTCGATAACGCACCTCATCACGGTCAGCTGCACCGGCTTTTCCGCACCCGGCTTCGATCTGCACCTCGTCAATGCGCTCGGCCTCGCTCCCGGGACGCACCGGCTTCACATCGGTTTCATGGGCTGTTTTGCCGGCTTTCCGGCGCTCAAGACCGCGAACGACATCTGTCGCGGAAACCCGCAGGCGCGCGTGCTCATCGTTGCCGTCGAGCTGTGCACGCTCCATTTTCAGCAGCGTCCTGATCCCGATTTCATGGTTGCAAACTCGCTTTTTGCCGACGGCGCTGCGGCGATTCTCGTCGGGCGGTCCACGCCGGGTCCGGCGCGGCGGCTCGTCCTCGAGCAGTTTGCCTCGACCGTGATCCCGGAATCGGTCGGCGACATGGCGTGGGAGATCGGCCCTCTCGCCTTCGATATGAAACTGTCGCGCTATGTGCCCCGGCTGGTTGCCGGAAACATCAGCGCGATTCTGCAAGACCTCCTGCAGCAGGCCGGGTACGGCAGGGAGGATGTCGATATCTGGGCGATCCATCCCGGCGGCCGCGCCATCCTGGACCGTTCCGCCGAGTCACTGGGAATCGAAACGTCGGCGCTTCACCACTCCTATGAGGTGCTGCGCGACTACGGAAACATGAGCTCGGTGACGATCTTCTTTGTCCTGAAGCTCATTCTGGAACGGGAAAGTTCGGGGCTGGTCTGCGCGGCCGCCTTTGGGCCCGGGTTGACCGTGGAGACCGGTCTGCTTCGTATAGCCTAGAACGAAAGGGCGCGCTATGCGCGCCCTGCATATATCCGGATGGCGTCACGCACGAAGCGTGCGAGCCCCGGCCGGATCCTGTCGAAGTTCTTCGCGAACCGCTCGTCGTCGACGTAAAGCTCTCCGAGCCCGCGATACATCTCCATCGAGCAGGTGTAGAACCGGTCATTGATATAGAGATGGTGCTGCCGCACCAGCTCCTGCATCTTCCGATCCTCCGCCTTCGCGCCTGCGGAAAGCTGCTCGCCCATGGCTCTGCGAAGCTCCTCCCCCTCCTTGAGGATGCGGCCCCACTCGGCTCTGGTGTACCGGGAGGGGAGGTCCTCCTGCGGCTCTCTTCGACGGTAGCGGGATCGTACCGCTCGTCGACCTCCGCCGCATACCCCTGCTGCTGTGCAAGAACCGCCTCCACATCGAACCCATCGTACAACCTGTGACCTTCCATTATCGTCTCTCCTTTGATCGAGGCGACCGACCGTTCCACCGTGCGTATGAGCGTGGCCAGCCGCTTCCTCCGCGCGACAAGCGCCGCCCTGTGCGATTCGAGCGCACGCAGCCGGTCGAAATCGGGGCGATCGAGTATTGTTTTGATGTCCGCGAGGGCAAATCCGAGCTCCCGGTGAAAGAGAATCTGCTGCAGCCGCTCGAGCTCCTCCTGCCCGTACAGACGGTAGCCGGCTTCGGTCACTGTGTGCGGACGGAGAAGACCGATGTGATGGTAGTGGTGGAGCGTGCGCACGCTCACCCCCGCCATGCTCGCAACCTGCTTCACCGTGTAGCTCATGCACCCTCCGATAGTCAGATGATACGGTATCACGTAACGTCAGGGTCAAGCTTTTTCATCCACTTGTCAGCTGAGCTTGCTCGCGCTAAACTGATCGCGGGGTGGGACAGGGACAGCTGAATCAAATGAGAGATCGATGTGTTCGCACCCGACTGCTGTTCGGCACCCTTTCGACTGCGGCAGCAGGAACCCCGCTTTTTCTCCTCCTTGCATTCATATTGCTTCAGGCAGCGGCTCCATCGCTTCCGGCCCAGAGTGCGGCGACGGCAATTCGCTGGCAGGCAAGAGCCGCCTTCGCCGGTTACGGCTCGGGTACATCGCCCGGCTGGGCCGACCGTGTCCGCTTGAGCCTGGTCGCGTCCGGCGTCGAAGCAGCGCGACTACCTGCCTACGAGGCGAAGATGAATGCGCTGGCGTCGAAGGCACGCGCGGCAACTGCGGGACTGGAGCCTGCGGCGCGCGCCGATCGGCTGCTGCAGTTTCTCCATTCTGGTGAGCTCAAACGCTACGAATTCTATCAGACTCGTGTCGACGTCCTGCTCGATACCGGCGCCTTCAACTGCGTCTCCTCCGCCATAGTCTACAATCTGACCGCCGAGGCGATTGGGCTGAAGACCGCAGCGGTCGAAACCCCGGACCACGCGTTCTCCCAGGTTATCCTGCCCGATCGCACGGTCGATGTTGAAACGACTTCGGCGCTGGGCTTCGATCCGGGCCAGAAACGCGAGTTCCACGACGCGTTCGGCAAGCTCACCGGGTTTGCCTACGTCCCCCCCGGCAATTACTCGAAGCGCACGTCGATCGATGACGGCGGCCTGATCGTCCTGATCCTGCGGAACCTGATGACCGAGGCGCAGTCCCGCGGAGACACCGTCTCACCGGTCGGGCTCTCCTGGGACGTGCGCGTCCTCGATCCCTCTTCCGAGTCGGACGCACTGGTGGTTCGCAGCTACCAGAACTACCTCGTCGGACTCAACAGAAGCGGGGACTACTCAGGCGGGCTCGACATTCTCACCAGGCTGGAGTCGATTCTGGGACGGAACGCACAGATCGATCAGCTGACCGCAGCCTTTGCGCAGAACCTCATTGTTACCCGCATGGGATCGGGAGACTACTCCGGCGCAAGAGAGGCGGTGCAGCGGTGGAGTTCCCGGACGTCGCGAAGCGGCGCCGACTGGAATGGAATGATTCTAAAGGCGCAGGCTCAGACGGAATACCGAAACGCGGGATGGGCGGCATCGCTGAAGTGGCTCGACGGATTCCGACAGTCGAATCCCCGGGAGGTGTTGCAGCTTAGAGCATCGCTCACGCTGCAGGAGCTGCAAAAGAGGTCGGCGGGAAATGCCTGGGACGCCGCGCTCAGCTTCTGGGACAGCCTTCCGGCCGACCTCAAGGCGGAGCAGCAGATCGGGAAGATGGGAGCGATGCTCTCCTATAATGCGTCGGTAGATTATCACAACCGTTTCGCCGCGCTGATGAACCAGGGCGATATCCCCGCCGCAAAGGCGGTTCTGCAGGAAGGGCGCGGCAGATTTCCGCTGAGCACGCTGCTGCAGCAGGATCAGCGTCAGCTCGCGCGACGGACACGGTAGAACGCCGGGAGAAAGCGCCTGCTCATTCCTTCTTGAGCATTATGACCGAAAGCGGTGGGAGAGTGAGCGAGAGCGAATCGAAGCGTCCGTGCGCCTCCACCGGCACAGTGTTCAGCCCTCCGCCGTTACCGCTGTTGCTGCCTCCGTAGGTCGAGGCATCGCTGTTCAGGATCTCCTTCCAGAACCCGCTCTCCACCACCCCGACATGGTAGTTGGTACGCGGAGCCGGTGTGAGATTGCATACCACGAGCACTCTTTCGCCCGATCCGGGATCCTTGCGATAGAAGCTGATTATGCTGTTTTCCCAGTCTGCCGTGTCGACCCACTCGAAACCGTCCTGCTGGAAATCTTCCCGGTGGAGCGCCGGTTCCCGGCGATAGGCCGCGTTCAGATCCGCGACCCAGCGCTGCAGTCCGGCGGGAAGCGGCTCATCGAGCAGATGCCAGTCAACGCTCATTTCGTGATTCCATTCCCTGCGCTGTCCCATCTCGCCGCCCATGAAGAGCAGCTTCTTTCCGGGATGCGCGAACATGAACCCGTAGAGCAGGCGGAGATTGGCATACTTCTGCCAATCGTCACCCGGCATCTTGTCGAAGAGCGACCCCTTCCCGTGCACAACCTCGTCGTGAGAGAGCGAAAGCATGAAGTTCTCGCTGAAGGCGTACCAGAGGCTGAAGCTCAGCTCGTCATGATGGTACTTGCGAAACAGCGGATCAACCGAAAAGTATTCCAGCGTGTCGTGCATCCAGCCCATGTTCCATTTCATCCCGAAGCCGAGCCCGCCCACATAGGTGGGACGTGATACCATCGGCCACGAGGTCGACTCCTCGGCAATGGTCTGAACGTCGGGATGCGCGCCGTAGACCGCTTCATTGAGCTCCTTCATGAACTGGATGGCCTCCAGGTTCTCCCTTCCGCCGTACTTGTTTGGAATCCACTCTCCCTCCTTCCGGGAGTAGTCGCGGTAGAGCATGGAGGCGACCGCATCAACACGGAGGCCGTCTATGTGATAGTGCTCGAGCCAGAAGAGAGCATTGGAGATGAGGAACTCCTTCACCTCGTTTCTGCCGTAGTTGAAGATGTAGCTGCTCCAGTCCGGGTGGTAGCCCTCCTTTGGGTCGCGGTGCTCGTACAGCTGCGTGCCGTCGAAGTCGTGCAGCCCGTGAAGGTCACCGGGAAAGTGAGAGGGCACCCAGTCGAGCACGATGCCCAGGCCTGCCTGGTGGAGAGAGTCGATCAGATACATGAAATCCTGGGGACTTCCATAGCGGCTTGTCGGCGCGTAGTACCCGGTTGTCTGATAACCCCAGGAACCGTAGAAGGGGTGCTCGGTGAGAGGCATCATCTCGACGTGGCTGTATCCCATCTCGTTGAGGTACTCTGGAAGCCGCTCGGCCATCTCGCGGTAGGTGAGCCAGCGGTTCCCGTCCTCCGGAACTCGGCGCCACGAGCCGAAGTGCATTTCGTACATCGAGATCGGGGCATCGAGGGCGTTGGCGGAGCTCCGCTGCTTCATCCAGTCCGCGTCCTTCCATGGATAGCCGAGCTCCCAGACGATCGATCCGGTGCGCGGCGGCTCCTCCCAGAAGAACGCGAAGGGGTCGCCCTTCTCCAGCGTCCGTCCGTCCCTTGTCGCGATGCTGTACTTGTAGACTTCGCCCTTTTCGAGCCCCGGCACAAATCCCTCCCAGATTCCCGAGGCGTCCCGTCTGGCCGACAGTCTGTGCTCGGAGGCGTTCCACCCGTTGAAGTTGCCGATAACTGACACCGCTTCGGCGTTCGGCGCCCAGACGGAGAATGACACGCCCTTCTTTCGCTCCCGGGTGTCCAGGTGGGCTCCCATCGTATTGTGAAGGGAATAATGAGTGCCCTCCTTGAAAAGATGTATGTCGTATTCGCTCATCTCAATTGTCTTCATAGTCGTTCTCCATAAGATTGATGATCCCCTGCAGAGGTATGGCCGCCCAATCGGGACGGTTGTTGAGCTCGTAGCCAACCTCGTAGACCGCCTTGTGCAGAAGAAAAGCGTCGAGCAGCAGCTGAAACTGATGCGGGTCGGACGGGATCAGATCGTTGCCGCCCAGCGTCTCCAGGTAGGATGAGAGGAACAGCCGTGAAACGGTGGAGTACCACGCTTCGGCCCACGGCGTCAGCGCGGCGACCTGCTGGTCGGTGAGCGTATTGGTGGTCAAGAGGTTCACGTATCCCGAATAGTGAAACGATCGAAGCATCCCCGCCACGTCGCGGAGAGGCGACCGTTTGATCCGCCGCTCTCCGATCGGCCTCGCAGGCTCGCCTTCAAAATCGATGACGATGAAGTCGTTGCCGGTGAACAGCAGCTGGCCAAGGTGATAGTCGCCGTGGATTCGCACCTTGAGCGCAGGGATCTTCTCGCGGAACAGCCGCGCAAGCCGCTCGAGGATTGCCTTCTCCATTCCGAGAATGCGTGTTGCCTTCTCCTTGGTCGCAACCGGAAGCGAGCTCCGGCTCTTGCGCAGCTGGTCGAGCCCGAGCCGGGTCTGCGACCGCATTGCGTGGTAGAGCGACCTCTGATAGAGCAGTGTGAAGGCTTCCGATCTGAACCGGTCGTTGTCGGTCGGCGTATTGAGCGCGAGATGGAGCTCACCGGTCCGCACGCCGAGCAGACGCGTGAGGTCGGCATAGACCGGACCTATGAGGTCGAGCAGCAGCTCGTCAGGTTCCTCTCCATCGGCCGCCGGAGGCTCCTCGACGTCGAGTCCCTTCTCCAGAACCAGCTCGAAGTAGCGGGACGCTGCTCCCACGGTTACCGCCCAGGCGTCGCCGTTATTCTGCACGAACGATTGAAGCATACCAAGCACCATCGGCTCCGCGCCCGCACGTACGAACTCAAGGTCACCGGCATAGTCGGCGATGTGGGGGTATTTGGCGACCTCGGTGAGAAAGCGGCCGATCTCGAGGTCGGGATTCTCGCCCTCGTCCTGCCGCCTGTAGAGCTTGAGAAAGAGCTCGTTGCCGTAGAGAATCGATGTATTGCTCTGCTCGACCTTGACCACCTGCGAACCGCCGTCCGCGGCCTCGAGCAGCTTCTTCGGGCTCACCCGGTCGCCGGTATGCGAGATGAGCTGCCCCTTTCCAACAGAGCTCTTTTTCCGTCTTGCGATCAGCGAGAGGAGATTTGCCCGGAAATCGGGATTGTAGACTGCGTCGTACACCACGCCCGATGACCGGTCGGTGGTGAGCGTGCACACGATCGCGCCCGGATTGTCGGCAAGCTCCTCCTGCTCGCCGTCTGCAGCGTAGGCAAGCGGCAGCATGTAGGTTTCGCTGCTCCCGGCCTTGTAGGTCACCTCGATGAGGCAAATCTGCGGCCCCTGAGCGCCACCGACGGGAATGTGCTGCGCCACCCGTATCTGCTGCTTCGAACGCGCCTTCCCGCCGAACCAGCGGCGTGCGTTCAGATAGCCGGGCAGCACGCTCTTTTCGAAGCGGGTGACCGCCGGCCGCTCGAGCATCTGCTGCCAGCTTCCCTTTACCGAAAACTCAGGCACCGACGCATCGTCCGCCGACGCGCGGCCGCGCCCGTCCTCCAGCGAGAACCAGTAGTAGTCGTAGAAGCCGAGAGTAAGCACATATGGGTCTTCGTGAATCGCGGGGAACTCGTTGCCGCTCACCACCTCCTCGGGAGTGAAGCCCGCGTAGGCGGAGAGGTCGAGTGCTACTGCCTGAGAAAAGCGCGACAGGTTCACCACCACCAGGACGGTCTCCTCTTCGAAGGACCTGACGAAGGCAAGAATCTTCGGGTTGTCTGAATTGATGAACTCGATGCTTCCGCGGCTGAAGGCTTTGGACCGTTTGCGGATGGCGATTTCCCGCCGCAGCCACCACAGCGGCGACGACAGATTGCTCTCCTGGTTCTCCACGTTGACGCTCTGATGGTGATACTCCGGATCGATGATCACCGGCAGAAAGAGCCGCTGCGGATTGGCACGCGAAAAGCCCGCGTTTCTGTCTCCGCTCCACTGCATTGCGGTACGGACGCCGTTACGGTCACCGAGGTAGTGGTTGTCACCCATGCCGATCTCATCGCCGTAATAGATCACCGGAGTGCCCGGTAGCGACATCAGCATTATGTTCATGAGCTCTATCTTTCGGCGATTGTTCCCCAGAAGCGGAGCGAGCCGGCGGCGGATACCGACGTTGATGCGGGTTGACGGATCCTTCGCGAAGACGCTGTACATGTAGTCCCGCTCCTCATCGCTCACCATTTCCAGTGTCAGCTCATCGTGGTTCCTGAGAAACAGCGCCCACTGGCAGTTATCCGGAATCTGCGGCGTCTGATCGAGAATGTCGATGATCGGAAAGCGGTCCTCCATCCAGGTGGACACGAAGAGACGGGGCATCAGCGGAAAGTGAAAAGCCATGTGGCACTGGTCGCCCGTGCCAAAGTACTTCGCGGCATCTTCAGGCCACTGGTTTGCCTCGGCAAGCACCATCTTGTTTTTGAAGTGCCGGTCCACGTGCGAACGGAGCTTTCTAATGAACTCGTAGGTCTCCGGCAGGTTCTCGCAGTTGGTACCCTCGCGCTCGAACAGGTAGGGGACCGCATCCATGCGCAGTCCGTCCACGCCCATCTCGAACCAGAAGTCGACCACCTTGAGGATGGCATCGACAACGGCCGGATTGTCGTAGTTGAGGTCCGGCTGGTGCGAGTAGAACCTGTGCCAGTAGTAGGCTTTGGCAACCGGATCCCATGACCAGTTGGACTGCTCGAAATCGGTAAAGATGATGCGCGCATCCTTGTACTTTTCCGGTGTATCACTCCACACGTAGAAGTCCCGCCACGGGCTTCCCGGTTTCGCCCTGCGCGATTTCTGGAACCACTCGTGCTGGTCCGAAGTGTGGTTGACGACCAGCTCCGTGATCACCCGAATTCCGCGGCTGTGCGCTTCCGCGAGAAACGCCTTGAAATCGCGCAGGGACCCGTATTGTGGATTCACCCGGTAGTAGTCGGCAATGTCGTACCCGTCATCCCGCAGGGGAGAGGGATAGAACGGCAGCAGCCAGATAGCCGTGACACCGAGCCTTTCGAGATAGTCGACCTTCTGTGTCAGTCCCTTGAAGTCGCCGATGCCGTCGTCGTTTGAGTCGAAGAAGCTCTTCACGTGAAGCTCGTATATGATCGCATCCTTGTACCACAAGGGGTCGTCGGCCAGCTGCGCCTGTTTTTTTGCCATGATTCCTCCCTTTGCCGAATCGGGTCACAGATAGTAATCGAAGTCGTTTTCGCGTTTCATGAACTTCCGGAGCCGGAATATGTGAGCGGGCAGAGCGTGCGGGCTGAGCTGGACATAGTTCGTGCGGCCGCTCCACACAAACCGGTCCTCGCTCAGAAGATCGTGGACTAGAAAGGACTGGTTCTCCGGCAGATCGATGCTGTCCGCCGGCAGATGTATCCATCCGGACTGCGTGTGATGGAGGTCGAGATTGGCAACCACCACGATTGTATTACCGCTTTCCTTGTCCGTTTTCGCAACCGCCAGCAGGAACTCGTTTTCCACCGGGAGGAATGTCACGTTGTGCGTGCGCTGAAGCGCCGGATTGTCGCGTCTGATCGCGTTGAGACGCGTTACTATTTCGCGAATGTGTCCCTTGCGCTCAGCATCGAAGCTCCGGATCTCGTACTTTTCGGAGTGGAGATATTCTTCCGTGCCGGGGATTGCCTCGCCGATGCACAGCTCGAACAGCGGGCCGTAGATACCGTAGTTCGACGAGAGCGTTGCGGCAAGCACCACTCGCGTGATGAACGCCTGCCTGCCGCCGAACTGAAGAATTTCGGGAAGGATGTCGGGCGTATTCGGCCAGAAGTTCGGCCGGAAGAAGTGGGAGGCGCTGGTTTTCGAAAGTTCGGTTATATAGTGCTCAATTTCCTTTTTTGTATTTCGCCATGTAAAATAAGTGTAGGATTGACTGAAGCCTGCCTTCGCGAGCCGGTACATGACCTTGGGACGTGTGAATGCCTCGGCGAGAAAGATCAGGTCAGGATACTCCGCCCGGCTCTCGCGGATGAGCCACTCCCAGAAATCGAAGGGCTTGGTGTGGGGATTATCCACGCGGAAGATCCGCACACCCTTCTCCGCCCAGAAGAGCACGATGCTCCTCAGCTCCTCCCAGAGCTCCTCCCATGCCTTCGTCTCGAAATCGATGGGAACCACGTCCTGGTATTTCTTGGGCGGGTTTTCCGCATACTGAATGGTACCGTCGGAGCGCCACTTGAACCACTCCGGATGCTCGCTGACGTAGGGGTGATCCGGCGAGCACTGGAGCGCCAGATCGAGGGCGATCTCGATACCGTTTTTGCCCGCCTCCTTCACCAACGCCTCGAAGTCCGCCATTGTACCGAGCTGCGGGTGAATGGACTTGTGCCCCCCCTCTCTGGAGCCGATGGCCCAGGGACTGCCCACATCGTCCGGAGCCGCCTCCGCGCTGTTGTTTTTCCCCTTGCGGTTCGTCTCGCCTATCGGGTGAATCGGCGGCAGATACCATACGTCGAACCCCATTCGCGCGATATCGGGGAGAAGCCTGATGCAGTCCTTGAAAGTGCCGTGTTTTCCCGGAACAGCTGCAGTGGAACGGGGAAACCGCTCGTACCAGCTGCTGAAGAGCGCTCTTTCCCGCTCGACGAAGATCTCGTATTCCCGCTCGAAGCGGGTCGCGAGCTCGTGGTCTGCATTGCGGGACATTGCGGATCGAAGGTCATCAGCGAGCGCAAACTGAACCCGCCGGTCCACGGGATTTTTCGCCCGCGGCGATTTGGTCGCGGCCCGAAGCTCCTTTACGGCGCCGGCGAGGAGCTCCCGGTCCGCCCCGTCGGCCCGGTCAACCGCGTCCTCGATTAACCTGGAGCCCTCGACGAGGTGAACCTCTGCGTCCTGCCCCGCCTCGAAGCGTTTCGCCAGATCGTGCTGCCAGGTCGCAAAGTGATCCACCCATCCTTCGACGGTGAATCGATAGGTGCCGGGTTCAAGCAGCTTGAAGCGCGCGGTCCACCGATCGTTCCCGCCGTGCACCATCGGAAGGCGCTGCATCTCGCTCTCGGCAGGTCGGCGGTAGAGCACCGCGGCGGAGACTGAGTCGTGGCCGTCGGAAAAGACGTCCGCTCCGACCTCGATCTCCTCGCCTACAACACCCTTTGCAGGAAACCTGCCGCCGTCCACAGCAGGTTCAATGTGCTCGATGACAACGCGCTTCCGTCCGTCGCTCACGCTCCTCTCCTTCTCTTCCGGTCACGGTCTCCGCCGGAGAGGGCTCGCGAGCCGCGGCATTTGCGAACGCCGACGGTTTACCGTTTTTTGAATTGAGGCTCATCCACACAGAGAAAGCAACGAGCCTGCGGCATCGAGACGACACCGCCCACAATAGAAGCTAATATTCGCCCAGGCGAAGATCAAATCTGCCCGGGTTTCAGTCGACGAGACGCCGTTTGAGACGCCGTACCGCGAGATAACCGAAAATCAGGGAAAAGAGAACAGAGTAGAGCAGGTCGAGCCAGAGGTACTGGTCCGGGCGGCCGAAACAGAGGCTCCGCGACAGCCTCACGGTGTGAGTGAGCGGAAGCGCTTCTGCGATCGGCCGCACCCATCCAGGAAGCCTGTCGAGCGGAAAGAAAACGCCGGAGAAGAAGAACATCGGCGAGATGAAACCGGAGAAAAAGAAATTGAAGTGGTTGATGTTGCGGACGAAGGAGGTAATGAACAGCGCTATCGCTGCAAACATCACCCCGGTGAGAAAACCGACGAAAGGAACAGGGTAGATTCGCTGGATCGGGAAAATGCCGGTCACGGCGATAATGACCATGACGGCCATGGTGAAGAAGAACCCCTTGGTGCCGGCCCAAAAGATCTCGCCCACGAGAAGATTGTTGACCGTGATGGGTGCGGTGAGCATGCCGTCGTACACCTTGTCGAACTCCAGGCGGATGAATGTACCGAAGGAGCACTCGAATGCGGAGGTGAACATCGCCGTTGAGACGAGCAGGCCCGACGCAAGGTAGCTTATGTAGGGCACACCGTTCATTTTCTGGATGTACGCGCCAAGGCCGAGCCCGATACCTACCAGGTAGATCAGCGGTTCGAGGAAGGGCGGAAGGCCGTTGCTTATGAGGTTTCGCGAGTAGACCCGAAAATGTCGAAACCAGACGGCGAGCAGGCGCGTCGGAAGATTGGGCGGCGTGCGAAACTTACTGTCCGGCATTGAGATCCCTTCCGGTTGCCTTCAGAAAGATGTCTTCAAGATTCGTCTTGCGCAGATAGTACTCATCCGGTGAAAGCGCTTTCGACATCCTGTCGAGCATCTTCTGTTCGTTTCCGTAGTAGAGCACGCGCTCGGCCGCCTCCTCTTTCCTTACCGATCCGTCGACGCGCCGATCGAGGTCCGCAGCTGCCCTCTTGTTCAGGAGCTCCAGAACGTAGGGTTCGATCTCTGTCTCGAGCAGGCGGGCCGGGTTGCCCTCCATCACCTTTCTCCCCTTGTCCATGATGACTACCTCGTCGGCAATCTGAAAGGCCTCCTCCATGTAGTGAGTGGTGAGAAGAATGGTGACACCGCCCTGCTTGAGGCCTCTCAGTTTGTCCCAGATCAACTGTCGGACCTGCGGATCAAGTCCGGTAGTCGGCTCGTCAAGAATGAGCAGCTGAGGATCGTTCAGAAGCGCTCGTACGATGATGAGCCGTCTGCGCATACCGCCGGAAAGCTCCCGGATCCTGGCGCCTCTCTTTCCGCCCAGCTCCATGAACGCCAGAAGCTCGTCGATCCGGCCGTCAGCTCCCGCCTTCTGCATTCCCTGGAGCCTCGCGAAGATGCGCAGATTCTGAATGACGCTGAGCTCCTCGTCCAGATCGTCGTCCTGCGGCGCCACACCGGAAAGACTCTTGATGCGAAGCTCGTCCCGCCGAGGATCGAGGCCGAAGACGTCGATCACCGTGCTCGGGCTCCTGTCCGGAAGCGCTTTTGCGTAGAGCATCTTCATCATCGTTGTCTTTCCGGCGCCGTTGGGACCGAGGAAACCGAAGCAGCGCGCTGTCGCGACGGAGAAACTGAGATCATCCACGGCCTTCAGAGTGCCGTAGCTCTTGTTTGCATGTTCCACGGTGATTGCTGTCTGCCGGTCCATAAACTTCGAAGGTAACGTTTGAGTTACAGATCGTCACGCCATTTGAACAATTTGACCACGCCAACGGCGAGAAACGCCAGCCCCATCAGGGCACCCACCGCAAACCCTACGATTCCAAAAATCGGAATTCCCAGGTAGGTCGGTCCCACACCGGACAGCACAACGAGCGATGAGCTGATGAGAAGCGCCGACAGCACAAGACCGAATACCAGCCTGAAGCCGGTCTTGTCGATCGTCTGGCGCAGCCCTGCCGCCTCGGGAATCTCCATGGTGATCTGCCGGTCCCGCAGGAGTCTGCTGGCACTCTGAATAATGTCCGGCGCCTCGAGCGCGAGCTCGCTCCAGTTCAGCGAGGAGGTCAGAAGCCGGTTCCCGCTTCTTCGCGACCCCAGTTGGTTCGCCCAGATGCGGGCGGAGAACTCCTCGAGGTAGGTTATGAGCTGAAACTCCGGATCCAGCCCGGAGCCGACCGCTTCGAGAGTACCGAACACCTTAGCAACGTAGACGAGCCGCGGCGGCAGCCGTATCCCGAATCGCGCAATCATCTGGAGCAGCTGCGCCAGCGCGCCCGACAGGCTCACGAACTCGAGCGGCCGGTCGAGATTGGCCTCGATGTAGTCGTACACCGCCGCCTCGAAATCCTCTCGCCTCACCTGTCCTTCGCTGCGCGAGATCTTGAGCAGTGACCGGGCGACGAGCGCGGGATCATAGCGTGCAAGTCCGAGCATCAGATAGTTGAGATGCTCCTGCTCGTAGGGACGCAGGCTGTATACCATGCCGAAGTCGATGAAGCAGACCACGTTTTCCGGCAGAACAAGGAAGTTTCCCGGGTGCGGATCCGCATGAAAGAAGCCGTGGATAAAGAGCTGGGTCATGATGAAATCGGCCGTCCGGTGATTTATGAGTTTCTTGTCGTACTCCGGATCATCCGTCCTCATTACCCAGGAAATTTTTCTTCCGTGGATGAACTCCAGCACCAGCACATGGGAGGTGGTGTAATCGGCGAAGGACTGCGGAATGCGGACTGCAGGATCATCGGCGAACGACTCGCCGAAGCGCTTCAGGCTCAGAAGCTCCTCGCGGAAATCGAGCTCTCGCTCGATCTGCTTTTCGAACTCCCTTACGAGGTCTTCCGGACTCAGGATGCTGGAAACACGCGGATCATTGCCGACGAGCCGGGCGATCTGATGCATGATCTGAACGTCCGCGTGGATCATTTCATCGATTCCGGGCCGCTTGATCTTCACCGCTACCGGCTGACCGGTAGGAAGGATTGCCCGGTGCACCTGTGCGATCGACGCAGCCGCCTCTGGTTTGTCGAAGAAATCCAGGAAGAGATGGTCGATCGGACTCTTCAACTCAGCTTCGACAATCTGCCGCGCCTCTGTGGAGGGAAACGGTGGCACTCTGTCCTGAAGCTTCTCCAGCTCCTTGAGGATCGCATCCGGAAGGATATCGGTCCGGTTGCTGAGAAGCTGGGCGAACTTGACGAATGAGGGCCCGAGCTCCGCGCAGGCCAGCCGGATACGCTCCCCTAGGGAGAGCCCCATCAGCCGGCGCATCTCGGAAGAGACCGGGAACCGCTTTGCCAGCCTCCGCAACAGCTTCTGCCTTCCGGCGAGCTCGGCCAGACCGTATTTCGTCAGCGTCGCTGCAATCTCCAAGTAGCGTGTCGGCAGCCCGGCGTGGTGCCTCTTTTTTCCCAGAATAACGCTCACCTCTATTCACTCGGTCCCGTACGTGCTAAGTCCCTTGCGACCCGGTCAGTTCTTCGCGAGTTTCTTCTCGAGCTCGTTCATCTTCTTCACGAGCTTGTCGACATCGTCTTTTCGCGCGAGATCCAGATCCTTGAAGTACTTGTCGATTCTGTCCTCGATCATCTCGTCGATCCGCGTGCGCGTCTCCTGCGATTCGTGCAACAGATCGTCGACGAATCGCTTGCCCTCTTCCTCGCTCATTTCGTACTCGTGCGTTATCTTGTGGGCGAACTGCTCAACCATCTCCTTGGTGCGAAGAGCGAGTCCGAGCCCCACATACATTCCCTCCTGAAATGGATTGATTGATTTGCGTCCAGTTGCCATAAACCTCTCCTTTGTCTCTGTATTGAATTCTATGCGGCCAGACCGATCCGTTCGAACGACCTTCTGGTGTCGTCGAGACTCCGATGATGGATACCGCTTATCCCCATGCCTTCGGCCACCTCGACAAAGAGCGAACGGTCGTCCACGTATACCACCTCCTGCGGCACGACATGCGCCGCCTGAAGGGCTATTCTGTAGATGTCTTCGTCCGGCTTCCGCACGTGGACGAAGGACGAGGAGATGAACACATCGAACAGATCGTCGAGGCCGAACGCGTTTATGCGGTAGTTGGTGAGCTCCTCACCCTCATTGCTGACCGCGACCACTTTCAGATCGTACTTCCGGCGCAGTTTCCGGAAGTAGTCTATGTTTGCTGCCAGAGGCTGAGATCGTCCGAACATGTACTCCTTGAACTTGTCTCTGGAAAAATCACGGGAGGTGCTGAACACGACCCGTTTCAGATACTCATCCAGGGTGATCTTGCCCTCCTCGTAGGTATCGAAGGTCAGATGGTGTCGCTCATCCAGGTCGTCGTAGTTCAAGCCAAACTCCTCCGCGGCCGCGCGGCGCGAGCTTCTGCCCCACCCGTTGGTGAGGAGCACGCCGCCCACATCGAGAAAGAGCGCCGACGGCCTCTCGGTCCGCGTTCCATTGGTGGCATCCTGCATAAGCCCTCCTACCTCTGTGCCTCTCGTACCTGGGTCTGCGACTGCCTACCGGCGGGTCCGCTGCCGGCCCGGTCGGATATCGTCTCGAGAAGATCGTTGAATGGCTTCACGAACTTGTCGATCCCCTCGTCCACCAACTGATCGGTGACGCTGTCGATATCGATTCCGAGCTCTCCGAGGCCGCCGAGTACGTCGTGCGCGTCATCGAGACCGTTCCCGATCCGGGCTTCAGGCTCGCCGTGGTCCCGGTAGTTCTCGAGCGTTTCAAGCGGCATGGTGTTTATGGTGTCCCGGCCTATCAGCGCATCGACGTACTTCACGTCGCTGTAGGAGGGATTCTTGGTACTCGTGCTCGCCCACAGCAGCCGCTGCGGCCGCGCGCCACGCTCTGACAGCGATCGAAACTTCTCGTCTTCGAAGATCGCCTGATACATCTGGTATGCAATCCTTGCGCTCGAGACCGCGACCTGACCATGAGAACGCCGCGCGCGCCTGCTCCGCTCGCTCTCCTCGTTCATCAGCTTTTCGAGCTTCGGGTCCACCAGCACGTCGATCCGGCTGAGAAAGAAGCTGGCTACCGAGGCGATCTGGGAAACGTTCCTGCCCTGCGAGAGCCGTTCCTCTATTCCCGAAACGTAGGCCTCGGCAACTTCGCGGTAGCGCGGGAGCCCGAACAGGAGCGTCACGTTGATGTTGATGCCTTCGGCGATCAGCCGTCGAATCGCGGGCACCCCCTCAGCGGTCCCGGGGACCTTGATGAAGACATTCGGCCGTCTCACTCTCTTCCAGAGGCGACGGGCCTCATCGATAGTCCCTTCCGTGTCTCGAGCAAGCTCCGGGCGCACCTCGAGACTCACATAGCCGTCGGCACCTCGCGTTTTGTCGTACACGTGGCGGAACTGGTCCGCGGCGTCCTGAACATCCGATATTGCAAGCTCCTCGTAGATCTCCTGCGGGGAAAGCCCGTCACGGGCGAGCGCCTTCAGATCGTCGCTGTAGATATCACTTTTTGATATTGCCGCATCAAAAATCTTGGGATTCGAGGTCATCCCGCTCAGGCTGTCGTTCTGGATCAGGTTCCGGAGCGTGCCGTCACGCAGCATGTCTCTTCTTATGTAGTCCAGCCAGATGCTCTGGCCGAGTTCGTGTGCTCTATTCAGTGGATTTCCAGCCATTTCTGAACCTCCTTGAAGCAAGGTCATTGGATGCGAGAACCCGAGGTATTGGATAAACTCCCAGGAACCTGCGGCGACAGGGCTCGCGGTCGGTGGATATGTGGGGGCCGCGACGGTCGCCGCTCACGCAAAAGTTACGGGGAGGAGCCCGCAAACGTCAAATTGCCTTTGATGTATCAAGAAGCCTGTTGATACCAGGGATCCAGATCAGCAAGCGCATACGCAGGG
>CAZNYW010000071.1:0-20974 GCA_964577375.1 uncultured Spirochaetales bacterium | reverse complement strand
ACACCGACCAAATTCAGCACGAATTCAGCCACCAACAATATTGGCAGCAGTAATTATAGATTGCCACGCAAACTGCATGTTTTACGGCCGGTCGCGGCCGGTCTCAGCTGAAGAGGGTCCCCTTCAGCTTCCGCACCAGGACCATCTTGCTCACCGGAATACGCACCTCGCGCTCGTCGGGAACCGTAAAGCCGACAAGTATCAGCTGAGTCCCCGACTTCTGAAGGTCCACCGGGTGCACGATCGAGCGCGAGGGCGCCCCGCGCGGCGTGCGGCGGACGATCTCGAGCGACTCACCCCTGCCGCCGCCGCGCTGATCCTGGAGCACCTGCTCGATCAGCCGGACCTTTCCGGTGTAGTCGAGCCCCTTCGCCTCGATCCGCTCTCCGCGGGTGATGTGGGGGCTTATCTGGCTCGGGTGCACGATGAGCTTTCGCTTGATGCGTTCTTCGATTTCTTCGCGCTTGTCCCGTTGGGTTTCGAGCGCTTCGAGCGCTCTGTGCAGATCGCGCTCGATCTCTGCGGCATCCGGAAGCTCGGTCGTGTCGCCGCCGCCGGGTGGCAGCTGCGGGTCCTGCAGCGCGAACAGCTCGAGGTTTTTCGGCGACTGCTTTTCACGCTGCGTCGTTGAGGGTACGAGCAGCCGCGGGGGGAGGACCGAGGAGGCCGCATCGGCCGCGGCGCGTGGCAGCATCTCGATTCCCTCCTCACGGAGTACCTCTTCCCATACTGCCCGCTCGCGCGGATCGAGCAGGTAGACACCGGGGGCAAGACGCTTGACGATGTAGGGCTGGATTCGCTGCGAATGCTCCACAAGAAACCGCCTCTTCTCGTCGGCAACCAGAACCACCCCTTCGTACAGGGCGATGCTCGAATACTCGGCAGACCAGTTGTTCAGCGAGAACGCGACGTTCTGCGGAAGCGGCTTGCCCGAAAGCGCCTGGAGGGTGAGCGCCATCTCCTCGGCCTCGTAGCCGGCAGACAGCCCCCGCCCGAACGATGTCTTGGTAATCTCGTACTGCGAGTAGAGATCGAAGCGGCGCACCTCGGCGCAGAGAGCGACGGGAAGCGCAGATTCGAGCGGCAGCCAGGGTTTGATCGTCACCGCGAAGGTCGGCTGGATTATGAGGGCGGGCTCACCCGGCGACCCCGTCTCTGCAAATGCCGACTCCAGATTGGGGTTGAGGAGGAGATCGCCGTTTTCGGTCTCGACGAGGATGGCAAGCTCGCGCAGCCCGGCGGCAAGATTGCGAACAGCTCCCCTCAATGCGGACGGCGCAGGCTCATCGCCTGCATCCTCTACCATCTCCATGCTGTCCGCCGCGGCGGATGGCACCGGGCGCAGTGCGCCAAAGCGTGACAGCCCTGCCGACGGCCCGCCTGTCGGTTCCCGCCGGGTCGTGCGCAGGTAAAGCGCGAGACAGATCTTTTCCATGACGCGGGGCGCGTAGGCGGTGTCGGTCCGGAGTGCCTCCTCCAGCGCGCGAAGGAAGGACAGCTGCTCGTCGAGCCGGTCGCGTGCGCCGAAGAGAGCCGCAGCCCAGTAGAGCTCGTGACGCTCTCGGGGGCCGAGCGCGGTGATGGTCTCGAAGGGGCGAAGCGCAGGCAGAAGCCTGCTCCCACTGGCGGTGAGCAGTCCAAGCGTTTTGAGCGCAGCCACGGTCGTATCGAACCGTCGAATCGCGCCATTGCGCTCATCCATCAGATCGCCGAAGACCGAACGCAGCTCGTCCTCGTTCTTCTTCCGCAGCGTTCCGTCGGCTTTGAAGATGTCGGCGGGTGAAAACAGATAGGAGAGCAGGGCGAGCACGAGCGAGTCGTTGAGCCACGGCAGCTCCGCCACGGCAGCGCCCGTTTCGGAACCGCCGACGGGAAGGCCGGGGAAGACGCGTTCACGACGCAGCAGCTGCGAGCGCAGCAACGGCTGCAGCAGTGGATTAAGGCTCACCGTCTTCTCTTCCGGGTCGCGGCAGATGAGAAGGCGGTCTGCAAGGTTGAGCAGCCGGTGATGCAGGTCGACGTAGCTGAAGACGCCGCTAAGGTAGGCAAAGAGCATATCGTAGCTCGGGTCGTCGAGCAGGTCGACGGCCTCCAGCACCTGCGTGTCGTCCTCGTCCATGAGTGCGACAATGCGGCGCTGATTCTCCGGATTGATGAGGAATGATTCGAGCCGGCCGATAAGCTCGTGCTTGTTGAATGGCGTCTTGATCCCGCCGAGGTAGTTGCGGATGATATCGAAAAACGCGCCGTCGTTGATGGTCAGGAGTATTGAGCGCCAGCGCTCGATTGTCGTCATCGCCTATTCATTCCAGAGCTCGATGTGGTAGCGGTATCCCTGCTCGGTCAGGAACTTCTGGCGATTCGCGCCGAAGGTTTCCTCCGTCGTGTAGCGGGATACGATCGAGTAGAAGTAGGAGTTCTTCTCCTTGGGCCGAAGGATCCGGCCTAGCCGCTGGGCCTCCTCCTGGCGGGAGCCGAAGGTGCCCGAAATCTGGATCGCAACCGACGCATCCGGAAGGTCGATCGCAAAGTTCGCCACCTTGGATACCACGATCACCCGGATGACACCCTTCTTGAAATCGCCGTAGATACGCTCCCTTTCAGGATTGGGCGTTTTGCCGGTGATGATGGGCGCCTCGAGAGAGGTCGCAATCTCGTGGAGCTGGTCCAGATACTGGCCGATGACGAGGATCGCGTCTTCGCGGTGATTGTCGATGATCTGGCGCGCAATGTCGAGCTTCAGAGGATTTTCGCTGGCGATCCGGAATTTCCTACGCTTGTCGGCGACCGCATAGTCGATCTTGAGCCGCTCCGGAAGGTCGACGCGAATCTCGTAGCAGTTGGCCTCGGCTATCCAGCCCTTCGCCTCCAGCTCCTTCCACGGCACATCGTAGCGTTTGGGCCCGACGAGGGAAAACACGTCGTCTTCCCTGCCGTCCTCGCGCACGAGTGTCGCGGTCAGGCCGAGGCGGCGGACCGCCTGGAGTTCAGCGGTAGCTCGAAAAATGGGGGCGGGAAGCAGGTGGACCTCGTCGTAGATGATGAGGCCCCAGTTGCGCTCGCGAAAGAGCCTGAAATGCGGATAGTCACCATCCTTTTTCGACCGCCACACCAGGATCTGGTAGGTTCCCACGGTCACCGGCCGGATCAGCTTGTTGTCGCCGGTGTACTCGCCGATCATCTCCTTCGGCAGCTCGGTCTTGTCGAGAAGCTCGTCCATCCACTGGTGGACCGCGGCGACGTTGGTGGTGAGGATCAGGACGTTGGTCTTCAGCAGATCCATCACGGTCATGCCCACGATGGTTTTTCCGGCACCGCAGGGCAGCACGATGGTTCCGAAGCCGGTGCCCGGCCGTGCGTTGCCGAGGAAGGCGGCCGCCGCCTCGCGCTGGTAGTCGCGTACCGAAAAATCGACTCCGGAAAGGGTGGTCTCGCGGAAGCCGATCTCGAGCCGGTCGCCGTCGGCGAGCGGTGCCTCGTCCTGAACCGGATATCCGATCCGGATGAGCTCCTGTTTGATCGTCCCTCGGTCGAAGAGCCGCACGAGAAAGCCGTCCGGCCGCGGTATCAGATACTTCGAAAGCTTCCGATTCGCTTCGAGCTCGGCCCGCAGGGATTCCTCTTCCACGGTGAGGAGAAGCATCGACTCCTCGCCTTCCAGCGCGGTGAGCCGGATCTTTCCGTAGCGGGAGATCGTCTCCCCGATGAAGAAGCTGACGTTCTCCGGCACCGGATAGCGGCTGAAATTCCGCAGGGTTTCAACAATCGAGGCAGCGGTCAGCCCGGTGGAAGCGGCATTCCAGAGCGAGAGCGGGGTGATCCGGTAGGTATGCATATGTTCGGGTGACTTTTCGAGCTCGGCAAATGGCGCAAGCTCCGCACGCGCCGCTCCGTATCCGGGATCGTGAACGTCGAGAAGAACGGTGCTGTCGCCCTGAACGATAAGAGGCTTTCGGGTATCTACGACCATAGACATTCTAAGTTAGTACAGTTGGGTGCCTCTTTCAAGCGACACCATTTCACACTATACTCGTGACATGACGACCGCCGTCAAAACCTTCGTGATCGACACCAATGTGCTGATACACCGGCCGGATGCAATCCTGAGCTTTCGTGATAACGAGGTCGTTATTCCGCTGTGGGTGCTCGAGGAGCTCGATCACCTGAAAACCTACAGTGACGAACGGGGCAGGAACGCACGTCAGGCCATCCGGTTCCTCGACGAAGCGGGAAAGAAGGGGAGCCTGAGCGAGGGCGTGAAGATCGAGAACGGATCGATCCTTCGCGTGGGACTCTCCCATTCCCACGACGTGCCCTCCGACATCCTCGCCGACAAGAACGACAATAAGATCATTCTTACCGCCTACGATCTGCAGCAGAAGGGGCAGACCGTCTTCTTCGTCTCGAAGGACATCAACGCGCGGGTGAAGGCGACCGCGCTCGGCATCAAGTCGGTCGACTACGAAAAGCAGAAGGTGAACATCGAGAAGCTCTACTCCGGCTTCACCGAGCTCGACATCACGCTGGACAACCTCAAGATTCTGCAGGAAGAGGGAAGGCTGCCCTGGCACGAGAGCTATCCCCCGAACCACTTCGTCATACTTCACGAACGAACCCGTGACGAGACGGCCCTCACCCGCTACAACGTTGCTGAATCCCAGCTCGAGGTCGTCGACTACAAGATGCCCGCAATTGCGGGCGTTCGCGCTCTCAACCACCAGCAGCGGATGGCGCTGGAGCTTCTGCTCGACGAGGGGGTGCACCTGGTCACGCTCATCGGCATCGCCGGCACCGGAAAGACGCTTCTGGCGATAGCGGCCGGTCTCAGGCAGGTCCTGGAGGACAAGATCTACAACCGGGTGCTGATAAGCAGGCCGGTAGTGCCGCTGGGAAAGGACATCGGCTACCTGCCCGGCGCGAAGAACGAGAAGCTGTCGCACTGGATGCAGCCGCTCTTCGACAACCTGGAGTACATTCTCTCGGTCTACAAGCGTCCGAACATGAAGAGCGCCGACCAGCTCATCAACAACCGCATCATCGAGCTCGAGGCGCTCTCCTATATCCGGGGACGCAGTCTACCGGGTCAGTACATCATCATCGACGAGGCGCAGAACCTCTCACCGCACGAGATCAAGACCATAGTGAGCAGGGCGGGGGAGGGCTCGAAGGTGGTGCTCACCGGCGATCCCTACCAGATCGACAGCCCCTATCTCGACGCCAACTCCAACGGCCTCTCCTATCTGGTCGAGGTCTTCAAAGGTCACGAGATCTACGGCCACGTCACGCTCCTCAAGTCCGAGCGCAGCCGGCTCGCGGAGCTTGCCGCCGAGCTTCTGTGAACCTTTTCCGGGTCTCCGGCGACAAAAGTACAGTGCCGGCCAATGTGAGGAGATGACCCGATGAAACGAACACCGATCATTCTGATTCTTTCCCTGCTCGCTATTTCACCGCTGCTTGCGCAGAACAACGGGCCCGCCGCAGCAAATGCTCCGGGCAGTGTGGAACGGGGGGCGCTGCAGAGGCTGTTCCTCGAGCTTCAGAGGCCCGACGGGCGCATTCATGTCCTTGCGGCAATGACGGGAGCTCCCGCCGAGAAGCTGAAGAAGGCCGAGGAAATCCGGGTGGCCGCGGAGCGTGAGCTGCGGGCCGATCAGGCGGAGATCGAGGTGAGAAAGGCGCAGCTGACGCGCGTCCTTATCGACACCCATCCGAATATGGCGGACGTTCAGAAGTATCTGCGCGAAGGGGCCGACTGGGAATACAAGATGCGGCTCGCCCAGATCGAGCGCGATCTGCACATCCGGGGTCTGCTGGGAGACAGCGACTGGAGCCGCTACCAGGCTGGAGTCCGCCTGCTCGACCGTCTGGATGGCCGCGGGCTGAGGCAGCCCGGCACCAGAAGCGCCGAGCCCCTGTCTACTGCGGAGCGCGAGCTTCTCCTGCGGCTGCAATCGCTCGGACCGCAGACCGGCAACCAGGGGAACTGATTGGATAGTCTGTCGGACGAGGCCCTTGTAAGGCTTTATCACGAGACCCGCGAAGACAGGCCCTACATCCTGCTCATGAACCGGCACCTTCCGAAGATCCGCCGGCTGCTCTACACGCTGCTTCCCGGCTCTTCGGAGGACCGTGAGGATGTGGAGCAGGAGATTCTGGCGGCGCTCTACTTTGACCTGCCGCGGTTCCGTTTCGGTTCGGCCTTTTCCACGTTGGTCTATCGATACGCGCGGAACAAGGCGGTGGACCGGATCAGGAAAAACCAGCGTGAACGGAAGAAGTTTCTTGCCGCCTCGCTTGAGGCGTACACTGCAGCCTCTTCGGCCGAGTCGCCGGAAGAGCTGCTGCTCACGGCAGAATCGGCGCGCGAGCTGCTCGAAGCGGTCCTTTCGCTGCCGCTGGAGGAACGCATACCGCTCTTCCTGAAGGAGTCGGAAGGGCTCTCGGTCAAGGAGATCTCGGAGGTGCTTCGCATACCGTCAGGAACGGTCAAATCGCGGCTCCACCGGGCCCGCGGGCGCGTGGCCGATCGTCTCACATCGGCACCTCAGGGTGTCGATCTGATGGAGGCACCTCATGCAACATAGAAGGCAACACGAAGAGTTTCTCCGGCAGCTGCACGAACTGGCAGACCGCGGTGGAGCTCCGGATGCCGCGATCGCGGAACGGCTTCGCGCCGATCCGGAGCTCGGCGCGACCTGGGCACGGTTTCAACGGATAGCACGTGAGCTCCCGGCGGCGCTCGATTCGGTGACCGGGAAGGATGCGGATTCGATATCGCGAGCGCTCGCTCGCGTCGAAGCCGGCGCCGGCCGGCCGCACCTCCTGCAGACGGTCTCGAGGCACAGATGGACCGCCGCCGCAGCCGCCATGCTCGTGCTTGCTGGCGCGGGGCTCGCGGTCAGGCAGGCGACGCTCGGCAGCGAGACTCGCAGGGCGGTGCGGTCCGAGGTGGTGCGGATGGTCGACTCGATCTACGCCGGGGATCAGAACGGCCTCGGCCGGGTCGCCGTTCCGGCACGGCTTGCCGACGGGCAGGACGGCTATGTCGAGCAGATCATGGACCAGGTCGCCGGATCGCTCGGTGCGGCATCCGGCCACAGCTCGGCGGATTGAACCGGGATCCGGCGCGGCCGCTGGTGCCGAAAATCTCGCCTTGCTTTCTGCCGATTCCCTGTTTATAGTAGGTGAATGGATGAGGTCGTGTTCTGCGAAGAATGTCACCGCGTGCTCTCGGTAGAGTTTCACTTCTGCCCCTATTGCGGTCACAAACTGAGCGGCCGGCAGGATTCGGAAGGCGAAGAGGTTTCTGCGGACGCGACCGAAGGGGGTGAAACGGACGCCGAAGCTCCTGCCGGCCCCCCCTCCTTCGAAGCTATCGTGGACGAATCCCTCGACCGCGTGCAGGAATCGGTCCGCGAATATACGGTTCGCCGCCTGGATGAGCTTCTCGTCGAGCTGCTCCGTCTCGAAGCCGAGCTCGAAACCATCGCCGTCACCGTCGAGCAGCCGGTCGAGCCTGTAGGTTCAGGCAGCGCAGGCCAGTCTTCTCCCGCAGTCTCCGGTGAAGAGACTCCGTAACAGCTCTCTCCCTCCCCGCATGGGCTAAAATATCCCTCCCGAATGCCGACATTCTAAGAGATACAGTGTGTGGGGTACCAGTTTGAAGCATGTCCTATCTTTCGCGCTCACGCTCGTAATCTCGTGCACGGCGGCCTTTGGTGAGGTAACCTTCTCCGGCCTCGACCTCGCACCACCGGCCGCCGGGACAAATCGGCTCCTGTTTACCGCAGGCGTCGACGTGCCGGAGTTCGGCAGCTACAGTGCCCTTTTCGCGGCGGACGTGGGCAGCGGGAAGCTCACGCAGCTGACCTACTTCCCCGAGCAGGCGATGCTCCTTTCCAGCACCGGCAAGCTTCAAATTCAGAACCGGTTCGGCGTATTCCGAACCCGAACCGATGTTTCGGCGAACGCGGCTCCCTCGTTCGAGGCGGTGGGAGATTTTCCCGCCTTCGTCAACGGCAATTCCATCCAGACCGGCAAGATAAGTCCTCTCGACTCATCGCCCGACGGGCGATACCTGCTCTACCTGGAGCCCACCTCGCCGGCGTATGCCCGCCTGGTGATCGACGACGTTCAGCAGGGCAAACGGACCACGATTGCCGATAAGGTCGAGTTTTCACTCCAGGGACCTCCGGTCGTCTGGTCGCCAAAATCCGACTACTTCATCTACAGCAAGGACCGGAAGCTCTACTACTTCTCGATAGCGCAGCTTACGGGGAACCGAGTGCTCTCCGAGGATCTCCGGGGTCTGGGGACGGGCACCATTTCCAACGTCCGCTGGGGGGACAACGGCGACATCTACTACGTCACCGGTTCGCTCGTCTACCGGATATCCAGCGCGGAGTTCTTCACCCGGTCGCTCTACCAGAGTTTCCTCAAGATCGGGCGGGTGGCAGGAAAGATCCCCTTCGAGTTCGATCCGAACTTCGACAGGTTCTGGGTCTCTCCCGGCGGTGACAAGATCCTGCTCGACAAGGGCGGGCGCAATCTGTTCCTTTACATTCTGCAGACGGATGACTACCTCACCACCGGCGACAGCGTCTCACTGCCCTACCTGTTCCTTCCGCGAAACAGCCGGGTTCTTCAGATTGCGTGGACCCCGGACGACCGGATAACGGTTCTCACGCGAAGCATCGAAAACGGCGATTTTCGCAGCGACATCTACCGGCTCGACCTTTCGGCGCCGGAGGCGAGCTACGCCTTCGTCAAGACGAACGACAAGGGCGTCACAGGAATGTCGCTCGATCCGCACTCGCAGGACCGGATCGTGCTTCTCACCGATGCGGGGCTCGTTCTCAAGAACTACGCGACCTGGAGCACCACACGGGTTCTCTCGCATCCGGAGCCGCTGCACGCGCTCTGGACCGACCGCGGCGACATCGTGGTTACCGGCCGGTACTACACCGAGCTGATCGACATCTCCGCGGCAGCCTCCGTCGGCTCTGCACGCGGCGGCCGCAGCAAGTTCATCGCCTTCTCGCAGGCGCAGGACTACGGTTTTGCGCAGTCCGGGTCGGGAGCTTCGGCCACGCTCGTCGATGTGCGCGCACGAGGAATGAACCGGCAGTACAATACGGGCGACGGGAGCTGGCAGCCTCTGACCGAATTCAAGGTTGCCGCGGCAAATCGGGCAAACGATTCCTACCGGGTCTATCTGGAGCCTCAGACGTCGGGCAGCTATCGCAATACCGTGATGGTGCGCAACATTCAGGGCGTGGGCACGACGTCGCTCTTCAAGCCGCCGGAGCGCTCCTACGAGCCCTTCCCGACCAAAGATCAGCCGATCGATATGGCCGACTTCAGCCACGGCAGCCGCATCCGCCGACGGGAGGTCGCACTCGCCTTCAACGGCATCAGCAGCGTGGAAGGACTGACGGAGATCCTCAATGTTCTGAAAGAGTACAATTTCCGTGCTACATTCTTTTTGAACGGTGACTTCATCCGCCAGCATCCCGGGGCGGTCAAGGAGATAGCCGATTCCGGTCAGGAGGTGGGGTCGCTCTTCTACACCTACTTCAACATGGCCGATTCCCGGTTCGAGATGACGCCGGACTTCATCAAGCAGGGGCTTGCGCGGAACGAGGATGACTACTTTCAGGCCACCGGAAAGGAACTTTCGCTGCTCTGGCACGCGCCCTACTACTTTTCGAGCCCGGGGATCATCAAGGCTGCGCAGGAGATGAACTACTCCTACATTGGACGTGACGTCGACAGTCTTGATTGGGTGCCAAAGCATGACGACAATGGTTTCTCCCAGCTGTATCACCCTGCAGCGGAGCTGGTGGAGCGGGTGGTGGATCAGAAAAAGCCGGGAAGTATCATTGCGTTGACTGTGGGTACCCCGCAGGACAACTTCGCCGACGCGGGAATCACCGTGGGCGCGCGCGACGACTATCTGTTCCAGAAGCTCGACGTGCTTCTCAACGCGCTGATCGAGCGCGGTTACACCGCCGTGACGGTATCCACATTAAAAGATCACGCAAAGTAGGTAGTTTGGCACTTTTCGGTTGAATCCTGCTGCGGGGACGCCGATAATATGAAGAACCGAAAGACGGAGGGAGTGATGGCCTGGAATTCGAACCCGCTGCAATCCTATCGCGAAACGCGCGTGAGGACTGCAAGTCAGGGACGCCTCGTGGTAA
Organism: uncultured Spirochaetales bacterium; assembly: GCA_964577375.1. Classification (GTDB taxonomy): domain Bacteria; phylum Spirochaetota; class Spirochaetia; order DSM-27196; family DATKUC01; genus DATKUC01. The sequence goes on along the minus strand of CAZNYW010000071.1, from coordinate 10,772 downwards.
TGCTGTACGACGAAGCAATCAAGCAGATCGACATTGCCTGCTCCTATCTGGATCAGAGCTCGAAGCAGCTCGACCTGGTGCACAACGCGGTCGTCCGCGCTCAGGAAGTTGTGACCGAGCTCATGGTCTCACTCGATTTCGATCATGGTGGCGAAATCGCGCGCAATCTTTTCAACCTCTACATCTATTTCCACAACCAGCTTATGGAAGCGAACGTCCGGAAAGAGACCAAACCGCTGAAAGAGGTGCGTGACTTTCTCGCGACTCTGCGCGACGCCTGGGTGGAAATCGCCAAAAAGTTCCCCGGGCAGAACCTGGGCTCCTCGAGCGGCGTGAATATCGCCGGCTGAGCAAACCGTCAAAGGGAGGGAAAGATGGTTGTCGTAGAAACCTCCAGAAAGACAAGAGATAACGATCTCGGCATCGACGACCGGGAAGTCGCCGAACGGGTCGAGCTGCTTACCCGTTTCCGGCAGCTGCTCATTCGGCAGCGCGAGCGGTTCAGCGCCTATCTGCACGCTCTCGAACAGGAGGGCGACGCGATACGCCAGGGCGACGTTGATCACTTCGAGCGGCATGTCCAGCTCGAGCAGTCGATCGTCAGAGACATCATCTCCTTCAGACGTGCGGTCGATCCTCTCGAAGATCTCTACCACCGGGCGACCGGCAGAAATGCCGGCGAAGAGGGTGACATCCCCGAGCTCAAAGCGCATCTCGACCACCTGCAAGCCCAGGTGCTCAAGCGCAACGAGGAAAACCGCACGGAGCTGCGGTCGCGGCTCGAAGAGCTCAGGCAGGAGGTCGCCCGCATTCGAAACCCCTATGCCCCCTCCAGAAAGGGCCGGCACGCGGGCGCCATGGAGGTCGCAGAACAGGGCAGGATGGTTGACATTACCACCTGATGATATAATGCCGGCATGGATGACGCTCTCTATATCCTTGACGGCTACGGGCTGATCTTCCGATCCTATTTCGCCTTCATTCGCAATCCACTTCGAAATCCCGACGGCCGCAACAGCTCCGCTATCTTTGGATTTTTCCGTTCGCTCCTGCTGATCCTCAAGGAGAAGAATCCGAGCCACTTCGTCGTGGCGCTCGATTCACATACGCCGACGCATCGCCACCAGCGCTACGCGGAGTACAAGGCAACGCGCGAGAAAAGCCCCGACGAGCTCAAGGAGCAGATCCCGATAATCGAGGAAATTCTCGCCGCGCTGGGCGTCCCGGCCGTGAGGGTGGATGGCTACGAAGCCGACGATATCATCGCGACCTACGCCGAGCGCTGCCGCAAAGAGGGCAGACGCTGCTACGTCATCTCAAGCGACAAGGACCTGCTGCAGCTGGTGGAAGGGCCGGTTCGCGTTTTGAAACCGGCCGACGGCTCCTTTCTCGAGTTGGACCGCGAGGGAGTCTACAGGGAGTGGGGCGTCTACCCGGAGCAGATCCGCGACTATCTCTCCCTGGTCGGCGACAGCTCCGACAACGTGCCGGGCGTGAGAGGAATCGGCGCGAAGTCGGCGGCCGCTCTGCTCGAGCAGTTCAAGACGCTCGAAGAGCTCTACCGGAGTGTCGATTCAGTCTCATCGAAGAGCCAGCGCGAGAAGCTCAGCGAAGGGCGTGAGAGCGCCTTCGTCAGCCATGATCTGATCGGTCTCGAGAGCAACGTACCGGTGGATCGCTCCATCGAGGAGCTTCGCCTTCCGCCGCTCGACGGCAAGGCGGCGGCACCCTACTTCATCAAGGAGGGCATCAGGTCGATCGCCGAGGAGCTCACAGGGAGCGAAGCCGTGCCGACGCGGAGCGGTTCAGCCGGCGCGCTTACCGGCGCGGCCGCCGCGGGGGTGGCACCCACCGCCACGGCACCGGAGGCGACTGCAGGCAGGGGCAGCTACGATACAGTGACGACTCTCGAGGATCTCGACGGCTGGGTTTCACGTGTACGGAAGGCGGGGTGGTTCGCCTTCGATTCGGAAACGAGCGGGATCGACGCGATGACGGCCGCTCCGATCGGCTTTTCGTTGAGCACCGAAGAGGGCAAAGGCTGTTACATTCCGCTGGTCGGACCGCAGGGCCCTGTGCTGGACGAAGAGCAGGTGCGCGGTCGGATCCGCGACCTCCTCGAGGACCCGAAGCTCCACCTGGTTGGCCAGAACATCAAATACGACTACAAGGTGCTCAAGCGGTGGGGCGTGACCATGGCCAACATCGCATTCGACACCATGCTCGCCGGCTGGCTCCTCGACACCACCGCCAATTCCTACAACATGGACCGGATGGCGGAAGACTACCTCGGATATCGCACCATCCACTTCCGCGACGTGATCCAGGAGGCGGTTGACGAAGAGGGAGCGCAGATGGAGGTGAAGATCACCAGGGGCGGCAAGGTGACCGACGGCCCGACCTTCGACCGCATCCCGCTCGCGAGCGCCACCGAGTACGCCGCCGAGGATGCCGACATCACCTTCAGACTCTATCGCCGGTTCGAACCGATGCTCAGGGAGCGAAATCTCTGGAAGCTCTTTGCCGAGCTCGAGATGCCGCTGGTGCGCATCCTCGCGGAGATGGAGATGGAGGGCATCAGCCTCGACGTCGACCGGCTCGACAGGTACAGCGCAGAGCTTGCAGGCGAGCTCACAAAGATCGAGAAGAAGATCTATGACCTCGTGGGCAGGGAGTTCAACATCGCCTCGACGAAGCAGCTCCAAGAGGTGCTCTTCACCGAGCGCAAGCTCAAGCCGGGAAAGAAGACCAAAACCGGCTATTCCACCGACAACAACGTGCTGGTGGAGCTCGCGCGGGAAGATCCGGTGCCGGAGCAGGTACTGCGGTACCGCCTGCTATCGAAGCTCAAGTCGACCTACGTCGATGCGCTTCCCACGATGGTGAACGCCGCCACCGGCCGCATCCACTCGCACTTCCAGCAGACCGGAACGGCAACGGGACGGATCTCGAGCAAGGATCCCAACCTCCAGAACATTCCCATCCGCGACGAGGAAGGCCGCCGCATCCGTGAAGCCTTCGTGCCGGAAAAGGGGCACCGGTTCGTGAGCGCCGACTATTCCCAGATCGAGCTGGTGGTGCTTGCCCACCTGTCCGGGGACCCCGGCCTTGCCTCCGCGTTCGGAAGCGGTCAGGACGTTCACCGGCAGACCGGCGCGCTCATCTTCGGAGTACCTCCGGAGGAGGTGTCGGACGTCCAGCGGCGCATGGCGAAGACCATCAACTTCGGCGTCATGTACGGCATGTCCGCCTTCAGGCTGAGCCGTGAGCTGGGAATCTCGCGCGCCGATGCCGACCAATTCATGGAGGCCTATTTCTCGACCTACAGCCGCATAAAGGGCTTCATCGACGAAATCGTGCACGGTGCCGAAGAGTCCGGGAAGGTGAAGACGCTGATGGGCCGCGAACGGCCTGTTCCCACCATTACCAGCCGCAACCACACCGAGAAGATGGCTGCCGAGCGGATCGCGGTGAATACACCGATTCAGGGCACCGCAGCAGACATCGTGAAGCTCGCCATGATCCGCATCGACGAGCGGCTGCGCCGCGAGAAACGGGCTTCGCGGCTCATTCTTCAGGTGCATGACGAGCTCATCCTCGAGTGTCCCGAGGCCGAAGTGGTCGCAATCGGGAAGCTGCTCGAGGAGGAAATGAGCTCGGTGGTGAAGCTCAGCGTACCGCTGAAGGTGCACGTCGAGTCCGGCAGCAGCTGGGGAGAGCTCCATTGAGATGGTGGTCGGAATCACCGGCAAATACTGCGCCGGCAAGAACCGGATGGCCTCGTTCATGGAAGCCCACGGATTTCAGTCGATCGACGTGGACCGGCTCGGTCATCAAGCGCTCGAAACCGAGAAGGACCGCATCCGTAAACGGTTCACGGACGCGGTTATCCGTGGCGGCAGAGTCGACCGCCGCGCGCTCGGCGCCATCGTCTTTTCGGATCCGTCGGCCCGGAAGGATCTCGAAGCCATCGTGCACCCGCGCATGGTACGCCTGGTCGAACAGATCATAGGCCCGGCCCCCGGAACGGACTTCTGCATAAACGCCGCAATACTCTACCGAATGCATCTCGACCGGCTGTGTGATCTGGTTTTGTGGGTATCTGCTCCGGCTCCCGTGCGGCTCTACCGGGCAATCCGGCGTGACCGCGGCGGGATCCGCGCAGCGATTGCCCGGATGAGGAACCAGACGGACGTCGTGCCGCCGCGTGCTCAACATTCCGGCCAGGATGTCGATATTATGAAAGTGACCAATGTCTGCGGAGAAAAACGGCTCGATCGAGTCATGAATCTGATTGCCGAACGGCTTCGGAGCGAGTAGAACGGGTATGGAACAGCACAGGGTCTTATTGATAATCGTTTCGGTCTGCCTCTTTTTCGCCGCGGTTCTCGGTGTCGGGCTGTGGCTATTTTATCCGCGGAGCGGCACCTCCCCTTCAGGGACGCCGGTGGCCGGAACGCAGGCACCGGGCACCACCAAAGAGGGAAAGACCGGATTCGATCCGATTGAATACCTGCGGCAGGGTGAACAGCAGCAGCCTCCCACGCTCGAACAGCCGCAGCAGAAGAAAGGGACAGGCGATGTGATCATCGTCTACGGCAACGGCCAGAAGGGGACCGAATCCGCCTCCGGGAACGCCACCGGAACCGGAGCCGGAGCCGGTGGCGCCGCCGTCCCCGGTGGTCCGCCTGAGGTATCCTCAGTTCCCGCTCCCGGCCCTGCGACGCCCGGCTCGGCTCAGCCGTCCGCCGCCGCGAATGCGGCCTCGCGGAGCGCGCCTGTCGTTGCCACCACTCCCGCGAAACGGTCGGTCCCCGGTTTGAGCGCGGGCGAGCGCTCCGAATCGGCCGGCGAATCGCGGGCGCGTGCCGTAACCCAGGTGCGAACGGCAGCCCGTCACCAGCCCGTGCGGCCCGCGGTGAAAACGCCGTCTCATGAGTTCTGGATTCAACTGTTAGCCTCGACGCATCGGGACACCATCGAGTCGGCGCTCGGTACACTCAAGCAGTACAGCGTAAACGGTCATATCACGACCGTGAGCGTAGGCGACAGGGACTTTTACCGACTGCGGGTCGGCCCCTATGCCAGCAAGCAGGAGGCCGAGAAGTTTCAGTCCTGGATCCGGGATATCAAGGATTTCAAGGACGCCTACGTCTCGGAGGTCTACAACAACTAGTTTCTATATCTGATAATCGTGAATTTCTTCCCGGCCCGGCCGCATCACCAGATCCGCCGGGCTGTTGTATATCTTGCTGCCGGGAGGAACGCTCGAGGTGATCCAGACGTTTCCGCCTATGGTCGAGCCCTTCCCGATGACCGTCTCCCCTCCAAGAATAGTCGCTCCGGAATAGATCGTCACGTCGTCCTCTATGGTCGGGTGCCGTTTCCTGAACGCCTCTCCCTTGCGCACGCTGAGGGCGCCAAGGGTCACACCCTGATAGATCTTCACCCGGTTCCCGATGAGTGTGGTCTCCCCGATCACCACGCCGGTGGCGTGGTCGATGAAAAAGCGGTCACCGATGGTGGCTCCTGGGTGGATATCGATCCCGGTCTTGCCGTGGATGTACTCGCTCATCATCCGGGGGATGAGGGGGACCTCGCGCAGCCAGATTTCGTGCGCAATACGGTGCACGATTATGGCTTCGACTCCCGGATAGGAGAGGATCACCTCCTCGTGCGACTGTGCCGCCGGATCTCCGTCGAAGGCGGCTTCCACGTCCCACTTGACCCGTTCTCGGATGCCCGGGATCATCCCGAGAAGTACCGAGGAGAGCTCCTCAGCGGTAGCCCGGCAGTCGGACATTCCGCGGAAGTCGTTCGATTCCTCCGGTCCGATCTTGTCCTGTTTACGAAGCTTGAAGCAGAGGCTCTTCTGGATCTCCGTTGCGAGGTTGCTCGCGAGCCGTGCCACCCGCTCTGCGATCGCGAACTTCACGTCCTCGGTATAGAGCATGTCGTCTTGGCGGTATCCGGGGAATATGATCGATTCCAGATCGGTGACGATGCGAATGATGCTCTGACGCGACGGCAGGTTGGGGCCGCCGATATGGTTGATGCCTCCGATACGGTCGTAGGAATCGAGGATGCCTTCGACGATCACTCCGAGTGAATTGAACATATGAGTCTCCGTTTCGATAATACTTCAGGGGCGCGGGGTGCGGCTATGGCGGAAATGACCCGGCGGGCGTTCAGCGCTTTCTTGCCACGGTCAGTCCGTCGCCGACGGGCAGAAGGCACTGGTCGACCCGGTCGTCGGCGTGGATCTTCTCGTTCATCCGCCGGATCGCGATCGTGTCCGGGTCGGAGGAGCGGCTGTCGGTCACCGCGCCGGCCCAGAGCATGTTGTCGAGCATGATGAGCCCACCGGTTCGCACGAGCTTCAGGCAGTTTTCGTAGTAGGAATCGTAGCCCTCTTTGTCCGCATCGATGAATGCAATATCATAGTTTTCCGCTCGACCCTCCGCGAGAAGCTCCGCAGTCAACGCACGCGCGTCGCCTATCAGAAGCTCGATCTTCGATTCTATACCCGCCTCCCGCCAGTAGCCGCGGGCAATATCCGTGTAATTTCTGCTCCGGTCGCAGCAGGTGATCTTCCCGTCTGCGGGCAGGGCGAGCGCCATTACCGTCGAGCTGTAACCGGTGAAGGTGCCGATCTCGAGAAGTCTTCGCGCTTCGGTCAACTGTACGAGCAGCGCCATCAGCTGACCCTGAATCGGCGGAATCTGCATGTCGTACTCGGGCATCCGCGCGGTCTGCTCCCGAATAGAGGCGAGCACCGGATGTTCCCTCAAGCTGTTGTCCAGCACGTAGCGCTGGAGCTCTTCGGTAATCGGAGTCTTTATCAATCGCATGGGGTCTCCCCTTCGTCCGCAAAAGATACTGCCGTATCCTCGGGCTCGGCCAGATCGCCTCAGAGCGAAGTGAGAGAGCGGACCGGTATGCCGGGAGAGTCGGGATTGGAGATGTCGTAGAGCCAGGAACGATCGAAGATGTTGAAGGTGTCGATGACCGGGTAGCGGTTTACGGTGAGACTGTAGAAGCCGGTACCGTGAGTTCGCTGCCGCTCCTTGATGCCGCGAATGCTCCGGTCGAGGATCTTCGGCACGCGGAAATCCGATATCACCAGCACGTCTGCATTCCTGAATTCCGGGCTGCCGGTTGCGCGGATCGCTGCGTCGATGGCGGGCCGGAGGTCGGTTCCCCCGTAGAAGGAGCGGCCGAGGAACTCCGAAAGGGCCGCAAGCGAGCTTGATGGATCGCTGATCTCGAGCGTTTCGACGCGATCCGAGAAGGAGATGACAAAGGCGTGCCTCTTCTCCATCGCAGCGATCCGGACCACGGCAAGGCAGATCGCCTTTGCCACGCGCTCGGGAAGACCGGCCATGGATCCGCTGGTATCCACACAGAGAATGAGCGGACCGCGGTCGTCAGGATGGGTTTTCCGCAGCCGGTGGGTGCGATATTCCGCCCGGAAGTAGGTCGCCTCGGTGGTATAGGCGAGACAGAGCAGCTCCGATTCGGAGAACTTCCGGTAGAAGAGAGGCTCGGTGTCGGGGCTGCTGAGAAGAGCGAGCTCGGAGGGCAGCAGGCTTCCCACATCGCTGCCGAAACGGATGCCGGTCACCTCCGACCTGCCCGCGGTTCCTCTGTAGGGGGCAAGGTGCAGCATCACCTGCTCCTCGACCTGGGGGCGCCGTGCGTCCCTGCCTCGTCCTCTTCCGAGTATGCGCGCAAGCTCCCGGATCGACGGCTCCCTCGCCAGCAGTTCGCTGTACTGCACGAGCGGTCCCACGTCGACGTCCTGCCATCGCCCCCGGGTCAGATCCCAGAACCGCAGGCTGTCGCCGAATAGATCCTTCACAGTCTGGAAGTAGCGGTGCATCCGCGGAACGTTCCGGTTGAGCTCGGCGACATAGGGTACGAGCGCGCTGTGAAGACGGGAACGCTGCTGCCGGTCCGCCCGGTCTTCGACAATCTCGCTCCACTGCTCCCGCAGCATCTCCACGGCCGCCTGTCTCTCCTCGCCGCCCATTCCGGCGGACGACCCCAGTTCTCCTGCAAGCTCGCCGAAAATTTTCCTTACCGGCGCCATCTCAGCATATCCCGCGGTGAGCTCGAGCACTTCCCGGGCGGTGTCCGCATCTGCGCCGGCGCCCTCCGTGCCGAGGCGCTCGATCAGCTGCGACTCGCGCGACGGTGCATCCGGGACCCCGGTCTGTGCCCACTGGTTTGCGCACCAGTGAAGCGCGTCGTGGGAAATCCTCTCGGCGAGCGGAGCGTTCCCCGCCGTGAGGCTGGTGAACTCGGCGCCTGCAACAATTCCGGTTACCAGGTAGCGAAGCGCACGCTCGCGTCTCTCGACTGCCGTTTCCTTGGTGCCCGCGTCCGCGGGCGCGTCAGCACCCCTGGGCGCCGATGAAAGCGGCTCCCCCGGCCTGGTAAAGAGCTGGAACAGAACGTCTTCGAGCTTCTCGCGGAGATCCTGGGGAAGCAGATCGTCATGTACGTAGCTGCAGTAGTGCATGAGAGAGTCAGCCCAGCGATTCGTAATAGCGTCGGTTCTTCTCGATTTCGACCGAAAGCCGCGCAATCTCCCGGGCTGCGACACGCAGACTGGTGAAGGCTGCTTCGGCGCGTAACCGCGGCACAAACAGATTTGCCTCCGCCTCTTCCCGTTCGGCCGTCTGATAGCTGTCGATCCGGGAGAGAAGCTCGCGGCAGGTCGCGACGAGCTCGTCGGATCGGCGGTTCCAGCCCTCGAGCGCCTCCGGCGACGGAGCGTGCGAGCGGGTGACGGTGCTTCGCCGCTGTTCGGTCTCGATCGAAAAGGATTTGCCGTCGACCAGTATCCTTGAGGGGCCGGCGCGGCCAATGTCGTGGTGTTCGGTCTTCGAATAGCTTCCGTCTTCGGCGAAGAAGAAAAGCTCGATATCTGCGGTGCCGGTATCCGGCAGGGAGTCGAAATCGCCCTTCCAGATGCGTACCTGGTGGTCGGTGGAGAAGTCGGTCAGGTGAATATACTCGCCGTCGTGGAGCGCCGGCCGCTCCTCGTCCTGTTCGGTAACCTCGAGAGTCGCCTGCTCGACCTCCCGCTTCAGGCCTGCGAGACCGTCGGCGATGGGGGCCGGATCGACGGCGATCGAATATCCGTGAGCGCTTATCGCGTCGTTCACCATGTGCTGTGCAGCGGTGAGCTCCTCGCGGCGGTTCCAGATGCAGTGGGCTATGATGAAGCAGTCCATCGCATCGGTATGCTCGCGGCCGTTGAGGAAGGCCGATGTTCGAAGCAGCCGGAATATCTTCTTCCATCGGCGGTCGGAGACGAACATTCCGTGCCCGTCGGAATCGTTTCTGCGCTCGTTTTCCTCGAGTATCCGGTGCCGTATAACGGAGGCGATTCTGAGCGTGTCCGCACTGACCTCCACGCCGTCTATCGCACGCTGCCACTCGCTGTAATCTTCCGGTGTGATCTTCATTCCGGCCGGCACACGGTCTTCGAACGGGTCCCTCGTGTCGGTGATCATTGACTCGAAGTTCATATCATCCCGGATCTCGTCCAGCCGGATACGGATCAGGAACCGGTCCCAGAAAGCCTCCAGACCCTCTCCCGGGACCGGCAGCTCATTCGAAGCGGCAATGAAGCCTTTGACCGGCAGCTCTATTTCCTGGCGGCCGTTGCGGTAGAGCTTCTCGTTGAGCGCGGTGAGAAGCGCGTTCTGAATCGGCGGGCTCGCCTTCCAGATCTCATCGAGAAACACGATATCGGCTGTGGGAAGATATCCGTCAACGATCCGCTCGTAGGTGTCTTCGTTTTTGAGCTTGCCGATCGAGATCGGCCCGAACAGCTCCTCCGGTGTGCTGAAGCGGCCCATGAGGTATTCGAAGGACCGGGCGCCGAGAAACGCGTCCTTCACCTTGCGCGCAATGAGGCTCTTCGCCACACCCGGCGGACCGAGCAGGAATATGCTCTCCCCGGCGAGACATGCGAGCAGCGCGAGGCGTACCGCCTCCTCGCGTTCGTAGATCCCGTCGCTGATGGCTTCGATTACCGACCGTACCCGGTCGCGGATGCGTTTGCTTTCAGCCACTGTGCCTTCATTCTCAGAGTAATAATCCCCTGTGTCAATAAAGACGGCTGGCGCGTCCGCCGTTTCACGGGGTACATTTGCCTTATGGACCACCGAAACGAATTCGACGGGCCCGGGGCCGTCCCCTGGAGGGAAGAGTCGCGAAAGAGGCTGCTTCCCACCTCCATCTTCACGGTATCGCGAGCCCTGCGCCGCAGCGAGAGCGGAAAGCGGGGCGAGTTCCTGCTGGTCGACGCGCCGGACTGGGTAACGGTGATCCCCGTGCTGGAAGAGAAGGGTGGAACCCGGACCTTCGTAATGGTACGGCAGTACCGTCACGGCTGCGGCTGTGTGACCCTGGAGTTTCCCGGCGGGCTCGTGGACGAGGGCGAGGATCCAGCCGGCGCGGCGGCACGCGAGCTCCGTGAGGAGACCGGCTTCGAGCCGCACCGGCTCATCGCCATCGGATCTACAAACCCCAATCCTTCGTTCATGACCAACCGCTGCCACTTCTTCCTCGCCGAGGATGTGGCGAAGGCCGGCGCGCCCTCGCTCGACCCCCTCGAAGAGATCGAGGTAGTGCAGGTGGCTGAGGCAGATCTTTGGAATGGGTCAGAGCATGCGAAACAGTTCGGGCAGCATGCCATCATGCTTGCGGCGGCAGCAGCGTATCAGAAGAGCCGAAGCGACCCCGGCTTGACCGGC
>CAZNYW010000070.1:0-22972 GCA_964577375.1 uncultured Spirochaetales bacterium | reverse complement strand
TACACCGACCAAATTCAGCACGAATTCAGCCACCAACAATATTGGCAGCAGTAATAACGGATTGACAGCGCGTAGGGTGGAGATCTACCATCTAGAGTTGAGCGACCGCTCAACTCCCTGAGCAGCCGCTCACACTATCGCCCCAGGGGACGCAGATCGATGATTACCGCACACGACTGGAAGGAAAGGCGCGCGGACGAGCTCCGGGAGATCATCCTCGACGCCGCGGCAAACGTCTTTAACGAGAAGGGGTTCGACCGCTCCACCACCCGCGAGATTGCACGGAAGGCCGCCGTTTCGGAGGGGACCATCTACAACTACTTCCCCACCAAGCGGGACCTGCTCCTCTCCCTCGCGCGCAACTTCGCGCAGCGGGCGAGAGACGCATTCAACGAAAAACTCGGGGACACGGGCGCGGGCGACGTGCAGCCGAATTTCGCCGCGCACTACTTTCTCGAGAGACTCAAGGTTCTGAAGATGAGACTGAGCCCCACCCTGATCTTCTATCAGGCAAAAAGGGATCCGGAAGTTCGTGCGATCCTCGACCAGGTGCTGGCCGAATCCATGGGAGAGATGCTCCGGCCGCGCATCGAAAACCTGCGCGAGCTCGGGGTGATCAGGGAGGTGGACGTTGACTTCCTCATAATGTTCCTCCGCTCGATCGTCTTCGGTATCGCGGTTCTTCAGGACATCGAGGTTCCAGGAGACCGCCGGGGCGAGTCGCTGGAAGAGTTGAGCAACATGGCCCGCGATCTGGTGTGGTTCGGAATAGTGAAAGGAAAAGGTCATGAGCGGGAGTGACGGCAGGCGGCGATTCCCTCTGCGATTCCTGGTGCTGATACTGCTCGTCGGACTTGCTGCAGTTGTCTGGTTCGTGCTCGAACGGCCGAAGGCGGCCACGACGCCGCCGGCGGTGCTTCCGGTGGACGTAATTCTTCCGGCGGTGGGTACGATAGAGAAGACGATCACGATCAATTCGTATGTCCAGTCCGATTCGGTGGTCACTGTGCTGCCGAAGGTATCGGGTACGCTGATTTCACTTTCCGCAGACATCGGGACCCATGTCACAACGGGTCAGGTGATCGCGAAAATCGATCCCGAGCCCTACCGGCTTGCGCTCGATCAGGCGAGGTCCGCATACGACGTGGCAAAATCGACCTACGACCGGACAAAAAAACTGTACGACAGCGGTGCCACGAGCGAGCAGACCTACGATCAGGCGACCGCTCAGTACCAGAACGCGAAATCCCAGTACGAGCTCGCTCAGCTCAACCTGGGCTACACCTCGATCAGCTCTCCGGTCGACGGGACGGTAATCGTGCGTCACGTCGCGAACGGCGCGCTGGTGTCTCCGTCGGTTCCGGTGGCGACGATCAGCAACACGCACGCGCTGGTGATCCGCACCGAGATCCCGGAGATGGATGCTCTCACCTTTGAGAAGAACCGCAGCTCCATGCCTATCCGCGCAGTAATTCCCGCGATGGGAGAATCGTCCTACAGCCTCCGGATCAGGAACATCGCCCCGGCGGTGGATATCCGCTCGCGCACCTTCGAGGTCCAGTGCGAAATCGACGGCGACACCTCGGGCATTTTGCCCGGCATGTTCGCCCGGGTTACCTTCGTCATCGACAGCCGAAAAGATGTCAGCTACCTGCCCTACACCGCGCTCGTCGGCGGCGATCAGCTGTGGTATGTCGATTCCGCGGGTGCCGCCCAGCCGCTCTCCTTCACACCGGGCTACCATAACGACCAGGTCTTCGAGATCCCGGCCGAATACGCCCACCACAGGTTCATTCTCGCCGGGCAGCACTTTCTCTCGGCCGGAACGCGGGTCAGGATCGTCTCCACCACCAGGGCGGGAACATGAAGCTCGCCGACTACTCGATAAATCACGGGCCGACGGTAATTGTTGCTATTGCCGCCGCGCTCGTGTTCGGAGTGATCGCGATTCTCGGCATACCTCAGGAACGGACTCCCGACATCGCAAAGCCCTCCATTCTCATCGTTACCCAGTATCCGGGAGTGGGTCCAAAGGATATCGAGCGCGAGATCACGAAGCCTATCGAAGACGTAGTGAGCACCCTGTCGGGGGTGACCAAGACTACTTCTGACTCGCGCGATTCATTTTCGATTATCACGCTGGAGTTCAACTGGAACGAGAACGTCGACGCCAAGTTCTCCTCGTTGCGGGAAAAGGTGAATACGGTGATGTCGGAGCTTCCCTCGGGAATCACCGGGCCCCCGGAGTTCTATTCGTTCACCGCAGCGGATCTGCCGGTCCTCACCTACATCGTGCGGAGCACCGGCAATCTGCGGGAGATAAACCGTTACGTGAACGACCAGGTTGTGCCCTTTTTCCAGCGGGTGCCGGGCGTGGCGTCGGTGTCGGTAAGCGGGGTGCCCGACCAGGAGCTTCGCATTTCGCTCGATCTCACCGAGCTTGCGAACCGCAATATCTCTCCGGTCGACGTTCTGCACGCGCTCCGGGCAAACAACGTGACCATTCCTGCAGGCAGCGTCGAGTTCCGCGGAGAAACACTCAACATGCGGAGCGTCGGCGAGTTCTCCTCACTTGAACAGGTCCGCAGCATGGTCGTCGGGGTAAAGGACGGCACTATCGTCCGGCTGCGCGACATCGCAACAGTCTCCATCGCAGACAAAAGGCGTGACCTCTACACCATAGCCGACGGCAGGCAGGCACTGGTGATCGACGTCAAGAAGCAGCGCGGCACCGACACGATATCGATCATCGAGCAGGTGAAGCAGGCGGCGCAGAAGATCGAGAAACGCGAGGCGGGGCAGATAAGCTTCTACCCGATCACCGATCAGAGCGTCGACATCCACCGCTCGGTGCAGTCTGTGGCGAACTCGGCGCTGCTCGGCGCCGTTCTCGCGGTGTTCATCCTCTTCCTGATGCTTCACAACATTCGCAGCACGCTCGTGGTTGCGATCTCGATTCCGCTGTCGGTTGTCATTGCCGTCATCGGCCTGTACGCCTCCAGCATGTCGCTCAACCTCGTGACCCTCGGCGGCCTTACCGTTGCGATTGGGATGGTGGTCGACAATTCCATCGTCGTCCTTGAAAACAGCTACAAACATCTCGAACGGGGCACCGAATCCGCGGCCGCCGCCTCACGCGGCACCACTGAGGTGGTCGGCGCGGTGATCGCCTCGACGGCGACCACCCTTGCCGTGTTCGTGCCCATCCTCTTCGTTCAAGGTTTTGTCGGAATCATTCTCCGGGATGTCGCGCTTGCGGTGATCTTCGCCCTCACCGCCTCCCTCCTTGTTGCTGTCTTCGTGGTCCCGTTCCTCTTCTCCCGCATCGCGCATCTACCCAGGCGCAAGATCGCCATCTCGCGGTTGAGCGAGGATGCGTTCGCCGGGATCGAGCGGGCATATTCGCGCGCGCTCGGCTGGTGCCTCGACAATACGGTATTTGTCGCTGCAACGGCGATAGTAGTCCTGTTGATGAGCGTCGGAGCGCTCGGTCTGCTGGGAGCGCAGTTTCTGCCGGAGACCGATACCAGCCAGATCATCATGAGCATTGACACGCCGCCCGGGTACAGCCTTGACCAGACGCGAGGGAAGATCCTCGAGATAAATGCCCTCACCAGAAAGCTGGTGCCCGAGGTGGAATCGACGCTTTTCTATGTCGGGGAATCCAATCTCGCAGGGATCGGAAACTCCAGCACCGCCACGCGCGCGATAATCGCGCTCGTGCCCGGCAGGCAGCGCCACCGAACGGTCTTTCAGATAATCGATCAACTGCGCAGGGAGCTGCCTGCTTCTGTCCCCGACGTGAGGATCGATATCCAGAACGGCGGTATCGGCGCAACCGTCGCCTCGGCAATCGGCTCGAGCGGGCTTCAGATCGATGTCTCCGGATCGGATTTCGAGCATGTCCGCCAGGCGGCCGAACAGATAAGGACGATTCTCGCGGCGGACCCGAACGTTTCGGAAGCCAGACTCAACGTGCAGTTCGACCGTCAGGATCTGGTCGAGCAGTTCGACAAACCGATCATGTCGCAGCTCGGTGTTCTGCCTTCGGAGGCGACGCTCACCTCACGCATCATCCTCAATGGAGTCGATGCGGGCACCTATCGCGAGCAGAACAACGACTATACGATCAATCTCACATCGGACAGGGCCGGAGGAAGGGTTTCTTCCAACCTGCTCAACGAGATGGAGGTCAAGACGCAGGGTGGCAACTTCGTTAACTTCTCCGCATTCACGTCGCTGCGGACCGAGCCCTCCTATTCGGACATTCCGCACCTGGAAAAGCTGAAATCGATATCGGTGAGCTCGGACCTCATCAATCCCGACGTCAGCGGCACGAGCGGGCGGGTCATTCCGAAGATTGAAAGACTGACGCTGCCGACCGACGTGAGCTGGCGGATCGCCGGGCAGGCGCAGCAGATGCAGAGCTCGTTCGCCTCGCTTGCCGCGGCGCTGGTCATCGCCGTATTCCTCGTCTACATCGTGATGGTGGTTCAGTTCCAGAAATTCGCGCAGCCTCTCATCATCATGGGCTCGATACCCTTCATCTTCGTGGGCGCCGTTGCATCGCTTCTCGCCTTCGGATCGAATTTGTCGATCATCGCGTTTCTCGGCCTGATCACCCTGGCGGGAACGGTCGTCAACAACGCGATCGTCCTGGTCGACTACATGAACATGCTCAGGCGCGACTACCGGATGTCGCTCAGGGAAGCGGTGCTCGAGGGCGGACGGCTGCGCCTGCGTCCCATCCTCATGACGACGCTCACAACCATTCTCGGGGTCATCCCGATGGCGCTCGCACTCGGCGAGGGTTCGTCGCTCACCGCGCCGCTGGGACAGGTGATCGGAGGAGGGCTTCTCACCTCCACCCTCATCACGCTGTTTCTCATTCCGACGCTCTACTGGCTCCTCGAACGCCGCGCCGAAAGGAGGCAGGCATGACCCGTATCCCGATCCTGTCGGCAGCGCTGCTGCTCGGCATCTCGCTCTTCGCCGGCGCCGATCAGACATACACGCTGAATGATCTGGTTCACGCCGGGCTGAGCGGCAATCCGGATATCGAAAAGCTCGTCAGCGGGAAAGCCTACAACGCGGCGGGCCTCACCGACGCGCGCTCGTCACTTTTTCCCACGGTGACTTTTCAGAACAGCTACACCTACATCGCCAATCCCCCGGCATACAATATCAGCAAGGGCTCGCTGGGCTCGATTCCGGCGCCATCGCCGCCCTACCCTGCGGGGACGATGGTTTCCATTCCGCAGACCGACATCACCGTCCCCGAGGAGCTAGACCACTGGAACATCAACTTCGGCATCCAGATTCAGCAGCCTATCTTCCTCTGGGGCAAGATCCGTCACAACATCGCCATGCACACGCGCATGCTGCAGTCCGATGCGGTGCAGATCGAAAAGAAACAGGCCGATGTCCGCACCATGATCACGGTGCAGTACTACTCGCTCTACTACCTCAGGCAGCTGC
This sequence comes from uncultured Spirochaetales bacterium, assembly GCA_964577375.1. Classification (GTDB taxonomy): domain Bacteria; phylum Spirochaetota; class Spirochaetia; order DSM-27196; family DATKUC01; genus DATKUC01. The sequence goes on along the minus strand of CAZNYW010000070.1, from coordinate 17,494 downwards.
ACAGGATCATCTCCGATCAGCAGAAGACCGCCGGGGAGCTGTTCCGGATCGCTCAGGACTCATTCAAGGCCGGGCAGATCAACGAGGCCGATCTCACCGAGAAGCAGATGGCATTCCGCCGCATAGATCATGCTATCGTCGACATCGAGGATCAGGAGCACAACGCGCTCATCAGCCTTCGCGCGGCCGCCTCCGTTCCGGACCTCTCGATCGATTCGATCTCTTTCGCCGGGGTCGATACCGCCCTCGACAGCACCGACATCCCCGGGACGGCGTCGCTGGTGGACGAGGCGCTCGGCAACAATGCCGACCTCAAGCTTCTTACCATTACCAGTCAGATTCGCGAGGAGCGCCTCGGAGTCGCCCGGGCGGGGACTCTGCTCAAACCGGATCTCTCACTGACCGCGAACGTCACCTACGGGGGACCACGGCTACCGCTTGCCGCATCCGACTGGACATCGAAGGACAATTTCGGGGGAAACATCTCTCTCGTCATCGGCGCCAGTCTCTTCGACGGCGGAAAATCAGCGGCCGGCGTTGCCCAGGCGAAGTCGGAGCTCGACCAGACCGCGGCGCAGACTCAGAGCGCGGAGCGTGACGTTCGAAGCTACGTAGAGCGAAACCGGTACGAGCTCGACGTCGACCGGAAGAACATCGCCTACTACGAAGGCCGGGTCACCGACACCGAAAAGCTCGTCGCCTACCAGAAGCACCTGCTCGACATCGGGGCCGGCAGCAGGCTCGACTACTACCAGCGGCGGGTGGACCTGTTCACCGAACGGGCTCACGTGCTCGAGCAGAAGCTCGGTTTTGCCAACCGCTATTTCACCCTCATGAACGTTGCAGGAAAGATGTAGAAGCGCGAACGGATTTTCTGGATTGTCTGCGCCGCCGGCGGTATGCTTTGCGGAGGGAGATACCTGCATGAATGCGGTAAAACGGATAGCGCTTGTCGCGCATGACAATAGAAAGAAGGATCTGGTCGAATGGGCGGGCTGGAACTGGAGCGTGCTGCTGAAGCACGATCTCATCTGCACGGGAACAACCGGGCGGCTCATAGAGGAGACGCTTCGCAGGAAACAGAACCCGGACGGCGACTCTGCATATGTGGTACGAAAGCTGAAATCGGGCCCGCTCGGCGGCGATCAGCAGCTCGGGGCGCTCATTGCCGACGGTGGCGTGGACTTTCTCATCTTCTTCTGGGATCCCATGGAGCAGCAGCCGCACGATGTCGACGTCAAGGCGCTGCTCCGCATTTCGGTGCTCTACAACATCCCGACAGCGTGCAACCGCTCCACTGCCGACTTTCTGATAAGCTCGCAGCTGATGAATGAGCAGTACGAACCGATAATCAACGATTATTCACAGTACGTGACACGAAAAGTCAACGCGTAGCGGAACGGCAGTGCCGGCTGCCGGCCGGCAGGTACCCGCCGGCCGGCGGTCGACGTCTCAAACTTCAAACCTCGTCCGCCAGCTCAAGCACCGCTTCGGCGGTATTCTGGTCGCAAACCAGGGTGCTGACGACGCCGGTTCGCACCGCGCCGAGCACCGCGTACGATTTCTCGGACCCCGCCGCCATGCAGACCACGCCGCGAGCGGTCTCGAGATCCTCGATACGGATGCCGACGATGCGGTCGTAGAAGTCGGTACGAAGAAACTCGCCGTCGATGGTGAAATAGCGCGCGCAGATGTCGCCAACCACCTCCACACCGTCGAGCTGCTGATAGATCTCGCCCTCGCCCTTGTAGATCTCGCGTCCGTTGGCCTGCGTCTTCGGCAGGGTACCGATGCTTGCCACCACGATGTCCATCGACCGCCACTTTGCGGCAATCGGCTTCATCGTCGAGCTCGAGCAGTAGAGGTCGCGCTCTTCCGCATCCGAAACCAGCGAGGGAGCGTGAACAAAGTAGGGCTTGCCGTCGAGCTTGTCTGCCAGGATCCGGACGAGCTCGTTCAGCTGAAAGTAGGGCGCCATCTGGTTGCTTCCGCCGACGAGAGGCACCACCGAGATCTCCCGGACGTCGCCCTCTTTGCTGTAGACGGAAACGAACTGGTGGCAGGTGCGACCCCAGCCAAGACCGATAACGGCCCGGTTCTTCAAGAGCGAGTTTACGACGGTTACGGTCCGCTGCGCCACGAACCTCCGCAGCGCGGATTCGTCCCTCACCGTGGTCGGGATGACGACGCAGTTCTTCAGGTTGAAAGCCTGCTGCATTCTGCGCGAGAGCTTCTCATCGTTGAGCAGCGGGTCCCGCACGCTGATCTCGACGATGCCCACCTCGCGCGCCTCCGTCAGGATCATCGAAATCAGCGACCGCGAGATGCCGAGCTGTTTCGCGATGTCTTCCTGCTTGAGCCCCTCGTTGTAATACATCTGAGCGACCTTCACAAGGAGAGAAACGTCGAATCTTGTATTCATTAGTGTCTCGTTATTCGTCCTGTGTCTCGCTCTCATGTATAGCACGCCTCGAGGAGCATTCTCAAGCTGGTCACGCTCCAACCGGGAGAAGCACCACCTTCACCGCGTTCTGGGCCGCGATCTCATCCATCGCGGCGTGGAAATCGGACATGGGCAGCCGATGGGTGACCAGCGGCTCGAACAGCTTCCGGTAGCTCCCGAGCGTCGCCACCGCCTCGCGGACATGGGCGGGCGTCGAGTCGGAGGTGCCGAAGATGAACAGCTCGTTATAGTGAATTGTGCGGCTGTTTATTGCGAGCATCTCGTCACCCACCGGCAGGCTCGCAAAGAAGGAGACATATCCTCCCTTTCGGGCGTACATCGGAGATTTGGCCTGCGTCGGATTGTGAGGCGCGGTAACGACCACAAGGTCGAAGCCTTCGCCGCCGCTGAGCTCCTTGTAGACTCCATCGATCTCATCGGGGGTGACCCCGGTCACGAAGTCCATGGCGCGCGCCATCTCCAGGCGTTTGCCCGGAAAATCCACGCACACCACGCGTTCTGCGCCCTTCGACCGCGCCGCGATGGTGTGGAGAAGGCCGAGCGGCCCGAGCCCGAGGACGAGCACCGTTTTGATCTCGGTTCCCATCGGCACTCGTGAAAGGCCGTTGAATACGCAGGAAAGCGGCTCGGACAGTGCCGCTATCGAGGCATCCATGTCTCCCACGGTCACGAGGTGTCCACGGCTCAACGCCTTCTCGGGAATACGCAGGTAGGGAGCCATCGCACCGGGATAGTGAAACCCGATAGCCTCGGCACTCCGGCACAGGTTGGACCGCCCGGATCTACAGTAGACACACTCGCCGCAGCCGAAGGTGGTCGCCATGGTGACCCTGTCGCCGATACCGAGTCCCTGCACCCGCTTTCCCGCCTGTTCGATCGTTCCGCAGAACTCGTGCCCCATGATCACAGGAGGCTTCAGACGCGGGTTGCCCTTCAGGTAGCTCTTGATGTCGGTTCCGCAGATGGCACACGCCTCCACCCGGACCAGAACGTCGCCTGCATCGATCTTCGGAAGCTCGGTCATCGACTCGATCCGGACATCCTTTGGAGCGTGATAGACCACCGAGGAGCCGTAGTTTGCGCCGCTCATCAGTGCATCTCCCTTCCGCCGGTGATATTGAAGGCCTGCCCGGTGCAGTATTCCGCGCTCGAAGCGAGGAAGAAGACAAAATCCACCAGATCTTCGATCCGGGTCAGACGCCCGAGCGGAATCTTCTGGGTGAACTTCTGGATGACCTCATCACGCGACATTTTCAGGTTCTCGACGTAGCCCTTGCTCACCTCCGACCAGACTCCGGTCGCATCGGTGATGCCGGGGCAGATGCAGTTGACATTTATGTTCGACGAGGCGAGCTCGAAGGCGAGCGCCTGCGTCATCGAAATCACCGCGCCTTTCGCGGCCGAATAGGGAACCATGAGAGCGGACCCGGTCTTTCCGGACTTGGACGAAAAGTTGATAATCTTCCCCTCCTTCGCCCCCTTCATTCCGGCGAGCACTGCCTGGATGCAGTAGAGCGACCCGTGCACGTTGACGCGCATCATGCGGTCCATGATCTCGGGCGTCGTCTCCTCGACCGGACGCTGATCCACGAGGCCCGCATTATTCACCAGCGCATAGATCGTCCCCAGCTCCTTCTCGATATTCGCGAAACAGCCGAAGACCGCCTTCTGATCCGTGATGTCCAGGATGTACCCGCGGACATCACTGCCGTTCGCGCGCAGACAGTCGGACTGCTTTATCACCTCCGGGTTGATGTCGATGAGCGCGCACTTCGCGCCCTCGGCCACGAATTTTTCGGCGACGGCCAGGCCTATGCTTTTCGCCGCACCGGTTACAACGCAGGTCTTCCCCGTCATTACTCCGCTCTTTACAGCTGTTGCCATTTCTCGTCCTCCTTGCCAACATCTCCATGTTAACATATTCCATGACGTTCGTCAATACAAACGTCACAACATTTGTCCTTCCTGCGCTGAGCGCAAGGCAAAAAACAATCTATCTCGACAGTTCCCTGAAGCGTTCGAAGCGCTCGGAACAGAAACGGCGGCCCTCCGGCTTCGGCTCGAATGTCGACGAAATCCTTACCATCGCCGCTGCCGCCTCGGCGACACTCCGGTAGATATCGGCTCCCACCGCTGCGACGATCGCTGCGCCGAGAGCCCCCGCCTCCGCGCAGTCGGTCAGCTCGAGCTGAATTCCCAGTACGTCGGCAAAGAGCGACGCCCAGTACTCGCTGTGTGAGGCGCCCCCGGAGAGGACCGCGACCTCACGCCCGAGACCCGACCCGGCGCTGCGGAGAATTTCCAGATGCGCCCGGTGCGCGAAACAGACACCTTCGAGGACCGCGCGCGCCGCATGCCCCATTCCGTGCTCGGGCCGCAGGCCGAAGAAGCCCGCGCCCCGTCCACTGTCGAGGTGCGACGAATGCAGGTAGGGCAAATAGAAAGGGTCCTCCGCAGACGGTCTCTGTGCCGCCGCAGCTTCGATCGCCTCGCGATAGCGGCCTTCCGGCGAGTCGCCTGAAACAAAGGTCTGCACGAACCATTCGAAGTTGACCGCGGAGGTGGCGCTCGATTCAACGTAGGCAAACGACTCGCCGTCCGCACTGAGCGAGCACTTGACCGAGGGAGCGACCTCAACCAGCCGGGTATCTATTGCAGTGTTGATGTTCCAGGTGCCTGCGATGATGCTCAGCCGCTGCTCGTCATAGACGCCGCTTCCAAGCGCGCAGGCGATCACGTCGAAGAGACCTGAGGCAACCGGGGTGCCGGCCGCAAGCCCTGTTTCCTCTGCGGCAGCTTCGCTCACACCCGCCACCACCTTTGTGCTGAGCGCAAGCTGCGGAAGCATTCCCGCGACCTCGGGTATCCCGAAGCCGTCGGTGATCCTTTCGTCGTAGCTCTTCGTGTTGATATTCACGAATCCGGAATTGCTCGCGTCGGTGAGATCCGCAGAGAGCGTCCCGGTCAGCCGAAGCACCGCCCAGTCCTTCGCAGAAAGTACCCACCGGATCCTGCGGTACAGCGCAGGCTCCTCTCGCCGGAGCCAGGCGAGCTGCACAATCGGCTGGCCGGCCCACGGCTCGTGTCTTGTGAGCTCGTAGTGACCGGCGCCGCGCTCCTTCCGTTCGCGGAGAATGGGTTCGGCGCGCGTGTCCATCGACGTCAGCGCCGGTCCGGCCGGGCGAAGCCGGTCGTCGACAGCGTAGAGTCCCGCTCCGTGGCCCGAAACGGCGACACAACGCACCGCTTCAGGCGCGAAGGAACCGCTTGCGACGGCACTCCGGATCGCCGCAGCGGCGTTCCGCCACTGGACCTCCATGTCGAGCTCGCTCCGGCCCGCCCGATTCTTCACCTCGGTCGCGCACCGCCCTTCGGCAAGCACGCGGCCTTCGGGATCGAAGATCAGGGCCTTCGTTGCGGTGAGGCCGCAGTCGAGGGCGAGCAGACAGGGATCCTGTTTCATACGCTTCCAGATCGTATTGTGCCGAACTTTTCGGCGGCAAGCTCCCGTACTTCGCGATTCACGACGAACCGTGAGTCGGCGCCGTCCCACAGCTTGATCATCTCTGCGGCGAGCCGCTTCGGCGAGTTGAGAAAGGCGTCGTTGGAACCGCCCGCCATGTGCGGAGTGATCGTGACGTTCGAAAGCTGCACGAGCGGATAGTCGATTCCGGGCGGTTCGCGGTCAAAGACGTCGAGCGCGGCGCCGGCAATGCGGCCGTCACGCAGCGCCTCGTAGAGCGACTGCTCGTCCACGATCGCCGAGCGCGACGTGTTGATGAGGTAGGCGCCGGGTTTCATCCGGGCAATGAGCGCGGCGCTCACCAGCTTGTCGGTCTGCGGGGTGTGGCGCGCGTGAATGGTGACGAAATCAGATACCGACATCAGCTCTTCGAGCGCCACGAGCCGGATACCGTCGGGGGCCGTATCCACGAACGGATCGTAGGCAACGATCTCCACCTCGAATCCGGCAAGCCGCTGTGCGACCTTCCGCCCGATCTCCCCCAGTCCGACGATGCCGACCGTCTTGCCGGGAAGGTCCGGGATCGCGCCCGAATTGGGGTACTCACGGGTCCACACACCGTTCTTCAAGCCGTGGTGACCCCGGGCAATGTTGCGGCATTCGCAGATGAGCATTCCGACGGTGAAGTCGGCGACCGCATCCGAATTGCGTCCCGGCGTATTGAAGACGATGATTCCGGCATCGGTGGCGGCTTTTATGTTGATATTCTCCGTCCCTGCGCGGAGGACACCGATGGCCTTCAGATTGCCGCATCGTTCAATGACGCGCCGTGTCACCGGACAGAACTCGGTAACGAGGATGTCGGCCTCCGCGGCCGCATCCAGGAGATAGTCCGGCGGCTCGTAGGCTTCGCTCCCGCCACGCTCTACGAGCAGGTTGATCTCCTGGAGCTCCTGGAAACCGGAAAGCTTCCAGTCGAGCACCTCTACCTCTACACCCTTCTCAGCGAACCGGGAGAACCCGGACGCGATGTACTCCTTCGGAATGAACAGATCGCCAATCCCGACCAGTTTCATCTCTTCCTCCTACCGCCTGATCATTCCGCCGGTCGCATCGTAGGTCGAACCGGTGAGATAGTCGGCGCACCCGGAGACCAGGAAGACTGCAAGTGGAGCTATCTCCTCCGGCTTCGCAATTCGTCCGATCTGGATGCGGCTCTCATAGTAGTCTCTGTTTCCGGAAAGCACCGTTTTCGACATGGGAGTCTCGACCATACCCAGCGCCAGTGCGTTGACGTTGATTCCCTTATTCGCTACCTCACCGGAAAGAGAGAGCGTGAAGGTGACCACACCCGACTTGGCGGCTGCATAGTGCGCGTGTCCGGTGGTCGATCCGTTGAAAGCCGCCTGCGAAGTGATATTCAGGATCTTGCCCTTCCCACCCCGCTCGAGCACCCTCTGCACGAATCGACGGCAGGTGAGGAAGACCGCCGTAAGATTCACGTCGAAGGTCCGGGTCCACTCCTCGATCGGAATCTCCACCACAAGGTTGGTAGGCCAGAGCCCGGCGTTGTTGATGAGAATATCGATCGGTCCAAGCTCCTTTTCCGAAAGGTCGATCAGTGACGTGCAGTCGTCCGCGCTGGTCAGATCCGTCCGGATCGCTGCCGCCTTTACGCCCATTGCCCGGCACTCCTTCGCAACCAGCTCCGCACGCTCCAGATTTATGTCGGAGATGATTAGATTTACTCCTTCGGCCGCAAGCGCCCGGGCAAGAGTTTCACCAAACCCTCCCGCGCTGCCGGTCACTATCGCATTCCTGCCTTTGAGCTCCAATTTCATAGCCGACACCTCTTCTTTCGCTGTACTCTCAGCCTACACCGCGATGGCGCGATGCGGTAATAAAGCAAGAACGGGCGGGAACCGAAGCCGGCGATTGTGTCTTCTCGACGGATGCCTCGGCCGGGGGAAAGTTGTCGCGTGGCGATAACTTTTTTTGCCTCGGTCCGTCTGCAGCCCGCCGGCCGCCTCCATGGAAGTCAAGCTGCCCGCCCGATTCTCGCTCATAGCTTCTTGAGCCCCGGACCGGTTATCCGGATCCATTTCGATTCCGGAAAATCGAAAAATGCGCAGTCGTTCATGTAGGTCCGCTCGGGAAGCATAACCAGACAGTTAGCAACCGGCGTATCGATCGTAAACGGACCGTGGTGCCACACTCCAGGTCGGAGAACTGCAAGCGTTCCCCGGGGGATCCGGAATGCTGCGGCAGAATCGAACGGGAACTCCTTCTCCGGCACCGCCGGCGCAACGTGTATGAGCACATCGCCGTCCAGCGGCAACACCACCTCCGGGCATCCATTGTGGTACTCGGAGACATTTATGACGTAGGGCCGCTCTGAAACCCGGCATACGCCGAAGGAACCGGTGTGCGCGGCACCGAGATCCGCCTGGATCATGTCCCGGTAGAACTCGATGGGCGGCGCGCCTATTCGGACGGCAGTCGGATCAAGCATGCAGGCATAGCTGCCGAAGGGGGCGAAGGCCTCGGACGACAGTTCCTGATAGACGATCTCTTTCATCATTTCACCCTAGAACCCGCTGATGTCCTGCGCGAGGCCGTAGAGGTGAAACTCGGACACGCAGGCTCCGCGAGTAAGCGAGCACACCTGATAGACCATGTCGGCGAAATGTTCCGGCCGGACAGCGAGCGACTCGTCCCATTCGAACTTTGGAACTCCCTCCGCTGCCGCCTGGAATCCGGTGTTAGATCCGCCGGGAACGAGCAAGCTCACCGATACCCCGTGCGGCCGCAGCTCCGTATAAAGCACCTTCGTGAAGGCGTTGACCGCTGCCTTCGCCGCCGAATAGACCGTCCAACCGGGCCATGATCGTCGATCGCAGACGCTCGAGACGTTGATGATCTTCCCGTACTTCTGTTTCTTGAACTGATCCGCGAAGGTGCGGCAGCTCCAGAAGACGCTGGTGAAGTTGAGATCGACGGTCTTGCGCATGTAGTCGTCGGTGATCTCCTCTATAGGAGCGACCTTCACTGCGCCGCCGGCGTAGTTGATCAGGAAGTCCACCTTTCCGAACGCCTTCAGGGTCTCCTCGAGCGCCCGGGTAAAGGTCTCCGACCTGGTGACGTCGGCTTTGAACCAGACCACCTTGCTCCCCGACGCCTCACAATTCCTGACAGTTGCCTTGAGTGCCTCCTCGTTGATGTCCAGAAGCACGAGGTTGCACTGATCCTGCTTTGCAAACAGTTCCGCGGTCGCCTTGGCGAACCCGGACCCTGCACCCGAAATAACCGCGACCTTTCCCGAAAGACCTTCTGCCATTTGCTCATCCCTCCTCGGTTGGTTTTCAATATGATCTCGAGCCGCCGGGACGCCTCTCAGGCTATCTCCAGTCCCCAGCCGCCCGTCCAAACAGAGCCCGCATCGAGCTCCATGATTCCCGGTTTCTCTGACAGCTCTCCGTCCGCGTCGTCCGGATCGGGCAGCCCGAACCACGGTTCGACGCAGATGAATGGCGCGCCCGGTTTGGACCACAGTGCCAGACTCGGTGATCCGCCGGTCCGTATCCGGAGCGCCCGCCCGCTGCCGCTCTTTCGAATGACAACGCCTCCCGACCGCACGGAAGGAAGAATCACCGGGCCCGCGTCGAACATGGTTCGCGACAGCCCGATAACCCGCGACGACTCGAAAGCCTCCGCGTGCCGGCCGCTTACCGTGCATCCGTCCTTGAAAAACAGCCGGTCGGTATCCTCTTCGCTGTCGAAGAGCACACAGTAGCGCTCGATGTTGCCGCCGTCGAACGGCATGTTGAGAGCTGGATGCGATCCGATTGAGAACAACATCCTGCAGCTCCCGCGGTTCTCCACCCGGTAGCGGACGTCCAGTCCGCTCCGCTCGAGCGCAAACGTCACCGCGAAGTCAAACTCGAAGGGATAGACTTCGCGCGTGGCGTCGGAAGCGGTGAGTCCGAGCTCGACCCAGTCATTGCCTCCGGACCGCCGGACGAACTCCGATGAGCGTGCAAAGCCGTGCTGGCCGAGCCGGTACTCGCGTCCGCCGTGCCGGTAACTTCCGTTTCTGAGCCCGCCCACTATCGGAAAGAGGACGGGAGCGGTTCCCTTCCACCAGGCGGGATCGCCCTGCCACATCACCTCGCGCGGGCCCTCCCGGTCGAAGAGGCTCCGAAGCTCGGCGCCTGCTGTAGAGATAGTGGCGGTGAAGCGTTCGTTCGTTATCGGGCAATCCATTCCATTACGTCCCGCTGAGGTGAGGCGGCGCTAGTAGCTCCCGCTTCCCTCCTGATTGGTCACTACCGCGACGCTCGACACGCAGCCGAGCCGGGTCGCGCCCGCACCGATGAGAGCGATCGCCGTCCTGTAGCTTCGCACGCCACCTGAGGCCTTCACGCCCATATCCGGCCCGACAACCCGGCGCATCAGGGCGATGTCTTCGACCGTTGCCCCTCCGCCGGCGAATCCGGTGCAGGTCTTGACGAAGTCCGCACCGGCCTTCTTTGCGAGCTCGCAGGCTATCACCTTCTCGTCCTGAGTCAGCAGGGCGGTCTCGATGATCACCTTGAGAACCGTGTTCGCCCGCGTCGCGCGGCGCACCGCGCGCATATCCTCTTCCACCTGCCTGAGGTCGCCCGACTTGAGGAGTCCGACGTTGATCACCATGTCAAGCTCCACCGCGCCGTCGGCGATCGCCTCCCGAGCTTCGAACGCCTTGCTCCTTGTGGCCATTGCTCCGATCGGAAAACCGATGACCGAGCACACCTTGACCCCTGTTCCCTGCAGCTTCCTCGCGACGTAGGCGACGCGGCAGGAATTGACGCACACGCTCTGGAACCGGTACTGCACCGCCTCCTGGCAGAGCTTGTCGAACGCGCTCGTTGCCGCCTCCGGCTTGAGCATGGTGTGGTCGATATAGCTTGCAACTTCGGCGGGCTGGAGCGCGGGCGCAAGGCCGGCACTCACAACGCCGGTAGCAAGGGCAACTCCCGCGCCTGTCCGTTGGGCCGACGACTGCGCTCCAAGTCTTCCGACAACTTCCGCCACGATTTTGTCGATCAGCTCTTTCTGGTCCATCTATTCCTCCGTGTCTCCCCGTTCGATTCTCATGATCTTGTTCACCCGCGCCAGATGCCGGCCGCCGTCGAAACCTGCTTCGAGGAAGCATCGTGCCATCACGCAGATCTCGTCCACACCGTACAGCGGCCCGCCGAGGCTGAGCACATTTGCGTTGTTGTGCTCGCGGCAGGCGAGCGCTGTACGCTCGTCGTGACACACCGCCGCGCGAATGCCGCGGATCTTGTTCGCCGTCATGGCCGAGCCTATACCGGTACCGTCGAGAACGATTCCGCGGTCGCAGTCGCCGGAGACAACCGCGCGGGCGACAGCAAGCGCCACATCCGGATAGTCCACCCGCTCCGGAGTGAAGCAGCCGACATCCTTCACACGGTACCCGGCGTTTTCCAGAAACAGCCGCAGCGTCGACTTCTGGGTGAAGCTTGTGTGATCGCTTCCAAGAGCTACATATTTCACGCATCCGTTGCCGTTCACCGCGTCCTCCTATGCGAGGTCGACCGAATCGACGATCCCACAGACTGCCGTGCGGACCGTCACCGCATCAGCGTCACCCACGACCTGCCGTGCCGAACCACCTTCGTCGATCACCAGCACCAGGTCGCCGATACCTGCCTGAGCACCGTCCACCGCCACGAGCGGCTTCCCCTTCGGCGTTCCGTCCGGTCCCACCGGCTGCACCAGAAGAAGCTTGTGACCACGGTAGTGAGCGTGCTTCTCGGTGGAAACCACCACTCCTGAAACCCGCGCCAGAGTCATCGCACATCCTCCGCGTTCATCGCGAAGCCTCCGCGTCGATGTCGTCAACGACACCGATCACGGCTGCATCGAGCGGCGTGAACCATCCGTTCGGGCAGGCCTGCGCCGCCTCTTTGCCGCTTTCGAAGACCACGAGATCCCCCTCGCCCGCTCGAGCGGTGTCGAAGGCGGTGATCGCAGGGCCCGCGGCGGCGCCGGACTCATCCACCGGCTGCAGCAGGAGCAGCTTGAGCCCCTCCATGCTTTCGATCTTCTTCGTGCAGACCACTCTGCCGATCACCCGCGCCAGCTTCATTTCATCTCCCCTACACGATCCTGAAGGAACCTACGAGGGTGCAGCGGCGCTCCCTGGTAAAGGTTCGCGCGCGGGTGATTCCTTCGCCCGTCGGGCTCGCGATGGTGAAGGAGGTAAACCCCGCGCCGCCCTGTCCAAGACCGGCGAAGCAGGGTCCGTTCTTCACGAAGAGGGAGCAGTTCATCCTGCGCGCCATCTTCGAAAGCCGGTCGACATCGTGCGAGTGAAACATCGCCGAGTGCCGGAACCCGTGCTCTACCTCGACTGCGAAATCGATTGCTTCATCGGCGCTGCGCATCCGGACCAGCGGTATCACCGGCATGAGCTGTTCTGTCCAGACAAGCGGATGGTCTGCTCCTGTCTCGCACAGCAGAATCCGCGTGTCGGCCGGGACCTCGAGCCCGACCGCCTTTGCGATGAACGCGGGGCTCTTTCCGACGAAAGCCTTGTTCGGAGCCCCCTCCTTTCCCGGGCCGCCGGCCTGCGCAATCACCAGCGCGGTCAGCTCCTTCGTCTTCGCCGCGTCGACCGGAAACGCTCCGTTGCGGACCAGCTCTGCACGCAGTCTGTCGGCGACCGACTCGACCACGAGAATTTCCTTTTCACAAATACAGACTATGTTGTTGTCGAAACCGGCACCTGCGACGATGTCTCTGCCGGCCTTGACGATGTCTGCCGTTTCATCCACCACCACCGGCGGATTTCCTGGACCTGCGCAGATGGCCTTCTTCCCGCTCGCCATCGCCGCCCGCACGACGCCCGGTCCGCCGGTCACGACAAGCAGCGCCACCCCACGGTGTCGCATCAGCTCGGCCGCCGATTCCAGCGTCGGCGTCCGGATCGCGGTGAGCAGGTCGACAGGTCCGCCGGCCGCGCGAGCCGCGTCGTTCAGCAGGGCGACGAGCCTCGAGGAGACACTCTTCGCCGCCGGATGCACGTTGAACACAACGGTGTTTCCGGCCGCGATCATACCGATTGCATTGGAGGTGATCGTCGCGATCGGGTTGGTACACGGCGTGATCGTTCCTATCACGCCGTAGGGTGCCCGTTCGGTGAGGGTCAGTCCGTTCTCGTCGGTAGCGGCCGACGGCTCCACGTCTTCCACCCCGGGAGTCCGGGTAAGCGCCAGCGTGTTTTTCACAAGCTTGTCCCGGACATTCCCCAGACCCGTCTCTTCGACCGCCTCGCGGGAGAGCTCCTCGTTATGCTTCCGCACCGTTTCCCGCATGGCCTCGATTACCGATCGGCGAACGCTGAGCGGGACATCGACCAGACGCTCCTGCGCCCGCGAGGCCGCCGCAACCGCCGAGTCAACGTCATCGAAGATGCCGCTTCCGGCAGGAGTCGGGGCGGCAGGCTGTGCGCCGGCGGCGTTCGTCGTCGGCGACGGCGTCGGCGCAGCGGCGGTTGCTGTCCCGGCGGTCGCCAGGTCGTAACGGGCGACGATTTCCGTCACGATGCTTCGAATGTCCTCGATCCTTGCCGTTTCCATCTCGCCTCTACCCTATCTGCCAAGATCAATCTGCAGCGGAATATCTCACGCTGCCCGATACATCCACCGTTTCGACAATCGCCAGAATCACCGTGTCCACCGGGCGGTCTTCGCACGCTGAATGCCAGCGGCAGGAGGAACCCTGGGCGAGCAGCACCAGCTCGCCGCGGTTGGCTCCGACAAGATCCACCGCCACCAGGAAGGCTCCGCGGCCGGCCCCGCTCTCGTCACACTCCTCGACGAGCAGGCAGCGGGAAGAGCCCAGGGCTTCCGCACGTCTGTCGGCCACAACGGTCCCTGCGATACGCGCAAAGGTCATCGCCCTACTCCTCGACTCCCGACTTCCGGTAGACGAGCTGACCGGCGTTGTCCACCTGATCAACGATCGCGATGATGGTCGCGTCGCTCGGTTTGCCTTTGGTGGTACCCGTCATTCGCGCAGAGCTCCCGGTTACATAGAAGACGATCTCGCCCTCGTTGGCGCCAACGTCGTCAATGGCGACGGCGAAGTCCGCCTTGCCCTTCATAGTCAACGGATCGATCTTTTCCAGCAGAAGCAGCCGGAGCCCCTGCAGGCCTTCAGCCTTCTGAGTGGAGACCACCGTTCCCCGGACCCTGGCGAGTACCATCTTCGGCCCTACTTCTTTGCAAGCTTCCGCCCGAGGGGAAGCGCGGAATCTACCGACCCATGCGGCCTGGGAATTACGTGGGTGGAGACAACCTCGCCCACCTTCTCTGCCGCCCTGGTTCCCGCATCCACCGCGGCGCGGCACGCGGCAACATCGCCCCGAACAACTGCCGTGACGAATCCGCCGCCGATCTTTTCGTACCCGACCAGATCCACGCGTGCCGCCTTTACCATCGCGTCGGCCGCCTCTACCATCGCCGTAAATCCCCTGGTTTCGATGAGTCCCAGAGCGTCATTGTTCTGTTCCATTTCTCCAACCTCTCCTCTGTCTACTCGTCACGTGAAGGCTTGACGTCCCGACCCGGCAGGCCCGCCAGACGCGCCTCTGCAACCTTTCTCGCCTCCAGAACCTCCGCCTCCTCGCCTGCGAGGTAGACGCGTCCGAAGCGGCCGAATCCCTGTACGTCGATGATCTTGATCCGCGAGGTCTTCTCTGCCTCGTTGGCGGCGAAGTAGGCGTATCCCGCCGGTTCGAGCTCCAGCACGTAGAGCGTCTCGCCGCGAAGGACCATGTTGCCGTATCTGGTCTTGTTGATGAGTTGGCAGTGATGATCCGACATGTTCTTGATGAGCTGGCTGGTCAGAAGCCGCGGCTTCAGGCTGTCCTCCACGCTCTTTGACAGCGCCTTGAGGACCGCCTCTCCCGCCATGCGGGTGTCGCCCTGGCTGTCGGAGTGGACCTCCATCATGCCGAAAGACCGTTCCACGACCTGCAGGCCGGGCGTCACGTTTGTAGACTTCAGAGCCACATCCATGAGACGGTTTATCTCGATCCCGGGCGCAATTTCGATCACGCAGCAGGCCTGCAGCGCAACCGGAAAATAGCCGCGCGAGATCGTGGAGAGGTAGGAGGCCATCTGTGACTGGAGTGAATCCAGGATCACGTATGTTCTCAGGTCGATAGCCATTGTACTACTCCTTTCGATCGCCGCGGCCGAGCGGCAGCGCCTGGTCGACCGCGACGTGCGGCCGCGGAATGACGTGGCTCGACACCACCTCGCCCACCTTCTCGGCTGCCCGTGTGCCCGCGTCGACCGCTGCGCGACATGCGGCCACATCGCCCCGTACGATGGCGGTCACGAAACCGCCCCCGATCTGCTCGTAACCGACCAGATCCACCCTCGCCGCCTTCACCATCGCATCGGCAGCCTCCGTCATTGCGGAGAAACCCCGTGTTTCGATCATGCCCAGCGCGTCCGACTTTGTGTCCGGCATACAACCTCCTGAACTCCCTGCAGTATGATTACATTTGTCCTGACAATTGTCATATTAGCGTATGTCATAACTTATGTCAACACAAATTCCAGAAAAAAGTTCACACTCGTTCCCTCCCGCCGAGCGGGTGCGCATATCGCCAAGTCAATCAGGCGGTGAGACGCTGTCGGGCAAGCAGATGATTCAGCACTACCGCGAACAGCAGGACGCTGCCTTTGGCAACTGTCTGCCAGAAGGCGGGAATCACCGTCATGAGCCCTGTGGTGACGCAGACGATGATGAGCGCGCCGACAATCGTCTTCGCGACCGATCCCGAGCCTCCCGAAAAGGCGGTTCCGCCGAGAAGCACTGCAATGATGCAGTCGAGCTCCATGCCGTCACCGGCAAGGGGGTCGCCGAGGGACATATAGCTCGCACGGGCCATGCCGGCCATCGCTGCAAAGAAGCCGACCATGATGTAGAGGATCCATACCATTCGCACCGCGTTTATACCCGAAAGCTCGGCCGCGGTGCGGTTCCCGCCGATCGCGGCGGAATACTTGCCGAGAAGCGTCTTTCGTTGAAGCACTACCAGCACGCCGATTACGACGATTGCGACGTAGAACGCCGCCGGGAGACCGAGCAGGAGATCGAGCCGCGCGTAGTCGTTTATCCAGGCAGGCATCCGCTGGGTGGCACTGCTCTTGATGGCCGAAAGACCGTCAGGCACAATCAGAAGCGCCGCACCTTTGAACAGATTCAGTGTGACCAGCGTCGCGATGACTGGCGTTATCCGTAGCCTCATCACGAACAGTCCGTTGAGCATGCCCATCGCGACACCCGCCACCAGCACAATCGCAAACGCCGGCAGAAAGGAGACTCCATTCAGAATCAGGAACGCAAAGAGCACCCCGCTCAGGCTCATCGCGCTTCCGACCGATAGGTCGATGTAACCGGCAATCATCAAGAGGGTGAAGGCTCCGCTCAGCGTCATAATTGGAACGGCCGATCGCAGAATGTTGATAATGCTGTCGGCACTGAGAAAATGGCCGCGTCCAAAGAACTCCACCTGATTGAGCTTCACCACGCTGAAGATCACCACGATCAGAAGCAGCACAAGGTAGATGTAGAGCTTCTTGGTAAGCTCGATAATGGTCGCCTTCATCTGCTTCTCCTGTCCAGCGCAAACCGCTGCGCGAGAATGGCCGCAAAGGTCACGATGCCCTTGAGCGTAAACTGCCAGTCGGGCGACAGAAGCAGCCCGGTCGCAGCCGAGGTTACCGTCGACAGGATGATGGCGCCGGCGAACATTCCAAGCACCGAGCCGAAGCCGCCGGCGATGCTGACCCCGCCGAGAAGCGCGACCACCAGTGCGTCGAACTCATATCCCATCGCCCGGTTGGAAACTCCCGCCTTGTATTCGGAGGCGAGCAGTATGCCGGTGATGCCGGCAAGGAGCGCGCTGATCAGATAGAGGTAGGTGACGTGCCTGCCGACCCGGATACCGGAGAGCCGCGCCGCCTCCGCGTTGGCCCCGATGAGATAGGTGCGTCGCCCGAAAACGGTGGTCTTTTCGCCGACGAAGGCGGCGACAACAAATACTGCCATCAGCACCACGGCCACCTTGATGGAGGTACCGGGAATACTGGTGTTGCCGATGACGCCAAAGACGTCCGGAAGGCTTGTATTGCGCTGCGCACCGAGCGTCACCACCTGACCGATCCCACGCGCAAGCATCATCGTGCCGAGCGTGATGATGATGGAGGGAACTTTGAGCCGCGCCACGAAGTAGGCGTTTATCGCGCCGATTCCAAGCGCGCACAGAAGTGCCAGCGCGATCGCGATGCCGTAGGGAAGCCCCATGCCGTTGGCAAGCGGATTCGGCGAGACGTTGAAGCCCTGGCAAAAGTAGACCGAAAGCACGCCGGTCATGGCGATATTGCCGCCCACCGACATGTCGAAATGGCCGGTTATCAATAAGAAGCTCACGCCAATTCCCAGCACGATGATGTACCAGAAGTTCGTGAATACGTTGATGA
>CAZNYW010000069.1:0-23257 GCA_964577375.1 uncultured Spirochaetales bacterium | reverse complement strand
ACAAGTACTTACCGCGGAATTACTCCCCTGATTTTATCCACAGGGTTCTTGATACCTCACGCCCCGCGGGGCGGCATACAATGGCGCATCCCTATCCCTGTATTATGTGAGCGCTGGATGCTGAATGCACGTCTTGCGGCCGATCTCGTTGACCGGTTGAGCACGCACATCGACTTCAGTATCAACATCATGGACGACCGCGGGGTCATCATCGCAAGCCGCGACCGTAATCGTGTGGGGGACTTCCACGCGGCGGCCTATCGCATTCTCACCGGCGGTGAGAACATCGAAGTGCTGCACGCCGAGGACAACCTTCCGGCAGGGGTCAAACCGGGGGTGAACCTTCCCGTCATTCATCACGGCCGGACGGCCGGACGGTCGGAATCACCGGCAACCCCGACGTCGTGCTGAATCTCGCCTTCGCGATAAAGACCTCCGTCGAGGCCATCTATGAATACGAGATGTGCAAGCAGAAAATGGCGCGCCGGCAAGGTATCAAGAATCACTTCCAGAATCTGCTCCTCAACGAAGAGGGCGACGCACTGCAGGATGTGGAAAGTGTCGCCGAGAAACTGGGCTAATCGAACGGCTGCCTCCGGGCTCCGGTGATCCTCAGATTTACCGATGATTCGGACGTGGAAGCGGTGCTCGCCGTGATGAAGAGGCTGCCCCTGCACACGAGGCAGGATATGTCCTTCATCACGGCGGCTCACGATCTTCTGCTCTTCAAGACGATCGATGCGGAGTCGGGAGGCACCGTGGCTGCGGTGAGAAGTACTGTCGAGGCCTACATCGGGCATCTGCGTCTTGCACTGACGGACGCAACGTGTGCGCAGTCAGAGGTGTCTTCGCAGTTCCGGGTTTATGTCGGCAGTTTCCATCGCGACTTCTGCCTTTACCGCAGTTCATTCGCGCACGCGCACTGGCTGATGAGCCAGCCCTTCGCAACCGCTGAGTCCGAATCGGATATCATCTACTTCAACGATCACGTCTACCGTTACATCCGGAGCACCATTCCGGCAGCTGTCTTCGAGAACATCTTCGCAGTGCCGGTGGAATGCGCGCGGGAGCCCGCGTTCTCATCGCTCGCCGAAACGGTCGATGCTCTGCTTCGCACCAATATGAGCATCAAGGAGGCGGCTGCTTCGCCCAGAATTCACCGCAATACGATGCGTGCCCGGCTCGAGCGGATTGGACGGCAATTCGGGATCGATCCGCTCAACAACGCCCGGGATCGGGAGTTTCTTCTCTGTCTGGGCGAGTACCTGCGGCTGAGTCGTCAACAATAACTCCAAAAGGCCAAAATATGCGTCCCGCACAAAAACAGGTGCTAAAATTGTGAGCGGAGAACATTGCGCGTCTGCCGTGCGGACTCTCCAATTCTGACATTCCAACACAGTAACGGGAGGCATCTATGGTCTCAGGTGGAATTGCACTGCTATTCCTTCTCATCGCCGTTATCCTGATCATCTTCGTCACCGCACGATTCAACGTAAACGCGTTCATCGTGCTCATCAGCATCTCGTTCATCTACGGGCTTGCAATAGGCCTGCCGGTGACGGACGTGGTGGGGAAGATCAGAGACGGATTCGGCGGAACGCTCGGCTACATCGGTATCGTGATCGCGGCCGGAACGATCATCGGGTTCATCCTCGAAAAGACGGGCGCGGCGTTCGCGATGACGCAGGCGATCATGAAGCTGGTGGGGAAGAAGAACTCCCCCCTCGCGATGAGCATCGCCGGTTACGTGGTTTCGATTCCGGTCTTCTGCGACTCCGGATACGTCATTCTGACCCCCCTCAACAAGGCACTTGCCGAGGAGACCGGCCGGTCGATGTCGGTCATGGCGGTTGCGCTCGCTACCGGTCTTTGTGCGACCCACACGCTGGTCCCGCCGACGCCCGGGCCGATCGCTGCGGCAGGAACACTACACGCGGACCTTGGAACCGTCATCGGACTCGGCATTATCGTCGCGATCCCGGCGATGATTTCAGGCCTTATCTGGGCCACCAAATTCGCGAAGCGTTACCAGATCAAGGCCGAGCTCGCCGAGAGCTACGACGAGCTGGTCAAGAAGTAGGGGACGCTCCCCGGGGCTCTCCACTCCTTCCTGCCCCTGCTCGTTCCGATTGTCCTGATCCTTCTGTCTTCGATCGCAGCCTATCCCACCAAGCCCTTCGGCGCCGGTGGATTCGCGAAGTTCCTTGCGTTCATCGGTGATCCTGTCACCGCGTTGATGATCGGCGTCTTCATCGCGCTCACGCTGGTGCGAAAGGTCCAGCTGAAAACCGCTGCCGACAGCTGGGCAGGCGAGGGCATCAAGAATGCCGCGATCATCCTGGTAATCACCGGCGCAGGCGGCTCCTTCGGGGCGATCCTGAAGGCTTCGCCGATGGCGAACTTCATCAACACCAATCTGGCCGGACTGCCGCTCGGCATCCTTTTGCCCTTCTTCATTTCGGCGGCACTGAAGACCACCCAGGGCTCCTTGACCGTCGCGATCATCACCACCGCATCGATCATGGCCCCGCTCCTGGCGCCGCTCGGACTCAATCCGGCGCTCGCCGTGCTCGCGATCGGTGCCGGCTCGATGGTGGTTTCGCACGCCAACGACTCCTGTTTCTGGGTTGTGTCGAAGTTCTCGAACATGCCGGTTGCAACCTCCTACAAAGCCTACACAACGGCGACCCTCCTCGAGGGGGTGGTTGCAATTATCTTCGTGGCAATCCTGTCGATCTTCATTCATTAGATTAACTTAATGGCGTAGAATCGTACGAGCCCGTCCTGTTGGTTCCGGTGGTGCCGGAGCCGGCAGTGACGGCGAAAATTCTGTCTGCCTGGAGTGCGCCGGTGCTTTCTATTCAACGAAAAATGCTCGAGCGGTTCGCGCTGAACAGCTTCGTGAGCGGTGATTTCGAGCGCGCGGAAAAGTACTTTCGCCGTCTCAAGGAGGACGACCCCGACAGAATGGGGGTCGATCAGAACATGGGGCTGGTCAAGCTGGGGCTCAAGCAGTTCGCCGAGGCCGAAAAGTTCTTTCTGCGCGACGCGGAGCTGTTCGGCGAGAGCTACGTCCGCTCGCGAACCCTCGGTGACCTTTACTACATCTGGGGCAGGCGGGAGCAGGCGAGAAACCGATACTCTGCTGCGTTACGGCAGGGGGAGAACAATTCGGACGAGACTCTTCTCAGGGAGCGCAGCGTCATCTGTTCCGACGAGTCCGCGTTCGCCGCTGTCGGGGAGAGCCACCGAAGCTTCGAGGAGGGGGTCCGGCTGCAGAAGGCGGGCGATGCCGCAGCGGCGAAGGCTTCACTCGAGAACGCGGTGAAACATGATCCGACCAATTTCCAGGCGTGGAACAATCTGGGGAGTATTCTCATGGACGACAGCTCGACCTACCGGCAGGCGGTCGAGTGCTTCAGCCGGGCGCGCAGATACTCCACCCTCCCGTCAATAGTGCACAACCTCGAAGAGGCACGGAAACGGGCGAAGGAGAGAGGGCAGGGTGGGTGATCCGCACAGGGACCTTGTAGAGATATTCCGGGCTGCGGTGACTCGTGTCGATCCCCGCGTCATGATGACCGAGCGGCTGAAGCTTTCGGGCAGCCTGCTCTCGGTGGTGACCGAGGCCGAACGGATCACTCTCGACCTCGACCGCTTCGACCGCGTGGTAGTGATCGGCGGTGGCAAGGCGGGCGCCACTATGGCCGTCGGAGTCGAGGCGGTGCTGGGAGACCGCATAAGCGCCGGGGTCGTTGCCGTCCGGGATCCTCACCACGAAGATCTTTCGCGGATCGAGTCGCTGATCGCCGGTCATCCGGTGCCCGATGAGCGTTCCGTCGAGGCTGCGAGGCGGATGCTGGAGCTTGCGCGCGCCGCCGACGAGCGCACTCTGGTTGTGACGCTGATATCCGGCGGCGGTTCGGCGCTTCTCTGCTCACCCTTCAAAGACAGGGGCGCGGAGTTGAGCCTTGCCGAAAAGCAGGAGGTGACGAAGCTCCTGCTCGCCTCGGGCGCGACCATCCAGGAGATGAACTGCGTTCGCAAGCACCTTTCGGGAGTAAAGGGCGGACGGCTTGCCGCCGCGATAAGCCCGGCGACATCGCTCAATCTGATCCTTTCGGACGTCGTGGGTGACAATCTCGATGCGATCGCATCCGGGCTCGTCGTTCCGGACAGCACCTCCTACTCCGACGCGCTCGCGATCGTGCGCCGCTACGGCATGGAGGAACGGCTGCCTGAGAACGCGTCGAAGATCCTCAATATGGGCGTAAACGGCGAGCTGCCTGAGACGCCGAAACCGGGGGATCCGCTTTTCTCGAAGGTGTCGAACGTGCTGCTGGGCACGAATGCCCAGGCGCTTCTCGCTGCGGCCTCCGTCGCGACCGATCTCGGCTACCGTACCTCGATTCTCTCCTCGCAGATTACCGGAGAGGCGAGGGAGACGGCGAAAGTGTATCTGGGCATCGCGAAGGACATTCGCAAGCGGTCGCTCCTGGTCAAGGCACCGGCCTGTGTCATCGCCGGCGGAGAGACCACCGTGACCATTCGCGGCGATGGTAAGGGCGGCAGGAATCAGGAGATGGCTCTTTCGTTTCTTTGCGAAATGGCCCGACAGCCTGCCGATACCGAAGGGGTCTACTTTCTCAGCGGCGGCACCGACGGCAATGACGGTCCGACCGACGCAGCCGGCGCGACGGCGAGCGGCGAGGTGATGCAGCGGGCGGCCGAAGCGGGGCTCGATGCGGAAGACTATCTGATGAGGAATGATGCCTACACCTTCTTTGATGCTGCAGGCGCCCTGTTGAAGACCGGTCCCACCAACACGAACGTGTGCGACGTGCAGGTCATTCTGGTGACGTAGGAATGCTACCGGTTACGCGCCCTGTAGCGGGCAAGATCCTTCTCGATTGACTCGACGGTTGACCGGTCGAACGACGAGCTGATAATCGCCGCACGGTTCTGATCGAACTCAGTCTCCCACAGACCGACCTCGGCCGGTGTCGGGGTAACCGTGTACAATCCGTAGGAGGTCATCGCGGAGATTGCCCTGGTGTCGAGGGCCTCGAGCCCGGACTGCAGGGTCTCCTCGGCACGATGCGCCGTTTCGAGAAAGGGCCCGCGGTATTCGGCGGGTATCTGGTTCCATGCCCGGTCGCTCAGCAGGATGCAGCCGGCCGCCGGTGCGATGGGGAGGTCGAGCATGTA
The DNA here is from genome assembly GCA_964577375.1 of uncultured Spirochaetales bacterium. Lineage (GTDB taxonomy): Bacteria > Spirochaetota > Spirochaetia > DSM-27196 > DATKUC01 > DATKUC01. Next base: position 18,049 of record CAZNYW010000069.1, on the reverse strand, counting down.
CCTCGCTATCGCAAACCACTGGTAGCCCGCGACAAGAAGAGGGCTCGAAATGACGGCGTCTGCCACCCCGCTGTTGAGCGAGGTCAACACCTGCGTCGTGTCCAGCGGAATCGGACGGTAACCGATTGCCTTAAAGGTGTTCACCAGGTCCTGCTCGGTGGCCGGGATACCGAGCCGCAGCTGACGCATCTGGGACGGTACCCTTACCTCATTGCGGGAGAAGAAGTAGAGCCATCCGGCCTCCGCCCACGCCACGAGCTTGAACCCCGACTCATCGAACCGTTTGTCGAGGATCGGACGCAGGCCGTTCATGACATAGCGGAACTCTGCATCCGTCCGGATCAGGAAGGGTACGCTGACCGAAAGCGCCTCGCGCACGATGCCTGAAACCCCGGCGTTGGTGAAGATTCCCCCCTGAATCTGCCCGATGCGGATCTTGCGCAGGATATCCGACTGATCGCCGACGATGCCGTTGTGGTAGAGGCGTACCTTGACCTTTCCATTGGAGATCTTCTGCCATTCGCCGGCGAGCCGCTGGAGCGCCCGTCCGTAGGGAGAGTTTTCAGGTGCGATGCTCGCAATCTTGAGCTCGAGTGCGGAAACGCTGAGAACCGGAAGGAACAGCACAAGCACAACGAGGAGCGCATTCCGTATCGAACGGATCGATCTCGTCAGTTTCATTGAGTGCACACTTACCTCAATTGGCCGCCTTTTGCAAGAGGAAGATCTCAGTCGCCTTCCTGGCTGCGAAAGACGGCGAGGTCCCCCTCGATCATCTGGACCGTCGGACGGTCGAAGGCGGAGCTGATCACCTTGTCGCGGTTTTGGTCGAACTCGTTCTCCCACGCCGCCTTTTCCGCAGGAGTGGGGGTGACGATTTTCAGTCCGTAGCTGGTCATTGCTTTGATGGCCTGCTCATCGAGATCGCGCAGCCCGGCCTGGAGCGAAGTCTCAGCCCTGCGGGCAGCGTTGAGAAAAGGCTGCTGATATTTCGCTGGAATCCGGTTCCAGGTGCGCTCGGAGAGCAGCACGCAGCCCATGGCAGGGGCGATTCGCAGATCGAGCATGTTCCTGGCGATTCCGAACCACTGGAAACCGGCGGCCAGCAGCGGGCTCGAGAGAATGGCATCGACCATGCCACTGTTCAGCGCAGTGAGCGTTTCCGGGATGTCAACCGGGACTGCCCGGTACCCGAGCGCCTTGAAGGTGTTGATGAGGTCGCCCTCGTCGGGCGGCACCGCGAGGCGTGCGGCGCGGACCTGCGCGGGCGACTGAATGGGCGACTTCGAAAAGAGGTAGATCCATCCGGCCTCGGCCCACGCGAGCGCCTTGAAGCCCTGCTCTTCGAGCCTCTGATCCAGGATCGGCCGCAGCCGTTTGAGCACGTGCTGGAACTCCGCATCATTGCGAATCAGAAAGGGCACGGTCACCGAGAGAGCCTCGCGCGCTATCGCTGCAATACCGGTGTTGGCGAAGGTCCCTCCCTGGACCTGGCCGATTCGCATCTTGCGAAGGATATCCGCCTGGTCGCCGGCGATGCCGTTGTGGTAGATCACCACCTGTATGCTGCCTCCCGAGATGTGCTGCCAGTCGGCGGCGAGCTGCTTCAGTGCCGTCCCGTAGGGGGAGTTTTCGGGTGCCACGCTCGCGATTTTGATCTCGAGGGCCGAGAGCGAGGACGCGGAGCAGAGCAGCACCGCGATCACCAGGAGCACCGGTCTCCACCGGCGCCGGTTTGTCGTCTTTTTCATGACAAGGCCTTCATAATTCATGAGCGAATACTCATTCTTACTCCTATGGACCAATTGATGCAAGTCGAGGGTTGACATTATTCGATCCACGATCCATTCTACAAATAAGTTTATATCATAAACTGGTTATTGAAAACAATCGATGGACGGAGGGCTGCGATGGTCGAAAACCGTGACAATATCAATCAGCTTATGAAGGATCTCGAGTTCATCAAGGCGGCCGTAAAGCGCAATCAGCCGGTATTTCAACAGTGGGCCGCCTCGATGCCGACGAAACTGCTCATGGCATACTACGGTGCGGGAACCATCATCGTCTCGCTGCTCTTCCAGTACTGCCTGGGGCAGTACGGCTCGTTCTCGGCGATACCGGGGACGGTGAAGTTCCTCCTGTTTGCCTTTCTTGCGGTGATCGCAATATCGGCAACCTTTCTGAAGTGGGTCGTCATGAGCCGGTCGGCCAGGCAGGTCAACAGAGGCCTCGGGCTCTGGCCGTTGCTGTGGAAGTACTATCTCAACCGCGGAATCCATATATACGCGCCGCTCACGACGCTCACCATAGGGCTTGTCATCTATTTTGCGGTCCACGGGCCGGCCCGCCTCATCATCGGAGTAGCCGGTGTCTATTCCGGGCTTCTCATGAATTTCTTTGCCATCAGCGTGACCCTGTTCGAGTACCACGTCTTCGGATACTGGATGCTCGCGGTGGCGCTCCTGAGCTTTCTGCTCCCCGGCGTCGCCGGAGGCATCTGGATCGCAGCCTACGGTGTCGGCTTCTTCGCATTTCTTGTCGCAACCGCAGTTCGTGCGAGCCGTGAAGAGACCGAGCTGCCGCGGGCGGTCCGTCGTGACCACGGCCGTCGCCCCGGCCGCGTACGGGAGTAGCGTGTGGCGTCGGCGTACCGGCCGCAGCTGGACAAGATCATCCACGAGCGGACCCGTCTTTCGATTCTCGCCTATCTGGCGTCGAATTCGTCGGAATCGGTGAATTTCACCGAATTGAAGGAGAATCTGGAGCTGTCGGCCGGGAATCTGTCGATCCACCTCAAAAACCTGGAAGAGGCGGGCTACCTCGAAATCACCAAGAGCTTCGTCGAGAACAGGCCGAATACGCGCGTGCGACTCACCGCGAAGGGTGGACAGGCACTTTCGGACTACCTTGCCGAGATGGAAGAGCTCATCAGCTCTCTCAAGGCCGCCGATCGTGATACGGATCCGGAGGTGGAAAGTTCTTGACGTATCCGCAAAAGCGTATTAGAGTAATATTGTACTAGATCATAGATACAATTTGAGAGCAGTCCTGGAGCAGCTATGGGCGAAAAATCCGGGGCGCTTCGAATAGCGCTCGATCCGACAAGCGGCATCCCGTTTTACCGGCAGATCATTCTTCAGATCGAGATGGCGCTCGCCGACGGACGCCTGGGGGCCGGTTACCAGCTTCCTACCGTCCGCGGGCTCGCCGTGGAGCTGCGGGTTAACCCGAACACTGTTGCCCGCGCCTACAACGAGCTCGAAATCCGCGGAATGGTGAGCACCCAGCAGGGCTCGGGAACCTTCATCAGCGACAAAGAGGTTCACCTGCCGGAGGTCGAACGCGAGGAGATCCTCTCTCAGCTTGTCCGCGGGTTCGTCAGCCAGGCAGGGGCGTACGGCATAACGGTGGATGAGATCGTGAGGTATCTCACCGACTACCACGCGAAGGGGGAAAGATGAAAACTGAAGAAATGCGGAGCCGGCTGCGTGACCGTTTCTCGGGAATCACGCTTCAGGGTCATTTCCGGTTTACCACGCTTTCCGCAGGGGTGCTTCTTCTGTTTCTATCCGGTGCGGTGGTGCTCTACTACCTGACCGCTGCCGGACCGACGCCCGGAGACGCCGCCGTTCTCGGTGGCGCGGCGCTGGCGGCCGCTCTCATCCTGGGGCTCTTCCCCTATTGGCCAACGGTGATTGCGGCAATTGCAGTGCTCTGGGGGAGCGTATTTGCCTACTCCGTCGGCGGTGCAACGATGACGGCGGCCCTGGCAGTTACCAGCGGTGGTATTCTGCTTGCCCCCTGCTTCCAGATCGCCAAACAGTGGCAGAAGGCGGTCGTCCTGCGGTTCGGCCGTTTCAAGCGGGTCTTCGGCCCTGGACCCCATTTCATCCGGCCCTTTGCCGACACCATCGTTCGATTCGTCGACATGAGAATCCGGGTGACCGATTTTTCGGCCGAGCAGTCGATCACACGCGACACGGTACCGGTGCACGTCGACGCGCTCACCTTCTGGATGGTCTGGGACGCGGAGAAGGCGATCCTCGAGGTCGAGCACTTCGAGGATGCCGTCACGCTTTCGGCCCAGACTGCTCTACGCGACTCGATCGGTCGAAACGACCTCGCGACGCTGCTGAGCGAGCGTGAGCGGCTCGGCTCGGAGATCCAGACGACGCTTGACGCGAAGACCAATCCGTGGGGAATCACCATCCTGTCGATCGAGTTCAAGGAGGTGCTCGTTCCCAGGGAGCTCGAGGATGCGTTGAGCAAGCAGGCACAGGCCGAGAGGGAGCGCCGTTCGCGCATCATTCTCGGCTCGGCGGAGGTCGAGATTGCGCACAATTTCGAGCAGGCCGCCGAAACCTACAAGAACAACCCGACGGCTTTTCAGCTGCGGGCAATGAATATGGTGTACGACAGCATACGCACCAACAAGAACATGGTGCTGATGCCGAGTTCGGCCCTCGATTCGATGAATCTCGGGACCGCCCTCGGCGCGGCCGCCTTCGCCAACCTGCAGAATCGTGAGCAGACCGGTGAAGAGCAGCAGGATAACAGCTGACAAGTGGAGGATCGTATGGAACCAATTCTGATACTCAAAGGTGTGCGGAAGGTCTACCAGAAGGCTGAACGCAGCGTCGAGGCGCTTCGCGGCATCGACCTCAGCATCGACAGGGGAGCGCTCGTGGCAGTGGTCGGCCCTTCGGGGAGCGGCAAGACTACATTGCTCAATATAATCGGCTGTCTCGACCTTCCGACCGAAGGCAGCGTGCGCTACGACGGTCGCGAGCTCGGCCGGATGAGCGAAAAGGAGCTCGCCGTCTACCGAAAGGAGAACATCTCGTTCATCTTCCAGTCCTACAATCTGATCCCCGTGCTCACCGTGATCGAGAACGTGGAGCTTCCCATGGTGATCGAGCGGCGCTATAGCAGGAAGGAGATGAGGGAGCGGGCAAGCGAGATCGTCGATGCGGTGGGGCTGGGCGAGATGGCCGACCGGTTCCCGCGCGAGCTTTCCGGCGGTCAGGAGCAGCGGGTCGCGATCGCGCGGGCGCTGGTGAAGAATCCGATCGTTGTGCTCGCCGACGAGCCGACGGCCAATCTCGATTCTCACACTGCCGAGGAGATTGTCGAGCTGATGGAACGGATGAACGAAACGCGGAACACCACCTTCGTTTTTTCGACGCACGATTCGCTCGTGCAGCGGCACGCTCACCGGGTGGTGACGATCCGCGATGGTCTGATCCGGGCCGATGAGGCGGAGGTCGACCGGAGGATAAACGTATGAAGGAGGTCTTTCGTATTGCCCTGCGCAATGTGCTCCGGCACAAGCGGCGGGCCTTCATAACCGCGATCACCATGATGGTGGGGATCGCCCTTTTCATCAGTTTTGACTCGCTGATGGCGGGGGTCGATCGCATGTCAATCGAGAACATGATCAATTTGAGCCATTCCTCGCTGAAAATCTTCACGAAGGACTACCTCGCCGAGCGGGATGTCTATCCGCTGGATTACGGCATAGCCGACCCCCAGGCTGTCGCGAAGCGGCTCGGTACCGATCCGCTCGTGAAGGCGGTGACGACGCGCACAGAGTTTCTCGGTCAGCTTTCGGACTACCGCAACGTGCTTCCCGTACGGGGCATAGTCATCAACCCGGAGCAGGACCCGAAGGTCTTCACGCTTGCGAAGTATACCCAAGGAAGCTTTTTCGGCGCAGGCGGTGCGGACGGCGCGGACGGCACGGATGCGTCCACCGGAGTCAATCTTGAAGAGGTCTCCAACCCCATCGTTCTCGGCTCGACCCTTGCGCAAAAGTTCGACCTGAAGCTGGGCGATACCATTCTGCTCTCTGCGAGAACTCGTTACGATTCGCAGAATGCCGACGAGTTCACCGTGATCGGGCTTCTCACCGCCTTCGATCCTGAGGTCGATAACAGCGCCTTTCTCACCTATGCCACCGCCAATCAGTTTCTCGACCTGGAGAACCTGGTCACCGAAATGGACGTGAAGCTGGTTCACCGGCTCAACATCGACCAGACCGTGCGCGACGCGAATGCCGTGGCCGCATCGGTAAAGGCTTCCGACCCGACGCTCACCGCGCAGACCTTCAAGGAGCTCGGCCGAGCCTATTTCGATCTGATGGGCACGAAGCGCTCCATTACGCTTGCGATGGTGATGATCATCCTGCTGATCGCGGCGGTCGGCATCGTCAACACGGTGCTCATGAGCGTTTATGCGCGCATCCGCGAGGTCGGCGTTCTCAAGGCGCTCGGTTTCCGCCGCCGCGAGGTGGTGTGGATGTTCACTCTCGAAGGTATTTTCGTCGGTGTTTTCGGCAGCATTATGGGTGCGGTTCTCGGCGCCGGTCTCAACTACCTGCTTATCACCAGGGGGATACCGCTCAGTTTCTTCGGCGACTCCTCGATCGCGGCAGGGCTTCCCTTCTGGGGAACCATGTACGGTGTCTGGAATCCGGGGACCATCATCTTTGCGCTCGTATTCGGCGTCCTGATCGCGACCGTCGCCGCGATCATTCCGGCGCGCAAGGCGGCGAAGATGACCGCCACCGACGCGCTGCGGTTTGTGTAGGGGAGGAGCACTATGCGATATCTGTTGAAAATGGCAATAAGGAACCTGCGCCGCAACAGGCGGCGCTCCATGCTCGCTCTCACCTCCGTGGGGCTTTCGGTGATGCTCTGCGTCATCATGCAGGGATTTCTCGGCGGCTTTCTGGGCTCCATGGTGAAGAACTACACCAAGAACGATACCGGCCACATCCGCATCACAACCGAAGGTTTTGTGTCCCGGTCGGAGTTCCTGCCGGTCGACGAGAATCTGAACGATCCTGCGGCAATAGAAAAGAAGATCAAGGATGATCCTGCCGTTGCCGACCGGATTGCCCTCATGACCGAACGCATCAACTTCGGCGTGCTGCTGGAAAACGAGGGGCTCAACAAGGGGGCGATGGCGCTTGCCGGTGATCCGAAGACGGAGAAGCAGCTTCTGTATCTGCAGCGCTCGATCGAGAAGGGCGGCCGGTACATCGAAGGAGCCGGGGAGACCATCGTGGGCGCCGGGCTTGCGAAGGACCTGCACCTCTCGCTGGGTAACTCCCTGAAAGTGGTAACGACCGCGAGCGACGGCTCGCTGCAGCTGAAGAAGTTCCGCATCGTCGGCATCTTCAAGACGGGCATCGAGTCGTTCGACGATCGGGTCTTTCAGATCCCCATCGGCGACGCGAAGCAGTTCCTGCGCACAGGCGGCGGCGTCCAGCAGATCATCATCATGTTAAAGGATTACCGCAATGCCGATCGCGTCGCGGCGCAGATCAGCTCGCTTCTCGGCGACAGCAGCATTTCCGTGGAACCCTGGACGGCCATCGGCAGCTTCCCGGCCTACTTCCGCCTTGCAAGCACCATGTACAACTACATCTACGTCGTTGTGCTGCTCCTCGGTGCCTTCATCATCACCAACATCATGATGATGGTCGTGCTCGAGCGGCGCAAGGAAATCGGCATTCTCAAGGCCATGGGATTTTCGCGCCATGAAATTCTCGGGCTCTTCGTCTGGGAGGGAATCTTCCTCGGCGTGCTCGGCAGCCTCTTCGGGGCTGCGGCCGGAATGGCGGTGAACCTTCTGACGCAGATCAGAGGGGTCAACACCTCCGCCTTCTCCGGAACAATCGATTTCCCGATGGACAATATTATCTATTTCCAGATCAACATTCCGGTCGCGCTCGGCATTGTGGCGCTGGGGGCGGTGATCGCCGGCGTCATGTCACTTCTGCCCTCGCGCCGCGCGGCGCGAATGAATGTGGTAGACGCGATAAAGAGCGTATAGCAGAAGGAAGGAGACGAAATGAAACGCGTGAGAGAGATGGCGACAGCAGTGCTCGGCGGCGCATTCGCCGTGATGGCGCTGCTTCTCGCGGGAACAGCGGCGGAGGCTCAGTCGCTGTCCGGGGAGGAGATACTGCGGAAGGTGGACGCGAACACCACCTTCGACTCGATATCCTATGAGGGGACGCTGGCCATTCACTCGCGGGACACTGTCCGGACCAAACAGATGAAGGCCATTGCAGTCGGCACCTCGAAGGCGTTGGTCGAGTTCACCAACCCGGAGGACCGGGGTACCAAGTATCTCAAGATAGATAAGAATTTGTGGATATATTTTCCCTCAGAACAGGACACGGTGAAGATATCCGGGCACATGCTGAAGGAGGGCATGATGGGCAGCGACGTCTCCTATGAAGATGCCCTGGAGAGTGATGCCCTGTACAAGAAGTACTCGGTCACGGTGACCGGCGAGGAAACTCTCGACGGGAGGCCATGCTACGTGCTCAAGCTCGACGCGCGGGTGAAGGACGTGCCCTACGACGCGCGAAAAATCTGGGTGGACAGGGAGCGATTCGTCGCCCTGCGGGAGGAGATGTATGCGAAAAGCGGCCGGCTGCTCAAGGTGAGCCGCGTGCTCGACGTCGAGCACATCGGAGGCCGCTGGTTCCCGGTCAAAAGCGAGGTGTCCGACAAGCTGCGGCAGGACTCACGGACAGTCTTCACGATGACGAACGTGGAGTTCAATGTCCCGGTCAACAATTCCATGTTCAGCCTCAGGAACCTGAGCCGATGAGAGGCAACGTTGCAGCGCGCATGGTGCTGCTCGTGCTCGTTACGGCGGCCGCAGCGCCGCCGGCCTTCTCTCAGTCGCAGGGAGGGCTCTCCTTAAGCGGCTCGCTCAGCAACGACACCGTGCTCACCCAGAATGCGTACGGCGGGTCGCCGACCGCCACCCTTCCCGGTGCGTCCAATCCGGCTCTCGGCGGACAGTCCAGGTTCACGCTGAACTTCGTGAACCGGAACCGTAGCTTTGCAAAGGTGGAGGGAAGCGCGGTGCTGTCGCTCTACTACGGAGCGTACGCGGATGCCTACATCGCAGGATTGTCCCAGACGCTCGGCGCCGGGAACGAGCAGCTCGTCTCGCTCCTCACCTCCAACGGAGCGGCGCTCAGTATCGATCTTCGAAAGCTCTACCTCGCGGTCTACACCGATCCTATGGACATCTCGATGGGGCGCCAGATCATCAACTACGGGGTGGGCACCCTGTTTTCACCCATCGATGCCTTCTCCACCCCCTCGCTCACCGATCTCGACTACCAGCGGAGTGGAAGCGATGTGGTTCGCCTCGAGATTCCTTTCGGCGAGGTTTCCGGGCTCGACGCGGTCAGCACGGTGTCGCAGAAGGTCACCGGGCTCACCTCCGCGCTGAAGCTGTATACCAATGTGGCGGACTACGACGTTGCGCTGGTCGGCCTCTACCGCGGAGTGAGAAACGAGCTCATTGCCGGCGCGGATTTCAAAGGCGATCTGCTGGTCGGGATTCACGGTGAGGCCGTGCAGCACTTTCTCTACGATCCCTGGCGAAGCTATTTCGAGGGAATGTTCGGTGCCGACTACTCGTTCGGAGGCAAGCTCTTCCTGGCGGCGGAGTACTACTACAACGGCGACCCGGTTGCGCCCGGCTCCATCGCCGCCGCGGATCTCGCCTCCGCGCTTGCCGCGGCGCAGCAGGTGTTTATCAACCGGCACTATCTCTACGGTGATGTTCGCTACCTGCTTAACGATCTCACGAGCGTCGGAATCAGCTCGGTCGTCGATCTGTCGGCGGGATCCCTCCTTACCACAGCGCAGCTCGCCTACAACGTCGTCCAGAACGCCGACCTTCTGACCTACGTGCGCTGGATATACGGGGACGTACAGTCAGGAATTCCGGGAGGCTCTACCATTCAGTACGGCATCCAGCTGCGGGTGGCCTTCTAGGTGCGATCCGGCATCTCCCGCGGGTAACGATATTCTCTGCCGTCCGGGCCGCGGAACAGATAGAAATCGGCCTCGATCCGGAGCAGCGACGATTCGACGGGCACCTTTCCTCCCCCCTCCGGCAGATCGACTGCGTAGGTCGGTATCGCCATCCCGGAAAGCCGCGTGCGGAGCTCCCTCATCAGCTCGATTCCGGTCTCGATGGGCACCCGGAAGTGCGCGGTTCCGGCGGCAAGGTCGCCCTGAAAGAGGTAGTAGGGCTTCACCCCGCAACGTACGAGCGCCCGGAAAAGCTCTTCGAGCGTATCGACCCTGTCGTTGACTCCACGCAGCAGCACCGCCTGATTGAGGACCGGAACACCGGCCGCCAGAAGCAGCCGCACGGCGCTGCGGAACTCTCCGGTCACCTCGCGCGGATGGTTGGTGTGTATGATCGCCCAGACCGAGCCGAACTCTCCGAGCATGCTTGCGAGCGCAAAGGTCACGCGGGAGGGAAGAACCACCGGCATGCGGGTGCAGAGCCGGATGATGTAGTCGGGGTTGACCCGTTTGAGCCGGGCGATGATCCGCTTCAGCTCTCCGTCGGCGAGCATGAGCGGGTCGCCGCCCGAGAGGAGAATTTCCTGCACGGCCGGCGTGCGCGTCAGGTATTCCACGATGGTTTCGAGGTGCGGTTCGGTAAGCCTTCCGCCGCCGTGGCCGGTGAAATGGCGCCGAAAACAGTGCCTGCAGTAGGTCGCACAGCGGTCGTTCACCAGGATCAGCACGCGGTCACGGTAGTGGTGCACGAGGCGCTCCGCCACCAGGTACTTTCGGTCGCCGATCGGATCCGGGGTCTCTGCCGGAGTTACTGAAAGCTCACCGGCACGCGGGACGTACTGCGCCGCGATCGGGTCGATATCCGGATCATCCGATTGCGCGAGCTGCGCGTAATATTTGCTTACACCGTAGGGCAGCCGCGTTTCGGGCTCCACTCCAGTAAGAATGCTGTCTGTCATCAGCGGGAAGTATAGTAGAAAAGAGCGGCCCCGTCACACGGAGGCCGCTCTCTGCATCAACTGCATCGAAATGTCGGTTTGATCTCTCTGCCGGCTACTTCTTCGTCGTCATGAACTTCAGAAGGTCGACCATGCGGTTGGAGAAACCCCACTCGTTGTCGTACCAGGAGACGACCTTGAAAAACCGCTTCTCGCCGGAAAGGTTGTTCTGAAGCGTCGCGAGCGAATCGTAGGTCGAAGAGGCGGCGCTGTGAATGAAGTCCGATGAAACGACCGCCTCTTCGGTGTAGTCCAGGATGCCCTTCATGTAGTCGCCCGACGCCTTCTTCAGCAGCTTGTCGATCTCCTCGATCGAGGTGTCGCGCTCTGCGCGGAAGGTAAGGTCGACGACCGAGCAGTCCGGCGTCGGAACGCGGAACGACATGCCGGTGAGCTTGCCGTTCACCTGCGGGAGGACCTGACCTACTGCCTTCGCGGCTCCGGTGGTCGACGGAATGATGTTGATGGCTGCCGCGCGGCCGCCTCTCCAGTCCTTCTTCGAGGGACCGTCGACGGTCTTCTGGGGCGCCGTATAGGAGTGAATCGTGGTCATGAGACCGGTCTCGATTCCAATTCCCTCTTTCAGGATCACGTAGACGAGCGGCGCAAGACAGTTGGTGGTGCAGCTCGCGTTGGAGACGATGTTGTGCTTGGCCGGATCGTATTCCCAGTGGTTGACACCCATGAGCAGCGTCTTCACATCGCCCTTGGCGGGCGCGCTGATGATGACCTTTTTCGCGCCGGCCTTGATGTGGCCAACCGCCTTGTCCGCGGTGGTGAAGAGGCCGGTCGATTCAATGACATACTCGACGCCCAGGTCCTTCCACGGAAGATCCTCGAGGCTCTTGGTTGCGCCGATGCAGCGGATCTTGTGTCCGTTCACCACGAGCACGTCGTCCTGTTCGAGGCCGGGCTTGCTCTTTTCTGATGAGATTTCTGCTTTCATGCGGCCATGCACGGAATCATACTTGAGCTGATACGCAAAATAGGCTGCATCGGTCGAAACATCGACGACGCCGACCACGTCGAACTCTTTTCCAAGCAGTTCCTGGTCGACCAGTGACTGAAAAACCAGCCGCCCGATACGTCCGAAGCCGTTAATCGCTACTTTTGTTGCCATATTTCCCCCTGTTCCGGTGTAGCAGTGGATAACCGTTGATCGATTAGATACTTAGTTATACGAAAATCCTCTATTTTAGACAAGTCTTGCGCCTGCAGTCGGCCGCTGGCCGTCGGCCGGCGGTTGACCCTCGGGTCCGGTTGATCTACTCTGAACCATACGACACATGCGCAGTCCGGTTCGCACTCAGGTGCACAACAGTCCCGCGAGGCATCTCCCCGTAATTCTTTCAGTCATCCTGCTCGCTGCCGGGGCAATCGTAAGCGCCTGGATAGCCTATCTCCAGTATGGTGCATCGAATGCCCGGGAACGGCAGTGGGTCAGCGCGCAGCTCAACCGTGTCCGCAGCGCGCTGAGCGTCGAGCTGCAATCGAGCATCTACCTCACTCAGGGTATCGTGAGCGTCATCGAGCTGCAGGGATCGATCAACCGGAGCCAGTTCGATTCGCTCGCGCACGATCTGATCAGTCACAAGGCGGGAATTCGCGATATCGGTGTGGCTCCGGACAACGTCGTCAGCCTCGTCTATCCTCTCGCCGGAAACGAAAAGGCCATCGGGCTCGACTACCGCTCCATCCCCGATCAGTGGGCAGCTGTCCGTCGCGCGATGCTGGAGCGTCGGACCGTCGTCGCAGGGCCGGTGCAGCTCATTCAGGGCGGCGTCGGCATAACTACCCGGACACCGGTCTTCATCGATCGCGACCGTGGTGCAGCCGCGACCTACTGGGGGATGGTTTCCGCAGTATTCGATCTGCCGTCGCTGATCGACACCGCCGGGCTCGACCGTACCGAGGAGTTCCTGCAGGTCGCCCTCCGCGGCACCGACGGCCTTGGGGCAAAGGGCGCGGTGTTCTGGGGTGAACCCGGTGTGTTTTCCGACGATCCGGTGCTCCTCGAAGTCGTGCTCTCCTCCGGCAACTGGCAGCTTGCAGCGGTGCCGCGCTCGGGCTGGGTGCCGTTTTCATTGTTCACGTCCCCCTATTTCTACGCCGGTCTCGCCCTCAGTCTGGTGCTTTCACTGCTTCTGCTGCAGCTTCTCCTCGCGAACAGGGCTCTGCGGGTCGAAATCGGCGAACGTCAGAAGGCGGAGCTCGTCGCGCGTGAAAGCGCGCTCTACTCCCGGAACCTGATCGACGCGAGCATCGATCCATTCATGGTTGTGGATCGGAACGGCGTCGTGCAGGATGTGAACAGGGCGATGGAACGGATATCGGGAAGGCCGCGCGAAGAGCTCGTGGGCTCGCAATTTCCTTCGATCTTCACCGATCCCGATCTCGCCCGGATCGGAATAGAACGGGTCTGGTCCGAGAGCTCGCTCAGAGACTTTCCCCTCGAAATCGGTACGTCTTCAGGCAGGCAGATCCACGTCCGGTGCAACGCGTCGCTCTATCGCGAGGGCGCCGGCAGGGCCCGCGGCGTCTTCGTCGTCGCCCGTGACGACACCGACCAGCTTCGTGCGGCGGAGCAACTCGAGGCGTCCGTCCGCGAGAAGGACGTTCTGCTTCGGGAAATACACCATCGGGTCAAGAACAATCTACAGGTTGTGGTTAGCCTTCTTTCGCTGCAATCTTCGCGCATCCGCGATCCCTACGATGCGGAAATCTTCGGCACCAGCCGCAACCGTGTCCTTGCCATGGCGCTCGTGCACGAGGTCCTCTACCAGAACGAGAACCTGGCATCGATCCGCATGGAGGACTACGTCCCCCGACTGATCAACTCCCTCCGGAGAACCTACGGGCTCGCGCTGTCGAACGTGCGCATCGTCACCGAGGTCGACCCTGTGGAGCTCGACGTCGAACGCGCACTTCCCTGCGCGCTGATCATCAACGAGCTGGTGTCCAACTCGCTGAAACACGCATTCGATCCGGCGACGGGAGGCACCGTCAGTATCGGTTTGTCTCTCGACCAGGACGGGACCTGCGTGCTCGAGGTGAAGGACGACGGGAAGGGTTTTGCAGCAGATGTCCGGAAGGAGGCGAGCCCATCCTTCGGCCTCATGATGGTGGAGGTGCTGACGACGCAGATTCACGGGAAGATAGACACCAAGTCGACCGCTGAGGGAGAGGTCTGCGGAACCCGAACCCGCCTCCTTTTTCCCATGGACCAGAGCTAGGGCCAGTCGATCGATTCGGGAAGGCTCATCGAATCCAGCCTTTCTGCGACGGTGAGGAGATGCCGGTCGAGCCTGAGGCGCTCCTTCGGGACCAGCAGGAGCCTGTCTGCCTCGCGAAACGACCTGCGATCTGCCACGCCGGCCTCTGCCCACCGGCGGAAAAGCGGCTCCAGCTCTTTTACGCTGTCTCCCCCGAAGACTGCGCGGATGTGATCGAGGCTCAGGCCGTCGGCGGTTCTCAGGCCGGTAATGAAGTGCTCGAGCAGGAAGTCTCGCGGCGAAAGCAGCTCTGTCTCCCGCCTCGACGGAACGTCAGTCGCTCCCGGCCTGTAGAGGAAGAGTCCGGGATTCCGGATTCGCGCCGGCTGAACCCTTCCCGTCGTCACCGGCAGTGTCGACACGGCCCCCGGCCCCAGTCCCAGATAGGGCTCCAGTTTCCAGTAGCTGCAGTTGTGCGCCGAGCGGCCAGACTCCGTGCGGGCGAAGTTCGAGACCTCGTACCATTCATAACCGGAGCGCTCGAGCATGCGCTGCGCGGAGAGCCAGAGCCGCTCCTGCTCCGAGGCGGGGAGAAGGAGCTGCGGCCGGATTCCGACCGCCTGCGCGAGCGGCGTCCGCTCCTCCAGGGTGAGCGAGTAGAGCGAAACATGATCGGGAGCGTGCTCCAGGACGATTCGAGTGTCTTCGCGGACGTCGGCTGCCGTTTGCCCGGGAATTCCTGTCATGAGGTCTACGTTGAGGTGGGGAATGCAGTGCGCGAAGCCTGCAGCGCAGTCAAGCGCGCGAAGGGCCGTTTCACGATCGGCCCGGCGTCCGAGAGCTTGCAGGAGCCGATTCTGAAAGGACTGCACACCGACGCTCAGCCTGTTCACCCCGTTTTTGGAAAGCACCGAAAGAAGCTCTTCGGTGGTCGATTCCGGATTAGATTCGAAACTCCATTCGACGGCGCCCGCGTCACCGAGGCGGAGCGCTCTGCGAAAGCGCGGCAGAAAGCCGGCGAGCAGATCGGGCGCGAGAATACTCGGGGTACCGCCGCCGAAATAGACCGACCTGATCCGGGGATGGCCGAGGCGCGGAAGCAGCGACTCCGCCTCACGCGCGATGCCGTCGAGCACCTGAGCCATGAGATGCCGCGACCTGGTGGTTTCGAAGTGAAAATCGCAGTAGCGGCAGCGGCTGCTGCAGAAGGGAATGTGGACGTAGACGCCGATCGAGGGAAGGGGTACGAGCGCCGCGTCTGCGTTCGCCGCCACGCTCCGGTTCACCGTTGTCGCTGAGGTCACGCGATCCGCTGCAGACGCTGCCGGGCGGGACAGCGCGAGGCATCGGAGAAGTGCCAGCAGCGCGGTTTGCAATCGGCGCAGAGGGAAATGCGCTCCTCGTGCTCGGCGAGCGACTTTACGGCCCAGCCCGGATCCGCGAGCTGCGCGCGACCGACCGCCACCAGGTCGACGATCTTCGACTCGATGAGCATCTCCGCATCCTCCGGCCTGCGAACCTCTCCCACGCCGATCACCGGAATCGACACGGCGCGTTTCACGAGCCGCCCCATCTCGATGAGCGCCGACCAGCGGGATTTGCTGCCGACGATTTCGGCAGGTATGCTTCCGCCGTGCGAAACGTGAAGTCCGTCCGCTCCCGCCTCCTCGAGAATCTTTGCAGCGCGGATGCCGTCCTCTATGGTGAGCCCGCCTGCCGATTCGGCAGCCCCGAGACGCACCGTGACCGTCAGCCCGCCTGCAATACCGTTCCGTTTTGATCCAGAGGAAGATGGCGGCCTGTCCGCAAGCCTGCGCGCGATCTCTTCGGACGCTGCGTCGCGGACTGCCGAGAGCGCCTCCACCAGAAACCGTGTCCGATTCTCGATGCTGCCACCCCAGCGGTCGCCGCGCAGGTTGGTTCGCGGCGAAAGAAACTGGCTTCCGAGGTAGCCGTGGGCACCGTGAAGCTCGATGAGCTCGAAACCGGCGCGGACCACCCGGACCGAGGCGCGAGCAAAGTCTCCGATGATTCTTCGGATTTCTGCCTCGGTCAGCTCTTCGACCTCCGGCGCAGCCTCCGGAAGGCGCGAGGGAGCAAGGATGCGGCCGCCCCAGTTCCTTTCGTGGTCCGTGCGCGCTCCCGCGTGGTGTAACTGGATGCCCGGAACGGCTCCTCCTTCCCGGATCACCGCAGCGAGCCGGTTGAGGCCGTCGACATGCTCATCCGAAAAGGCACCGAGCTGCGTCGCAGCGAGCCGGCCCTCCGGTGATACCGCCGTAGCTTCAACGATTATGAGCCCTGCACCGGCGCTACTGCGATAGTGATCGAGATGATGTTCGGTGACCGTTGCATCCCTGCCGGCCTTCCAGATGACCATTGGAGGCATGACGATGCGGTTCGCGAGCGTATGCCGCCCGAGCTGAAGCGACGAAGCGAGTGACCTGTATTTCATGAGTACAGAATGGCCCAATCCGGCAGGAGCGGCAAGTGCCAGCCGCCGCTTTGCATATGCCGGAATCTATGCTTCAGCGTTGTGTGCGTACAGCTCCCATCCGAGGTAGCTTTCGATGGCTTCCCGGAGCACCCCGGCGTGGCTCCCTCGCGCCATCGAGACGTGGTGCTCAAAGCCGTTCCGGGTGATGTGACGCATCAGATTACGGACGCCTGCGATGCGGCAGACGGCGATGCCGCCGTCCATCGGGAAGGGATCATCGGTAAACTCTCCCTCGCCCACGTAGCTTCGGATCTTTCCCATTTGATCGTCGGTGGACATGCGGAAGAAGGTGAACGGGCCGGGGGCAACGTGACCCTTGATCGCACCGAAGCAGCGCTCTTTCCCGATCGTTTCACCAAGGATATCGAGATTCGAGATCTCCACCTCGCGACCCATAAAGCTCTTTGGGAAGTTGCTGCAATGGGTTCCGACGACCATGTCTTTCTGATGTCCGTAGTTGTTGTTCCAATCAAGGAATCCGGGTGGATTGCCGCTCGCGAGTGCGAGCGCGTACATCGAGATGACGCCGGTCACATCAACTTCGCAGG
Source organism: uncultured Spirochaetales bacterium (assembly GCA_964577375.1). GTDB lineage: Bacteria > Spirochaetota > Spirochaetia > DSM-27196 > DATKUC01 > DATKUC01. The sequence continues at coordinate 940 of CAZNYW010000069.1, read as the reverse complement.
CGCTCGGCATCAGCTTTTCGCCCATCATGCTCATCGAAAGACAGGTCGCGCAGCCATAGTTGTTTTGAACCGAGTCCCAGCACTGAATGGCGCTGGCATCACACTCGTTTTCCTCCATCCAGCGGTCGATCGTCACCGAAAGAGCGGCCTGTTTGACTACGTTGTGCTCTACTATGACGTTGGGGATTTTGCCGTAGGAATGTATGGCATCGAGCTTCTCTTTGACCGCCGGATCCTCCTTCGTCAGCTTCGCCGCCGCACCGAGAATCTCGGACAGATCGACGGTAACCACGGTCATGCCGCTCGCCTGGAGAAGCTTCTCACTGTATCGGACGGTGCGGAAGGGGGCGGGCCGAGCGCCGATGGCGCCGATCCGCGCATGGCTGAGCCCGCGGACGGTACGGCAGACCCGTGCGAAGCGGTCGAGATCCGCCGCGAACAGATCGCTGTCGATATCCTCGGTGTGCTCGGCAGTGTCGGACCACGGAATGCCGCACTGGTAGAGATTGTTGCAGACCGAAAGCTTGCCGCAATACGCATCCCGGCGCCCCTTCACGTCGACGTGCTCGAGGTCGTCGTTGCACGCCTGCACCAGCACCGGCACCTTCAGGCCGGAACGTTCTATTGTCTCTACCACCGCTATTTCGTCGCCGAAGTTTGCGAGGCTCACTATGATACCGTCTATTTCGTCGCGGTGTTCTCGAAAGAGTGCGGCATATTTCTTCGCGTCGGACATCGTCTCGACGGCACCGTTCGGTGTGGCCTTCTCATCGAGAATGAAGTACTCATACTTGAGCGCGTCGAGCCGCTTCGCAAGGTCGCGTCGGGCGAGCGTCGCGTGAGCCGCGTTGAAGAAACCTCTCGATGATACGATGAGCCCGAACCTGACCGGTCGTTCTATAGCTCGTGTCCAGGGATGATCCGCCATATCAAGCCTCCT
>CAZNYW010000068.1:0-23723 GCA_964577375.1 uncultured Spirochaetales bacterium | reverse complement strand
GCTGCTTTTCAAGCAGGCGCGGCGCGGGCAAAAAAGAGGCCGGACTTTCGTCCGGCCCAAGACGCGATTTTTAAATGAGCTTACGACTGCGGAAGAATTACTGAGTCAACCGCGTGGATGACGCCGTTCGACGCTTCTATGTCGGCGAGGATGACCTGGGAGTCATTTACCATCACCTTTCCACCGCGTGCACTGATGCGGAGGTTCATGTCCGCTGCGGTCGGCGCGCTGTTCACCTTCGCTGCATCGGCTGCCATCACCTTCCCCGGCACCACGTGGTACAGCAGAATGGTTCGAAGCTTCGGCATGTCCTTTAGAAGCGCATCGACAGTTCCCGCAGGAAGCTTCGCAAACGCCTCATCGGTGGGCGCGAAGACCGTGAAGGGTCCTGCCGACTTCAGGGTGTCGACGAGCCCCGCGGCCTTCACTGCAGCAACCAGCGTGGTAAATCGACCGTCTGCGACTGCGATATCGACGATATCCGATCGGCTCATCGCAGGCTGCGCCTTCATGGCTGCCTTCTGCGGGGGCAGGATTACCCGGTCGATCACGTGAATAACGCCGTTCGAGCCTTCGATGTCGGTAATTACGACGCGAGAGTCGTTGACCATGACATCGTTGCCGCTTTTGGACAGCCGCAACGTTTCTCCCGACGCGGTCTGGGCGCTGCTCAGACCTGCCACATCACTTGCCATGTACTTGCCCGGCACGACGTGATACAGAAGCACCCCAGTCAGCGCTTCGCGATCCGCGAGCAATCCGTCGAGCGCGCCACTCGGCAGGGCGTTGAACGCGTCGTTGGTGGGCGCGAATACCGTGAAGGGACCCTCGCCGTTCAGCGTGTCCACAAGATTCGCCGCCTTCAGCGCCGCTACAAGGGTGGTGAATCTGTCGTCCCCTGCGGCGATCTCGGCCACGGTCGGCTTTGCCGGCTTGGACTCCGGGGCGCCGCCGGCGAACGAAAGACCGGCAGCCGCAACTATCATCAGCACTGCCATAACTGTTCTCTTCATCTCGAGCCTCCTATTGAAGGGTACGTTGTTGGACGACAACTGCCGTCGAGATGAAAGGTAGCTTCCTGGGTCATGATTGTCAAGCTTTTTCTTATGGAAACTTGGACAAACGACTAAAAACCTTGACACACAGACCATGCCCGTCCATAGTGATCCACATGAAGCGCGGCTACACCATGCGTACGGTTTCGCAGCTCACGGGACTCTCCGGTGACGTCTTACGCGCGTGGGAGCGGCGCTACGATGCGGTACGCCCAGCGCGAACGGCGGGCAACCAGCGGATCTACAGCGAGGATGACGTGCACCGTCTGCAGCTTCTCGCCCGTGCGGTCGCCTCCGGCATCGCCATCGGCCGGGCCGCGCAGCTATCGAACGACGCGCTCGAGGCAGTCCTCCCGGAGGTAACGGAGAACGAGGGGCCGCAGGGTCCAGTCGAGGAGCTTGTGGGGTCGGCCGTCCAGGCCGCGAAGGCCCTCGACGCGGCCGGCGTGGAGAGGGTTCTTGCGCGTGCATCCGTGACCCTCGGACAGATCGCGGCGATCGACCGGGTAATCGTTCCCTTAATGCGCCAAATCGGAACAGAATGGCACGAGGGTGAGATGCGGATCATGCACGAGCATCTTGCCTCGGCGGTCGTCCGCTCCTTCATGGGAGCGGCCATCCGGGCGGCCCAACCTGAACGGGGAATCGGTTCAGTCGTCATCGCGACGCCGCCGGGCCAGCGTCACGAGCTCGGAGCAATGGCGTGCGCCATCCTTGCCGCGTCCATAGACCTTCACGTCACCTACCTCGGCGCCGACGTTCCCGCGGACGACATCCTCGCCGCCGTCGATCAGACGAAGAGCCAGGCGGTGATCCTGAGCGTGGTATTCCCGCACAGCATCGGCCGCGTCGAAGAGGAGCTTTCGAAGCTTCGGGCGAGGCTTCCCGCAAATGTGCGGCTCATTGTCGGAGGCCCCTCGGCCTCTCGGCTCGTGGCGCCCCAGCGCATCGCTACGATGGATGAGCTGCGCGAGGCGCTCTCGGAGATCTATCGGTAGCGATCGGGCCCCGCATGGCGCGCCGCGCTACAAACGATAATGATTGGGGCATCAGGCGGATCGATGTGCTCTTCGTCCTGATCGGAAAACGCGAACGCTGAAGAGGTGGGGCGCACTCTGAACGAAAAGACCAGCTTTCATCTCGTCAACGTCGAGCTGAACCGTCCCGTCACTTCCTCGATGAATGGAACGCCACCTACCACCTGCAGAAGACGATCAACGAGGAGGGGCTCAGCATCCGCACCACATTCGACCGAAGCGGGGGCAACGGCGAACAGACCGTCCGCGTTTGAATCCCCGCTCCATTCCGGAAGTCTTCAGTAGTATACTGGAGGTATGGAAAAGGTGGGCGATCCAATCAGGAAGAGCAATCACCGCTACACCTACGGCGAGTACTGCACCTGGGGTGAAGATGAACGCTGGGAGCTGATCGACGGCGTCGCATGGGACATGAGCCCGGCGCCGGATCGGCGGCACCAGGGCATCTCGGCAATCATCCACACTTCATTCGTCGTGTTTCTCAAGGGCAAACCGTGCAAGTCCTATGCGGCGCCCTTCGACGTCGTTCTTCCGAATTCTCCCGATCAGCCCGCGGACGAGGCTGCCACCGTCGTTCAGCCCGATGTCCTGGTAATCTGCGACGAAGCGAAGCTGACCGAGGCCGGCTGCACAGGTGCGCCCGATCTCATCGTAGAGATCCTTTCTCCTTCGACAACGCGCAAAGACATGGAGATCAAACGCGATCTCTACGAAGGTCACAGCGTTCGTGAGTACTGGATCGTCGATCCCGGGAACCGATTCATCCTCGTCTATCTGCTCGGCGAGGACGGGGCTTATCGGGAAGAGCCCGAGCTGTACACGGTCGGCGTCAAGCCCGAGCGGCCGCTGCTCGAGAGCGCGGTGCTCTCCGGATTCACGCTCGATCTTCGGGAGCTGTTCGCCGGATAGCCACCTCGCGCCGTCGTCGATTTTCGGGTAAGATTCTAGCCATGCTCACGACAAGACTCGAAGCAATTGTGTTTACCGAGATTGCCGGATACTCGCGGTTGATGGAAGCGGACGAAGAGCATACCATCCAACTCCTCAAGATACACAACGAGATTGTTTTCCCCATCATAGAGGCGCACTCCGGCGAGGTGATCAATGCGATCGGAGACGGGCTGTTGATTCTGTTTTCGAGCGTGCGCAAAGCGATCGATTGTGCGGTCGCGGTTCACCAGCGCATCGCGGACCACAACGAGGGCGCTCCGGAGCTCGAGCGGTTCAAGCTGAGAATCGGGGTTCACATCGGTGAGGTTCAGCACGAGGCCGACCGGGCCTACGGAACCGGCATAAACGTCGCGGTCCGGGTGCAGCCCTTTTCGCTGCCGGGCGGTATCTGCGTGACCGAGGATGTCTTCAGGCAGATCGAGGGGAGGGTCCCCAACGAGATGACGAGCATAGGACCGCAGACCCTGCGGAGCATATCGCGGCGGTACGAGCTTTTTCGCGTGGTCACCGGCCACGAGGATGCGAACGACGAGGGGGATAAGCCTGCCGTCGCGGCAAAGCGGTCCGGTGAGCTCGATGAGATCAAAGAGCGGATCCTTGTGGAGATCGGCAAATGGAGCGAGAAGCACCCCCGCCCCCGGCATGGCGGAGACGACAGGAGCGCGGAGGTGGGGAGTAAAGTCTTCGGCGTCGTCGAAAGCATCATGGACAGGGCGATCACGGCGTGGGACAAGATGCCGGAAGAGAAACGCTCCAACATCATCGCGAAGATCAAGACCGGAATCGAAGAGAGCGAGGAAAAGAAGGAAGCCAAAAAGAGCTCCGACGTGGCCGGCGAAATTGCGTGGGGTGCAGCTGTCACGGTGGGAATGTCGATCTGGTTCGCCCAGACAGGAAGTGTCTGGATGATCGTGGTCGGGACCCTCGTCGGCCTGCTCCCGCTCATCTCCGGAATCCAGAAGCTCGTCAAGGGATCGGCGCGGAAGCGGAAAAAGCCGAAAGCGGAACCTGCGGAGCTCGAGGGCGTTCTCCTCAAGGCGGCGAAGGAGCTTGGCGGCCGCGTGACCGTTGTTCAGGTGGCCGCGCACATCGGCCGCTCCCTCGACGAGGTGCAGGCGGCGCTCGACGCGATGACGAGCAAAGGCTACGTCACCCAGGAAGTGCTCGACACCGGAATCATCCGCTACGACTTTCCCTCCCTCTATCCCGACGACCCCGGTTCGAGGCGGGTGCTCTGAGGCGGTTCGGCCCTGTGCCGCAGGATTTGGCGAAGACTTTTCCATCTTGAACATCGGACCGACAAACCTGTCCGGCAAACCCGTCATTGTCCTGGCATATGCAGAGAATATGTACCGGGAACGAGACGTCACGCTTTCGCCGACGTCGCGCGAATCCCTGTGGTCGGGTCATTCTTGTTGCTCAACTCCGTCATAGAGTATAGAATAGAACGACTCATACCTATGAGTTGAGGCGCTATGAAGAAGTACGAAACGGTCATGACGTGGGTTCGGGAGAACATAGAATCCGGACGTGTGCTCCCGGGTGAGAAACTCCCGTCGGAGCCGGAGCTTATGGCGCGTTTCGGCGTTTCGAGAAACTCGGTACGACAGGCAATAACGGAGCTCATCAAGGACAAGCTGGTGGAAAGCCGCCACGGGGTCGGCACCTTCTGTATACGACGGACCCGCGACCGTTCCATGCTTGTTGGATTGGTTTGTCTACGCGTCAATTCCTACATATTTCCCCGGATTATCCAGGGATGCAACCGAATCATGCAGAAGAATGGCTTCAACCTCCTCATCAATGAATCCTGGTACGAAATGGCGCAAGAGCGCAGTTTGCTCATGGCTCTGCGGGAGAAGCGGGTCGACGGCATCATTCTGACTCCGGTGGAAGAGGATGGATCCAGGTCGAACGCCGACCTGGTGAAAGAGCTCGAGGACTCGGGTATTGCGGTTGTTCTGTTTGACAACGAATACACCGGACTCGACTTCTCCAGCGTGGTCCTCGACGATTTTGGCGCGGGGAGGACTGCAGCAAAGTACCTGTGGGACTGCGGTCACAGGGATATCGGCGTCGTGTACAGTGCGAACTACCGACCAAAGGTGCTCCGGAAGAACGGCGTCGAAGATTTTCTGCGACAGCAGGATGTCAATGTGCGGCCAGAGTGGCGAGTGGGCATCGAGGGTCAGTTTTCTCCGTTTCACACCTATGGCCAGATTCGCGAGTTGTTCCACATGGCAGGGACGCTGCCGTCGGCAGTAGTATGCTCGAGTGATGACGAGGCGCTGATGTTCATGCGCCAGGCTCAGCGGGCCGGCGTACGCGTTCCCGACGATCTTTCGGTCATCTCTTTCGACAATTCGGACCTTGCGCGATTCTCACATCCACGGCTCACTTCGATGGACCATCCGAGTGACTACATGGGTGAGCTCGCGGCCACCGCTCTGCTCAACCGGATCTACCACGCCGACACACCGGTCCGCACCCGTTCGGTCATCAGGTCCGCGGTTGTCCGGCGTGATTCGGTCCGGGATCTGAACCTTTCCTAAGCCTCTTTCGTGTGCGGTAGCGGTGGATGACTCCCAAAAGGCTGTCCTGCTGATCGAGTACCGGCTTTGCGGAATAGCTGTTCTTCACCGCAATGGTACGTCTGAGCGCGGCACCGGCCATGCCGGGAAGATACCGGCGGTTGGCATCGAGGAGTTCGCGCATCATGTCGCGAAGAGTCGGCAGGTCGACTGTGGATGAAGTCAAGGGGTCGACGGCCGCCGCCGCATAGGCGAGCTCAGGATCACCGGTCACAATTGCCTGCAGCGTCAACTGCTGCGAGAGTATGTTCGTCCGGCACAGGGCCGCGAGCTGGGGAGGCAGGGGAATCGATCTCTCCGCCCGGAGACCGTTTCCATCTGCAACAAGCGGAATCTCGACACAGCAATCTGCGGGAAGGTTGGGGATCTTTCCGCGCCGATTCATGATGTTTCCGACAAAACGGTAAGGGCGACCGGTTTCCACCGCTTCTATGATGCCTGCACCATACTCGTCACTCCGAGTCGGTATTACCGCGTCTTCGTATTCGAGGTAGTCGCTGGTTCCGATCTGGCGATATACGAACTGAGCAAATTTGTGAAACGCGCCGCTTGCCCCCGAGTACCCCTCCACCGAGCAGTACCTTCGCCTCAGTTCCGGACTTCGACGAAACCAGGGGAAGAAATCGGACAGGTGCCCGGAGGATTCGGTTACAAAGTAGCCAAACTGCTGCAGTACCTCGAAGCGAACGCGCTCGGACGTCAGGTAGGCCGGCTCTGCCAGTCGTCGCCGGAACTCGTCATAGACGTTCCGCCCACGGTGCGTGACCGACAGTACCCAGCACATGTGATTGATTCCGGCAAACTCGATTTCGAGCTCTTCGGGATCGCAGGCGAGACAGTTGCCAATTGTGCGCCGCGTCGCCTCCGCGCCGCCGCAAAGCCCGACCGCACGCTCTATGCCGAAAGCCTCGGCGCTCATCATCATCACGGCCATGGGATTGGTGTAGTTGAAATATAGCGCCCGGGGACACAACCGGTTGATGTCTGCGGCCAGGTTTCTAAGGATCGAGGCGTTCCGAAGGGCGTTCATGATACCCGTCGGACCCGACGAGTCCCCGATGCAGATGTCGAGGCCGTAGCCTCGCACGATGCTGTAGTCAGCGTCGAATGCCGGAAACCCACCTGCATCGTAGAGGCCGATGACGTAATCTGCTCCGCGGAGCGCTTCCAAGCGGTCGGTTGTCGCGAGCAGGTTAATCTGGAGTCCGTTTCGACCGATCATTCGTTGTCCATAGCGGTGGACGACGCCCAGATGGTCGATGTGTGGCGCAACCAGGCGTATCTCGGACCGCTGAAGTGCATCGACGGTAAAAAGGTCATCGAGGACTTTCCTTCCGTGGGAGAAGCTTCCAGCCCCCACAATGGCAATAACCGGCGATCCGTGTCTCATGTACCGCGATTATACCCCATACAGGACAGTTCAGTTGACAGCGTGCAGGGGGCATGTTACGATGATCGAAGCACTCATTAGGATGACTTGTTGGTATGTCTTGACCAGCTTCGAAACCGGCACCACACGCACACGGTGCAAAGGGAGGTTGGATTGTGAAAATTGGTTTTCATACCGATGCGTTCAATTCTGCAGTGTTCAGCTTCGAAAAAGCCCTGCAATGGGCACAGAAGAACCGGGTCACTCAAATCGAATGCGGTGTCATAGAAGGCGTTTCCTGGATTCACGGACTTGGCTACTTTCCTCATATTTCCCTCGTCGAAGATCCGTTGCTCCTTCGGAAAAAGATGCAGCGCTACGGTGTGTCCTTCTCGCAGGTCGATGCGGCATATCCACTCTCGGGAGCTGACGGACCCATATTCGGGGTTCCCTATGTGTTGAAAACCATCCCGTGGGCAAAACTGGCGGGCTGTCCCAACATTGCAACGACCGACGGTCTCAACCGACCTGAAGGACTGAGCGACCACGAAGCTCTGGAGGGGATGAAGCGCAGTTACGGAACCATCGTCGAGACGGCTGAAGCATATGGAATCAATGTAAATATCGAAATTCACGGCTACTTCACGACCAAACCCGAAATGATCGAAAAGATGCTTGATTTCTGCAAGAGTGACTTTTTTGGACTCAATTTCGACACAGGCAACACATTCATTGCAGGTCAGGATCCGGTGGCCTTTGTTCAGCGCTTCATAGAGCGCGTCAAACACGTTCACATCAAGGATGTTTCGAAGTCCCTTGCAGATGCTGCACGAGGAAAGGAAACGGGCATCGGTATCAGTCACGCCGCGGTCGGAGACGGGGTAAACGCAAAGAACATCCGAACAATTCTGACCATCCTGCGTGATCATGGGTACACCGGTGTGCTGAGCCTCGAGTGCGAAGGGCAGGGTGGTCCGTTAATCGAGAAATCCCTCGAGTGGCTGAGGAATTCGTTGAAGGATCTCTCCATACCGGAAGAGTCATAGGTGTACACATCCCATTCAGCCGACACTCGCGGGTGTTACTGAAGGGAAAGGAGGAAAGGGAATGAAGAAGGGAATAACAGTGATTCTGGTCGCCGGCGTACTGCTGATGGTGGGCGTCGGTTCCCTGTTTGCCGCAGGCTCAAAGGAAAGTGCTGCTCCGGCGCAGGGAAAGCAGTTGGTTTTCGGATACGTCACGCCGGGTCCGGACACCTGGTACAAGCGTGATGTGGATGGTTTCGTCTACGCTGCCGAGAAGTCAGGTGCAAAGGTCACGGTCCTGAACTCGAACTACAACGCCGAGACTGAGATAGCCAATATCGATTCACTCATCAACCAGGGCGTAGACGGCATGTGTATGTTCACCTTCAATCAGAATGGTGCGAACATTGCCGCAAAAAAATGTGCAGCCGCCGGAATACCGCTTGTCGTAACCGACAACGTGGGCCAGGTTCTCAAGTCAGGGTATGATGTCGTTGCAGCCGTCGATTTTAACTGGGACGGCATGGGTAAGAATGTTGCGGACTATATTGCGAAGAACTATCCGGGCGAAAATATCGCGGTAATCACGGGCCTGTCCGAGCACATACCGGTACAGATGTTCATGGCCAGCTTCAAGGCCGCAGTAAAGAGCCTCGGAAAAAACGAGATTGTCGCTATCCGGGACGGGAAGTATGATCCGAACGTTGCCGCGAACCAGGCGCAGGACCTCGTGCAGTCCGGCAAGAAGTTCTCAATTCTGTTTGTGTTCAACGACGAGATGGGTGCAGCGGTCGTGCGCGTGCTGAAAGCAGCCAACGTTCTGAACAACCCCATCAAGGTTATTACCACCAACGGAGCACCCTACGGCATCGCCCTCATGAAAGAGGGAGACATCAAGTACTCGATTTCCACCTCTCCGGGCTGGGAAGGCATGATCTCCTACCTTGCCCTCCAGGCGTATGTGAGCGGACAGATCAAGAAGCAGAACCAGCAGATTCTTCTTCCGAACACCCCAATCACGCCGGCTACCATCAACGACAAGACCAAGGTCGTGCCCTGGGAGGTAGATCCGGTTTGGATCGATCTGACAAAACAGTACTTCCCGCAGTATGATGCCCTCTTGCAGAAGATGAAATGATTCACGCGTAACCGGGTCTATGGACGCCCCCGCGGTCGCGGGGGCGTCACCCGGATAGGACACCAGGGAGAGCACCATGTCCCAGGGCGAAGCCCTCCTCTCAGTTTCGAATTTATGCAAGTCCTACGGTTCTCACCGCGTTCTACACGATGCCGCCTTCGAGCTCCATTCGGGAGAGGTGCTTTGTCTGGTGGGAGAAAACGGCGCGGGCAAATCGACTCTCATCAAGATACTCTCGGGGGCTGTTGAGCCGGATTCGGGAACAATCACCATACAGTCGCGCACGTTCAACAACCTGCGACCCCGTGAGTCTATGGAACTCGGCATTTCTACAATCTACCAGGATGTCGAGCTTATCGAGTCGCTTTCCGTTTCGGACAACATCTTCCTGGGAAACGAAAGGGTTGCACGCCTTCCGTTTGTCGTCGACGCGAAGACCCAACGACTGAAAGCGCGCGAGATTCTCGACATGCTTCATATCGATATAGACGAGAAGCGTCTTGTTGAGGACCTTTCCGCAGCACAGAAGCAGACCCTCCAGATCGTGAAGGCACTTCATCAGGACGCCCGCGTGCTGATTATGGACGAGCCCACAAGCTCTCTTGGCGTCGAGGAAACCAGGTCGCTCATGCGACTTGTGGGCGAGTTGAGAGCTCGCGGAATCGGCATAATATATGTTTCTCACTACCTCGAAGAGGTGTTTGACATAGGCGACACCATCATGGTGCTCAAGGACGGAGAGCAGGTTGGCATCTACGTGCGCTCCGAAGTAGACGCCGACTTCGTCATCCGAAAAATGGTAGGCAGGGATGCTTCGATGTTTTTCGCACGCGAACAGGTGGACATCGGTGAAGTTCGACTGCAGGTCCGGGACATCACCTGGAACGGCGTTGTCGACCACGTAAGCTTCGACGTGCGTCGCGGCGAGGTTTTTGGGATCGGCGGGATGGTGGGATCCGGGCGCAGCGAGCTGGTAAGTCTTGTCTTCGGCATGGGGCAGAAAGACGGGGGCGACATCGTGCTCGACGGCAAAGTCCTCAACATTCGCAGACCTGCCGATGCCATACATAACGGGATCTGTCTTATCACAGAAGACCGAAAGAAATTAGCTATGTTCGGCGATCGCAGCGTAATCGAAAACATAACCATCGTTCACAACGAGCTCGCAGCAAGTCCTCTGCTCAACCTGGCCGCGGAACGACGAATATCGAACGAAATGGTCGAGACACTTCACATATCCGTTGCCGATCTCGAACAGTCTCTCGGCAGCCTGAGCGGCGGCAACCAGCAGAAAGCAATTATCGCAAGATGGTTGCTGAATGATGCGACGCTCTTCATATTCGACGAACCCACAAAGGGCGTCGATATCGGTGCCAAAAGGGAGATCTATGAGCTCATCGTCGGCTTCGCGCGCCAGGGGAAAAGCATCATCATGGTCTCATCGGACATGCCCGAACTCTTATCCATGAGTGATCGCATCGGCATCATGCGCGGCGGGTCGATGACCACAATCCTGAACAACCAGAACGTGGACGAAGAGGAATTGATACGTCACTTCGTCGGAATGCAGGTGGAGTAAAGATGGCACAGGCAGCACAAAGGCGGTCCCTGGCGGCAACGGCAATCCAGACACAATGGGTTCTTCTGCTGGCGGTAATTATCCTCATTTCGTTGTTCACCGGGCTCATAAATCCGCGTTTTTTCCGCATTGCAAATATCGTTAACATACTCGAACAGATATCGACGCTCGGTGTCGTCGCATCCGGCGCAACCATTCTGATCATTTCCGGCAACTTCGATATCTCGGTTGGGGCGAACATCGGACTGACCTCCTGCGTCATGGCGATGATGATGCGGGCGAACGTCCCTCCGATTCTCGCCGTACTCATCGGAATCCTGCTGGCGGTCACTGCTGATTTGTTCGTCGGAGCCAGTTCTGTCGTCTTCCGGGCCCCTTCATTTATCGTGTCGCTCGCCTCCATCGGCATCTTTCAAGGAATTGCGCTCGCCATTACCCAGGCGTCGCTCCAAACCATCTTTGGAAGGTTCGAGGCTCTGGGTGCGACGCGGTTTTTCGGCGTCTTGTCGCTCGTGTTCATCGTCAGCCTCGTGGTCTATCTGATCGTTCACTTCATCCTGAAGTACACACGTCTTGGGAGGCGAGTATACGCGATCGGAAGCAACTCCCGAGCGGCGTATCTCTCGGGCATCAATGTCAACTTCAACACCATTATCTTCTTCCTCGTCAACGGATTACTGGTAGGAGTTGCAGCTACCATGCTCCTCTCGCGCATTGGGGCCGCTCAGGCGACAACCGGCTCAGGAATCGAGCTTCAGGCTATTGGTGCGGTGGTAATAGGCGGCACACCGATGAACGGAGGCAAAGGTCGGATCGTGGGAACCTTTTTCGGCGTTCTTCTGATGGGCGTCATCTCAAATTCGCTCAACATGCTGCAGGTAAGCACCTATTTCCAGGACTTCACCACAGGACTTCTCATCATCCTGTCGGTTGCCGTGAGTGCGTTCAGCCAGAAACGCAACCAGGTGTCGGGGTGAAATGGGGTTAAACGGGCTCGCGTAATGGAAGAAATGAATACTGATGTACAGCCGATTCCTCGCCAGAACTTCGAAATCAAGAGCGCCGAGATTAGACGACGTTACTGTGACGCAAAGCGATCGGATCCGGACCGATTCAAGCGCAGGATCGATTATTCATGGAGCGTCTGGATGTTTGGAATCGAACCGGTAGCTGATTCGTTGTCCAGGCTCCGGCGCAACGGCCTGGAGTTTGTCGAGCTCAAAGGTGATCATGCAACTCCGCAGACCGGAACGTCCGTGCAGGACCTGCGTGATGCGCTAGCCGAAACCGGCATTCGCGTTTCCGGAACCTGCGGCATGTTTTCCGTGGAGAATGACCTTTCGAGCAATAGCGCATACGTTCGACAGCACGCGATTGACTACATCAAACGAGAACTCGAAGTGCTGCACCTGCTCGGAGGGTACTACCTCATAGTTGTCCCCGGGGCCGTGGGCCGGCCCCAGAGCATCGACGCTGTTGAATGGGAACGGAGCAGTACCACGTTGCGAGCATGTGCCGATCGCTTTCTGGAAAGCGGTATCCGGGCAGCGGTTGAACCGATTCGCTCGGCCGAGGTAAGCCTTGTGCATTCGATCAGCGAGGCAATGAAGTATATCGAGCGGGTGGGTCATCCGGCGATCGGGCATGTGAATGGAGACACATATCACATGCTCCTTGAAGAACCGCATATTGGAGAGGCCATTCTTGAAGCCGGAGACCGCCTCGCGAACCTTCATCTTGCCGATTCGAACCGCAATGCTCCGGGCAGGGGCATGATCGATTTCGACACGGTGCTGATGGCGGCCTATCTTTCGGGAATGAACCAGGAAGGACGATTCCTGACGCCCGAACCGCTTGGCCCAATTACCGATCCCTATCTCCTCGCAAACGAACCCTGTCGAACGGAAATCATGGACGAGCTGGTCCGGGACACCATGGCATACCTGCGTCAGCGGGAGGATTACATCCGTTCGATGCCGTGTTGATTCCTGCGCAATACGGGCAATGCGGAAATGGCATACGTGATTCCAATTCTCCCGATTTCGTCCATCACCGACGGCAGCGACCATACCCTGTCGGAGCTCCGACGTAGCCGGCGAAATTGCGTGGGGCGCAGCGGTCACGGTGGGAATGTCGATCTGGATCGCCCAGACAGGAAGTGTCTGGATGATCGTGGTCGGGACCCTCGTCGGCCTGCTCCCGCTCATCTCCGGAATCCAGAAGCTCGTCAAGGGATCGGCGCGGAAGCGGAAAAAGCCGAAAGCGGAACCTGCGGAGCTCGAGGGCGTTCTCCTCAAGGCGGCGAAGGAGCTTGGCGGCCGCGTGACCGTTGTTCAGGTGGCCGCGCACATCGGCCGCTCCCTCGACGAGGTGCAGGCGGCGCTCGACGCGATGACGAGCAAAGGCTACGTCACCCAGGAAGTGCTCGACACCGGAATCATCCGCTACGACTTTCCCTCGCTCTATCCCGACGACCCCGATTCGAGGCGGGTGCTCTGAGGCGGTTCGGCCGTGTTACCAGTGGTTGGTTCGAATGCCGATCTCGACGTTCGGGAACCACCAGATGCCTGCTCCAATCTCCTTCAATCTGGAGACGCTGAGCTCATTCTGTTTCGAATTGAACAATATGCGTGAGACGCCCAGCTCGCCGTAGACGGCATTTGTGGTCGCGATACCGGTATCGGTCTCCCCATCCCAGCGGCCGAAATTCCAGCCGAAGTCTCCGTTCAGACAGACGACAACCATGGGCCGGCCGTTGACCTGGCCGCCAATGAGCATCGACATGCCCGCATCGACGTAGAGCCAGCTGTCCGCGAACTCCGGGAAGTAGCTCGTTTCGATGCCGAGCGCCAGACCGCCCATCGACAGCGTTCCGTAGCCATCGATCGACCAGCCGTCACGGACGAAATAGTGCACACCCGCCGTACAACCGAGCCCGTGTTTTGGTCCGACACCGATACCCAGGTCGAACAGGAAGCTTCCCTGCTTCTGAGCATGCGCGGAAATGGACAGGACAGTCAGAAGCGCCAGGATGATCAGTCTTTTCATACGCCACCCCCGATGACAAAGACTGAATGGTATCCCCTCTCACCAACCATGATAGCACGAGATTCGTCGTCCCGTGCGGGGCTCTTCCGGGCTTCACCCCCGATCGGCGCCCGCTTTCTGTTCCACGACTCGCCCGTCCATCGACCTGGCGAACCACGGAATGAACCAGGACACCCTTCGCTGGTAGACGGCGTACTCCGGATACTTGGCTGCGCTGATCGATTCGACGAACCATATCGAACCCTGGAAAAGTATCGTGAGAGATATCGCTCCGAAGATGGTCCAATGGAGCCATGATCCGGTGGAGGCCGGGACAAAGAGATAGAAACACCACCACATGAACACTTCGGCGAAATAGTTGGGATGACGCGAAAACCGGTACAGCCCGGAGGAGAGAAAACCCCGCCCGAAGTCGCCGGTAAGGGACTCCCCGGATGAGATCCTTCTCTTTTTCTCCTGCTGGAACCGCCACATCTGCTCGTCGGCGGTTGTCTCCATGGCAAGAAGCCCGAGGAAGAGGAGCACCGCGATGATATCGAGGGTGTTGATGGGACCGCCTCCGAACCTGAGGGCGACCCAGGCGGGCAGCGTGAAGAGAAATACCTGGAGGTGCTGATAGCCTGCGATGAAGAAGAAGTTGAAAAGCTGCCACAGGACCGGATTGGTGATCCTCTGTTTGAGGATGCCCCACCGGTAGTCCTCTTCGGTCGTGTAGCCGCCCTTCCGGGCAAAGTTCAGAGACAGACGGGCGCCCCACAGCAGGGCGAGCACGCTCATGATGACAAGCCGTGCGTCGGGCCATCCGCGAAGGGTGAAGTAGATTGCATAGACCGCAGGGGCAACGCTCCAGAGCCTGTCGGTCTGGGAGTAGTCACCGGTCACCCATGCCATCACGAAGCAGCCGAGAATGAATGCGAGGCAGATCATCGAGGAAACGAACAGAGGGTCGCCATGCGTGAGAAAGGCAAGTGGCGACCCGAGGGAGGCCGCGGTCAGCGTGGCTATCAACGCGATCACGCAGGATGCAACGAGCTGCAGGATTTTCATTCTATTCTCCTCATTCCCATGCTGAATACTTGACCATCTGGGACGGACGGACCATACATCACAAAGGGGCATTGATGACGACACAGGAACAACCGCCGCGCCACAAGCAGAAAAAATACGACTTCGGCGGACCGGCCTTCAACCTTCTGATCATGCTTGCCCTGCCGATAGTCGTCTATTATTTATATTTCGCAATCCGTTTCAACCGGGGACAGCTCTTCCCGTCGGACTCGATAGACTTCAGCCCCTACTCGAATTTCCTGCAGAGCATAACTCCCACCTGGAAGGCGGCCGGTCTCTACCTGGGCTGGTTCTGTTTCCAGGCGCTGCTCCAGGCTCTCCTTCCGGGAAAGAAAGCCGAAGGAAAACTTCTTCCCGACGGAAGCAGGCTCGGATACACCATGAACGGCCTCGTGTCGTTCGGCATTACCCTCGCCGCGGCGGGGCTGCTCGTTCTTACCGGCGTGATCGATCCTGCCATCATCTACGATAATCTCGGCGCCCTCATCTCGGTTGTGATGATCTTCAGTCTGACCTTGAGCATCTTCCTCTACTTCTACAGGAGATCGACTTCGCCGGAATCGAGCGGCAGCCGGATCCACGACTTTTTCATGGGAAGGTCCCGCAACCCGCGAATCGGCGGCTTCGACATCAAGTTCTTCTGCGAGGCGCGTCCCGGCCTGATTCTCTGGGTGCTCGCAAACGCCTCGTTCATGGCGGCGCAGTACCGCCTGAACGGGCGCGTCAGCAACGCGATGGTCCTGGTGAACCTCCTCGAGCTCTGGTACATCATCGACTACTACATCCACGAGGAGGCGATCCTCACCACCATGGACATCGCCTACGAGAACTTCGGCTTCATGCTCACCTTCGGCGACCTCGCGTGGGTCCCCTTCACCTACTCTCTCCAGGCGCTCTTTCTGGTAGGTCATCCGGTCAGCCTACCCTGGTGGGGCATAGCGATCATCCTGGCCGTAAACCTCGCCGGCTACATCCTCTTCCGCCGGGTCAATCTGCAGAAGCACCGCTTCACCTCGAATCCGGACCTGCCGATCTGGGGCAGGAAGCCCGAGTACATCGAGACCCGCCGGGGAACCAGGTTGCTTGCTTCGGGCTTCTGGGGCTGGTCACGCCACTTCAACTACGTGGGAGACATTCTCATGGCGCTCGCGTGGAGCCTGCCCACGCTCTTCATTACCCCGCTCACCTACTTCTACCCGATCTACATGACGGTTCTCCTGGTGCACCGCGAACGCCGCGACAACAAACACTGCTCAATAAAGTACGGAGAAGACTGGGACCGCTACTGTGAGAAAGTGCCCTGGCGGATTGTGCCGGGTATCTACTGAGCAGTCGATGGCGTGACGTAGTGCGTCGCACGTAGCGCTCGAAAATCCCGCATGCCAAATGGCCGATCAGGGGTAGAATGGATCCTATATCCCTGAATTGAGAAAGGTCCGGAGACGTCCGAACCGCGAGGAGGAAATCGTGAAGGTCGTACACTTTTTACCGGCGGCAACGCTGCTCGCCGCCGCTGTGGTCATCATTGCTCCCGCCTGCGCGGTCGCGCAATCAACTTCGTGGACCGTCCCGGATACCGTCGAGGTGAACGGAACCACCTATGTGGACTGCCGTGCAGTGAGCGGCTATCCATTCGCGGTCGCGGGGGATCTTCGTACGCTGCGGGGAAAGGGTACCACCGAAATGGGAACGAGATCGTTCCCCTGGATCTGCAACGCCGTGGAGGGCCTGCTCCTCTTTCGCGCATCTGATGGTGAAGCCATCTACGATCCACAGTTCGACGGCCGCATGCTCCAGGTTCGCGGACGCGACGGAGAGGGTAAGGTACGCGCGGAAGACTTTTTCAGCCGCACGATGCGCGACGAAAAGGTCGACCACGCCTTCATCGTGTCCCAGATTGTCGGCTGGCAGCTCGTGGAGGGTTTCCCGAAAAACGACAGCGGCGAGGTGAGCAGCCAACGTTCACAGATCTGGGTCAAGATACCGTAAGCCAGGCAGCACGGCGTTAAATCACCGCTACACCTACGGAGAGTACTGCACCTGGAGTGAGGACGAGCGGTGGGAGCTGATCGACGGGGTCGCGTGGGACATGAGCCCGGCACCGAATCGGCGGCACCAGGGAGTCTCGGCGAATATCCTCAGTGAATTAATTCTGTTTCTCAAAGGCAAGCCCTGCAAGGCGTACGCTGCACCCTTCGACGTCGTCCTGCCGGACAGTCCGGACCAGGCCGCAACCGTCGTCCAGCCCGACATCTCCGTGATCTGCGACCAGTCGAAGCTCACCGACGCAGGCTGCATCGGTGCGCCCGACCTCGTGGTCGAAATCCTTTCACCCGCGACATCCGCTAAGGACACTGGGACCAACGCACGCTCTTCACCGCGCGGGCGTCACTCCCCGATGATCTCCTGCTCGACCCCGATTCCCGTGCGCGCGATCTCCTCGGCAAGGCTGCGCAGGTCGGGGTGGGCGACGGAAACGCGGGAGAGCCGCGCAAGCTGTACACGGTCAAGCCGGTAGCCGAAGCGCGCGTAGCGGCGATGAAGGGCGCCGCTCATCAGGTTCGGCAGAACCGGAACGCCGAGGGCCGCCTCGATCTCCGTGAGGATGAGAATGCCGTCCGGGTCGAGATCACCGTAGTGCTCGAACGAGGCTCCGGCAGCCGAAAGCAGGCGAAGCAGCGCGATCACCGCCGGGTTCGCATGGCCTGCCGTGTAGACGACGGCAGCGAATTCGCCGCGATCGGACCCGGCCGTCGCATAGAAGGTCTCCTTGTTCTCAACCGAAAGAACCGAAGCCGAACGCCGCGCACTGAGCTCGATAGAGGCAATCGATTCCACCGTCGACAGCGGCAGCGTCACCAGCTCGCCCGCGCAGGCCCAGCGGCTCCCGTCCCCGTCGGCACGGTCTCCGTCGGCGAAGACGATGGTGCCGCGAAGGGCGACGCTCACCTCCGGGTAGGAACGGGCAAGGCCGAGCTCCACCGAAAGCGCCTCGCGGCCTGCAAGCCGCGCAATGCGGTCGGCAACGGGCAGGAGCTCCTCAAGCCGCTTGCTCGAGCGAAAGAGGCGCACGCTGAGCGCGCGAATCGGGGCCGATGCGGCCTCCGCACGGGACAGTGCGAATATCCGCCCGAGATCCGAAAGCTCCACCGCCGAAGCGGCCGGCACCGGGTGCCCGGCCTCAAGGAGCGGGAGAAGAAGGGCGGCGATCTCGGCCCGGCGCGGATCGGCGGCCTCACCGCTCCAGTCCGGCCCGCGAAGCAGATCGGTCATCTCCTTCGCCACCGACTCCGGTGACTTTTTACCGAGAAGCTCGAACATCGCATCAGGTTTCTCGAGGTAGAGCGCCTCGAGCTCGTCCCCTTCGCGAAAGCGCGTCCACTTCGCAGAAAGAATCCCCGAATCGATAAGCTCGTCGACCGCATCAAGGAAATCGTTTTTCGCCGCAACGTCGCTTCTGATGCGCGGAAAGACCGCCTGCCAGCCGCCCTTGCGGAGCTTCCGGCCGCCCCGGTAATGGGCGCTCGAAGGGTAGGATTCGGCAAAGACTGCGAGGATCTTCCGCGCGAGCTCGGTCACGGGGATGCCGCCTCGCCGATGATTGCGTAGTCGCGAACGAAGGCCTGGTAGTTCCTGCGGATCACCAGATTCGTCCGGTCGACGACCGGCGCGATCGACTCGATCTTCTCGGTCGGGACAGCGGTGACCACCTGCATCGCAAGCTTGCGGAAGAAGCCGATCATCTGGCCGATACGCTCGTCGTCCATCTTGTTGAACGCCTCGTCGAAGAGCACGAGACGTATCGCCCCCGGCGCATCCTTGTAGAAACGAAAGAAGCTTGCCGCTATCGCCACGTAGTAGGGGGTCTGCGTTTCGCCGCCGGACTTTTCGCGGAGCACGCGGGAGAGAAAGGACTCGAGCGGTTTTCCGGTCTTCTCGTCGAGGGTGTCGGTGTGGCGGATGCGGATATCGTAGAGAAAGTACTGGCGATAGTCGCAGATTTCGCGCACCGCAGGATCGTCGAGCTCGTGGGTGAGGATGTCGTTGAAAAGCCGCTCGATGCTTGCCCGCTCCTCGTCGCTCTTGAGCGCGGCGAAGAGGGTGCCGTCGAGCTCGCGGATCTCTGCTGCGGCGGAGATGGCGGCCAAAAGCCCTCGCTTGTCCGGGTTTCGCGTGATCGAAAAGCGGTACTGGTCCTTACCGAAGCTGATGGTCTCGAGGATGCGGTTGATCTCCTTGAAGCTCTCCTCCGCCTCGATGATGTACTCGTTGAGCCGGGATACAAAGTGCTCGCGAAACTGGCGCTCGGCCTCCTCACGGGCGTGGGTGATCCGATCGCGGTACTCGGGAAGCTCGGTCTCCCGGTAGCGGGCGAGCCGCCCGAGGTACTCGCGCGACTCGTCGTCCTCGAGACTGAGGATCTCGTTCCAGTCGTGGTTGTAGTGCTGCTTCTCGTCGCGAAGCGAGGAGCGGGCTTTGTCGAGGCGCGTACGGAGGCCCGCGTAGGAGGATTCGTAGCGGCGGATCATCCCTTCGTAGTCGATCCGCGCGCCGGCCTGACGCTTTTCCGCGCGCAGCCGCTCCTCGTAGTATGAGGCGAGGTCCGCCTCTTCGGCCGCGTTCTCGGCAAGGAAGCCCGCAAGCTCCGCCTCCCGCCGCGTCCGCTCCGCCTGCTCGCCCTCGAGCCTGGCCGTGAGCAGCTCGACCTTCTGCCGCAGAGCACCTATCCGTTCGCGAAGCTCGCCGATCTGATGGTCGGTGCTGCGAATGCTCTCGGCCACTGCCGCGACCTGCGTCTTCAAGGCATCGAAGGAGCTGGTGTCGATCTGCGCAAGCTGCGCCTCGATCTCGGCGATCGCGGTGCGTACGGTTTCGAGCCTTCCTTCCGCCGGCGCAAGCTCCTCGATGGCAGGGAGCGCACGAAACACCCGCGCAAGCAGCTCGATCCGCTCCTCGGCCTGCCGCTTGTCGACAAGCTGCCGCTCGATCTCCCGCCCGAGCCGGTCTATCTCCGCCCGCACCACGGCAAGCCGCCGCTCCCGTGCCGCCTTACCGATGTACCAGCGTTCGTACACCTCCTTGCGGATACGGGTAGCGGTGTTGGATGAGTAGCGCATGCAGCCTGCGGTGATGGAGCGCTCGAAGCGCTTGAGGTCCGTGATATCGCTGCGGATCACATCGCCCAGGAGATAGGCGGCGTAGCGCCTCGCTGCGGGGGTCGCGGCCTCCACCACCTCAGCAAGCGAGCCCGGGCGGGCCTCTTCGTCGTGGATCGCTGCCATATTCGGAAGGCCCACCCCGGCGGTCTTCGCCGGGAGCCTGTTGTAGATCTCGAGCGCTTTCTGGAAATCGGCCTCCGGCACCAGCAGATTGAAGCGCTGCGTGTTGAGCCAGCCCTCGACCGCGTTGTGCCACTCCTCGTCGATCACCTCGAGAAGGTCGGCGAAGACCGCAGCGGGTATTCCCGCCTTCTCCACCGCCTCCTTGAGCTCCGCGGTCGCCTGCGGGTAGCGGAGAATCCCGGAGGCGAGCTCCTTCTCCTCCGCGTAGAGCGACGCGAGCTCCTCCTTTGCCGCGCGGATCGCCATGTCCGCCTCGATCGCCTTGCGGGTTTCGGTTTGCTGCTCGGCCGAGAGGGCCTCTCCTTCGGCGGCCGCGTCCTCGCCAAGCGCGCGCCCGAGGAGGCTCCGGCACTGGTCGAGGAGAAGCTTCCGCCGCTCGACGCGCGCCGTCTCTTCTTCCGCCCTGCGGGAAAGCTCCTCCCGGTCGCGGCGCAGCCGCTCGTAGAGGCGGTGCTGCTCGTTTTCGGCAAGCGAGAACTGGAGCTCCTGCCGCAGGGCGTCGAGGCGGTCCTTCCGCTCCTGCTCCGAGGCGAGGGTCTCCTCGGTGTTCGCGAGGTCGCTGTGGGCCTGCTCGAGTGAGCGCTTCGACGCCCCAATCCGCTCAACCTGCTCCTCGACGGCGAGGCGCACCCGAAGGTAGTCCTGCCGGAGGATCTGCCGTACCGCCTGCGCGACGCTTTCGGTGAACGACGATATGGAGGAAAGCCGCTCGATCCGCGCCTCCACCGCCAGCGCCTCGCGCTCGGCCGCCCGGTAGTTCTGGAGGTTCTCCTTCATCGCGCTCACATCGACACTGTGCTCTTCGAGGATGTAGTTGCACACGAAGTCGTGCACCGAGGTGAAGGGACTGAAGCTCACCGATCGCACGACCGCTTCGAGGTAGGGGTTGAAGTCGGCCCCGCGGCGGTGCACGCCGAGCAGGTGGGTGAGCCGGTTATTGTATTCGCGCTTTGTCGCGCACAGGTATCCGCCCTGCTGCTTCACCGCGTCGCGGAAGCGGCGGGGGTCGAGGAATCGGCTTCCGTCGTAGATCTTCACATCGGCGAGCTTACCGCCTTCGAGCAGCCACTCGTGCTCGCGGGCGTCGCCCTCTACAAAGGCCTCTACCATGATGCCCGCGCAGAAGCTGCGCTCCGCCTCCTCGAACTCGAGGATGACGTGGCTCAAGCAGTCGCCCCGCACATAGTCGAGGGCGTCCGCCCCGATCTTGCAGCGGCAGTAGCTTTCGAGCGTGCGGGCGGCGCGACGCTCCGTGGCCGCGGCGTTGAACCGGATCCGGCTCACCTGCGCCACTAGAGCGTACTGAATCGCGTCGATGATGGTCGACTTTCCGCTCCCGTTGTCGCCGCCGAAAAGCGTCGCGGGACCGAGCTCAATGGTTGAGTCGCCGAAGAAGTGCCAGTTGACCAGCCGCACCCGCCGGAGTTTCAGCATCAGTCGTTTTCCTCAGAATCGGCCTCTTCGCCGTCCCGCCCGTCGCTCTCCGAGCCGCTCCCTGCAGCCTCTTCGATCCGCGCAACCGCCTCCTCGATCGCAAGCCCGTCGAGCGCGAACGGTATGCTCGGATATAGAACGATGGTCGCCTCCGGGTCCGACTCCTGTCCGACGATGCGGATCAGTCTCAGCGCCTGGAACCGCCGCAGCATCGAGAGATAGCGGGTCTTCTTCCAGGTCGCCTCGGCGAGCACGCGGTACTTTTCGTGGATGTCCTGTTGCCGTACCGTCCGCTCACCGTGAAGCGCGATCTCGCCTGCCTTCTCTTCAAAGAGAATCCGGAGGATGAGAAGCATAAGCGTCTCGTCTTTGGCAAGCGTCAGCCGCGCAGAGGCGGGTCCTTGGAAGGAGACCACGCCAAGCGCCTCGTCCCGGCGGATTCCCCATCCGGCGAGGGCAAGGTAGTCCTCGACAAGCTCGGCGTTCGAGACAAGGAAGCGGTAGGAGGCGGCATGATGGTCGATGCTGCGCACCAAAAAGGTTTCGGTGAGCAGGAGGTTGACCGCCACCCGGAACTGCTCCCGTTCGGCGTCGGTGAGCTTCGCGAACTTCAGAAGTCCGTCAGTCATCGGAGTACCTCCTGACAAATCGGTGCGACCGGAATCGGAACCGCCCCACCGTCACCTCCTTGTCGGTCCACTCGACCGCAAAGGGAAAGGTGCCGGTGCGGGCTTCGGCGTAGTTCGCCGCGTAGATGAGCTTCACAAAGCTTTCGACACCGTCCACGATCTCCGCCGCCTCCCGGCCGCTTCCTGCGGTCGGACAGTAGGGCGAGAGAAACTCTGCGATCTTCGCTGGGTTGAGCTGGTTGGTGATGCGGAGTTTCAGCTCGGCCGCCCCGATCTCCGCGTCAAGGTCGTCGGCGACCGTCCTATCGAGCGCGGCATCGGGAACCTCGCGCGTGCGTCTGGTGTAGAGCGATCCGCGCGAAAGGTAGCGAAGGCGGAAGATGCGGTGCGCGAGCTCGGCCGCCTCGGCCCGGTCCCGCGAAAGCGCGCGCACGAGGCGGGTGATCTTGCCCTGCAGGGAGGAGTCCGCGTGCAGCCGGGCGCGGATGCGCTCGGTGGAGATGCGGGAGTAGCGCCGGTTGCGGTCGTCGATGCTTTCGAGAATGGGGTCGATGCCCTTGAGCTCGTCCCTGATTTCGAGAAGCATCTGGCGCACGGTCTCACGGCTTGCCGCAACCGCGTTACGCTGGATAGTCGAGAGCCGCTCGGCGGTGCGGGTTATCCACTTCTCGTCCTTGAGAAAGGCGTTGACCGCCCGGGTGATCCGCGGCCGGTATCGTGACAGGTTGTCCGAGGTCTTGAGGCGCGTGTAGGCGCGGTCGACCACCTCGTGCATGTAGACATCGTAGTGGGTGTGCAGAATCTCGGGGATGGTCGCGTCCCGCGAGAAGATCTCCCCGAAGTGGTTGCGGATGTTCTGCTCGAGCACCTTGAGCGATTCGATGAGCAGGCGCGTGTGCCAATGGGCGTTGAGCACCGCATGCTCGCCGTTTTCCTTCGCCGCGTCGCTGCAGAGCGAGGAGTAGACCGCGACGATGTGGCTCTCGTACTCGATCGAGACACCGCGCTCAGTCGCATCGAGCGCTTCGAAAAAGGGCCGCGCATGAGAGCGCATCGTGATGATCCGGGAAAAGTCGAGCTGCTCCTCCTCGTCGAGCCAGCCGTAGCCGATGAGCTTGCGCAGAAAGAGGCTTGCAAGGCCGCGCGGATCGGCTGCAGTATCCGCTCCGGCGCCCGCCGCATCCGGGGCGTCCTGCTCCGCCTCGTCGGTCACCGCGTCCGAGCTGTCGAGTCCGGCAAAGTATTCCGAAAAGCGCGCCACCAGAAGCTCGCGCTCCACGCTCGAGCGGTACTCCATGAAGAGGCGATAGAATAGAAGAAGCAGTGAAGCATAGTGCCGGCGATTCGGCGAGGCAAGCGGGATAAAGAAGCTTTCCGGAAGCCGCATGAAGATGGATTCCATCGAGATACCGGTATCCTCTATATCATATAGACGGCGTAGTTTCGAGGATGATTGA
>CAZNYW010000067.1:3619-24174 GCA_964577375.1 uncultured Spirochaetales bacterium | reverse complement strand
TGCTAAACGGCATGTGGATCTGGAACGACTACCTCCTGCCGCTGCTGGTCCTCGGTAAGGGAAACCGAGTTCAGACGATTCCGCTTGCAGTGGCCAACTTCGCGGGAACCTACGTGAAGCAGTGGGATCTGATGCTGACGGCGATCGTCATGGCGATCATCCCGATCATCATCGTCTTTCTCATCGCTCAGCGTTACATCATCCGGGGAATCGTAGCCGGATCGATCAAATAGCGGTATTGCTCGGTAGCTCGAGCGGAATGAGCCGGTTCATCGGCGCTGTCTTCTTCTCGATCGACTGAATCAGCATCTCTGCCGACCAGTAGCCGAGCTCCTCCGGCTTAATGTCGACCAGCCACAGATCCACGTTCTCCAGATGCGGTACGGGCATGTAGTTGAACCCGATGACCTTGATGCGCTTTCCATCGGGCGGTACGAGGTTCGCAATGGTGAGGGCGGTTTCATCGTCGTCGGCAATGACGACATCCACCCTGCCCTGCCGCAGCTCCTCGAGCAGCCTGTCGCTCCGCGTTGCCGGATCTCCGTTGATCACCAGATTTTTCGGAACGGCGGTACCCCGGATCGCGAATGCCTGCCTGTACCCGTCGAAACGGTCCCGGGCGTAGTGCCGTTCCAGCCCCTTGGTGACGAACGCGATGTTTCTCTTTCCGCGATTGAGGAGATCGGTGACAAGCGTATAGCAGGCGTTGTAGTTGTCGTTGTCGACCCAGAAGGTGCTTTCACTCTCAGTCGGCCGCCCTATCACGGAATAGGGAAAGCCGCTCTCGCGCAGATGCTCGATATCCGATTCCTGCGCCGGCACCGCCGAGAGAATCACACCGCGGGCGGCACGATTCTCGACGATGGATTCTATGAGATCCGGCCGGTCGTCCTCTTTGAAGTGGACCTGCAGGCTGTACCCGTGCGACCGGGCGCAGTTGTAGGCTCCCCGGATGGAGTGCAGGAAAAATGGATTCTCGAAGGCAGTGCTCTGCTGGTAGTAGACGACGAAGGCGATGCAGTCGAGGGTGCGGGAACCGACGTACTTCGACATGTCGAAGCCCATTTCGCGGGCTGCGCCAAGGATCTCTTCCTTGGTGGCGTCGCTGATGGTCGCTTTCCCGCTGAGTACGCGTGAAATAGTGGAAATAGAAAAGCCCGTCCTCTCGGCGAGCTGCTTCAACCCCTGGCGTTTTCCCATAGCTGGTACGTTCCACTGTATCAGAAAAAACCGCAAAGATCAAGAAGGAACGCTCGTCTTTAATGCAAAGATTGCAGAACGCTTAGCCGATAACCGCGGTTATCGGCGGTCACGCGCACCGAAAGTGGCTCAGGTGTTTGCAAAATCCCGCAAATATGCACGCCGACGCGTCACACAAGAGACGCGAAATCGTGTACTCAACTGCGTCGACCGGCAGTACCGGCCCACGAATCGGCTCCCGTTCCCGGAAAAGCCGATAGAATGCCCCGATCGCGGAGCTTCGGCATTATATTGATAGGCACTACCGGCATGGATCCGGGTCGAACAATGGAGGGACAGGCGCGGCAGGTCCAACTGCCTGTCCCTGTAGGAAATAGATGCAGCAAGGCAGCTAACTGAATGGCAAATACGACAGAAATCGCACGGCCGCTGGCCGCCGGTGAGAAGAAGAGCTCGTTTCCGGCGATGATTCTTGCCACCATCATGATTTCCACCTTCATGGCGGTGCTCGACGCGACCATCGTGAACGTGGCGCTCGCGAAGCTCACCGTCGCGTTCGGCGCGTCGACCGACCTGGTCGAGTGGGTGCTGACCGGCTACATGCTGGTCTTTGCAGTCATGCTTCCCACATCCGGCTGGATCGCCGACAGGTTCGGATACAAGGCGACCTACATCGCCGGCGTCTTCCTCTTCACGCTCGGATCCCTGCTCTGCTCGCTCTCGTGGAATATCTTCTCCCTGATAGCTTTTCGCATCGTTCAGGGGATGGGCGGCGGCCTGGTCCAACCGGTGGGGATGGCGATAGTGACGCGGGAATTTCCGCCCGAGAAGAGAGGCCTTGCGCTCGGCTTCTACGGGATCGCGGCCTCGGCATCGATCGCCCTCGGACCAACGCTCGGCGGTTACCTCATCGACAATTTCTCCTGGCAGATGATCTTCGACGTCAACGTGCCGGTCGGGATCATCGGCATCTTCATGGCATACAGCGTGCTTCACGAGCACAAAGCCGATTTCACGCCGAGGCTCGATGTCGCCGGGTTCATCGGCATGACCGTGTTCCTGACCGGAATCCTTCTGGGACTGTCGGAAGGAAATGCCGCCTGGAACACCGACGGCTGGGGCTCCACCTTCGAAATCGTCTGTTTCACCGCTTCGGGCCTGGGTCTGGTGACCTACGCAATGTCGGCGATATCCACGAAGCATCCGCTTCTCGACCTTGGGCTCTTCAAGGACCGCGATTTTGCGCTCAGCAACATCGTGCTCTTTGTGTTCGGACTCGGCATGTTCGGCAGCGTCTTTCTGCTTCCGCTCTATCTGCAGAACTCTCTCGGATATACGCCGCTGCAGACCGGACTCATGTTCCTGCCGATGGGCATCCTGACGGCCGTGGTTGCGCCGATCGCCGGAATAATGACCGACCGGATCGGCGCGAGGGTGCCGCTGGTAATCGGTCTCTCGCTGCTCGCCGTCAGCATGTTCCAGTATCGTGATCTTTCGCTCGTTTCCGAGCGCTTCGCCATCTCTCTGCCTCTCTACATCCGCGGCGTCGGCATGGGGTTTATCTTCACGCCGATTTCTGCCGTGGCCATATCGCAGATTCCGCGCACCAGGATGGCCCAGGCCTCCGGTATCATCAATGTCACTCGGCAGATTGGCGGAAGCTTCGGAGTTGCCCTGTTTGGGACGATGCTCATTCGTGATCAGGTGATCTACAGCAACACCTTCGGCGGCGCTATGAGTCGATTTTCGCCCGCCTTCCAGAACGCCGTACGCGGCCTCACCGGATTTGCTCAACGCGTGACCGGCGGCACCCACGCTACGGCGGTCAACAAAGCGCAGGCGCTGCTCATCAGCAACCTCGAGAAACAGGCCTTCGTCGCCTCCATCGACCAGGTATTTCTGTTCGCTTCAATCATAATCGCCGTGACGCTCATTCCGGTGGTGTTCCTGAAGGAGAAGCACCGGAACGGCAACAATGGTGAGCGCCCAGCCCTGCCCGCGGCGGAGTAGGTCTACCTCGGTCTGCGGGCGCGTGCTATGATGATGCATCATGCTCGAATCGCTTGATCTCCGCCGCTCTCTCAGGAAAGAGGACTACAGGAAGCTCGCTCTGACTATGAGCATCCGCCTCGGCGAGCTGCAGCGCGAAGCTCGTGGAAAGCAGATACCAGTGGTCATCGTTTTCGATGGATGGGAAGCCGCCGGAAAGGGCACGGTGATGAACAATCTCATCTCCTGCTTCGACCCGCGGGGATATCAGGTGCTGGCGCTGACCGAGCCTACTCAGGAGGAGAGGCTTCGTCCCTATTTCTGGCGCTTCTGGCAGAACCTTCCGCCGGGCGGACGGATCGCGGTCTTCGAGCGCGCATGGTACCAGAAGATCTCCGCCGGCGGGGTGAAGCGGTCTGAACGGGAGAGGCTTTTCGCCGACGTCCGTTCATTCGAGCGCCAGCTCGCCGACGGCGGATGCGTGGTGATAAAGCTCTTCCTGCACATCAGCCCGAAGGAGCAGGCGCGCAGATTCGAGAAGCTGACCGCCTCCAAAGCCACCTCCTGGCGGGTCACCCGGCACGATCTGAAGCAGAACAAACACTACGACAGATTCCTCCGGCACTACGACGGGATGATCGAAGCTACCGACAGTGAAACCGCTCCCTGGACGCTAGTGGAAGCAACGGAGGAACGGCACGCCACCATAAAGGTCTTCGAAACGGTGATCGACCGCCTGGAAGCGGCGACCGATCCGGGACTGGATCCCGGGCATGAGGACGGCGACACAAAGGACTCGGCAACCGGAAGCGGCGTCGAATCCGGTTCGGTTCTCGAGCGCGCCGATCTTTCGAAGAGCCTGGACCGGCCCACCTACGAGAAGCGGCTCGCCCGCGTGCAGAAACGCCTCCGGCTTCTCGAGCACGAGATCTACGAACGCAGAGTCCCCGTCATCATCTGCTACGAGGGCTGGGACGCTGCCGGCAAGGGCGGCAGTATCCGACGGCTGACGCAGGCCATGGACCCGCGCGGCTATGAGGTTGTTCCGGTTGCTGCACCCAGCGCGGAGGAGAGGGCGCATAACTACCTGTGGCGATTCTGGAGGCGGTTTCCCAAAGCCGGCCACATCGCCGTCTTCGACCGCACCTGGTACGGCCGCGTACTCGTCGAGCGTGTCGAAGGTTTCTGCACGGAAGAGGAGTGGCGGCGCGCCTATCGTGAGATCAACGAGATGGAGGAACAGCTGGTCCGGTTCGGGACCGTGCTGGTGAAGTTCTGGCTCGAGATCGATGCGGACGAGCAGCTCCGGCGGTTCAAGGCGCGCCAGGAAGATCCTCACAAGCAGTGGAAGATTACCGAAGAGGACTGGCGCAACCGCGAGAAGCGTGACGCCTACCGCGCGGCGGTGGACGAAATGCTTCTCCGGACGAGCACCCGCGAGGCGCCCTGGACAATCGTGGAATCAAACAACAAGTGGTTCGCCCGCGTGAAGGCGCTCGAGACCGTCGCCGACGCGATCGAGCGGAAGCTTTCCTGAGCAGTCTCTGCCTGCCTGAACTCGATAACGCCTGGACAACTGCGCGGGTATGCGTTCGCGCGCCGGCCCGCTTACCGCTCCTCCAGCCGTTTCATCTGAACGCTCAGGCATTCGGGGCACATCCCGTGAGAGAAGTCCACGCCCCATTCGCGCGAGAAGTAGGACTCCACACGCATCCAGGCGTCACCGCCGTCACGAACCTTTCCGCACTCGGCGCAGATGGGGATGATGCGCGTGAGCTCGGCGATTATACTTATGTCCTCGACGATGAGAAGAACGAGCGACGCGCCGTTGAACTCGAAAGGAGATGCGGTAACGAGCGCGTATATTTCCTGGAGCTCACCGATGTTCAGAAGCTGAAGCCGTGCCCGGCGCCTTTGTGCGCCTGCTCCGGTGGAGGCGTCGTTCACCGAATTTCGAAGAATGCACCGGCTGCAATAGGGTCCGCGGCCGCACCCGTCCGGCGATTCGGACGCGTGCGCGCACCCGATTGCCTCCCCGATTCTGGTCCCTACTGCGGATACCGCGTGATCGCGCAAAAGGCCGGCAGCGGCCCGATTGTAGGCCGTGATCCGTGCATCGTCGTCGACAACCACCGCTATAGAAGGCATGGAATCGAAGAGTTTCCGGAACATGCCCGAATCAGCATTCTCCGCCACGAACGTCACCTCCGCGCCCGGACCTGCCGGCGTTGCATTCCCGATCAAGCATATAGACCTGGTGGAGTAATTAACAGGAATGTAGGTTTATTATCACGGCAAACGGGCGAGCAGTCAATCCTGTTTTTTCAGACGGCAAACGCGCCGCCCGGAGCGCCACCTCAGCGGTGAGACTGCGTCCGGACGGCACGATATGTGAAGCTCAGCCGCGCGCGAGCGCGGTCGATGCCTTCGGCGAAGCCACGCTGGTCCTGAACCTGCGCCCCTCGGCGCGGCAAATTTTCTTTATGGCGTCGCGACCGCTCTGCGCGCTCGGCGGAAGACCACCACCGGGAACGGTCCACTGCCCGGCGAGAAGGAAGTTGGCAAGCCCCGGAACCTCCGTCGGCAGGACGCTGCCCTTCATCGACTCGGCGAGTGATTCAGGAGTAATGAGCCACCCTTCCATGCAGCCGTCCCAGTTGCCGGTGTACCGCTCCGCCGTCCACGGCGTGGAAACGTCGGTCACCTCGATTCGCTCCCTGATTCCCGGAAACCGTTCCTCGAGCCTCTCTATCACATCGCCAAGAATTCGCTCCTTCTCCTTCTCGTATTGGGCAGGGTCGATCTGCGCAAGATTCCGCCAGTACTGCGGTGTCCCTCCCATCCGGACTACCGCTGCGGTCTTGCCTTCGGGAGCAAGCGTCGGGTCGAATCCGTAGTGATGAAGTCCGAGTGTCAGAGTGGTGTTGGGGCTCACGCCGTCGCCCGGGTCGACTGTCAGCGGCCGGGACATCTGCCATGTCACTGTCTGCGGTACATCGAGACTGCCGTCGATTCCAAGCGATATCTGAATGAGGGAAGGAAAGAGCTCCTTCCGGGAAAAATACTCCTCCCACTTCGGTTCATGATACCGGTCCTCCAGCATCTGCCTGAATGTGGCGTATGCATCGGCCGCGGATATCACCCAGCGTGCGGTGTGCTCGCTGCCGTCTTCCAGGCGGACACCGTACGCTTTTCCGCCCTCGGAGAGGATGCGCGCGACCCGCGAATTATAGGAGATCGACCCGCCCAGACTCCGGTAACGGTCCGCCACCGCCTTTGACATCGGATAGGAGCCTCCGATCGGGTAGCCTGCGACACCTGCGTGCATCCACCCCATGGTCATGAGAAACCCGATGACCGGCATGTTCTCGCTTCCGAAGAACGACGCGATTACATCACGCAGCCAGGGATCGGTGAACCGCTGGGCGTACTCCTTCATGGTGAACGGAGTGAGTCGCCGCATCAGGCCGAATGAGGGCAGAGCACGGAGCAGTCGGCCCCAGTACTTCGGTTTGAGTGAGAAATCTGCCATGCGAAAGCCGGAAAGGGTCCGGATCGTCCTGCACATTTCAGCGATGGCCGAGCGGTCCGCCGGAAAAAGCCCGGTCAGATGCTCCTCCAGTCGATCCGGATCGGTGTAGAACACGATCTTCCGCCCGTCGGATCCTTCAATCTGACTGAATACCTCCGGGTCGATGAAGGTCCTTCCCTGCACCATCCCGAGCTGTTCCCAGACCTCATGGAAACCGTGTCCGGGCGTCGAGCCGACGAGCCAGTGGATGCAGTAGTCGAAGGTATACCCCTTCCGTTTCCAGCTGGTGCACAGCCCGCCAGGCAGGGAGTGCAGCTCGAAGATCCGCGAAGATAGCCCGTTCATCTGAGCATAACAGCCTGCCGACAGCCCCGCGATTCCGCCGCCGATGATGATGACGTCGGTCGAGGCTCCTGCGCCTGCATTCCCGGCCGCGCCTTGACGTTCCATTGTAATGGTTCTATCTGTTTTCTGATTCATTCCCGTTCCTCCACTATGCTACACCTGCACCATTCGCAGGATAGTTTCCGGGTCGGGCATCTGGACACCGGGAGAAGAGGCGTTGAGCACAGCAAGTCCCTGAATAATGCCGTTGATCGCATTTGCGAACGCAGCGGGGTCACCGTCCCGCGCGCTTCCCTCGGCCTGTGCCTTTTCGATCAGGTCGATGAGGACTGCGTTATATCGCGGCACCCGCCGTGCGATCAGATCGCGGGTCGCCTGGGGTACGTTCAGATAGGTCTGACTCTGAATCATGACGAGGAAGAAGAGACTTCCAAGGCCCCTGTAGGCAGCGGGAACGACGTTGCTCACAAGGCGAACAAGCCGCTCCCAGGCGGTGCCGGGCGAAGAGTGGGCAGTCTCGTACACGTTGAGCGATATGTCGAGCGCGAGCGTTACCAGCTCGTGGAAGAGCTCCTCCTTCGATGCGAAGTAGTGGTAGGCCAGTCCGGCGCTCATATCTGCCTCGGCGGCGATGTCGGTAACGCGGGCAGCAGTGAACCCGCACCGCGCAAAAACCCTCAGCGCAGCGTGCAGGATCTGTTCGCGCCGCTCTTCGCGAATTCGGCTGTTTTCTGTCGAAGTCCTCGGTGACACCTGTTTCCCCGTATCAGGCGTACCTCCGGCATGACATACACCGGACCGGCACGCCGGTTATTGGTTGAATGATTGTTCAATCAAAATATGAACACAATGTACATCGAGACGGGAAACTCGTCAAGTGGCTGAATCGACGGACTCTGCGTTCCGCGAATGGTCGAGAAAACTCTGCAGCTCCTGTCGCTTGCGGTTGATAAACTCTTCGTAACGCGCTTCGGAGTAGTCGTGCGAGAGAACGTGTCGGCCCACGCGAGAGAGAGCGGTCAACAGCATCCGCCACGTGACAGCGGTGCTGTCACGCCCGACCTCTTCGAGGGCGATGCTCAGACGCAGGACGGCATCTGTGCCGACGACGACCAGGTACTCCATCAGCCGGTCCGGCTCGTAGGTGATGCAGGTCCAGACCGCCCTGTGTCCGAGCTTCTGCGCCGTATAGAAGATAGCGTCCTTCTCGGCCACGCCGGAATCGGCATAGGCCATGGTGCACTCCCAGTCGGGTATCCACTCGTACTCCCTCACCGGACAGAGCAGCGGAAAGATCTCCTGCGGCCGGCCGTTGAGCTCAAACTGTCGAACACGTTCGGCGCGCTCGCCCCTTCTCCACTTCGGCTCTCTTTTCTTCATCTCTTTCCTCCTGGACACGGTGGTCCGGGGAAAAGCTAAACTGTGAAGCTGTAGACAGGTCAATGCGAACGCAGACTTTTGATGAACATTTCGATTTCGGCCGGAGTGAAGCCGAGGTAGCGGAGAAACCGGCGGTGCAGGGAGGGTGAGGCACGTTCGAACGCCCGGTGAATCTGCCCGGCATTCTGCTCGGTAACTCCCGCCTCCCGGCCGAAATCGGCAAAAAGATGGAGCTTCGACTTGATGCCCGCGAGAGAGCCGTCCGCTTCGATGAGAGCCAGGAGCGCCTTCTGCTGCTGTCGAAGAGAAGAGATCTGTCCGTTAATGGCAAACATCCGCTCGAGCAGCAGCGGCACCACCCCCTCTTTCGGCTTGTCCAGGCAGATACGCATCTTCTCCAGCGAGACGCCCATCCCGCGCAGAAGGACTATCTGTTCGAGCCTCTGCAGATCCCGGTCCGAATAGAGCCTGTACCCTGCGGGCGACCGCCCGGAAGGTTTCAGCAGACCGATTGAATCGTAGTAGAGCAGCGTAGACCTGGAGAGTCCGAAACTTGCGGCGAGCCTGCCCACCGTCTTCATGGAGTCGATCATACACCATCCGCCCTCCAATGGTTACATTAGGCGTATGAGCAGCAACGACAGATTGGCGCTCGTTACCGGCGCGAACAGGGGTATAGGGTTGGAAACCGCCAGAGAGCTCGCGGAGAAGGGCCTGCAGGTGGTGTTGACCGCGCGAAATGAGGCGAAAGGAACCGACGCTGCAGAACGGATTGCGAAGGAGACCGGCGGCAGCGTGAGTTTCCGTCGCCTCGACATTGCCGACGGCTCGAGCATCGACGCCCTCAGGGACGCCATGCAGAAAGCGGGAACCCGCATCGATATTCTCGTCAATAACGCCGCGACCACCATGGACGGATTCAACGAGGCGGTAGCGCGGGGCACGCTCGACACCAACTTCTACGGCTCGATCCGGCTCACCGACGCGCTCCTGCCCCTGATTCCCGAGGGCGGAACCATCGTGATGGTGACGAGCAGCGCAGGACAGCTTTCCATAATGTCCGGCGAGCTCCGCAAACGCTTTCTCGATGCATCGCTGAAGCGGGAGGGCCTGTTCGAGCTGGTGGAGAGCTTCGTGGACTCGGTCCGCCGCGGAACCCATTCCCGGGACGGCTGGCCCACCTCTGCCTACGGTGTGTCGAAGGCGGCGCTCAATGCCTACGTGCGGATCACGGCACCTGAGCTCTCATCACGCGGCATCAGACTCAATGCGGTGGATCCGGGATGGGTCCGTTCCGACATGGGAGGCGCAGGCGCGCCTCGGTCGCTTGCGCAGGGCGCCGGGTCGGTGCTGTGGGCGGCGCTGCTAGAGGACGGGCAGAGCGGCGGTTTTTTCCGCGACGGGAGGCAGCTCCCCTGGTAGCGGGCAACGGAATCGATACCCGGTAAACTCTCCGCACGGAGGTGCTATATAATAACCGTCAGGAGCAGGCCGTGCGTATTCGAGCCAAACTGTTTTCCATTACAGGCGTAATCTTCCTCAACGTGCTCATAATTCTGGTGCTCTCGGTGTGGACCATGAAGGAGATCTCGCGTTCGGAGGAGACGGTCGACCAGGGGCTGTCGCTCATCGCTGAGTCGCGCCTCATCCACGGCTACATGAAGGACCTGGTGTTCGATCTGTTCACGCCGCAGATGTACAATCTGGTGAAGGACCTCATCTACGCCCCTCGTTATTCCACCACTGTCGACTTTCTCAATCAGTCGGCGTCGCGGTTTCGCACCTCCTTCAATGAGTTCATGGCGTCTCCGCGCATTGTCGGACTGCTGCACGACACCGAGCTCCGCGACGAATACAACACCGCCAATACCATGAGCCGGAAGGCATTCGCCCGCATCGACGAGCTCCAGCGAAGCCTTACCGCGCTGCAGAACACGGGAGTACTCGGGCAGTCAGATCTATATCTCAAAATGCAGAATGACTCGTCGCTCCTCAGCTTCTTCGACAGCCTGCGCTCCACCTCCTACTATCTCGACAACAGCTTCCAGAGCTTTCTCGAACGCTTCATCGCAAGCCTCCGGCAGGAGGCGGTCCGAACCCAGGAGAGGATCCTCTGGGTCTTCTGGCTCTATACCGCCTTCTCCGGTCTGCTCACCGTTGCGGTCTCGCTGCTTTTTTCCGGCCGCATCGCAAAGCGTCTCGGCATCGTGGAGCAGAGCATCAGGGCAATGTCCCAGGGCAATTTCGGACTTCGCCTCGATATCAAGACCAGGGACGAGTTCGGCATGCTCTCGGACAAGATCTCCGGCTTCGTGAAGGACCTCAAGCACAACGTCGATTCGGTTTTGAGGCTGATGCGCGACGTCGGCTCCGCGATAAACGAGCGGTCCGATGTCGACACGCTGCTGCACGTGGTGGCGCGTTCGATCTGCCACGACCTGGAGGCAGATTGCGCACTGGTGACTACCGCGGATGCCGAAGACGGTTTCCGCGTGAGGGCAAAATCCGGCGAAGTGCCGGCCGGCATCGACAGCGGGCTGGTGCAGCGCAGCTTCGAGCAAGTGCTCAAGGAGGGGTGTACCCTCTTCGTCGGAGATCAGAACCTTCAGTCGGCGGAAAACGGCTGCCCGGATCCGGAACGCAGCACGGAGCAGAACGCCGAAGCGGGGGCGTCGCTCGTTGCGCTTCCGCTCGAGGTGAGGGGGAAGCGTTTCGGCGTGATCGTCGTGATGACCGGCGAGGGCTCGGAACCGCTCAACGATCTCGATCTGACCAGCCTGAAGACCTTCGCCTGGTACACCAGCGTGACCATCGACAACTACCAGACCTACCACGAGCTGATCGAGCGCAGGGAGGCGGAGTTCCAGGCGCTGCAGTCTCAGATTCAGCCGCATTTTCTCTACAATGTGCTGAGCGGATTCGTCGGCCTCAATCGTATGGGTGATCGCAACGGGCTCGAGCGTGCCATCCTCGCGCTGAAAGAGATGATGAGGTATATCCTCGAGCACGACGAGCTTTCCACGGTGAAGGAGGAGTTCGTATTCCTGGAGAAATACTGCGCGCTGCAGAAGATTCGCTTTCAGGACCGGCTCGAGGTATCGCTCGAATGTGATCCCGGGGCGGAAGACATCCTTTTACCGAAACTGCTGCTGCAGCCGCTTGTGGAGAACGCGATCATTCACGGAATCGAGCCGCTCGACGGCGGCGGCCGGCTGCACGTCGCGGCATCCACCCGAATGGGGGGCCGGGGCAGGGAGCTCGAGGTGCGCATCTCAGACGACGGTGTAGGATTCGATCCGGTGCCAATCGATCCAAACGCTCACATCGGCCTCTGGAACGTCAGACAGCGGCTCAGCCTTTCCCACCCGGATGCGACGCTTCGCATCAGCTCGTCGCGAGGGACCGGAACGCGGATCGAGATCGCAATTCCGTTACAGGAGCACGCGGCTTGAAGATCGTCATCGCGGACGACGAGAAACTCGTACGTTTCAGCCTGCGAAACATGATAGAAGAGCTCTCTCTGCCGCTGAAGATAGCTGCGGAAGCGACAACGGGCGCGGAGCTCAAGCAGGCGCTTGCCGAGGAGAGACCCGACATAGCGATAGTGGATATCAAAATGCCCGGGATGTCGGGGCTCGATGCGATGGCAGACGTCATAAAGAGCCACTCCGATCTGGAATGGGTCGTGCTGACCGGATACTCGGAGTTTACCTACGCGCGAACGGCACTGAGCCTCGGAGCGGCGGACTACCTCATGAAACCGGCATCGCCGGAGGAGCTGCAGCGGGTGCTGTCCGGACTGATCGAGGACCGCAACCGTCTCTACCGGGCGCGCAGCAGCGAGTACGAGTCGCGGCTGGGCGCCATCCTCTCCGGCACGGCTGAGAGGACCTCGATCGAATCCGAGCGCAGCAACCGGCACGTCGGCGCGCTGGTAGTTGTAGATTCCTGCAGGGACGAGGACACCGTCAAGCAGCTTCGACGCGAGATTGCCGACACCGTTCGATCCCGGCTTCTGCAGTTTGCCGGCCGTGCGCGCCGCGCTGTCGTCACCTCCGGAAGCCAGGCCGATTTTGCTGCGGCGCTTGCGTGGCCGATCGACGACCGCGAAGGCGAGGCGGTCGCGACCCACACGCTTCAGGTCGCCGGCAGGATCGCGGTCGCAAAGTCCTCCACGCAGACCCTTGTCACCGTGGTCACCACACCGGTAGCGGAGTCACTCGACGAGTGGCTGACGCGCTATGCGCAGGCGCAGGAGTCCGCGCGGGGGCGGCCGGTCAGCGGTGCCGGCTGCGTGGAAGAGGCGCACAGACTTGGAGAGCTCGTGGAATCGATGCCGCCGGCGGTAAGGCGTCTCTCACGGGTCTGTCTCGAGCTTGCGAGATCGTTTTCGGAACGGGACTCGCTCTCCTATCTGCAGCGGGTCGAAGAGCTGCAGCAGCTGCTTCAAAGCGGTTCTGAAGCGCTCGCGCCGCTCGACTTCGCCCCGGTGATACGGTTTCTCCGGGCGGCTGTCGGCTATCCGGACGCCGCGACCGACAAAACGACCAGGCTTGCCGCCGACCGCCGCATCGAGATAGCAAAGCTTCGCTCGCGCGTGGAGGACGAACCGCCGGACGCGGGAGACGATCGGTCACAGGCACTTGCGGGGCGGATCGCGGAATATGTGGAGAGGAACTACATGGCCGATCTGTCGGTTGCTTCCCTCGCGAGCCATTTCGGCGTCACCCCGAACTACCTGAGCACGCTCTTTGGACGCGCACGGGGGGAGACCTTTCTCAGGTTCGTCACCCGGATCCGGATGGAACGTGCCTCGCAGCTGCTGCTCGACCGGCGGCTTCAGATTCAGCAGGTGGCGCGGCTGGTGGGCTACTCGAATCCGCGTCACTTCTCGCGGGTGTTTCGCGCTCACTTCGGTCATACGCCGGTGGAGCACCAGAGCCGGAACCGCAGCCGGGCGGAGCGGCCGAATTCGTAGTTTTTGCGCCCGTTTTTGTAGAATCGAACCGTCACGGGCCGGGTACCGGATGTGATAGGGTTTCTTATCGACTCGACACAGGAGGTGCCATGAGTATACGGCTGAAGCTCTTCCTTGTGATCGTGATCCTGATCACCTCGTTCGTCGTCCCTGCCGCAACCTATTTCATACTTCTCGCGCCGCTTCAGAAGATCTCCGACGAAGAGGCATCGCTGACCGACCTCCATACCGCGTTCCTGGTGCAGGAACTGGCCGCACAGCGCCTTGCGACCACCCCCTTCGTCGATGCTGTCAAGTCGTTCAAGATGGCAAGCGCGAGCACCACCGAGGCGTTTCTTGCGGTCCAGGGCCTGAAAATTCTCCCGAGCCTGAACAGCTCCATACGGCAGTCACTGGCCACGATAAACAAGCTGAAGACCCAGCTCGACCAGAACATGCTGCAATTTCGCGACGATGTTCAGACCATAAGCAACGTATTCGACAGGTTTCCGGCGATAGATCCAAACCAGGCAACGCTCTTCGGCCTGGTCGAAACTGCCACGCGGCAGAACGAGGTCGAGGGCACCGGCCAGGTGCTTGGAGTAACCGAGGTGCAGACGTGGATCGCGCAGCTGGATGTGGTCTCGAAGGGCTTTGCAGATGCCGGCTCCGTGATCGACCAGCAGTATGCCTCGATAGACACCGAGGTGAAGATGGTGGAAAACCGGAGCCGCCTCCTGAGCCTTCTGGCGGTCGCGGTTCTGATAGGGCTGACCGTGCTTCTCGCCTCCTTCGTCGCAAATCGCATCGTCCGGTCGATACGGCTGATCGAACGCAATATCTTCCTCATGAAGGAGGGAGATCTCACGCTCGCATTCTCGCTCGATGTGCAGGACGAGGTGGGTGCGCTCAGCCGGAACCTGGACCAGTTTCTCGCAGGATTGCGCGACTCGATGGATCTGATCAAGGCGACCTCCGCTGAAAACCTGAAGATCAAGGAGAATCTGGTCGTGACCACCGAGCAGACCTCCGCCTCGGCAACACAGATCAGCTCCAACGCCGAATCGATCGACAGAGGCGTCGGCTCAGAACAGCAAGCGGGTGTCGGGCAATCTCCAGGAGATTATCGACAGCGTGAGCGGCGCAGGAGACGCCAGCCGCGAAATGGACGATTCGTTCCGAGAAATAGAGACCGAGACGCGAGAGCTGCACTCCTCGCTCGAGGAGATTTCGGCGAGCATGCGCGAGCTGCGTTCGGGCGGACAGCAGATCCTGGAGGCGATGACGATTCTGCAGGATGTCTCCTCGAACGTGCGCACCGGTTCCAACGACATCAGCGGCAATGCCGAGTCGATCCGTGAAGCGATGACCGTTATTCAGCAGATAAGCGCCGAGGTGCGAAACGGTATGGTCGAAATCGCGGGCGGCATCAGTGAGATATCGAACGCGGTCCAGCACGTGATGCAGGTTGCAGAAGAGTCGGGGCGCCTCGGCCAGTCGCTGAACGGAGAGCTAGAGCATTTCAAGACCTCGTAGCTCCCTAAAATCGTAGAATTTGTGACCTAGATTGTAGAACAGCTCCCTTCAAGCCTCCTGATGGTCATGGTAGAATTTTACCATCACGTCAGTCCGCAGTCAGCGGAATCAAACAGGAGGATTCTATGGTCACAGCAAAACGCGTCCTGATCGGCCTCGCGTTGATGATCGGCGCCGCAGCCATGGTTTTTGCCAACGGTTCGAAGGAGAGCTCTTCGGCTTCCTCGTCGTCCGGCGGCAAGCAGCTTCGCATCGCGATGGTCGTCAAGAGCCTGGGAAACGGATTTTTCGAGGCTGCGCGGGACGGCGGCAATGAGGCCGCAAAGCAGATCGGAAACGTTCAGCTGATCTATCAGGGCCCGAGCACGCCGACGGCAGAGGGACAGATCGAGCTCATCAATGCGCTCATCGCGCAGAAGGTCGACGCCATCGAGATTTCCGCGAACGATCCCGACGCTCTCGTGCCCATCACCAAGAAGGCGATGGCAGCAGGCATCAAGGTTATCAGCTTCGACTCCGGCATCGCCCCGGCGGGCCGCATGCTTCACCTTGCGCCGTCGAACGACGAGTTCATCGGCCGCAGCGAAGTCCAGATGATGGGCGAGCTCATCAATTACAAGGGTGAGATCGCCATCCTCAGCGCCTCATCGCAGGCGACCAACCAGAATACCTGGATCGAGTACATGAAGAAGGAGCTTCAGGATCCGAAGTACAAGGATATGAAGCTGGTAGCTACGGTTTACGGCGATGACCTTTCGGACAAGAGCTATCGCGAAGCGATGGGGCTGTTCAAGTCCTATCCCAATCTCCGTGGTATCATCTCCCCGACCACCGTCGGAATGGCAGCCACCGGAAAGGCGATCGAAGACGCAGGCCTCCAGGGTAAGGTGATCCTCACCGGTCTCGGACTTCCGTCCGAAATGAAGCAGTACATCCTCGACGGCACCTGCCCGAAGATGGAGCTGTGGAATCCGATCGACCTCGGATACTCGGCGACGATGATCGCCTACGACCTGATCAAGAATGACGTGAAGAGCGTCTCCCCGGGCGACAGCTTCGACGCGGGCCGCATGGGCAAGATCACGGTCGGCGCCGACAACGTCGCAGTCATGGGCAAGCCCTTCGTCTTCGACAAGTCGAACATCGACAAGTACGCGGCTATCTACTGAGCGGGAGCCGCCTTTCAGCGAGGGCCGCCTCAGGGCGGCCCTTTTGCGATCGGTGGTATAATAGTTCCCCGGAGATTGGAAGATTGGACAACGTAATTCTGGAACTCCACGATATCAAGAAATACTTCCCGGGCATCAGAGCGCTCGACGGCGTCAACTTCACCGTCCGCGCGGGGGAGGTGCACGCTCTCATCGGTGAAAACGGGGCGGGCAAATCGACTCTTGTGAAGGTGCTGACCGGCATTCACTCGCCGGACTCGGGAACGATCGTACTAAACGGGGCGGAGACCTCGTTCCGCTCCCCGCTGGAATCGCAGGCGGCAGGCATCTCTGCGATCCATCAGGAAGCGACCATGTTCGGTGAGCTGACCGTTACCGAGAACATCTTCATGGGTCACCACATCCGTCGCGGCCTCTTCGTCGACTGGAACGCGATGCGGCAGAAGACGGCCGACCTGCTCACGCGGCTCGAGGTCGATATCGATCCGGAAGCGCTGGTGCGGAGTCTCAGCATCGCTCAGCGGCACCTGGTCGAAATCGTGAAGGCGCTCTCTTTTGACGCCAAGATCGTCATCATGGACGAGCCGACATCGGCCCTTTCGCTGCGCGAGGTCGAGGAGCTGTACGCCATTATCCGCCGCCTGCGGGACGAGGGAAAGGCGGTCATCTTCATTTCGCACAAGTTCGAAGAGATCTTCGAGATTGCCGACTACTTCACCGTTCTCCGCGACGGCAAGTACATCGGAGAGGGAGCGATCAAGGAGGCCGACTCGGACTCGATCATCGGGATGATGGTCGGGCGGACACTCGACCACATGTACCCCGACTACAGTCGCTCACTGGGAGCCCCCATTCTCAAAGCGAGCGGGCTCAACCGCGAGGGCGAGTTCCGCGACATCGGCTTCGAGCTGCACGAAGGTGAAATCCTCGGCTTCTTCGGACTGGTGGGTGCAGGCAGAAGCGAAGTGATGCGATCGGTCTTCGGAATCGACAAGCTCGATTCGGGAACGATCGAGCTTCGCGGAAAGGAGATCCATATAGGCGAACCCGACGATGCCATGAAACTCGGCATTGCCTTTGTTCCCGAGGACCGCCAGGACCAGGGCGTGATTCTCAAGATGAAGATCCGCGAAAACACAACCGTCCCGCTCCTGCGCACGCTCCGGAGGGGTCCCTTCCTCGACTTCAGGAAGGAACAGGAAATAGCCGACCACTACGCCTCCATGCTCGAGGTACGTTCGCCGAGCTGGGAACAACTGGTCGAATCGCTTTCGGGCGGCAACCAGCAGAAGGTGGTACTTGCGAAGTGGCTGGCAACGAAGCCGGAGGTCCTTATCCTCGACGAGCCGACGAAGGGTATCGACGTTGCAACGAAGGCGGAGGTCCACGACCTGATCGGGCAGATGGCGACGGAGGGCAAAGGCATAATCCTCGTCTCTTCGGAGCTGCCGGAGGTGCTCGGTATGGCCGATACCATCATCGTCATGCATGAAGGTGCCATTACGGGCCGGTTTTCCGCAAAAGAGGCGAGTCCCGAGATCATCATGCGGGCAGCGCTCGCAACAGGCTCGGCGACAAGGAGTGACTCATGAAATCTGTTCTCGCGCTGCTGCGGCGACGGGAGGCTTCACTCGTCGTCTTCGGAATAGTGCTTGTCGCGCTCATCGCCATCCGCGCGCCGCGGTTCCTCGATCCAAAGAATCTGCAGTACGTCCTCGACGACACCTCGATCCTGATCATGGTCTCGCTCGGACAGCTTCTGGTGATACTCATAGGCGGAATCGACCTCTCGGTCGCCTCCGGCATCGGTCTTTCCGGCATGATCACCGCTCTCATCAACAAGGCGGACCCCGGCATCCCGATGGTCGGAATCGTTGCCATAGCGCTCGGCATCGGCGTCATCCTCGGTTCGTTCAACGGATTTCTGGTCTCGATAGCAAAGATCCCCCCCATCATCACTACCCTCGGTACGCTCAGCATCTATCGAGGGGTTGTGTTCCTGTTCTCAGGCGGTGCCTGGGTCAGCGCCGACGAGATGTCGAAGGCCTACCGCGACTTTCCGCACTTCTCGATTCTCGGTTTCACGACGCTCATGATTGCTGCGCTCGTCATCTTCATCATTATCGCGACCTTCCTGCGCTACACGCGTACCGGCCGTGAGCTCTACGGCGTGGGAGGAAACCTCACCGCGGCGCAGTACGTCGGCATCAACCTCCGGAAAGCGAACTTCCTGCCCTTCCTGGTCTCGGGCATCATAGTGGGGCTCGCCGGATTGCTGTGGATATCACGCTATGCGTCGGCGCAGAATGATTCGGCCACCGGGTTCGAGCTTCAGACCGTGGCTGCCTGCGTCATCGGCGGTGTGAGCATTGCCGGAGGCAAGGGCACTGCCCTGGGGGTACTCCTCGGTGCGATCCTGCTCGGCATAATCAAGAACGCGCTCACGCTCATCGATGTTTCCCCCTTCTGGCAGATGGCGCTACAGGGTTTCGTCATACTGGTTGCGATCGTCACCAACACCCTCGTCGACCGGCGTAACGAGCGGCGGGCACTCGAGCGCAGGAGTCTCGCATGAGCAGCAACGAAAGTATGATGGAACCGGGCGCGACCCCGGGCGGACGGAGAATCGGCGCTTCCCGCTGGGTAATGGCGGCAACTGCCTGGGAAACGGTCCTCGGCGTGATCCTCGTCGCGATATTCATTCTCAATTCGGCCATCTCGCCCTACTTTCTCGACCTCGGCAACATGCTCGACGCCACGACCTTCTTTCTCGAAACGGCAATCATCGCCCTGCCGATGATGCTGGTGATCATCTGCGCCGACATCGACATCTCGGTCGCTTCGATCATCTCGCTCTCGTCGGTGTTCATGGGCATGGCGGCGCAGGAGGGGCATGTGCCGCTCTTCTGGCTGCCGA
Source organism: uncultured Spirochaetales bacterium (assembly GCA_964577375.1). Lineage (GTDB taxonomy): Bacteria > Spirochaetota > Spirochaetia > DSM-27196 > DATKUC01 > DATKUC01. The sequence goes on along the minus strand of CAZNYW010000067.1, from coordinate 5,149 downwards.
TTATAGGCATTCTCGTCGGCGTTGCCGCCGGATTCCTGAACGGCATTCTGATTACCGGCCTCAACATCCCCTCGATAGCGGTCACCATCGGCACGCTTTCGCTCTATCGGGGAATCTCCTACGTCATCCTCGGCGACAAGGCCTACACCAAGTATCCCGCATCCTTCGAATATTTCGGCCAGGGATACGTCGGACCGACGCACATACCCTTCGAGCTCGTGCTCTTTCTTGTTCTCGCGGTGATCTTCGGCCTCCTGCTTCACCGCACCCCCTTCGGGAGAAAGGTTTACACCGTCGGCAACAACTCCACCGCGGCCCGCTTCTCGGGAGTGCGCGTCCAGCGCGTCCGTCTCACCGCCTTCACCCTGAACGGGCTCATGAGCGGCGTGGCCGCGGTGCTCCTCACCTCGCGCATCATGAGCACCCGGCCCAACATCGCCGAGGGCTGGGAGCTGCAGGTCATTACGATCGTCGTCATGGGCGGCGTGAGCATCATGGGCGGCAAGGGCAACATCTTCGGCGTCATCCTTTCGATCTTCAGCATCGGGTTCCTGCGCTACGGCATGAGCCTTGTCAACATTCCGGGAACCGTCATGAACATTGTGATCGGCTTCCTGCTGATCATCGCCATCATGCTGCCGGGTGCGCTCGCAAGCCTCCGCCGCAGGCTGATTGTACGCGCGGCACACGCGGGCTCAGCAGGGCCGGGAACCGAAGACATCGAGCAGGCGGGATAGAGCCCGCCTGCGCGGCCTGCGGTCCGATCCATTGCAATTGCGCCGGAGTCGGATGTTAATTGCTCAGGATAGGGCAGGAGAGCGTTCGAGCCGACGTTCCAAAGCTCGGCAATTTCATTCTGTACTTCCTGTTCGTGGCAGGCGCCGTAGTTCGCGCCTTCGCCGACTCCCTCTATGCAAATGAGCTTGTAGCCGCTCCCTATCTCCTGCTCAGCGGGTTTCTCGCGATGAGCCTCGCACAGCCCTCCATCTCCCGCCGGTTTCCGTCGCTCACGGAGCTCCTGGTAGCTGTTCAATCGGCACTCATCCTGGCTCTTCTGCTCACCCGGCCGAGACACGACTACTATGCGATGCTCAGCATGTCGCTTGCGCTTGTTGTTGCCTTCGAGCTACCGATGAGACGCAACATAGTATGGCTCGCGATTCTCTGCCTGGTCCCGAAGGGCGGGCTGGTGATGGCGTTTGGATGGCCGAGTGGACTCACCTGCATTCCATCCTGCCTTGCCGGCATAATCTTCATCGGGCTGTATGGCAGCGTATACCGGCAAATGCAGGCATCCAGGCAGAAAAACGAGAAGCTCCTCGACGAGATCCAGGCCGCGAACCGTCGACTGAAGATCTACGCAAGAAAGGCGGAAGAGGCTTCCGCCGCCCAGGAACGGGCGCGTCTGGCGCGCGAGCTTCACGATGCGGTGACACAGACCGCCTTCAGCATGAATCTCACGCTCGAAGCGGCAAGACGAAACCTCGAAGGTGACCGGTCGAAGCTCGAAACGCTCCTTGACCGTGTGCA
>CAZNYW010000067.1:0-3519 GCA_964577375.1 uncultured Spirochaetales bacterium | reverse complement strand
GGGAGTTGGCGAATGAAGCGGAAAGAAGCGGAGCTCAGATCGATTCGGGTTCTGATCGCTGAGGATCACTCGATGGTGCGCGAAGGGCTGCGCACCTTCATCGGAGCAACCGATGACATCGAGGTGGTTGGCGAGGCATCCAACGGTGCCGAACCGGTCGCTCTCGCAGACAGAGTGCGCCCGGACGTCGTCCTCATGGACCTCGTCATGCCCGAAGTGGACGGCATCGAGGCTGTCCGTCGCATTCACTCTGCACATCCGGAAATAAAGCTGCTTGCGCTTACGGGCTTCGCGGCCGACAGCACGGTGGTCCCGGCGATCAAGGCCGGGGCGGCCGATGCACCGGAGCAGTTGACCCGCCGCGAAGCGGAAGTGCTTGCCTGTCTCGGCGACGGACTTTCGAACAAGGAAATCGGGAAAAGGCTCTACATCGCTGAAAAGACCGTGAAAACTCACGTGAGCGCCGTCCTGGCGAAGCCCGGCGCCACGGACCGCACGCAGGTAGCACTTTACGCGGTGCGAAATGCGAGGCCGAATGTCGGCCTGTGAGTCGGCATAGCCTAATTCCGGAGCCCCTTCCCTCATGGGTCCAAAGTCCTGAAAAAATCACACCCACACTCCGATGTCGCGCGCGTTCGGCTGGGGCTATGAATCTAACTGAAAATACCATCACACAGGAGTTTCAGTATGACACGCGTGTGCGAGTGAAAGCAAAGTGGATCGCCGGACCGAAATCCTGCAATCGGACAAAGGGAAGACAGAGGTGGCCGTCGATCGAAGCAGTTCGAGCGAGGGACTGTCGAATTCGAACAGCCGGGAGGTCTTCGGTCAGATCGACGAGTACGCAAGGATCTTCACCAGTCGGTGGGAATGGTAGGTGGAACGACCATGCAGAGTTGACTCGGGAACTTTCGGCCGGGGCAGCGCAGCGGATACCGGAGAGAACCTCGGGGCCCCGGCGGTACTACCTGAACAACGTCCGCTGGCTGGTGATCATTCTCGTAGTCATCATGCATACCTGTGTTACCTACAGCGGGCTGGGTTCCTGGTACTACAAGGAACCTTCGGCAGTAGGGATCGCCGGCATGCTGATCTTCGCCTTCTACCAGTCATTCACCCAGGCGTTCCTCATGGGGCTTCTGTTCTTCATCGCAGGCATCTTTGTACCGAAGTCCTGCGATCGCAAAGGGGCGGGAAAGTTCGTTCACGACCGCCTTTCGCGGCGACACGCTCACGTGGCAGACGGTCGCTGCGTCCTACCGGGACTACATTGTGACGCTGCGTTTCCTCGGCGAGTCCGGCCCCCTATGGTTTGCCGTGGCGCTTCTTGCATTCTCGGTACTCTACGCGCTGGTCAGGGCAGCGGTGGAATCGCTTCCTGCATCGAAGCGCAGGAACGGACGGTCCGCCGGAGCGGCGGCCCGGATCACACACGCGGCGGTAACTGCCGTCATTCTCACGATCGGTGTGGGATCGTTTCGCGTGCGCATCGTACAGCCCATCGGAACCAGCTGGATGAACATGCAGCTCTGCTGTTTCACCCAGTACGTCGTTCTCTTTCTCGCCGGGCTATGGGTCGGAAACGGCAACCGGCTGGAAAAGATGTCGACACAATTCGGCATAGGCTGGTTGAAGCTTGAGATAGGCGCCGGTGTGCCTGCGTGGTTTCTCATCGGGGCTCTCGGTGGGGCAGTTTCGGGATCGATGGATTCGTTTGTGGCGTCGATGGCCGGCGGCCGGCACTGGCAGGCGGCGGCAATGGCAATGTGGGAGGCCTTCTTCTGCGTGAGCTTCGTGATCGGACTGCCGGTGGCGTATCGCGAAAGAGCAAGTACCCGGGTGGTATAAAGAAGCTTGTTGATATCCCGCGGCCAGTTCTCCGCGCGATCGGGACTTACGCTTCCGCCGGCGCGTTTTTTCGGTTAAATATATATTTTGGAATGACTTGGGAAGATTTATCAACACGCTTGTTGATACTTGCAAGTACCCGCACTGCGGTTACCGGCTTCCTGTTGGCGAACGCGTTCGGCGTTTACGTCTTCCACACACCCATCCTCGTCTCGGTATCGCCGGCGATGCACAGCGTCGCGATACCGGCTATCGGGAAGACGGGAGTAGTGATGACGCCGGCGGTCATTGCAAGCTTCGGATTCGTCGCTCTGGTGCGAAAAGTACCGGGTCTGAAGACAGTATTCTCCCGAAACCTAATCGATCCCGCTTCGGACGTTGACGATTGCGTTCGAGCAGGGCGAAGAAAGGCGCGGAGTGTGCTAAGATGCCGCATGGCATCCGGCGCCCGGGATCTCCGCGTCCCGCTGAAGCAGTACTTCGGCCATTCCGGCTTTCGACCGAATCAGCGTGAAATAATCGAGGCAATACTTTCGAGACGCGACGTCTTCGCCGCCCTTCCGACGGGCGGTGGGAAGTCGCTCTGCTATCAGCTGCCGGCGCTTCTGTCCGACGGCCTTACCGTTGTGGTGAGCCCGCTCATCGCCCTCATGAAGGATCAGGTCGACGGCGCCGAGCGGATGGGAATTCCCGCCACCTTTCTCAACAGCTCACTTTCCGCCGAGGAATCGCGCGAGCGGTGGGGCAACCTCGCGAGAGGTGATATGCGGCTGCTCTATGTCTCACCGGAAAGGATCGCAAATGATCAGTTCCGCGAGGCGCTCAGGCGGTTCGGGCTTGCCTTCATCGCGGTGGACGAGGCGCACTGCATCTCCGAATGGGGGCATGAGTTCCGGCCCGACTACCGGTCGCTCCGCCTGCTCCGCAAGGAGTTTCCGCAAGTGCCCATTGCCGCGTTTACCGCGACGGCGACCCGCCAGGTCCAGGCGGACGTCGTGAAGCTTCTCGGGCTCAAGAGACCGCTCGTGGTGCGGGCGAGCTTCAACCGACCCGAAATCTTCTATCGGACGATCGAAAAGAGCGACATACAGAATCAGATCCTCGATTTCGTCAGCAGACACAACGGGGAGCCAGGTATCGTCTACCGCGCAACGCGAAAGGACACCGAGCTCACCGCCCGGACGCTCTCGGCAAACGGTGTCCGCGCGCTTCCCTATCATGCCGGGCTCGACGACGACACGAGGCGGGAAACGCAGGAGAAGTTTCTTCGGAATGAGATTCAGGCGGTGGTAGCAACCATCGCCTTCGGCATGGGAATCGACAAACCCGACGTCCGATGGGTGGTGCACGGAGACCTGCCGCGCAGCATCGAAGGCTACTACCAGGAGACCGGACGCGCGGCGAGAGACGGAAGAGCGGCGGACACCGCCCTGTTTTTCGGCCGCCAGGATATCGCCAAGATCAGATGGCACATCGGCAACATCGAGTCTGCGCGCGAACGTGAGAACGCGGAAACCAGGCTTCGCGAAATCCTTCGATACGTCGAATCGAACGTCTGCCGCCGCAGGCTTCTCCTTGCCCACTTCGACGAGGAGCACCCGGGAAATTGCGGCGCCTGCGACGTGTGTGCAGGCGAGGTCGCCATGGAGGACCTCACCGAGCCGGCGCAGA
>CAZNYW010000066.1:11008-24360 GCA_964577375.1 uncultured Spirochaetales bacterium | reverse complement strand
CCGGCTGATCGCCAGCGGCATCGACGAGTACCGCAAGGTGCTTGTAGTGCGATAGGCGGAGAATCGAAGTGTCTCAACGGAGCAAAGGGGTCGTCTGGTACCTCGTCATTGCGCTACCGGGGGCGTTCTTTCCGGCGATAGCGTCGCTGGTGGTCCGAAAGTGGATAACACGCGAAGGCTTCGTCGATGCCGGCTTCAGGCTGCGCCTGAAGAAGGGCTGGCGCTGGTATCTTGCAGGATGGCTCCTGCCGCTCGGGGTGGTGGCGGTGATCGTCGCCCTTGCCGCGGCCTTCGGCATTGTGCACGCCGACCTGAGTCTGAAGAACGCGGTGAAGGCACTGATGCGTTCCGCACAGTCAGGCAGTGCGGCCCAAGCGGCGCAGGTCCCGCCGGGAATGCTGTACTGGCTGCCCATCGTACTCCTTCTCCAGTCCGCACTGTTCACGCCGGTGCTCTGGGGCGAAGAGTTCGGGTGGCGGGGCTTTCTCCAGCTCAGGCTCTTTCCCGGAAAGCCGCTCGTCGCGGCGGTCGCAACCGGGGTGATCTGGGGGATCTGGCACCTGCCTATCAATATTCGCGGATATAATTTCCCGGGTTTCCCCGTACTCGGCATGATCGTGTTCACGGTGAGCACGGTGCTGCTTTCCATCATTTTCGGCTGGCTGCGCGAGCGAACCGGGAGCATCTGGGCGCCGTCACTCGCCCACGCGGCCACCAACGCCGTCGGCGGGTCGCTGGCCCTCCTGCTCTTCGCCCCCGCTGTGGCAGGCCCGGTCCACGGAAGCGCGCCGCTATTCATAAGCTACCTCGGTATTCTTTCCTGGATTCCGCTCGGCGGGCTCTGTCTGTGGATCGTGCTCACCGGCCGGCTCGAGCCGGTGAAGAAAGAGGATGCGCCCCCGGTCGAAGCCGGCTGATCCGGGTGCGCGTTCAAGCCCGCGCGTGCGCTATCATCCGCGCCACGACCTCATTCGCGTTTTCCACCTCTATCCTGATTTCCGGATGGATGGACGCGAAAACGCGAAACACTTCGTCGGCAAAACCCTGTCCGATTCCCGCGGTCCCTTTGAAGTCGAGGACGATATCCCGGAACCGGTCGAGACCCGCAAGGAGGCGTCTGGCCTCGGAGCGCGAGACGTACTTCGTTCCGAGGAGCCGTACGTTGACACGGGTGCGCTCGAAGCGGAAATCGAAGTCCTCCGGCGCGTAGGCATCGAAGACCGACTGGAGGCTGCGCTTTGCTCTTTTCCGGATCCGGAAGTCGACGGACGTGCCGGCGCGAGGTGCAATCTTTTCGACGTGGATGTCTTCCGCGCCGTTTCGGTAGAGGAGCGAGACGGCGTGGGACCTTATCTCGAGTCGATCGGCGCATCTGGAGGTGAAGAACACTCCTTCGCCCGCATGGCGGTCCGGCTGCGTCGTTCTCTTGCCCTTCGAGAGTTCGAGAACGGCGTCCACTTCGTCGGCAAGCTCGAACTTGCCCGCTATGGAAGCGAAGATCCCGATTCCGCCGTCGGTGACGGTGAACGCCGCCCAGTAGTCGTCAACCGCCGAAGCCACCGAGCATGTCTCGGCCGCCGAGTGGTCGATCGCGTTGTTGAGCATTTCGGTGAAAGCGTAGCGGAAGATGGTCAGCGCCGAGGGACTGAGCTGCGCGTCGAGACTGAGGAAGAGTGATACCTCCTCGAAGGAGCGATCCTCTTCGAGTCCCGCGATGCGGTACTCCCGCGTGAACCTGCGTGGCGGGATGAGCGATTCGGCGGCAGTAGTGACAGCATACCCGGCGGCACGGGTGGTTCCCGTCTTCGCCACGCTACGCTCTTCCAGAAGCCGCGACACGTGACGATTGACCGCCTGCCGTGTAATACCGAGCTGCCGTGCGATTTCGGCACCTGAGATACCGGGTTTCCGCCGGATCATCTCGAGTACGCGATCAGCCGTCCCCATGGCTAACCATGATGCAGATCGTCAACTTATTGTCAACTCATTATCCTCGATAATTGTCAACACGTGTCGACTGCCAAAGTGCACGAATTGTCAACATATTGTCAACGACTCATCATTCGGAATTGTCAACACGTCCCTGTGGAGGGCCGCGCGGGTGATCTGGTGGCCGCGCCGTTACAGCGCCGCGATCACCTCCTGGGCGTGGTCGGCAGGTTTTACGTTGGGAAAGACCTTCGTGATCACGCCCTTCTCGTCGATCACGAAGGTGGCGCGGAGAATGCCATCGTACGCTTTTCCGTACATCTTCTTCTCGCCCCAGGCTCCAAAGGCCTGAATGGTGGTCTTCTCGGGATCGGCGAGCAGATAGAAGGGGAGCTCATACTTCGATTTGAATTTGGCATGGGATTGTTCGGAATCAGCGCTGATGCCTATCACGACGGCGCCCTTCGCGAGGATTGCGTCGTAGTTGTCCCGGAAGCCGCAGGCTTCGGTCGTGCAGCCCGGCGTGTCGTCCTTGGGATAGAAGTAGACCACCACCTTCTTGCCGGCGAACTGGGAGAGGCTCACGCTTGCGCCGGAATCATCGGTGAGCGTGAAAGCGGGTGCCTTCGATCCTTCCTGCAGCATGCTATTCTCCTTTTCCACCGCGGTTCTGACTGTTGTCGAGAATCGTCTTGAAGAAGGATTCCGCCTGTTTGCGGGCGTAGTCGACGCCCTGACTGATGTTGTGTACGGCCTGCGTCAACGGATCGTTCGACTTGCTCCAGTCCTCCTGATACTGACGTGCGGCATCGTCGAAGTCCTTGCGGATGTCCTCCTCTTCGGCTTCCGTTCGCCGGCTGTACTGACCATCCAGGACTTTCCCGTACGATTCGGACTCCGCCCAGCCCTTGATCTCCCGCAGGCGAAGCACCGGAAAGGGGTGGCTCTGACCGAAAAGATTGAGGAACTTGTACAGACCGTCGAGCATGTCTCCGCTGCCTTCGTATTCGTCGGCCTGCTTGAAGAACTCGTCGATGTTCATCTGATCAATGTTTCGTCCGCCTGCGAGCTTCATGAGCGTGGTGTAGGAGACCTCCGGATTCTGGACAACAAGAAGACCGGCCCGGTCCGCGGAGAGCTCGCTCTTGCGGTCCCACTCCTTGAGAGCGCCGATGATCGCGAGCACCGCGAGCTGCCCCAGGGGAAGGTTCATGAGGCCGAGCGTGGCGTTCATCAGGAACCAGAGAAGCGTCTTGTACAGGACGTGGCCGCTCAGGATGTGCCCCACCTCGTGAGCGATCACCGCGAGCAGCTCGTCGTCGGACAGACTGTCGAGCAGGCCGCTGTTTATCGTCACAAATGGCTTCTGGACACCGACCGCGCCGGCGTTCAGCACCGGCGTCTGCGTAATGTACATCTCCGGAACGTCCCGGGCGTCCAGGACCGCACATGCCTCTTCCAGAAGTTTGTAGACCCGCGGGAACTGCCGTTCCGAAACGCGGACCGAGGAGGAGAGGAAGATCAGCCGGACAGCCTTTTCGCTGGTCAGGCCGACAAAAAAACGGACGATATCATCGAAGCCGGGTATTCGCTTGAGCGCTCCCAGCGCTGCGCGATCTGCCGGATGTTCCCACTCGCGCGGACTGATGTCCACGAAGTACTTTCTGGTCTTTTCTGTCATGCTAATATGGTACGAAATAGCAGGATAAGCGGCAACTGGTTGGCAGCGCCCCCGGCAGGCGGTCTTGCGCGGTGATACGCCTGCCGGTAGGATCAGCGCATGGGCGAACACAGCGTCACCGCCGTCATCCCCACCTACAATCGTGCACAGCTCACCCTCGAGGCGGTCGAATCGGTCATTTCACAAACGCGGCGGGCGGACGAAATCATCGTCGTGGACGACGGCTCGATCGACGAGGAGGCGGACCGCCTGGCGGACCGGCTTTCAGGCGCTCCCGGGGTTTCCCTCTTGCGGATCGGCCACTGCGGAATGCCGGGAAAGGTCAGAAATGCCGGCGTTGCACGTGCCCGCGGGGATCTCATTGCCTTTCTCGATTCCGACGATCTGTGGAGGCCGGAAAAGCTTGCCCGGCAGATCCCGCTTCACGAAGGGCGCGATCGATTCCGTATATCGCACACTCGCGAGCTCTGGATTCGCGGCGGCCGCACCGTCAGCCAGAACGGTCAGCGGCACCGGCGCGGCGGGGATATTTTCGAGGACGCGCTGGTGAAGTGCATCATCGGACCCTCCACCGTGATGGTGGACCGCGCCCTTTTCGAAGGTGCAGGTGGATTCAGGGAAGATATCGAGATAGCTGAGGACTACGAGCTGTGGCTTCGAATAGTTGGACGGGAAGAGGTGGGCTATCTCGATGATCCGCTTACGGTAAAGAGAGCCCTCGATGCAGGCACCGCCGGGGGCGAGGGGCAGCTCAGCGCGAAATACGGACAGATCGAAATCTTTCGCATCCGTGCGCTTCAGGATCTCGTCGACGGTATCCTCCTGCCGCCGGCGAGAATGGCGTCCGCACGCGCCGAGCTGTCGCGAAAGTACCGGATTTACGCTGCCGGATGCCGCAAACGCGGGCGGCGCGAGGAGGCGCTGCGTTATGAAGCTTTCGCGGCGCGTTACGCCGATTGACCCCGCACGGCCGGAACGGTAGAGTCTACCCATGCGATCCCGAACCCGCCGGTACATCTGGCTGCTGTCACTCTTCGCGCTTCTCGTCGCGGTGCTCGCCGCCGGATGCAGCTCCACCCAACGGATTGATCTCTCTCTCGATGGGGCAGGGACCGCCGCAGTTCAGATTCGACTCTCTCCGTTTCTGGTTTCCTACCTGCAGGACCTTGCAGCGACCGTTTCGGGTACCGCCCCGTCGAAAGACCAGCCTGTTTTCGACCTTGCCGCTCTCAGAGAGGCGTTCGCGCGTTATCCGGACCTTACCCTTTTGGACGCCGCCACGCCATCGATCGATACGCTTACACTCACGATTCGATTTTCGGATGCGTCGCGGCTGCTCTCCGGCGTGAGCGGGGGAGGATTCATCAATTTCAGCAGAAACGGCGCCGAGCGGACACTGTCGATCCGGCTCGACCGGGAGGCGGTCGGCCAGCTTCTGCAGCTGACGCCACTTTCGGGATCGGTCGCGGGGAACATCCTTCTCCCGCCCAAGGATGCGGCGATGTCCGAAAAGGAATACGCCTCCTACCTGGCATGGGCCCTCGAGGACTATACGACGGGAAAGAACGTCGAGCAGACCATCACTGATTCGAGTCTCGATGTGGCGATTTCGGTGGCGGGCACGCTGGTCTCTGTTTCAGGCGGCCGACGCAGCGGAAACAGCGCACAATTTTCAATCCCCGTCGTGCGACTTCTCACGCTCCAGAAACCGGTTATCTACAGCCTCACCTTTCGGTAGAACGACCCTTCAACCGGCGAGCACCTTCACAAGGTAGCTTCGGTGGCGCGGTCCGTCATATTCGCAGAAGAAGATCCCCTGCCAGGTGCCCAGGACGATGTCTCCTTTGTTCACGATCAGCGTCACCGACGGCCCGGTCAGCGTGGTCTTGATATGCGAATCGGCATTGCCCTCCGCGTGCGTGTACTCGTACCCTTCCGGTACCATGTGATCGAAGTGCTTCATGATGTCACGGACAACCGAAGGGTCGGCATGCTCGTTGATCGTCACGCCCGCCGTCGTGTGCGGCACGTAGACAACGCAGATGCCCTCTTTCACGCCTGACTTCTGAACCGCAGAGCGTACCTCGCCGGTAATGTCGACATACTCGCTTCTGCGGGACGTGCTAAGGCTGTGGGTGGTCTGACTCATAGAGCTAATATACGGCCGTGCCGCATATGAGTGAACCCGACCCGCGATCCGCCGACAGCTCCGGCGGACGCGGGCGGAGGGAAGTTCCTACCAGCGGCCCGATTTGACCGCGGCAGGACGGGGATAGCCGGCGAGGATGCTCATGGAACGGGCAAGCTCCTCATCGGTCGGCTGATAGTCTGCAAGCTTTCCCTGGAAGTAGGCATCATAGCCCATCAGGTCCATCAGACCGTGACCGCTCAGATTGAAAACGATCGTCTTCTCCTTGCCCTCCTCCTTGGCCTTGCGGGCCTCCTGAATTGCCGCTGCAACCGCGTGGCTCGTTTCCGGCGCCACTATCAGTCCTTCGGTGCGGGCAAATAGGACCGCCGCCTCGTAGCATTCGATCTGGTGGATCGAACGCGGCGCGACCAGCCCCTCCACTACCGCCTGTGAGACGAGCGGGGCCATGCCGTGATAGCGCAGACCGCCCGCGTGGATGGGAGGCGGGATAAAGTCATGGCCGAGAGAATACATCGGCAGAAGCGGCGTCATCTTCGCCTTGTCTCCATGGTCGTAGGCGAAATCCGAGCGCGTCATGGTGGGACAGGAGGCGGGCTCGACCGGTATGATCTCGATGTCGGCACCGTTTATCTTGTCGCTGACGAACGGGAACGAAAGACCGGCGAAGTTGCTGCCGCCGCCGGCACAGCCGATTACGATGTCGGGTTTCTTGACCCCTGCCATCGCGAGCTGCTTCTTCGTTTCTAGCCCTATGATGGTCTGGTGCAGCATGACGTGGTTGAGGACGCTGCCGAGCGAGTAGCGGGTCTCTCCGCTCTTGTCGGTCACCGCCTGCTCGACCGCCTCGGAGATCGCGATTCCGAGACTTCCCGGCGTATTCGGGTCCTCCTTCAGGACCTGTCTGCCCGCCTCGGTCTCGGTGCTGGGGCTGGGAACGCAGTTTGCGCCCCAGGTCTGCATCATCAGCTTGCGGAAGGGCTTCTGATCGAAGCTGATGCGCACCATGAACACCTTGCACTCGAGGCCCAGCAGCGAGCAGGCGAAGGCGAGCGCGCTTCCCCACTGACCCGCTCCGGTCTCGGTGGTCAGACGCTTGATTCCGAACTGCTTGTTGTACCATGCCTGCGCGACCGCAGTGTTCGGCTTGTGGCTGCCGGCCGGTGAAACGCTCTCGTTCTTGTAGAAGATTCTGGCCGGCGTTCCCAGCGCCTGCTCCAGGGCATAGGCGCGGTGAAGCGGCGACGGCCGCCAGCGCGCGAGTATGGAAAGGACCTCCTCGGGGATATCGATCCAGCGCTCGTGGCTCATCTCCTGTTCGATGAGATTGTCGGGAAACACCGGTCTGAGGGCGTCCGGAGATACCGGATTGCCGTCCGGTCCGAGCGGCGGCTGCATCGGGCTGGGGAGGTCCGCGGCCAGGTTGTACCATTGTCGCGGCATGTCGTCGGGTCCGAGAACGTAACGGGCTGCCATACTTCTACTCCTTCGATTGTGATTGTAGGGGAAAGCGATACTGGTCTATCACCAGCTTAAGCGCGGAACCGGGCTTCTTGAGCTCCTTGCTGCCGCGCGTAATCTTACACAGGCTCATTCCGAGCCGTTCGGCGATCCTCCGCTGGCTCAGGCCGCTCTCGAGCAGCTTCACGAGCTCCCATCGGCCGCTGATTTCGCGGACCTCGCCGCGGGTCAGAAGCTGGCGCAGCAGCTGCTCGGTGAGCTCAGGATCGTCGATGTCCGCGAGCACCGACACGAGCTCCCGGAAGTTCTCTTCCAGGTCCGGCCGGAGCAGCTTCGTCTCGGAGTGGGGACGTAATTCTTTCTTCGTGCGTTTCTGCGTCGATCTCTCTTTCATGGTTCGATGTTTCTGTTAGTAGAAACATCGTCAGTGTATACGAGAGACCTCAGGACGTCAAGCAGGATTGGAGGCAATCGAGCAGCGGCGCCGCGCTGTCGAGATGATATCGCTTTTCAGGCGACTGCGTGGGAGGGAAGACGAATGTGGCGCTTCCGGCGGCTCGGGGCAGCGTTGCTGAACGCCAGAAGAGCATCGTCCAGCTCCTCCTCGGTGAAATCGGGCCAGAATGCGCGGCTGAAGTGAAGCTCCGCGTATGCGGCCTGCCAAAGCATGAAGTTGCTGATGCGTGTTTCGTTGCCCGACCGGACCAGAAAGTCGATGTCCGGCATCGGCGAGGTGAGAAGATTGCGCTGCACCTGTTCGATGGTGATTTCCTCGTCCGCGCCGAGTTCCGCGAGGGTCCGGTCGATCGCCTGAAGGATGTCGGCCCTGCCGCCGTAGTTGAAGGCAAGGCAGAGCTTCGCGCGCGTATTGTTCCGGGTGAGCTCCATCGAATCGTCGATGACCTTCAGCACCTGATCATCGATCCCTTCCCGGAGACCTGCGTGGAAGAGCCGGACACCCTGACGATTCATTCGGTCTGCGAAGGCCGGCCCGTATTGGATCACCGCATCCATGATTCCGCCGACTTCAGCCCTATCCCGCTTCCAGTTTTCGGTGGACCAGAGAAAAGCGGAAACATTGCCAATCCCGCGGTCCACGCACCATTCCACCACGGTCTGGGTTTGATACAGTCCGGCGATGTGTCCGTCGGATCGGCGCATTCCCCGCGTCCGCGCCCAGCGGCCGTTACCGTCGCAGATGAAGGCGATGTGCTCGGGCAGGATGGTTGTGTTGCTTACTGGCATTCGCGGAGCTCCCTGATGGTATTGTCCGACGCAGGCTGCGTCTGCGCCCGTACGGCGCGGTTCGCTTCGTCGACGATGCGCGCCAGCTCTTCCACGTACTGGCTGAACTGCTCGATCCCGAGCGACGTCACCTGAATCGTCGTGTTGGGAACACCCTTCACGAACCGCTTTTCCATGGTAACCAGGCCCGCCTCGGCAAGCTTGTGTACGTGACGGCTCAGGTTTCCGTCTGTCAGCCCGCACAGATCGCGGAGCTCGGTGAACGGAACGCCGCCGGGATTTGCCGCGAGCAGCGTCATTATCGAGAGCCGGGACCGCTCGTGGAAGATCGGGTCGAGCGCGCTGTAGCGGTCTACCCGTCCGTTGCGCTTTTCCGTGCGTTCGGTGCCGGTGCGTCGGTCAGATTTCATCACAGCTGCTCCATCCCCGTGTGTGAGTGCTCATTGCGGCCTGAGTGACGTGCGAAGTGCGCTCTGCATGATGGCGGCGGTGATGCCGTGGCCAACTGCAAACGCCAGGCCCATACCGGCAGCAAGCCCCGACACCGTGCTCGGCGGCCAGACTGCCAGAGCGAGCGAAACGGCCACGTACCAGGCGCCCGACATGGAGACCAGTCTCGGCAGGTAGGGCTGCATGGATAAAATCGAAAGTCCGAAGAAGACGCACCAGAACGCGGGCAGGTAGGGGATGAGCACCGGGGCCACCTGGTACGCGACGACCGTTCCGGCGGTCCCTACTACGACGTAGGGGGCAAACTGCCGCGCGACGCCCCGCGCAACCGACCGCACGACGCTGTAACGGCTTCGCATGGACGGAATGAAGACGAACGCCACGGTGAGGATCACGATGAGGGACGCCAGCCCCATCCACTCGATGTAGGCCGCCTCCATTGTCTGGCGGCCGCCGATGAGCGCCTGCGTTACCGCGAGCACCAGAGCCAGAAGCGCCACGCTTCCGAGAAAGAGCGGACGATAGCCGGTAAACGTCGTCGTGCGGGACAGCTGATGTCGGATTTCCTGCAGGCTGTCGATCGCGGTCTCGAGATCCATGTTCTGCAGTCTACACCACTCCGCTTTGCTATGTAAAGTACTTTGCCTGCGGTTGTAATGGGCTTATCGACCCTTCGATGTTACCTTATATCCATGGACAACCTACAGGCTTTTCGCGAACAAGTTGCCCTCAAGTATCAATTGTACAACGGCCTGTTTCTCGCTCTTCCCTTCGAGGAGGTACGCAGCGCAGGGATACTCCTACCCATGTTTTCCGACTACTGCAAGGCCGAGCTCGAGCGCAAGAGGTCACCGGTGGACATCGTCGGCGATTTCTTCGCCGAACGCGTCGACAATGCCGGATTCGACGATATGGCCAAGATGCTGTTTCGCTTTATGCAATTCGTCGAGCGCCAGGTGCTCCTCTTCGATGCGCTCGAGGACGCCTCCTTCCCCGTGGTTCGTGATCTTGAAGGGGCCGGTTCGCTTCGCGAGTTGTTCGCTACCATCGAGCGCAAGAACGCACGCGCGCAGTTCCGCGATCTGCTCCACTCTTTCAGCGTTCGGGTCGTCCTGACGGCGCACCCGACGCAGTTCTACCCGGATGAAATCCTCACGGTGCTTACCGATCTCGACCGCGCCATCTCCAGGGGCGATCTGAAGGGTGTCAATGACCTGCTGCTCCAGCTCGGGAAGACCCGGTTCCGGAACAAGGAGCGGCCGACGCCGCTGGACGAGGCGAAGAGTCTTCTCTACTACATGGAGAACACCCTCTATGAGGTGATTCCTGCGATCCATCATCGTATTGTCGGATTTGCCTTCGATCCCGAAGAGATCGCGGACCCGCTGCCGCGGGCGATGCAGCTTGATCCTCCGATACAGCTCGGCTTCTGGCCGGGAGGCGATCGAGACGGAAATCCCTTTGTGACCTCCGAGCTCACCATCAAGATCGGGCGTCTTCTTCGAAGCAGAATCATCGCGCTCTATCTCTCGGATCTCGGAGAACTGAAGCGGCGGCTCACCTTCGACGGTGTCATCGAGAAGATCGAGGCGGTCCATGCACGGCTGCGCACCACGCTCTATCCCTACGATGTGGTCAACATGGACAGCCTCGAGGAGCCGACCTACTGCGAAGACGTCGAAGACATGGGGTATCTCAGTGTCGACGATTTTCTCTCGGACCTGCTCGAGATCCGGGCTCGCGTCGTCGCCGAGCACCAGTCGCTCTTTGTCGACCAGCTCGACAGGCTTATCTACAAGATCAGAATTTTCGGATTCCATTTTGCGACGATGGATATCCGCCAGGATTCGCGGGTCCACGGAAGGCTCGTCGAGGACCTGGTGTCGCTTCTGTCCAAGTACGCCGCAGGAAGCCCTTCGGAGAAGCGCTATACCGAGATGGATGCCGACGAGCGGCTCGAGGTGCTCGACGGTCTTTCGTCGCTCTTCCCGCTGCCGGACAATGTCGTGCAGGAGCTTCCGGAGGGGCTGAGCCGGGAAACGATTCATTCGCTCCAGGCCGCGCAGCGCATTCAGCGACTCAACGGCGAAAAGGGTGTTCATCGGTATATCATCTCGAACACACAGAATGCGGCCAACGTGCTCGAGGTGTGGACGCTCGCGCAGTGCGCGGGCTGGCCCAACCGGTCAATGAAGCTTGACATCGTACCGCTTTTCGAGACCATCGACGACCTGCACAACGCCCCGTCGGTCATGGAAAGTCTCTACTTCCTTCCAGTCTACCGCGAGCACCTGCGTAGCCGGGGAAACGTGCAGACGATCATGGTCGGGTTTTCGGACGGTACCAAGGACGGCGGATACGTAACCGCCAACTGGGAGATCTATCGCGCGAAGCAGAAACTAACCGCCGTTGCACGGAGCTTCGATGTTCATGTCATCTTCTTCGACGGACGCGGCGGTCCGCCCGCGCGCGGAGGGGGAAACACACACCGGTTCTATCGCTCGCTCGGCAGAAACGTCGAAAGCCGGCAGATCCAGATCACGGTGCAGGGACAGACGATAAGCTCCAAGTACGGAACTGCAGAATCAGCGCGATACAATCTCGAGCAGCTCTTCAGCTCGGGCATCGAGAACAACCTCTTCCCGGAGGACCTCTACCAGCTCACCGACGCGGACGTCGAGATTCTCGATGAGCTGTCGCGTACCTGCAATGCCGCCTACCTGCAGCTCAAACAGCATCCGCTACTCGCTCGCTACCTCGTCGAGATGACGCCGCTTCTCTACTACGGCGCCGCCAACATCGGCTCGCGGCCGAGCAGCAGAAACCAGAGCGACGAGTTCCGGCTCGAGGATCTGCGGGCCATACCCTTCGTCGGCGCATGGAGCCAGATGAAGCAGAACGTGCCTGGGTACTACGGCCTCGGCTCCGGACTGCGGCATTTCATCCGGAACGGGCGCAGGGGGGACCTCGTTCGTCTTTACCGGGAATCGCTTTTCTTCCGGACGCTCATCGAGAACGCATCACAGAGCCTCAGCAAGACCAATTTTGCGCTCACCAACTACATCAAGGACGATCCGGTATACGGAGAGTTCTGGATGATGGTCTATCAGGAGGCACGGCTCACCATCGATGCCATCCTCGAGATCTCCGGGCAGGACGATCTTCTCGGCGCCGACCGCGCGATTCGAGAATCGATTGCTCTTCGGGAGGATATGGTGCTTCCCACCCAGCTCATCCAGCAATATGCCCTCGGCATGATACGAAAGATCCTCCAGCCATCGGCGGCGCCTGCCGCGTCCGACGGGCCAGGTCCCAACCCGGGCGAGCTGTACGGCAGTGTCCCCGGCCGGACGACCGGCTCCGGCGGTGCGGCTACCGCCCAGACCGAAGTGCCTGAGGCACTCATGCCTTCGGGCGCGAACAATCAGGTGGAGGACCCGCGACTTTCCGTCCTGCGCAAGATGGTGATAAAGAGTCTGTCGGCGTCGGTGAATGCGAGCAGAAACGCCGTCTAGGATTCAGCATGTTCCCATATAATCTTTCCGATTCGATCCAGGGAGTGCTCTTCGATTTCGACGGGACGCTCACGGTGCCGCACGGGCTCGACTTTGCGGGGATCCGACGCCGGATGGGTTGTCCGGCGGGCGAGTCGATTCTCGAGTATCTGGAATCGCTTCCGGATCCGAAGGTGCGGGAGACCGCGCAGCGCATCCTCGAAGAGGCGGAAGCGGAGGCTGCCGGATCGGCGGTTCTGCAGGAGGGGGTGGCCGATTTCGTCAACCTGCTTCGCACACGGGGCGTGAAGGTGGGAATCATCACCCGCAACAGCCGTGTTTCAATCGACACCTCCTTCGCAGGCTTTGCCGGCGAGCTCGCTCTGGACGATTTCGACGTCGTTGTCACCCGCGACTCGGGCGTGCGCTTCAAGCCGGATCCGGAGGGCGTGCTCTTCGCCGCACGCGAGTTCGGCATTCCGGCGTCCCGCGTCGCGCTCGTCGGTGATTACCGGTACGACATGGAGGCGGCGCAGGCCGCCGGTGCGTTCGCAGTCTATCTCTGTCCGGACGGCGGGGCTGCGCCACCGTGCGACATCGCGATTGCCGGCTATGCCGAGCTTCGCGAGAGGCTCGACCCGGTGCTCCAGCTTCCGAATGGGAAGCTGCCGAACCGGCTTCTCGCGCGCTGTCTTTCAGACATCGAAACGGGCGAGCCGGCGCTGGTCGTCGGTCCGGGCGTGGGTGAGGACGTGGCGGTGATCGAACCGGAGAAATCGAAGCTGATAACGCTGAAGAGCGATCCCATCACCTTTCTCACCGCAGGTGCCGCCCGGCAGGCGATAATGGTGAACGCCAACGATATCGCCACTTCCGGCGGCGAACCCCGCTTCTTCCAGTGCACCCTGCTCTTCCCGAGCGGCACCGCTCCCTGCCAGGTGAC
>CAZNYW010000066.1:0-10908 GCA_964577375.1 uncultured Spirochaetales bacterium | reverse complement strand
GGCGGGATGCTCGAACCGGAGCTTGCCGAAGCTCGCGGCTATCAGCGCGAGATCTCGATCGTGGCCGAGGCCCGGATCGCCGCGGGCGAAGGCGGCGCAACGTCAATGCACGATGTGACCGAAGGCGGTGCGGTGACTGCACTTCTTGAGCTTGCTGTTGCCGGTGGACGTGCAGTCCGGACCGACCTCGACCGGATACCGGTCCGGGGGCTCACGGGGCGTATCTGCACGCTTCTCGGGGTCGATCCGCTCGGGCTGATCGGCTCCGGCGCGCTGCTTTTCACCTGCGCGGCCGGCTCGGCCGGGCGGATCATCGAAAGGCTTTCGCAGGCCGGCATCGGCGCAGCGGTAGTCGGGAGCGTCGGCGCAGCCGCAGCTCCGGGGGAGCCGCCGTCGATCGAGGCCTTTCGTGAAGGCCGGCCCGCGCCACTCCCGGTCTTCGAGGTGGACGAGCTTGCCCGAAGGCTTGCCGCGAAAGCCGGGCCGGCTGCTACTGCGCCTTCCAGGTGACTTTAACCTCGGTCACCTGGCTCTGCGACCCGCGAAGGACCGCCATCGCTTTGTAGCTTGCAGTGAATCCGTTTGAAGCGAAGATGTATGTGCCGTCGCAGATTTCTGACTTCCAGAAGTTCTTGGGGCTCGGCTGAGAGCCGTCGTTGGTGATGTAGAGCGTCGCGCCGAGGTAGTTGCAGGTTACCGATAGTCTCCCGGCCGGATTGCTTTCGCCCCCGGTCGGAAGGGTGACCTCGCCCCCGGGCGCAATCCGGTTGCCGTTGGCCTCGAAGCTGGGCGCGTCGAGCTTTGGATTTTTCTCATCGGTCCAGTTCACCAGGTAGGTCGAAACCGGACCGGACCCCTTAGCCGGATCCACCGCGACAATCCGGTAGGTTCGAGGCTTCGCCTCGAGCGACGAAATGTAGCGACCGGTTTCAGCTGATTTGAAGACAGTCCAATTGTTGTACTCGGTTGGAATGGTGCCGTCTACGGTAACGTAGATAACTGCGGCACCGTCATCCGAACGGGGAAAGATCCGGCCGGAGGGAGGAGCGCCGGTGGGAAGGGTCACCGTCCCCTCCGCAGGGACTCGCGTGCCCTGCGCGTCGACGAAATAGGAGGTCGGGCCGGCGGGCTGCACTGCCGTCTTCGATTCGATGGCCGACGCGGAGCCGGCCGCGGGCGTTGAGTCAGCGGCCGGCTGCGTGGTGGTTGCAGGCGCCGCTACGGCGTTCGATGCAGACTCCGAGACCGGTCCGCCCGCGCACGCTGCGACAAGTGCGATCACCGCGGCAAGAACTGCGGGGGCCGCGGCACGGCGGACCCATCCATCCCCAACGCGACTGAGCTTGAGAGCCATATCGTCCTCCCTGAAGAAGAGTACACGCCTTCCTTCCGACCCGCAATATCTTGCCGGCCGAACCGGTTTTGGGTATCTTGTGCCGGCGCGCGTGGCTGCGGGTCTGGAGGCCCGCAGCCACGGCGATATGAGGAGTGAGCCATGGATGAAAAGGAACTCGAGGCGAGGCGGCAGGAGCTGCTCGCCGAGATCGAAGAGTACAATCAGGAGAAGGAACGTATCAAGAAGATGCTGTCACGGGTGGGCGGCACCGCCTACTCCCGGCGGGATGCGGTGGTCAATGTGGTTTTTCTGCTTATCGTAGTTGTCCTTTTTGTGCTGAGCTTCGGCTTCCACCTCGTCCCCACCGTGGTATCGCTCGAGGTCGGCGTCCTGCTCGTATCGGTCAAGATTGTCTGGATGATCTACACCCAGCACAGGTTCAACCACTTTCTGTTCTGGATTCTGCACTCGCTGGAATACCGTGTGAACGAGATAGCGGCCGCTGTGAAGCAGAATCGAGGGGGCGGCAGCGAGCCCTCCGGTACAGCGCCCAGGTAGCCGGCGCTTCTACAGCACCTTGCAGACTGCGGCGAAGTCCTCTTCCGACAGCCCCTGCAGCACCGCCGCTCCGTAGAGCTCCTTTACCGCGTTGGTCACCGGCAGCATTATTCCGTGCTCGTAGGCCTCGAGGGCGGCGAGGTGGAGATCCTTGCGCATCAACCGCAGAGGAAACTCAGCCTCGTAGTCTCCCTTTTCGACTTTCGGCCGCTTTGCGGCGAGAAATGGTGCAGCAACCGGACCGCCGATGAGGGTGTCGGCGATGAGTTCTGCCGGGATGCCGAGTGATCTGCCAAGCGAGAGCGCCTCGCCGTAGGATGCCATCGCGTTTGCGAGCATCAGGTTGATTACCATCTTCATGGAAGTTCCCATACCCGCCTTGCCGACGTGCACCACCTTCTCGCCGAAACAGTCGAGAAGGGGTCGCGCCTCCTGTACGTCGGCCTCCTCGCCGCCGACGATCACGGTGAGCTCGCCGCGTTCCGCAGGGCCTTTGGTGCCCGCGACCGGAGCATCGAGAAAACGTAATCCGCGAGCCGATGCTTCGCCCGCCATCTCCCGGCTGAACTCCGGGTTGACGGTGCTGCAGTCCACCCAGAGCGCAGACTTCTTCATTGAGTCGAGCATGCCGCCCGCCGAAAGGGCCGTCTGCCGCACAGCCTCCGGGTCTGCGAGCATGGTGATCACCACCTCCGCCTCGGCAACCGCCTGAGACAGGGTCTGCGCCGCATCGGCGCCCAGCGCAGCCAGCCTCTCCGCCTTTTCGAGGGTCCGGTTGTAGACGGTGAGCTTGTGGCCGTTTCTCAGGATATTCGCGGCCATTCTGCTTCCCATTATGCCAAGTCCGATGAATGCAACCTTCATTAACTACTCCCTGGAATGTGCAATCTTGATGTCGACCCCTCCAAAGAAGGCTACGCCGTCGATGATGATTCGCGGCGCGTTCGGGTAGTGGCGGGCCCGCTTGGGCTGGGAAAACCCGCCGAAAATACCGACGCCGCGGGTCTCCACGTTTATGCCCTCCGGGACGATGATATCGGTTCCGCCGAAACATGCGACGACGCGAATGTGCACGTCGCCGGCGGGAAGAATCGCGTCGCGCAGGTCGATGCGTGCGCCGCCGAATATCGCGAGCGAGTTGACCGACTCCGGCATCGCGAAGTCGCCGCTCATATCGGTGCCGGAGAAAAACGCTATCAGCGTCCTGCTCGAGCCGGGCTCGGCGGCCGTACCCGATTGCAGCTGACCCCGCACGACCGCTGCGGGAGCTCCGGCGGCCCGAACGGCAGGCGCCGTGATACGATTGATGAGCGCCTGACTCTCGGGCAGGTCGACCACCAGCGACACCAGGCTGTTCACCCGTTCGGCGCTGTGTGCCAGCTCCACTCTGCGTTCGAACTCGGTCTCGTCGATTACATCGTTCGAATACTGTGTCGAGAGGTACTCGATGACCTCTTCCCTGGCCTGTTCGTCCGGATTTTCGCGCACCATAGACTCTCCCTTTCCTGCATTAAACATCGCGATAGCCGGTTTTGCAAGAAGGAAGGGCCGCGCGGTCGTCCCGGTTCAAGCCCTTCTAACGGATCAGGCCTGCGATACGGTCGTCGAGCTGCGCCTGATCTGCCGTGAAGGAGGCGAGTCCCGCACGATTGAGCAGGGTGTCCACCGCCACCTCGTGCCGCTCGATCGCCTCCCGCCACCGTTTGTGGACGGGTATTTTTCCGTCGTCGGCGATCAGCTTCTCCTGCTGCGCGGTGAGCCGCGGAAAAAGCTCGCCGAGCCCGGCGCGGTGCGCCCGCTCCACCAGCTCATCGCCGGTTGCGGGAACCTGCCGATCGAGGTCCTTCGCGAAGCGGACAAGCGCCTCATCAACCGTCCATAGTGCATCGATACGGACTTCGGTGAGGTCCACTGCATCTCTGAGCTCGACTTCGTAATCGTCACCGGTCCGGTCGCGGAAGGGCGAGGTGATCTTCTCGCGTCCCTCGGCCGCCACCTTCGTGGGCATGGTAAACACATCCACCCCCGCCAGGAGCTCGAGCTGTTCGCCCCCGCGCAGGCTTGCCGCTATCTGTTTTGTCGGCTCCTCGAGCTGCCTGCCGGCTTCACGAATCGCGCGCTGACTTGCAATGGTCGTCTTTTCTCCCACGTACTCGCCGCTGCCCAGGCCGTTGTCGGCGACGAAGGCGTTGAGCCTGCCGAGAAAGACGTTGCAGTAGTTCGGCTTCGCGACGACGGTCGCGAGAACGTTCTGTCTCGCGGAGAACTCCAGGGTGAAATTGATCGGAATTCCCAGCTCGCGCAGCCTGCGTGCTCCAAGCAGGCCGGTCGCGGTGAAGGGGACCTTGACGATGAAGTTCGAGGAGTTAATCTCGTGGAAGCGCCTTCCGTAGGCAACGATCCCCTCCAGATCGTCCGCGAGGGCGGTGTGCAGCTCGACGCTGACGCGGCCGCCGAACTCCTGCACGAGGCGCAATCCGTGTCGGGCGTTGAGGATGAAGGCGATCTCGATGATCCGTTCCTTGCGCGGAAGCTTCCTGAGGATGGCGTCGGCTTCCTTTATGAAATCATCATATATCCCTTTCTGTATTTCCTTATTTAAAAGCGTATTGTTTGTCGTCAGCGCAGACATCTGGGCGCACCACTCCGCGCGCGCTGCATCGATATCGCCGGTATCGAGCCACAGCTCGGTTCCCGCTTCTCGCAGCCCCTGCCAGAACCTGTCGTGCGGCGCATCCGGGCGCGATTGTGTCAGGTCGATTCCCGACGAGACGAATTCCGCTATGGTCTTCTGGATATCGGGTGCCAGTTCAGTCATTGTGCATCTCCCCCTGCGTTCAAATATAAGAAATTCCGTCGGAGCGGGGTATCACGCCTTCGGATGTAATCAATCACGTTCGACCGTTTTTGCGGGGTGGGCGCACCCGGGGGGTCGGTTAGTATATTTGTGGGACATGGATCTTCTAGAGACCGTGCTCGAGCGCTTCGACGAGATATGCCGATTCTCCCGATGTTCCTCAAACGAAGGAGCGATACGTGGATGGATCACCGACTGGGCCCGCGCGAACGCCTTCGCAGTGCGGAGCGATTCCGCAGGGAACATGTGCGTCGACATTCCCGCCTCCGGGGGGCGCGAGGACGAACCGGGCCTGATCCTTCAGGCGCATCAGGACATGGTGTGCGAGACGAGGAGCGGGGTCCAGCACGATTTTTCCGGCGGGGTACAGGTCGAAAGGGAGGGGGACTGGCTCCTGAGCCGGGACACCACGCTCGGCGCCGACGACGGCATGGGGATAGCGCTCATTACCGGCGTTTGCGGCGCTCTCGACGGGCACCCTCCGCTCGAGCTGCTTTTTACCTCCAACGAGGAGTCGGGCATGTCCGGCGCGCAGGGTCTTCAGCCCGGGTTCCTTCGCGGCAGAATGATGCTCAATCTCGACTCCGAGCGCGAGGGCGCCTTCACCATCGGATGCGCCGGGCTCCGTTTTGCCGATATCACCGTGCCGGTACGCCGGTTCCGACCGGGAACCCGCGGTGGCCGCGCATCACTTTCGGTTGAAGTCCACGACGCATCCGGCGGCCATTCGGCGGTGGACATCCACCGAAACGGTGCGAATGCCGTCCTTCTCATGGCAAGGCTTCTGCCCTTCCTGCGAAAGCGCTGTGATCTCCACCTGGTTGGATTGAAGGCCGGTGAGGCTCCCAATATGATAGCGCGGAACGCGGCGGCCCTGGTGTCGGTGCCGGCTTCCGAGGCAGCAGCGCTCCGCGAGGTGGTGGCGGCTGCCGAAGCCCGGTTCTGCGAGGAGTTCGCGGCAACGGATCCCTCGCTTCGTCTCACCTGTGACCCATCCTCGGCAGACTCGTCCGAGTCAGTCGAACCGGGCATGGTCGTGACCGCCGATTCGGCGGCGCGCATCTCGGAGCTGCTCCTGGCGCTTCCGCACGGCGTCGAGCGGCTCTTCGATCCGCAGGATCACGGCATAGTTCACACATCGGTAAATCTCGCGGGCTGCGAGCTTTCGGGCGGCCACGGAGAAAGGGGCGACTTCAAGGTCCATCTCAGCATGCGGAGCGCTGATTTGCCCGGAATGGATCAAGTGAAGAAGCGCATCGAGGCGGTGGGAGCACTCGCCGGCGCGAGCGTATCGGTTTCGGGCGAGATTGCACCCTGGCGGGCGCGCGAGCCGTCGGCGGCTCTCGACCGGGCAATTCGCGCCTATCGCGCTGCACTCCGGACGGCGCCACGCCGGGAGTTCGCCCACGGAATGCTCGAATGCGGCATAGTCGCGCAGAAGATTCCGGAAATGGACATGATTTCCACCGGTCCGACGATCGAAGGCCCTCATGCGCCCGGAGAGCGGGTAAGCATCAAGTCGGTTGAGCGGGTAGCGAAGTTCCTGGAAGCATTTCTCGGCGCCGGGCCGGCACCGGCTAAAGGGTGACCACTCCGTTCGAAATCGCCCAGTGCGTGGCCTCCCCGCGGTTGCTGCTACCGGTCTTTTCGTAGATATGCCGAAGGTGATTGCTGACGGTGTAGCGGCTGATGTTGAGGAACGCGGCGATCTCCTTGTAGGTCAGCCCCTCTACCAGACAGTTGAGGATGTCGAGCTCGCGTCGGGCGATTGCCTGCGCGTCGGCTCTGGCGAGAGAGCTCGACGCGTTACCCGCGGCTGCAGCCGGCCGCGGGTTTCGCTGCTCGTCCCATTCGCGACCTAAACGCTCAAGAAGCGGGAGCAGGTGGAGACGCTCCGCCTCGTTCCGGGACTCTTCCACGAGCCGCTCCGATCGCTCTCTGTCCGTCGCTGCTTCGAGCAGCGCGAGCTCGAACAGGTAGTGCGCGCGCCACGGTTTCTCTTCGACTTTGTCCGAGAAGGCGACGGCCTCCTCGAAGTGGCGCGCAGCCAGTGTCTTGTCGCCCCATGAGAGCGCCAGCAGCCCCTTCGCACCTGCAATGTTGTATTCCTCGTCCTCGATGAAGTATTTCTGGCTTTCACACAGGTCCGCGTAGTAGTCCCGTGCGACGCTCTCCGGGACAGGATTAAGGCGGAATAACCGTGCTGCGCAGATCGGAAAGTCTGCGAGAAGTATTGTGCGGGTTCCGGTGCCGTGGTAGAGCTCATCCATACGCGCAGCGCATTCTGTCACCCACCGCGAGTCGCCCGTAACGTAGGCGCGAATTGCGACGGTCCAGCAGAACATGATGCCTGTCGAGGGCGCAGACTGAACGCCGACCCCTCCGGACAGCGCAATTGCCTGTTCGTGGTACCGGTCTGCCTCCTTGACGTTGCCCTGCAGGTATGCAGCCGCAAGTAGCGGTATCTGGATCCTCGACCAGAACGTGGCCTGCGAGGGAGTGCCGAGCGTCAGTTCGCTCCAGGTGCCCGAAAGAAGAGCTAGCTTCGCGTGCACGTAGCGCAGGTAGAGCAGAAGACGCGGGTTGCCGTAGAGCCGGTTGAGCTCCTCGATTCGTTTCCGCATCTATGCAATCCCGGTGGTGACGAAAGATGTCGTCGATGGCGGCAATAGCCTGCTCGAACTGTCTGAGGGTGGCATCAACAATGCCGGTGAACCCCTGGACCAGCATTGCCTGCAACTCGTCCGTTCCGGCGCGCGTAAGCTCCTGTGCCTTCGCGAACGCGTTTTTCGCCCCCTCGAGGTCTCCACGGCTCACGTAGAGCTGCTCGGCGAGCCTGATCAGAACTCTCGCCCTCCTCGGATGGTCGGCAGGCAGGCGGTCGGAAAGCTCGACAAGCTCGTCGAGAAACTCAGGAAGCTCATCCACGGCGGTGTGGAACTCGAACTCCCCGCCAAGCCGTGCCATGCCGTCAATATCCCGTTCCTTCTTGAGCTCCCGAAAGAGGTCCACTGCACGGGCGACTATGAATGGGTCGCGGAACTCATTGTGATAGGCAATGCAGAGTTCCAGCTCGAGCTTCCGACGTAACGGTGAGTCGACATTCACCACCTCGGATTCCAGCACGCCATCGATGCAGCGGCTGACCCCGGCCCAGTCGTTCCTCGATCCTGCGATCTCGATGGATTGGAGCGGGTACTGGAGCCCGTGTTCCTGCGCCGTCTGCTCACCTGCCGACAGATACAGATCTCGCAGCAGATTGATTTTCCGCTCATCCTGGGTGGTCGGAGCCGCCTCGAGAACACCAGCAACCTCTTCGGCGAGGCGCATCCGCTCTGAGGGCGCAAGCCGGTCGAGAAGTGTCTGGCGAATTTCCTCGTGGAAAAACCGGTAGACCCGGGATCGTTCGTCATGAACGACAATACCGGCGTTGAGAAGCTCACCTAGAGGGATTTCGGTCTCGGAAGCGTTCAGAAGAATCAGCCGAAGCGACGCGTCGTCGCCATTGTGGAGGTCCTCGATGACGATCAGAATGGGCGAAAGCGCCGAAAGATCCCGCAGGAGCTCCTCGATCCACTGGAAATACCGAAAGAGCCGGACTCGATCCGGGAGCGGTTTGAGCCCGGGCACCCGATCCCACGGCTCGGAGAGGCTGTCCAGCAGCGGCCGCCACATTCTAGTACGATGGGAACTACCATGCCAGGAAGAGGAGAAAAGGACCGCCCGACCGCGTTTTCGCACCGTCGAAGTCCGGCGTTTGCCGACGGCCCCAGATCAGTTTTCCTATCGATTATCGACCGGAAGGTCTACAGAGGGTATGCGCCGGCATCGTCGATCATGTTCCACGTTGATCGACTGGCACGGCAGAAGAAGTGGGACTACCTCCCGTCGGCCTACGTCGAAGGGACCTCACCGGCGGACGGCTATTCCGGCGGGCCTCCCTACCGATTCGGCATGTCGCGGAACAGCTACAGCGGGACCGACTCGTCGGGAACCGTCAAGGTCTTAGTCCGTACATTCGGAGTCATGCCGAGGCCGGTGACGATGAAGGTGAACGACGCCGGAATCTGGAAGCCCGCGGAGCTTTCCTCCCTCTTTGTAGACGTGGCACCCCCGATCGCTGCCGTTCACGACGAGCTGTAGATTCAACGGTCTGCCCGGGTTAACCCGAACAGCCGATTGACCGCTGCGCTGCACACACTCAGACTGAGAGTATCCTACTACATCAGGAGGGCATACATGCGCGCACGCACATCTGGTATTGCAGCTGCGGCAGCCGCTGCACTTGTTCTGCTTTTGTCATCGCCCCTAGCCTTCGCTCAATCTTCCGGTCAGTACACGCTGAAGGATCTGAATGAGCAGACCGTCATGGCACTCGACTGGTTTCAGACCTCCGCGGAGTATCGCGAGCTCTGTTACCAGGCCTACAACATCGCCGACATGATGGTGAACAAGGCCGTTGCCGAAAAGTCGGCAGGGAGCAAGCCGCTTGCCATCGTGGCCGACCTGGACGAGACGCTTATCAACAACAGCGCCTACGATGCGGGACTCATCGGAAGAAACGCGGCCTATTCATCGAAGACCTGGCTCGAATGGGAGAAGGCTGCCCTGGCCAAGGCACTTCCCGGGGCGGCGGACTTCCTGCACAGCGTTGCCAACAAAGGCGTTGCCGTTTTCTACGTGACGAACCGCGATGAGGCAGGCCTTTCGGGCACACTCGAGAACCTTCGCAAGCTCGGATACCCCGACGCGGACTCCACCCACGTTCTGGTCAAGACAAACACGAGCAACAAGCAGCCGCGATTCGATTCGATCACGCAGAACTACCACGTGGTAGTCTACATGGGAGACAACGCCAACGACCTGCCCATCGGCACCTACGGCAAGAACATGCAGGATCGAAACGCCGTCGTGGATCAGAACAGCTCGAAGTTCGGTACACAGTTCATAGCACTGCCCAACCCCATCTATGGTGACTGGGAAGGCGCTCTGGCTAAGGGCTACTGGGGACTCTCACCGAAGGGGAAAGACGAAGCAAGAAAGTCCGACCTGAATACCTGGGTCCCGCCGCAGAACTAGAAGCTCCGTACCGGCCGCGGAGAAGTCCCCCGCGGTCGAGGTTTCATGGGCCGGCGCAAGCCGGCCCCTTTTGTTCCGTCCCCAGAGCGGAGTACGCCGCGCCTCCTTATGCTATCTTTCCCGCAGAACCAGTTCGAGAACGATCGGCAGGTGGTCCGAAAAACCTTCACCGCTCTCGAGATCGAATCCGAGCGGACGGCCGTCGGCATCACGAAGGTAGAAGTGCGGCACCACCCAGAAATCGACATAGGCCAGTCCTTCCGCGTCGAGGAGTGCGGGAGCAAGCAGGAAGTTGTTGATTGTCTCCCACGCGCCATCGTACCAGTGGCTCCCACGGCTCCCCGACCCGCCACCACACGCTCCGGGTGGTATAAAGAAGCCTGTTGATATCGCGTAGCCAGTTTCCCGCGGTATCAGAAGTTACGCTGCCGGGGTTGGGGTTTTATAGTTAAAGATATGTTCTGCAATAACTTGGATCGTTTTATCAACACGCTTGTTGATACTACCCACGCTCCGGCCTCGCCCCAGGGCGAAAACAACGGCATCGAGGCGCCGGAGGATACGCCCGGCAAGAGCGTGCGCAACCGATCGCCTTGCCAGGTGGGCTCCGGCAACAGGCGATTTCCGCATGCTGCTGCGATCTCGCCGGCGCGATCCGTCGAGACCGCAATGCTCCCGGCTTGTGGCGACGGCGCGGGCATGAGCGCCGTCTGATAGGTCATTCCCGTTCGAAGCCACTCGTCCACGCTCTTGGCGCGCGAATTTTACCAGGAAGTCGCAGGCAGAATGCTGCTCGCCGGGTTGATTATTGCGCATCAGACCTTCGGCGACATGCTCCGGTGGAATCCTCACTTTCATGCTATCGTTTTGGAGGTTGGCTTCGATGAGCACGGGAGGTTCTTCTACATCCCCTTCAACGGTCTTCAAGCGATGCTCGAGCTTTTTTCGCCGTCGGGTGATCAAGCGCAGGAGCGCTTGGCGAAGACGTCCGGATGCTCACCGAAAAGGGCCTCCTGGATGAGAGGCTCGCCGGTAACCTATTGAGCTGGAAACATTCAGGGTTCAGCATCGACAACAG
>CAZNYW010000065.1:0-24435 GCA_964577375.1 uncultured Spirochaetales bacterium | reverse complement strand
AGGCGAAGAGGGCAGGGAAGCCAACACGTCGCCGGGAAACAAGAAGGGCGGCCTCGTGAACATCGTGGAGAAGGCGCTTGGATCGATAGCCAAGTCGGGAAGCTCTCCGATAGTCGAGGTAGTTGCTCCGGGCGAAAAGGCGACCCGCAAAGGGCTTGTCTTTGCCGCTACCCCCGCGACAGATTTCGTCTGCGGTATCCTGCAGCTGGCCGCCGGCATGACCGTAGAGGTCTTTTCGACCGGACGCGGCACACCCTACGGACTGAGAATGGCTCCGGTCATCAAGGTGGCGAGCCGCCGGTCTCTCACGGAGAGATGGAACGATCTGATAGACGTTGACGCCGGGCGCATCGCGACGGGAGAGTCGGACAT
The DNA here is from genome assembly GCA_964577375.1 of uncultured Spirochaetales bacterium. GTDB lineage: Bacteria > Spirochaetota > Spirochaetia > DSM-27196 > DATKUC01 > DATKUC01. The sequence continues at coordinate 24,063 of CAZNYW010000065.1, read as the reverse complement.
CGAGAGCGTAGGCCGGGAGATCTTCGAGCTGATACTCGATGTTGCAAGCGGCAGGAAGAAAACAGCGGCCGATCAGCTTGGTCTCGAGAACGCACTCGTCCTCTTCAATCCGGGACGGGTGACCTGAGTCTCACAGGGACGATGTCTGTCCTCCGGAAGGCCACTCCGCGGTTGTCGAGTATGCCGCATCTCGCTCCTCCCCGGAGCCAAAAAAAGCCCTCCGGTTTGCCGGAGGGCCAATATAAAGTCGATGCCGCCGATCAGAATCGAACTGATGACACGAGGATTTTCAGTCCTCTGCTCTACCGACTGAGCTACAGCGGCATCTAAGTGTGAGGTATTATTTACTGAATTTGGCTTTGCCTGTCAACCCCGGGCCGGAGAATCGGCCCGCGCCGGGACGCCGGCGCCGCCGTCGCCGGTACGAATTGACGGTCCGGGAAGCGAAACGTATGATAGAGGCATGGATCTGAACAGGCGTCGTATCGGCGCTTATCGGAAGTTTGCGGGACCCAATCGCTCTTCGCCCGGTGAAAACCCTGCGGACGAGGAAACGGAATCCACAGGTGCGGAGTCCAGGAAAGGGGAATCCGGGCAGGCGGAGCCGAAGCGCGAGACCACTGATGCCGGGAAAGCGGAGTCTGCGTCGAAACAAGAGCTCCGGGTGAAACCCGCATCTGGGGTGAAGCCCAAACGAAACCGATTGGCCGCGCCGAAGGCCGACAAACCTCCCGGCAAGCTGGGCGCTGCCCGGATACCTGAGAACGCGCTGATCCGCATGACGGAAGAGGGATCGACGGTCAAAGGCCGGAAACGGGTGGCCGAGCTTCTCATGCTTCTCGGTAAGGACCAGGCTGCCGGTGTTCTCAGGCACCTCGATCCCGAGTCGATTGAAAAGATCACCGTCGAAATTGCTCAGATGGGTCCGCTCGGCAGGAAAGAGGCGGCATCCGTGCTCTCGGAGTTCGGCATTTCGGTCAAGCGTGGATCCGCTGACCGCGCCGGAGGCGTAGAGGTTGCGCGTGAGATGCTTACCGCCGCATTCGGCGAGGATTCGGCCGAAAAGCTGCTCAAACGGGTCGTGCCGGAAGCGGTGCCCAGGGCTTTCGACTTCCTGAATGATCTCGAAGCTCAACAGATCCAGAGCCTGGTCCGCAACGAGTCGGTGCCGGTGCTCAGCATCGTGATGGCGAACCTCGAGCCGTCTCTTGCCGCGCAGGTGCTCTCGACGCTGCCGGCGCAGGCCAGAAAAGAGGTGATCAGACGGATCGCCCGGCTCGGGAAGGTCGATGCCGAGGTGCTTTCGCGGATCGAGGAGTCGTTCCGGGATAAAATTCGTGCGTCGGGAAAGGTAGTATCGTCGGAAATTGACGGCAAATCGGTCCTCGCGGACATTCTTCGCCATCTGGGAAGTGATGCAGGCGAGCAGCTTCTCGCGGAGCTTGGAAGGGAATCCCCCGACCTTTCCGAGGATATACGTGATCGCCTCTTCACCGTCGACACGCTTCTCCTGATCGAGGACGTCGATCTGCAAAAGGTGCTGCAGGACTTTCCCGATTCGGAGATCGCCTTGGTGCTCAAGGGCAAGAACGAAGCGATCCGGGGCAAGGTACTCAAGAACGTGTCCGAGCGCAGGCGCACCTTCATCATGGAGGAATATCAGCACCTGGGTGCGATGCCTCGAAAAGAGGTTGATAAGGCCACACGTGAGTTCATTGCAGTGATGAAGGAGCTCGAGAGCCAGGGAAAGATAGTTGTCAGACGGCCCGATGAGCGGTATGTTTAGCGCTACCGAGTTGATTCCACAACTGGCTCGTCCTGTTCACTTACTTCGCAAAGTGGTCTATAAATAGAGTTCTGCAATCAACCTGCACGGGAGCTCGGGCCGCCGGTAACGCCGCGATGGCCCGGTTTCCGCAAGGATGGAGGATTAACCGTTGAAGTCGCTTGGAATGGCATACCTGTTCTGGTTTGCCTCATGGTTCGGTATCGCCGGTCTTCAAAGGTTCTATCTCGGCAAGGTGGGCAGCGGCGTACTCTATCTGCTGACGTGGGGGCTGTTTGGCCTGGGAACGCTCTACGATCTCTTCACTCTGCCGGCGCAGGTTCGTGAAGCGCAGCTCTATGACAAGCTCAATGCCGCGCTCGAATACGAGGCGGTGAAACGGGTGGGTGGTGGACAGCACGCCGAACCGCGAGAGACCGTTGAACACCTGATTCTGCGGGTGGCGAAGAAGAACGGTGGGGTTGCGACACCGGCACAGGTGGCGCTCGAAGGAAACATCGACACGGATCAGGCGAAGGAGTATCTCGAGAAGCTTCTTTCAAAGGGAATCGCCGAAATCCGGGTGAAGAAAAGCGGGCAGCTTGTCTACGTGCTCCCCGATTTTCTGGATGAAAATCAAAATAGTGAATTCGAGGATTTATAAATCAGAATCAAGACTTCAACGACAGGAACACACCGATGACAGCTAATGATCTGAGAAAAAGATACATCGAGTTTTTCGTATCCAAAGGTCACGCGGAAATCTCCGGCAAGTCTTTGATCCCGGAAAACGACCCAACGGTACTTTTCACAACAGCCGGAATGCATCCGCTCGTGCCCTACATTCTTGGGGAAAAGCATCCAGCCGGGACGCGGCTGGTCGACTACCAGAAGTGCATTCGCACGGGAGACATCGAAGAGGTCGGAGACCCGAGCCATCTTACGTTTTTCGAGATGCTCGGCAACTGGTCGCTCGGCGAGTACTTCAAGGACGAGGCCATTCGCATGAGCTTCGAGTTCCTTACCTCTCCGGAGTGGCTCAACATTCCGGCCGACCGGCTGTCGGTAACGGTGTTCGCGGGTGATGAAGAGGTTCCGCCCGACAGGGAATCGGCCGGAATCTGGGAGTCTCTCGGAATCCCGTCGGAGCGCATACACTTCCTCAGCCGCGAGCACAACTGGTGGGGACCTGCCGGAGAGACCGGACCATGCGGTCCCGACACCGAGATGTTCTTTGATACCGGCCGGCCCGCATGCGGTCCGGATTGCCGTCCCGGATGCCACTGCGGCAAATACTTCGAGATCTGGAACGATGTGTTCATGCAGTACCGGAAGACGCCCGAGGGCCGCTTTGTTCCGCTCGAGCGCAAGTGCGTCGACACGGGGATGGGCATCGAGCGAACGAGCGCGGTGCTGCAGGGGAAGGCCTCGGTCTACGAGACCGAGGTATTCCGTCCGATTCTGAGCGAGATCGAATCGCTCACGGGTAGAAGCTACGGGCAGGCCGATGAGGACGACCGGTCGATGCGCATCATTGCCGACCACGTCCGCACTGCCGCCTTCATCCTCGGCGACGAGCGGTCGGTGAGCCCTTCCAACGTGGGCCAGGGATACATTCTGCGAAGGCTCATCCGCCGGGCGGTGCGCCATGGTCTCAAGCTTGGCCTCGAAGGGCCGTTCCTTCAGAAGCCTGCCGCTATGGTGGTGCAGATGTATGCAGGGCCCTATCCGGTGCTGTCGAGCCATCGGCAGTTCATACTGGAGGAGCTTCGGGCCGAGGAGGAGCGGTTTCTCGACACCCTGAAGAAGGGTGAGCACGAGTTCGAGAAGCTGCTTCCGAATCTGATGAAGAATCCTCAGAAGGTGATACCTGGCCGGGTGGCCTTTAGGCTCTACGATACCTACGGCTTTCCCATCGAGATCACCGAGGAGCTTGCGCGCGAGCACGGAATGAGCGTCGACCGCAAGGGTTTCGACGCGGCCTTCGAGAAGCATCAGGAGCTGTCGAAGGCCGGCGGAGAGAAGACCTTCAAGGGAGGTCTTGCCGACCACTCCGAGGAAACCACGAAGCTGCACACCGCCACGCATCTGCTGCATCAGGCGCTCCGCACGGTCCTTGGTGACCACGTCCAGCAGAAGGGCTCGAATATAACGCAGGATCGACTGCGCTTCGACTTCTCGCACCCGGACCAGATGACCGACGATCAGATAAAGCGGGTGGAGGAGATCGTCAACGAGCAGATCAAGCGTGACCTGCCTGTTCACTTCGAAACCATGACCCTGGAAGACGCCCGAAAGGCGGGAGCGATCGCGCTGTTCGGCAACAAATACCAGGAGGTGGTTAAGGTCTACTCCATCGGCGATTTCTCGAAAGAGGTCTGCGGGGGGCCACATGTCGAGCATACCGCTACGCTTGGACATTTCAAAATCACGAAGGAACAATCCTCGTCCCAGGGCGTCCGCAGGATCCGGGCAGTGCTCGAGCCGGCTCCGGTAGAAGCAGAGGCCGGCAAGCGATAGCTCAATCCCGCACCGCCTGCACGCTGCCGAGCTGTCCGCACGCGGCAGCAATGCCGCGTCCGCGGCTCATGCGGACGGTAACCGGGACACCGAGCTGCGACAGCTCCATTCCGAACCGGTGAACGTGCTCCGTCGCGGGCTCCTCGAAGGGAAGACCCGGCATCCTGTTCCACCGGATGAGGTTCACGTGGACGTCAAGTCCTTGGGTAAAGTCCCTTATCAGCCGGGCGCCTCCAGGACCGTCATTGATACCGCCGAGCAGGACCACTTCGAGGGTCACGCGCCGTCTGCGTCTTTCCTGATAGTAGAGAATGGCCGCACGGAGATCTGAAAGCGTTTTGGTTGTTGTTCCCGGAAAGAGCTTTGCCCGGACGGCCGGATCAGCCGATATCAGCGAGAAGGCAAGGCAGGCCTGACAGGCAGAATCGGCGTAACGGCGAATCGATTCGGCGTTGCCGCTCGTAGAGACAGTGACCTTCCGCGGCGCAAGCGCCGCACCGAACGGATGCGTCAGGATTCCGGCGGCCCGGACCACCGCGTCGAAATTTGCAAGCGGCTCACCCATCCCCATGAACACCACGTTGTTTACGCTTCCGCATCGCCAGCGGGCAAGGTGATACTGCTCGATGATCTCGCCGGCGGTCAGATTGCGCCGGAACTGCAGGCTGCCTGTATAGCAGAAAACACAGCGGTTTACGCACCCCGCCTGACTCGAAAGACACAGCGTGCTGCGGCCTCTGCGGTCCTGCATCACCACCGCCTCCACCGTCCATCCGTCGGAGAGCCGGATCTGAAGCTTGCGCGAACCGTCCGGGTCGGCGATCTCCTGAGCTACCCGGCAGGCATGGGATACGCCGGCCGCCTCGAGCGCTTCTGCGCTCCCCGTGGAGATCGTGCGGAAGAGCTGCCGCGCAGTGCCGCTTCCGCAACCAAGGCGCTGCTGAAGCTCCTCAGGCAGGAGTGTCGAGATCGGGGGCAGGGGCGCGGGCCGTCCTTCGCTGTCAGTCGGAACCGTGGGACTTGAGGCGCTCATACATTTCGGCAACGAAGTGGCTCTTGAAGCCCTGGCGCATGAAGCGCTGCAGCGTGTCGATCGCCTGCCGACGCTCGCCGAGCATAACGTGGCAGTCGGCAATTTCGGTGTAGAGGCGGTGATTCTTGGGATCGGACTTGAGCAGGCCCTCCAGCGAATCAATCGTCTCGCGATAGTTGCCCTTCTGTTTGTTGATAAGCGCGAGGCCGAGAATGGCGTACATGTCGAACTCGATATTGAGCGCCTTCCTGTAGTACTCCTCTGCCTGCGCTAGGTCTCCTAGACTCCGGTATGCGTCGCCGGCGCGGGTCAGAATCACCTTGTTTCCCGGATCGCGGTTGAGAATCTGGTTCCAGTAGGTCAACGATTCGCGTGGACGGTTCATGCCGCGGTAGCAGTCCGCCAGGCCGAAAAGCGCGTAGAAGTTCCCCGGCTCGCGGTCGAGCGCCTTTTCGAAGTAGAAAATGCCCCGCTCGAAAGTTTTCATCTTGCGAAAGCAGTTGCCAAGGGAGGTGAGCACCCGGATATCGACCTGCTCTCCGCGAAGCTCGTACATGCGTTCCCAGTAATGTAGCGCCTGTTCGTACTCCTTGAAATCGTAGTGGAGATGTCCGAGGCCGATCAGCGCGTAGGGGTTCTCCGGCTCCATATCGAGCACCCGCAGATAGATATCACGTGAATGGCCGAGATCGCGGACCTTTCGGTAGGCGTCTGCGACCCGGGTGAGCACGGTGACGTTCTTGTCGTCGTGCTTGAGATACTTTTCCCAGATCTCGATGGCGCGATTATAGTACCGTAAGCCCTTGTAACAGTCGGCCAGGCCGAAGAGCGCATAGTTGTTGTCAGGATGCTTGTCGAGACACCGCTTGTAGTATTCGATGGCCTTCTTGTATTCGCGGCGTTTACGCGCGCCGTCTCCGAGGCCTACAAGCGCGTAGTTGTTATCAGGATCGTACTCGAGGATCTTGTTGAAGCATTCATCCGCTTCGCGGATGCAGTTCTCTTTCAGGAGCTGATAGCCGCGCTGCGAGAGCTCCGCTATCGTGTGATTCACCTCCTGGAGGGCGCGCTCTTCTGTGCGCATGCGCTCTACAAGATTCTCATCGTCGAATATGTCTTCAGGTGACCCTTCCGGGTTCGTCTGTTCGTTTTTCCGTTCGTTCTTCACGCAACCACTTCCGTATTATCCCAGCCATCTTCTCAGCCATCATCTCGGTCTTTCGCGAATCGGGAGCTAGCCAGTACATGCGAAAGGCTTCCAGCGGCTGACTCTTCTTGTAGTAAAAATCACCGAGCCGGATGAGTCCATCCGTGTAGCCGGCCGTGAGAAAGATCCGCTTCGCGTCTTCAATTCGCCCACTGTTGAAAAGCTCATTACCCTTTCGTATCAGCGTTGCCCGCTGCTGAGCGGTAAGGGGCGGCAATTTTTCCCGAGATACTTTAAGAAATGCCTCGGATGACTGTATTGGGAGCCTATTCTCGGTCATTCACGTGTGTCATCGCGCAGTGCTACACTGCCAGGTAACTCAGTATATCGCTCCCTGTGGCGAAATGCAAATCATCCGTGGAAAGGATATCACTTGCGCTATAGCACCCCCTTCGTCGACATCTCCCTGGATGCTTCCGCGGGCGCATAGGCTGCCGAGAGGGCGCGTCCGAAGGCCTTGAAGAGCGATTCCGCCATGTGGTGGCCGTTGTGGCCGTAGCGGCAGTGCAGGTGCAGGTTGATCTGAGCACGGTTGGTGAACCCGAGGAAGAACTCCCGCAGCAGGGCGAGCTGAAAACCGCCCGCGTATTCCTGCGGGTAGGAGGCACTGTAGGCAAGGTAGGGTCTCTCACACACGTCGATCACCGCTTCCGAAAGGGCATCGTCCATCGGGATGACTGAGTATCCGTATCGCTGAACGGGTCCGAACTCCTTCAGCACCCGACGAAAGGCATCGCCCATAACCAGGCCGACGTCCTCCACGAGATGGTGAGGATCGACCGCAAGGTCACCCGTACCGCTGATTTCCAGCCGAAAACCACCGTGGTAGGCCATCGCATTGAGCATGTGCTCGAAGAAGGGAAGCGCCAACTCGAGCTTCTGCGGCCCGGATTCCGACAGTCCGAGAACCAGCTGAATGTCGGTCTCTTTCGTGGCTCTCTTTGTCTCAATCGTACGCGGCTGACCCACCGTGACTGTCCCCTTTTGTCTGTTCATCGAGCAAACGGACAAGCTCGTCCACCCGCCTGTAGTGGAACTTGTAATAGGCCGGGTTCGCTATCAGATAAACCCCAATCTTTTCAAGTTCCTCTACAATTGTCAAGTTATTCGCCTGTATCGTCGAACCGGTCTCGACCAAATCGACGATATAGGGAGCCAGGCCGAGGAGCGGGGCGAGCTCGACCGAACCGTTCAGCTTGATGATTTCCACCGGGATGCCGCGGGCCTGAAAATAGTCGCGAGTGAAACGGGTGAACTTGGTCGCTACCGCCAAACGGGACGCGGTACCCGTTTCCGTCGGAGGCTCGATTCCGCTGCGTGCCGCGAGGCACATGCGGGTTCCGCCGAAAGAGAATCGGAGCAGCCTGAAGAAATCGTACCCGGACTCGTACAGGACGTCCTCGCCGCAGATGCCGAGGCCGGCGATGCCGTGGTGGACATAGACGGGAAGATCGGTGTTCTTCACCAGAAAGCCGCGAAGCTGGTGCCGGCTGTCCTCGGCGATGAGCCTGCGCTCTTCGAAGGAAATGGATATTCCGCGCGAGGCAAGATGCTCGTTGAATCGGTCGAGCAGCCGGCCCTTGGGCAGGGCGATGGTCAGAGGGACCGCTTGCTGTGGCGACGACGTGCTCATAGCGTCGCGCTCCTCCCTCCGCTGCGTATCTCCTGCGCTTTCCGATGCGCCTCTGCGGGGCTTTCATCGGTCAGTCTGAGCGGTTTTCCTGGCACATTGTAGCGGGATGAGTCGGCGAGGACCGCTTCGAGCTTGCGGATCATCATCGAAAATCCTACCGACGGTGCGGAGAAACCGAAGGCGGACATCAGCTTGTCGTAGCGGCCGCCGGAGGCGATGCTGTCGTCCATCCCGTCCATGTATGCCTGGAATACGACGCCGGTGTAGTAGGGCTGGCGGCCCACCTCCGAGAGGTCGACGCGGAACTTCTCCTCGATGCCGAGTTTGGCGAGCTCTCCGAACAGCGAGCCCAAGTGGTCGAGCTCGCGTCGTGCGTCGGCGGACAGGGCTCCTTCGGGACAGGTTCGCGCGACCGATTCAAGGTCGCTGCCGTTTCCAATGTAGAGAAAGAGGTCGCAGAGGAATCCGGTCTCCGCTGCGGAGCGACCGAGCCGGTCGAGCTCTGCGGCGAGATCGGTACGGTCGCGCACGTTGATGAGATGCCTGACGTGGGACTGCTCAGCGGAGGTGAGGTCGCCGAAGCAGGCGTCGAAGAGCGCCCGCGAGCCGATGTGGATGCGGCATTCGGGCAGCGGAAGCTGCGAAAGTACCTCGTGCATCAGGAGCACGATTTCGATATCCCCACGCAGTCCCGGCGTGCCGATCAGCTCGGCGCCGGCCTGGAAAAACTCGTTCTTCGAGATGTCCTCGGCATTCTGGTGCCGGAGGATGGTATCAAAATAGCAGGCACGGACGGGCAGATCCTCCTCGGTGAGCACCATTCCCATCTGCCGTGCGAGGAAAATGGTGATATCGGAGCGGAGCATCAGCAGATCTCCCTCGCGGTCGATGAGCCGGTAGATTTTCCGTTCCTCGTTTCCCGTGAAGAGGGGCTCGTACACCTCGAAAAAATCGAACACAGGTGTCTGGACGGGCAGGTAACCCCACCGGTACATGATCTCCTCGACGTGAGCAGTCAATTTGCGGTGTCTGTATGCTTCTTCGAGGTAGAAAGCCTCGGTTCCCTGAGGAGTTCGCAGGAGCGAGCGCGCCCGTTTCGTCACCTTAATCCATCCTCCACATGCGTGACTCACTATAGCAAATGAGAGGCTGTGTGTGGAGTGTAGCGGCGATTCCGGTCATTTCTCCTGGACCGCAGGGCCGTAGAAATCGACCGCAGATCCGCCGTAGCGGCGGTGGTCCACACGGCTGAGGCCGGCAGCGTCGCCGCCCGAAATGCGTTCCGGAAGCTCTTCGGCGGCAGGATGATGGATCAGGAGGAGTCCGCCAGCCGAAAGCAGTCTTCCTTCTGCGGCCCAGCCGAGCAGCTGTCCCTTGAACCGGTAGGCAAACGGCGGGTCCATGAAGACGACGTCGAACTGCCGGTTACCGCGCTTCAGAAATCTCTCGGCAGGAAGGAAGTGAAGCTCGATCTGCTCTGCGGCTATCGCAAGGTTCTTTTCGATGACCGCGCGTTTGCCCCGGTCCTTCTCAACGGCGATGACGGGCCGGGCACCCCGGCTCACCGCTTCCAGAGCCATCGTGCCGGAACCGCTGAAAAGATCGAGGAATGAGCGATCGGTGAGGTCGCCGAGAATCGAAAACAGAGACTCGCGCATCCGGTCCATTGCCGGCCGGATGACACCGGGGGGACAGACGATGGTCCGTCCGCGGTACTTGCCGCCTGTGATCCTCATAGGGCGTAGTCCCCGCTTCTGGTCAGCAGCGGTTCTATCGCGCGCAGGCCCGCATTTTCCGGAAGCACCAGTCCCGGGTCCCTCTCGAGCAGTCCGAACGCTTCTTCGCGCGCGGCGAGCATGAGCGACATGTCCCGCGCGAGATCGGCAACCCGCAGTCTCATATAGCCGGATTGCTGTGTCCCGGCGACGTCGCCCGGCCCGCGCAGCTTCAGGTCCTCTTCGGCGATCCGGAAGCCGTCGCGTTCGTTGAGCATGATTCGCAGGCGCTGCTTTCCCTCGTCGGTCAGCTCCTCCGCATAGATGAGAAAGGCGTAGGACTGCGCCTCGCCGCGGCCGACCCTGCCTCGAAGCTGGTGAAGGGCGGCGAGGCCGAAGCGTTCCGCATGTTCGACCACCATGCAGGTGGCGTTCGGGACATCGACTCCGACCTCCACCACGCTTGTCGCCACCAGGATATCGAGGGCGCCGGTCTGGAACGCTTCCATTGTCCGGAGCTTCTCCTCCTCGGCCACTCGCGAGTGAATTATCCCGAGCCGCGCTCCGCGGAAAACGTGAGCGAGGTTCGCGTACATCGATTCCGCATCGCGCAGGTCGAGCTTTTCCGACTGCTCGATGAGCGGATAGACGAAGTAAGCCTGATGGCCGTTTCCGATCTCCCTTCGCACCCAGTCGTGGACCTTCTGTTCGTTGCCCTGACGGGCGAGGTGCGTCTCGACCGATTTCCGCCCGGCAGGCATTGTGTGAATCTCCTCTACCTGAAGTTCCCCGAAAGTAGTGAGGGCGAGAGTCCGCGGGATAGGGGTCGCCGTCATCATGAGGATGTCCGGATCGTCTCCCTTCGCGGCAACCGCTTCCCGTTCCGCGACCCCGAAACGGTGCTGCTCGTCGACGATTACGAAGCGAAGGCTTCGGTAGACGACGGGACCGCTGAAGACGGCGTGGGTGCCGATGAGGAGGTCGATCCGGCCGCCTGCGAGGGCGGAAAGAAGCTGCTCCCTCGCCGGTCCGGTGAGACTGCCGGAGAGGAACGCCAGCCGTATTCCTGCAGGCTCGAGCAGACGCCCGGCGCTCTCGGCGTGCTGGCGTGCGAGGAGCTCGGTCGGCGCCATGAAGACCGCCTGAAAGCCCGCCTCTATGTAGGGCAGGCTCATCAGAAAGCCGACGAGCGTTTTCCCCGAGCCCACCTCTCCCTGCAGCAGCATTGAGACGCGTTCACCGTCCGCGAGTGCTTTGGTGTGCGCCTTGACGATTCGCAGCTGATCTGCGGTGAGCTCGAAGGGCAGGCGGGCGAGCACTCTCTCACTGAGTCCACGCCGTTTCTCCCCCTCGTCCGACGCCGCGGAGGTGTCGATGAGCCGTCTGCCGCGCTTCCTGCGCTCGATTGCGCGCCGCCCGGCCACCAGCTGCAGGAGAAAAAGCTCGTAGAAGGCGAGCGCACCTGCGGCGGCTTCGGCCTGCGGAAGTGCGTCCGGGAAATGGGCGGCCTTGAGACAGGCGGCCGTCTCCGGCAGCGCATGCCGGACTCGCACCGTCTCCGGCAGCTCGTCGCCGAGCTTCTCACCGTAACGGCTGAGCGCCTGTCCGACGAGCTTTCGGACGAGCGGCTGCGTCAGCCTTCCGCTCAGCGGATAGATCGGGATGATACCGGAAAAACGTCCCGGATCCGGTGTCCACGGTTCGAAATCGAAGCTCGACGATTGCAGCTGGCCGTAACGGTAGGCAAAGCTGCCCGCGAGGTAGATCCTTGTACCGGGAGCAAGTTTGTTCGCAAGGAAATTGCGGCCGAAGCAAACCAGATAGGCGGTGCCGCTCTCGTCACGGACTCGCACCTTGAGTGTGCGATTCTTCCCACGCCCGAATCCGATAAACTCGTGGCCCTCCACGAAGGCGACCGTATTTACGTTCCCCGAGGAAGAGAGAGCGGCGCGGAACGGCGTCGGGTGGGTACGGTCTTCGTAGCTGCGAGGCAGGTGGAGAAGCAGGTCCCTGATCGTCACGACCGACAGATTCTTCAGATCCGCCTGCACGGCCGGCCCCACTCCTTTGAGGTGAGCGACCGGCATCGACAGCTCGCTCAGGTACACCGTCTGGTGGCCGTCGGGTAATCAGAAGGGCAGGCGTATGAGCAGCTGCTCGAGCCTGCCGATCAGGATATCACCAAGCACCACAACTGCCAGTGTGAGGCCTCCGAAAATGAGAAGCCCGTTCTGATAGGTTACCGTTCTTCCGCGAAGCAGAAAGGAGGTGAATCGATAGACTGCCGGTTCGATGATGTGGTCGAGGGTCAACCAGAAGCGGCCGGCGGTGTTCGCGTTGATGAGAAAGCCGACCAGGCGGATCACCGCGAGCACCAGAAAAAGGATCAGGAAAAAGCCGATGGCCGAGGCGAGGGCCGACACGATGATCGCCAGTACGATTCCGAGCGTGATGGCTCCGATCAGCGCGATCGAACTGAAAACATTGCTGACGATCGATAGTACGATAATTGCAGCAACGGGCGAGAAATCGACGTTTCCGAAGCGCAGCCATCGGAACCGGCGGAAGAAATCGAGGTAGGGATCGGTGATCCGGTAGAGAAAGTCGAACACGCGGCCGTGATAGCTCATGCCGCTGAACCAGGTCAGGACGATGCGCACGATTATCACGATCATGTAGAGCGAAATCAGCATACTGATAATGCGAAAGACGACGTACATTCTATTTCTCCTTGGTGGCCGCTACTGCTTCCAGACCTCTGCGACGCCTGTAAGCGCACGAATCGCATCGAGTGTCTCATTGTGAGAGGAGACGGTAAGGTGGCTCGATGCGCGAATGACGGTTTCCGAGCCTGACCCGTTTGCCGGCAGATGGAGAAAGAGCGGACAGGCTCCGGCGTGCTCTATGAGGCCGGCGCGAAGGTGATAGAGGTCCTCTTCCCCCACACAAGTTTCGTCGAGGCGCACGTGCACCTCTCCCGCTTCCCGTTGTTCCATCTCTTCCGGTTTCCTCACTTCCGAAACGACAATTTGCGGCTGGCCGCGTTTGGTATCGACCTTTCCGAGGATACCGATGATGCTCTCTTCAATCAACTGATCCCGACACGCTTCGTACACATCGCTGAAGAACACCAGCTCGATCGACCCGTTGTAGTCCTCGAGCTGCGCGAAGCCCATCGGCGTGCCCTTGCGGGTGATGATCGACCGAAGCCCTTTAATGAGGCCAATGACGCTGTAGATCCGCTCGGGATTCGCCCGCCCGGCTCGAGCCAGATTGAGATCGGTGCCGTTCTTCCAGATTTCACGGTAGTCGTCCAGCGGATGACCGGAAAAGTAGAAGCCGAGATTCTCCTTTTCATAGCGCAGTCGTTCGATCTCGGGCCACTCATCCGTCTCCACCAGCTCCACGGCGGGGAACTCCTCGTCTTCGCAGCTATCGAAAAGCGATGTCTGGCCGAATTTGCGGCTGTTGCGCTTCTGGACCGCGATGTCGATGAGCCGGTCGAGGTTGTGCATGAGGGTGGCCCGGTTCGGGGACAGCCTGTCGAAGACGCCGGACTGAATGAACATTTCCACCACTTTTCGATTGACCGTCTTCAGATCCACCCGCTCGAGAAACTCGGGGAAGCTCTCGAAGTCTCCGTTCTCGCTGCGCTCGCGAAGCACCTCGTCCACGGCCGCAGATCCGACGTTCTTGATTCCCATGAGCCCGTAGACAACTTTCTGACCGGCGACCGTGAAGTGTTTCTCACTCAGATTCACGTCGGGAGGGAGAATCTCAATTCCCATGCTTCGCGTCTCGGCCATGTACTGCGCGAACTTGTCGGGGGAATTGATCTCGTTTGTGAGGTTGGCGGCCATGAACTCGGCCGGGTAGTTGGCCTTCAGATAGGCAGTCTTGAAGGCGAGCACCGAATAGGCCGCCGCGTGGGACTTATTGAATCCGTAGCCGGCAAAACGTTCGAGCAGGACGAAGATCTCTTCGGCCTTCTTCGCGTCGATTCCGATCATCTTCGCGCCGGCCAGGTAGTCCACCTTGACCTTTTCCATCGCCTCGCGTTTCTTTTTTCCCATCGCCCGGCGGACGATATCGGCCTGTCCCAGGGAGAACCCGGCGATGATCTGGACGATCTCCATGACCTGTTCCTGGTAGACGATGACGCCGTAGGTTTCCTTCAGCACTTTTTCGAGTGTCTGGTGGGGATAGGTGATCGGGCTGCGGCCCCATTTGGAATCGACGAATTGGTCGATGTTCTCCATCGGGCCCGGCCGGTAGAGCGCATTCAAGGCGATGAGCTCTTCGATGCGGGTCGGCCGGGTGCGTTTGAGGACATTCTGCATGCCGGAGCTCTCAAACTGAAAGACGCAGGCGCTCCGGCCGTCGCCGAGCATCTTGAACGTTGCGGGGTCGGTCTCCGAGACCTTCTCGATGTCGAACTCCGGTTCGATCTTTTGAATGAGACGCTCGGTATTCTTGATGAGCGTCAGGGTCTTCAGACCGAGGAAGTCCATCTTCACCAGCCCGCACTCCTCGAGCTGGTCCATTGTGTACTGGGTCGATATGGAGCCGGTCTTGGGGTCGCGGTAGAGCGGAACGTAGTTGGTGAGCTGCTCCTTTCCGATGACGATGCCTGCCGCGTGGGTGGATGCGTGGCGTGAAAGTCCTTCCAGCTTGAGGCTGGTGTCGATGAGCTCCGCGTAGATCCCGCCCCGTTCCCTCAGCTCCTTCAGCTTCGGTTCGAGCTCCATCGCCTGGGTAAGGTTCTTCGCGGCTCCGGGCACGAGCTTTGCGATCTGGTCGGTTTCTCCGAGCGGAATATCGAGCACGCGAGCGACATCCCGGATGACCGCTTTCGCCTTCAACGTCCCGAAGGTGATAATCTGGCCCACCTTGTCGTGGCCGTATTTCCGGTTTACGTAGTCGATGACCTCCTGCCGCCTTTCGAAGCAGAAGTCGATGTCGAAATCGGGCATCGATACGCGTTCCGGATTGAGGAACCTTTCGAAGAGAAGGCCATATTTCAGCGGATCGATGTCGGTGATCTGCAGCGAGTAGGCCACGATGGAGCCCGCGCCTGAGCCGCGTCCGGGTCCCACCGGGATGCCGTTTTCCTTCGCGAAGCGGATGAAGTCCCACACGATGAGAAAATAGCCGGTGAAACCCATGGAAATGATGACGTCGAGCTCGTAGTCGGCACGCTCGGAGAGCTCCGCGGTCACCGAGCCGTATCGCATTTCCAGTCCGCGACGGGTCAGCTCACGGAGATAGTCCCCCGGGGAGTCGAAGTCCGCAGGAATTTCGTAGTCCGGCAGCGTCGGCCCGGGCAGGTCTATTTCCAGATTGCACCGTTCGGCAATGCGCATGCTGTTTTCGAGCGCTTCCGGATGTTCGGGAAAGAGCTGAGCCATCTCCTCGGCACTTTTTACGTAGTACTGGTCGGTTATGAACTTTGCGCGGTTGGCTTCGTTCTTTTTCTTGTTGGTGCCGATGCAGACAAGAATATCCTGGGCGTTCGAGTCTTCACGCTGAACGTAGTAGCTGTCGTTGGCGGCCACCAGCGGAATTCCGGTCTCCTTCGAAATGTCGACGAGGGTTCGATTGACGATCCGCTCCTCGGGAACGCCGTGGTCGCTCAGCTCGAGATAGAAGTTCCCATCGCCGAAGAGGTCCCGATAGAAGAGCGCGCGCTTCTTCGCGTCTTCGACCCGGTTTCTGACGATCAGCCCCGGTATCTCGCCCGCCAGAGTTCCCGAAAGCGCAATCAACCCCGTCGAGCGCGCGGCGAGGACCTCATCGTCGATCCGCGGCTTGTAGTAGAAGCCCTCGAGATAGCCTATGGAGGACAGCTCGATTAGGTTTCGGTATCCGGTCTGATTGCGAGCGAGAAGCACGAGCCGGTTGTACCGGTTGCCCGATTCGGTGCCGCTCTTTGTCAGCCGCGATTCCTGCGCTACGTAGGCCTCCATCCCGACGATAGGTACAATCTCGTGCTTCCGGCACTCCTGGTAGAAGCGCAGGGCGCCGAACATGTTGCCCAGGTCGGTGAGGGCGAGATGAGTCATGCCCAGCTCCCGGGCACGGCCAACCAGCGCCGATATCCGTGCGGCGCCGCGCAGGAGGCTGTAGTCTGAATGATTATGAAGGTGGACGAATCCCGGCACCCGACTATCCCGTAACGGAAGGTTGGTTCACTATATCGTGAACGACGCTTCCGGACAAGACTGGCCGATTTGCGGCCTGCTCGCGCTCACTCGTCGGCGAGCCGGTTGAGGAACCAGCCGGCAAGCCGGATTGCCCTCTTGCGCTGGAAATCGTCGAGCTGCACTGCCGCATTCCCGATGGAATCCTCGTAGCGCGCAAGCAGCGTGGCGGTGTCCCGTTCCGAGATAGGAAGCTTCCGCCCCGCAATGTCGGCCTCGATCTCGCGGTCCCGGATGAGCCCCGGTTCCGCCGAGCAGAAGGCTATCCGTACGTCCTCCACGATGCTCTTGTCGATCCGGGCGAGCCCGCAGAAGGAGAGAGGGTTCGTCTCCGGCGAGTATTCGGTGCCGAATCGGCGGAAGAACTGCACGTTCCAGTTGTCGAGCGGAACGCGAACGCGGGTCAGCACGTCGCCGTCGCGAAGATCGAGTCGACCATCGGGAAGTCGGAAGCGGCTCGCCTGAACCCAGCGGCTGCTTCCGTGATGCCGCAATTCCAGTGCAGCGTCCATCAGCTGGAGCACCGGCGCGGTGGTCATATTGCGCTCGGCGACGCAGATGTTCCCGCCGAGCGTTGCCAGGTTCTTGATTCCGGCAGGAGCCACCTGGAGAAGCGCGTCGAAGAGCGCGGAGGGCACCACGTGCCGACCGATCATGAGCAGCTTCTTCACGGTGACCATTGCGCCTACCTCCAGGTGCTTTTCGGTACGGCTGATGCGGTCGAGCTCCTCCACCTCCTGGAGCGAGATGATCTTCTCCGGGAGCGTGAGCAGCGGGCCGTGAAGGCTCTTGAGAATGTAGGTTCCCCCTGCATAGATGAGCGCATCGGGCATTTCGCGACGGAGGTGCATGAGGTCGTTCAGCGTGTCCGGGAAATGGACCTGGAGCGAACTGTCAGGTGCGGGCATTTACCCTCCGCCGGCGCATGTCGGCCGCATGGCGGATTCCCTCGACGAAGGCAGAGTAGGAAGTGCACCGGCACCAGATCGCCGTGACCGCCTGCCGGATATCCTCGGTCTGCGGCTCCTGGTTCTCCAGCAGCAGCGCCTGTGCAGTGAGTACCTTGCCGGAGACGCAGTAGCGGCAGGGGCTCATGCCGGCCTGTTCGAAACCGCGTTCGATGTCGAGAAAATCCTGTGTCTGCATGAAACCCTCGATCGTCAGCACCTCGCGTCCGGTCACGCGAAACGCCGGAATCATGCAGGAGGGCGTAAGGCGCCCGTCGAGGAGAATCGAGCAGGTTCCGCAGTATCCCTGGGTGCATCCGGGACGCGCTCCGAGCAGGCCGAACTCGCGCCGGAGGATGTCCACGAGAAGCGCCTCCGGGCTTGTGTCGATGGAGACGAGCTCACCGTTGAGAATGAAGGAGGTGTTCACGGCTCCTCCAGGTATGCATTCACGGTTTCAGGTGTGGTTGGAATTTTGTCCATGTACTTGCCGGTAGCCTGACTGACCGCTTCGGCGTAGGCTGCCGGGATCAGGCTGAGCGGAAGCTCGCCGATTCCCTTCGCCGGGCCCCTTTCCGTCGACTCGGGAAACCGGATCCAGATCAGGGGATACTCACGGTAGTCCGCGGTCTGGTAGGCCTGAAAGTCGTACCACTCGAGGCGGCCCTGATTGTATTCGATTCTTTCCGTGCTGGCCCAGCCCAGTGCGTGGAAGATTCCGGTTTCCACGCTCTTTCGCGCCTGTTCCGGGCGAAGAATCTGACCGCCGTCGATGGCGATCCAGATGCCGCGGACGTGGGTCTCGAAGGTTATCGGATCCACGTCGACCTCCACCACTGCGCCGCCCCAGGAGGTCGAGGTGAAGGGGTCGCCGATCAGGCGTTCCGGGTCCCACTCCCGGACGCGGGGCAGCCGGAAGGTCTTCTTGACCTCGATCGGCAGTGGATGCCGGAACCGCCTGCGCTTGATTGCCGTGCAGCAGCTTTCGATCAGCTTATTAACCACCGTTATGTTGCGGGAGAGGGTGGACGGCCCGGCATCCGGAGTGGTCGAGGTACTGACGTCCGCAATGGTCACGTCGGCCTCGTCGATGCCGAGTATGTCCACGACGTTCTGTTTCCATATCTGCTCGAGGGCTCCGCTTCCCGGTATCGCGGAGGTCCGGATCTCGGCCTTGCCCTCCGTGTCCAGGGCAACGATTACGGTGCACTGCTCCTCGTCCTCTCCGCGTCCGTGGAATCCGGTGCCCTGATAGGCGAACGAAAGCCCGATTCCCCGCGTGAAGCGTTCCTGGTCGGCGAAGGTTGTTCTGCGTTTCTTCTGAAGCTCATAGGCTGCGTACTTGCGCTGGAAATCCGATTCGCGCTCGAGCAGGTCGAGGATCGATGCAGCGTCCGCATCCTGTTTCATCGGCACGCCGGTAAAGGTGACCTGCCCCCGCTTCAGCAGATTGCCCCGTTTCCAGGTGCACGGATCGAGCTGCGCGACCTCGGTAATCCGGAACGTGTGCGTTTCCACCGCGAAGAAGGACTGAGCCGCCCCGAACCCCGCGAATATGTTCATCGGCGGAAGGTTGGTGGTGACGCAGCGCCCCTCGACGCGCACATTGCTGCAGGAGTAGGCGCCGGTGGAGCTGATGATCATCCTGTCCAGGATTTCCTGTGTGAACAACGGATAGGCGCCCGCATTGAAGGTTATCCAGACCTTCATTGCGATCAGGTGTCCCTCGCGGTCGAGGCCGGAAAGGTGCTTGAAGTGAGCAGGGACACGTTTCGAGGTATAGAGAAAATCCTCCTCTCGGGTGTAGATGATCTTGGCCGGCCGCTTGGCTGCTCGCGCTATCAGCGCGGCGTGCGCGGCGACGAGCGACGGATACCACACTTTTCCGTCGAGGGTGACTCCGT
Organism: uncultured Spirochaetales bacterium; assembly: GCA_964577375.1. Classification (GTDB taxonomy): domain Bacteria; phylum Spirochaetota; class Spirochaetia; order DSM-27196; family DATKUC01; genus DATKUC01. The sequence continues at coordinate 5,139 of CAZNYW010000065.1, read as the reverse complement.
TCTCGCTCGCGTTGACGCGGACCGCCTGCGGCGCGACGCCCAGAACGCGGGCCACGCTCGTTCGGACGTGGTAGGGCCACTGTGAAGGCGAGTAGACCGTAAGAAGCTCCGACTGCGAGTCTCCGGTCGACGGTTCCCAGAATGCGTAGGCGCCCTGGGGTTCGCTGTACATGTGCTCCTGCGCTCCGGTACGATACTCGCCTTCCACAACCTGGAAGGCGTCGGCCAGTGCGCCGTCCGGATCGCCCTGCTGTTTGACCTTTTGCGCGGTGATCTGCTCAGCCGAGGGGATCTCGAAGGAAAAGAAGGGATCCATCTCTTCGTAGGTAATCCGGACCGCTTCACTCAGTTCCGTGAGCACGCGTATGTCCGGACCGGCGAGGATCGCGATCGGTTCACCGATGTACCGGACGACGCCCGACGCAAGGACAGGCATCTGTTCCCCTCGCACGTCGAGAACGTTCTCGCCGGGGATGTCGTCGGCAGTTATTACGATCACCTCGTCGGGAAGCTCCGGGACCAGGATGCGGATGATGCGGGCGTAGGCTCTTTCCGAGCGAACGGTGAGGCCGTAGTACATCCGGTCGTCCCACATGTCGGTTATGAAGAGGCTCTTCTTACGTAGGAGGCGGCGAATGGAACGGAAGCTCGACATCAGGAATGGCCTTTGTAACCTGAATCACCCGTGGTCAGGACCGTCTGTATTATCCGTTCAACCTCTTCATCAGTCAATCCCGGATAGATCGGGAGACTGATGGAGCTTTCGAATTTTCGCATCGATTCCGGAAAGTGCTCCGGTCTGAACCCGTAGCGGTCTCGATAGTAGGGCATGGTGTGGAGCGGGATGAAATGCACCGATGTCCCGATGCCGAGGTTGCCCAGCCTGCGGATGTACTCGTCCCGCGAGATATTCAGAAGGTCCGGCTCGACCCGGATGATATAGAGGTGCCAGGAGTGCTCGGAGTGCCGCGGTGGAAGAAGAAGATATTCGCGTGTCCGGAACGCCGCGTCGTACCGGCGGGCGATCTCGGCACGCCGTTTCTGGAACTCGGCGGTGCGGGAGAGCTGGACACGGCCAAGCGCGGCGGCAAGGTCGGTCAGATTGTACTTGTACCCGGCATCGACGACAGCGTATCGCCAGGACGCGGCCTTCGATGAGTAACGGTCCCATATTTCCCGGTCGATGCCGTGGAGGCGCATTGTCGACATGCGCTTTGCGAGGCCGTCGTCGTCGGTAACGATCATGCCGCCTTCGCCGGTGGTAATGGTCTTTGTCGCGTAGAAGGAGTAGACGCCTGCAGCGCCGATGGTGCCCAGAACCCGGTCTCCACTCTTCGCAGGGTATCCATGAGCGGCGTCCTCGATCACGGCGATACCACGCTCGGCGGTCATCGCCATTATCTCGGCCATCGCACAGGGATCGCCCGCGATGTGCACCGGCATTACGGCCCTGATCCGTTCGTCTGAATCGAGCGCTTGGGCGAGCAGGGCGGGTGAGATGTTGTAGGAATCACGCTCGATGTCGACGAAAAGAGGGTCTGCCTGCACGTAGCGGACCACCTCCGCCGTTGCCGCGAAGGTGTAGGGGCTCATCGCTACCCGGTCCCCAGGGCCGATGCCGGCCGCCTCGATCGCGAGATGAAGCCCGGCGGTGGCGGAGCTGCAGGCGAGCGCGTGTCTTGCGCCGACCGCCTCGCGGAACTCCCCTTCGAAGCGCCGGGTCTCACTGCCGGTCGTGAGCCATCCGCTTCGGAGGACGCGAAGCACCGCCTCCTCTTCGGCCGCCCCTATCGAAGGCCGCGCGAAGGGGATGAATTCAGTATTCCGGCTCATCCGCGGGTACCGCAACGGTCGGAATGTAGGATCGAAGCACCTCCCGCAGCTGGTGCCGGTTGCGGTACCAGCCGGGATGAGCATCGTCGAAGAAGCAGATCGGTTCGAGCGCGCCGAGCGCTTCCGAAAGACGGGCGCGCAGCACCTTCGCGCTGCCGTTGCGATGAACGCGTCTGATTCGCTGGTAGTCGGTATCGACCGCGGTCTCGTCGCCGCCGACAAGCGTTTCGCAGAGCTTCTCCCCGGGACGGGTGCCGATGTAGGTTATCGGAATTTCCTCGCCGGGAAGGAACCCGTAGAACCGAATCATCTGCTCGGCGAGATCCTGAATCAGGATCGGTTCACCCATGTCGAGCAGATAGAGCGTGCCCCCTTCACCGACACCGCCCGCCTGCAGCACCAGCGACGCTGCCTCCGGGATCGTCATGAAGAACCGCCCCATCTTCGGATGCGTGATCGTCACCGGGCCGCCCTTCATGATCTGCCGCTTGAAGAGCGGGATGATGCTCCCCCGCGATGCGAGAACGTTGCCGAAGCGGACCACCATGAAGTCCTGGCCCTTGGCGCTCTTGCTCAGCACGATCTCTTCGGCGAGGCGTTTGGACGCGCCGTAAATGCTGACCGGGTCCACCACCTTGTCCGTGGAGATCAGCACGAACCGTCTGACGCCCGCCTCCGCGGCCGCGTCCACGATATTGCGGGTGCCGAATACATTGTTCTGCACCGCTCCAACCGGATTCGACTCGGTCATCGGGACATGTTTGTGCGCGGCCGTGTGGAAAACCACATCGGCGCGCAGCCGCTTCAGCAGGAACATCACGTAGTCGCGGTCCTGCAGCTCGCCGATTATCGGCACGATAGTAGCCTTCTCACCGACGCCCTCTTCCTGGAGAAGCCGCAGCTCGCGATCGATCTCGTAGATGCTGTTCTCGCCGTGGCCGAGCAGATAGAGCCGCTCGGCGCCTCCGGACAGCAGCTGCCGCGCGAGCTCGCTGCCGATGCTTCCGCCGGCCCCGGTTATGAGCACGCGTTTGCCTCGAAGATAGGAGAGGCTCTGCCTGAGATTCAGCCGGATGGGCGTGCGGCCGAGTAGGTCCTGAGGATCGATTTCGCGCGTCTGGATGAGGTGCGGATCGCCTTCGATGATCTGCGAGATCGCGGGAAGGATCCGGATTCGCGAGAAGGCTGCAAGCTCGAGAATGGCGTAAAGCTGCTTGAGCTTCTCCCGGCTGGCGCTTGGGATGGCAATCAGCGCCTCGTCAGTGGGACTCTTCTCCAGCAGGTTGACCACGTCGGCGATGGGCCCGAGCACTGGAATGCCGTCGAGCGACTTTCCGATCTTCGCCGGATCGTCGTCCAGAAAAGCCGCGATCTCACCGAGAATCCCCTTCCGGCGAATTTCGCGCGCGATCGAAGTCCCGGCGAAGCCTGCGCCGATAACAAAAATCCTGTTCTTGCGTTTAGTCTTCATTTGAGCTCGGAACGACGCTTGAAACCTGCATGCCGACCGGCCTTGCCGGAACGCCTGCGCTCTGCTATTTCCGCGCGTCCGGCGGCGGCGATCCCGGAGTCATGATGTCGAAGCCCAGGTCGATGAGAAACGATTCCCGGTACAGGTCCAGGCGTACCTTCGCCCTCCCTTTTCTCTTATCGACCTTAACGATCAGTCCTTCAAGTCCTTCCATCGGTCCGCTCACTACACGGATCCGGCTGTTTTCATCGAAAAAGACCTTCGATTTGGCCACGACCTCGCCAAAGGAGAGAAAATGGACCAGGATTTCCTGGTCCGGGCGCTCGAGCGGTAGGATGTTGGTATTGCTCTCGAGGAACCGGAAGAAGCCCGGCGTCCGCCTGAGCTTCCAGTAGACATCGATCGATATCTCCTCGGCTTCGATGAAGAGGTATCCGGGGAACAGCGGCGCGAGCGACTCCACACTTCTCCCGCGCCTTCGAATGGTCAGTTTTCTCCGCGGCCAGTAGATCCGGATATCCTCGTCGGAACTCGCCTCACGTGCCATCGAAAGATATTCCGGTTCCGAGCCGGTCTCGACCTGGATAACGTAAAAGTTCATCGTCTACAGCATTCGACTCGCGGCGGGTGCCTGGTCAGCGGTTCTTCCTGCGCCTGAATGCCTGCTTTATGGACTGCAGTTTCTGTGCTTCTGCAGGATCATTCCTCGCCTTGTCAACGTATTCCATCACGAAGGCCGTCAGCATCGACAGTACGATGGCGACGAGCGTTACGACTATTCCAACCGTCTTCTTCGAAGGAGGCGCGCCCAGTTCGGGAACTTCGGCCCGCTCGACGATCTGGAACGTGCCCGAATTGTCCTGTTCTTCGATCTTCGCCGCCTCGTACTCCTGCCGGAGCGTCTGATAGAGCTTGCCCTGAATCTGCACCTCCGTCTGGAGGTTCTGATACTGCACGCCAATCTCAGCCACTTTGTCGAGCGGAATTGTCTCAGCTGAATAGACTTTGAAGCCACTCTCCATCTCGTTCATGAACTCGCGGAGCTGATTGATCTGGTTCTGGATGCGAACAACCGCCGGGGAATCAGGCTTGCTGTACATGAGGATGCTCTGTCGTTGCAGCTCCAGCTGATAGAGCTGACTGCGGTAGTCGGCAAGCCGTTTTGCCGCTTCGGCGGTCTGGGTTCCGATGTCAACGATCTTGTACCTGTTCTGGAACGCAACCAGGCTGTCCTCCGCCTTGCTGAGGTCTTTCTGCACTTGGGTGAGCTGATCCTCGAGAAACGCTTTCTTACGGAGCACTCGATCGAGCGTGAGATTCTTGAACCGCTTTTCGAGCAGATCGATCATGCTGTTCACAACTGCCGTTGCGTACTGCGCGTCAACGTCTTTGAAACTAACGGTGAGAAGCCCCGTCGTCAGATCGAAAGACGTGGACAGCGGCTGAGTGACCGCATTTCTCGCGCCGGTGAGCGCAAACTTGCTGTCTTTGAACTTGTCCATTATGTGAAACTCTTTGATGACCTGATCGACTATCGTGTTTTCCTTCAGAAGCGCCTGCGCCAGTGCCGCACTCGTCGCGGTCGGATTGACTGCGGCGCCGCCGAGCAAACTCGAAAGGGTGCTCCCGCCTGAACTTCCCAGAAGAGAGCTGAGGCCGCCGCTGCTCGAACTGCTTTGAATCAGTATCAGAGCCTTTGGTTCGTATACGTTTGGCATCGGATTGATAGGGGAATCCTGGGGCAAGACTTTTGCCAATATGAGAACGACCAGTGTAAGTGCGGCCGCGATTGCCGTCGTGAAAAAAATCAGTCTCCAGTGCCGTGCAAGCGCACC
>CAZNYW010000064.1:0-24452 GCA_964577375.1 uncultured Spirochaetales bacterium | reverse complement strand
AGTTTTTCACCCGAAGGATACGGGTCATGACCAGGGAGATTCCTGAGTCGGTTCGTCGGGTGTGGACAGCGAAGGTGATAACTCCTCCGGTGAGGTGGAAGGTCGGGCAGCGGGGAACCTCGATCCGAGTTCCTGCGTATGCGCTCGCTGATCTTGATCCCTGGTATCAACAGGCTTCTTGATACTACCAATCGTCTCTTTGTGTACGCCACCGCACAGAAAGCATCGAAGTACCTGATTATTGTTTAGGATACGCAGTGCCATCGGCGACCGAATCGCGAACGCGCAGGGCACGCCTACGGTTGAAGCAAGTTGTCGCTATATTGGCCTGCCTGAAGCCAATGACAATATCTGACGGATTTGGGGAGAAGAACAAAGTGACGTTTTTGCTGATTATCGGTATCGCGCTTTTGGTCCTCTGGACGGTGGGAATCGGCACGAGAACTACCGCGGGCGGACTCCTTCACGTTGTGCTGCTGATCGCGGTCGTTCTGATCGCTTTCTACCTACTGCGCGCAGTCTTCGGAGTTATCTGACCGAACGTCGTCCTGCAAAGTACTCGTGAACTTTCACCTCGATCTGGCGGTCCGTCATCTTGTCGACTGTTTCGACACCGACAACGCGATCGCCAATCTTGATCCCGTCAAGACGTTTCTTCAATTCTCCCTTGGCTTCCCCTGGGCCAAATATCAGGATGGATTCCGCCTCACGAATGCTTGCGATGACCGCGTCGTAGTACATGTTCAGATGACCGTCGATGCTCTCTGCCGGCTGTCATCCGCCGGAACCTTCTGCGATTCATAGGGGCCGACCGAGCGCGAGCTCGGAGAGCGACCGGGCTGGCTTTCAATGGCAGATACGATAAGCCCCACCTCTTCTCCCTTGTCGGTAACAGCTACGATAATAGCTTTCCTGTGGTCAATCCACACACCCACCTTTGTTTTCATCGAGTTCTCCTTCGCCTGCCGACGCACTCAGTTTCTCGAAGCAACCCGACCAATCAATCCCGGATAAGACCTGTCGATATGAAAGGATATCCTAGACCCATACTCCACCGATACAGTTCTTCTTGTGTGCGCTTCCGCACAGACTACCTCCGTTCCTGATAGTAACCTTTACAAGAGACATAGTAAGAGGCTCAAAATGCCGGAATATCGAATGAAAGTAGCTCCCGACACGGTGGCGTACGCCGACCCGGAGAAACGCAGGCTCGTGGTGGAATTTGCCATCCCGGGAGCGCCGGTCGACACGGTCGATGTAAAGATCCTGCAGGACAGCGTCCACCTGACGGCGCCTGCGAGGGACATCGAGTATGTTTCCGCACTTGCGTTGGGCTGGCCGGTGAAACCGGACAAAGCGCAGGCGTTTTACGAGCATGGCCTGCTCCGGATCGAGGTGCCGTTCAAAGACCCAATGGAAGACGCGGTGAAGGTCACGATCAAGACTGGTTCGGCACAAACGAAGCAGAAGAAAATCGCAGGCAAATGACCGAACCGGTACAGCGTTGGGTGTGTAAACCGAGCTCGGTACGGTTCGCCGGAGCGGATCGGCGATTTTGGTCCGGCCGACGAACGGATGACCTTCCACTTCTTCAGCTTGTAACGGCTGTACGGGCGAGACTTCTTGGTCACTCGGGCACAACGCCGGGACAGCACTTCATCCGTGCGGACCTGAATCAGCTCATCGGGAAACACCACCCGTACATCGAAACGCATCGTGGGGATATGCCGGAGGCTCGCAACTTTAGATGGAGCAATTCAACATGATCGGATCTGTGCTCGCAGCAACCGCAAAGAGCATGGTCGGCGGCGGCAAAGGTCTTCTCGCGATGGACGATAGTATCGAAACCTGCAACACCCGATTCGCTGCAGCGGAAATCCCACCGACATTGGAGATGCGACACGCCTACCGGGAGTTGATCGTGACCACGCCGGGTTTGTCCGAGTTTATCGGCGGCGCCATCCTCAACGATGAGACGATCGGTCAACACGCAGTAGACGGCACTCCTTTCGTCAAGCTCCTCACCGATGCGAAAATGGTGGCGGGCATTAAGGCCGATGCCGGCGTAGAAGACATGCCGGAGTGCCCGGGTGAAAAACGGACAAGCGGTCTCGACGGATTGCGCGGACGCCTGATGGAATACTCCCGAATGGGCGCCCGTTTTGCCAAGTGGCGCGCAGTGTTTGCCGTGGCTCACAGCATCCCCAGCCGGGTGTGCATCGAAGCCAACGTTCGGGCATTGAGTCGTTTCGCTCTGACAAGCCAGGAGTTGGGACTTGTTCCGGTGCTCGAGCCGGACGTTCTCATGGAGGGCGCGCATTCGCTCGATCGCTGTTTCAAGGTAACCCAGGATGTGCTGCGAACACTTTTTCGCATGCTTTCGGTCTACCAGGTGATATTGGACAGCATGCTGCTCATGCCGAGCATGGTGCTGCCCGGCTCGAACTGCCCCATACAGGAATCCGTGGACGAGGTCGCCGAGGCAACCGTGCAGTGCCTGTTAGGCGCTGTTCCCGCTGAAGTGCCGGGGATTGCGTTCTCGTCGAGCGGCCAGCCCGAAGAGCTTGCCTCGGCCCGGCTTAACGCCATGAACCTTAGATTCAATTCCCAACTGCCGTGGGAGTTGACCTTCTCCTTCGCTCGCGCGGTACAGACACCTGCGCTCGAGATTTGGCAGGGAGATCCGCTCAACGCGTACAGGGCGCAACAGTCATTGTATCACCGCATCCGATGCAACCGTGCCGCACTCCGCGGCGAATATACCGACGCAATGGAAAGCGCGTGAGCCTGACAGGAGGAAGATTCATCATGAACGCGACAAGCAGTCAATCCGCCGCGAACGAAGATCTGAAATCGATGCCCATGGAAAAGCTGCAGGCAAAGCTTGAGTCATCTGCAGACGGTCTGACCGAAGCCGAGGCCGAGAAACGCCTCGCCCAGTACGGCCCGAACGAGATCGAAGAAAAGAAGGTGAATCCGCTCCTCAAGTTCTTAACCTACTTCTGGGGACCTATTCCGTGGATGATCGAGGCGGCAGTGATCCTTTCGGCGGTTGCTCGGCACTGGCCGGACTTCGCCATCATCCTTGTCCTGCTTCTGGCGAATGCCGTGGTCGGGTTCTGGGAGGAACACCAGGCGGGTAACGCAATCGCTGCGCTCAAGGCAAAACTGGCAGTCAAGGCCCGGGTAAAACGCGGCGGAGCGTGGACCGACCCTGCGGCTCGCACTCTTGTGCCGGGTGACGTCATCCGCATGCGTCTCGGTGATATCGTGCCGGCAGATGCTCGGCTGTTCGAAGGCGATCCGATAGAGGTGGACCAGTCCGCGCTCACCGGAGAATCTCTGCCTGCCGAGCGCAAGCCGGGAGAGGCGGTATTTTCGGGTTCGATCGTCCGTCGGGGCGAAATCGGCGCGCTGGTGTATGCCACCGGGGAGAACACCTACTTCGGCAAGACTGCGCAGCTGGTACAGGAAGCGCACACGGTCAGCCACTTCCAGCGTGCGGTGCTGAAGATCGGCAACTACCTCATCATCCTCGCCGTGGCCCTGGTTGTGCTGATCATCGCTGTCGCGCTCTTTCGCGGGGACCCGATGCTCACCACCCTGCAATTTGCACTGGTGCTCACCGTAGCGGCAATTCCGGTTGCGATGCCGACGGTACTCTCCATAACGATGGCCGTCGGTGCCCGCTTGCTTTCGAGGAAAGAGGCGATCGTCACTCGACTGGCTGCCATTGAGGAGCTCGCCGGCGTGGACATCCTCTGTTCGGACAAGACCGGCACGCTGACGCAGAACAGGCTGACCCTCGGCGATCCCTTCAGCGCCGCAGGCGTGCCCGCCGACCAGATCGTCCTCAACGCTGCACTCGCCTCGCGTGCTGACAACAAGGACACCATCGACCTTGCTGTGCTCGGCGGTCTTAAAAGCGAGCAGACCTTGAAGGGCTTCGAGGTGATTCACTTCCAGCCGTTCGACCCGGTACACAAGCGAACTGAAGCGACCGTCAAGGCCGCCGACGGAAAGGACTTCCGGGTAACGAAAGGGGCACCTCAGGTAATCCTCGAGTTGTCGGCCAACGCTGAGAAGGTGAAATCTGCGGTCGACCAGGCGGTCAACGATTTTGCGTCCCGTGGGTTCCGCTCGCTGGGTGTGGCCCGCGCGGACGGGCAGGACCAGTGGCAGTTCCTGGGGGTATTGCCGCTTTTCGATCCGCCCCGCGAAGAGGCTAAACAGACAATCGCAGATGCCAGGCAGATGGGAGTGCAGGTGAAAATGATCACCGGTGACCAGGTAGCGATTGCCCGGGAAACCGCCGGGAAACTGGGAATGGGTCCAAACATCCTCGACGCAAGCGGTTTCGGCGACGTGAAGCATCACGAAACGGCGCAGCTTGCCGAGTCCATCGAGAACGCCGACGGTTTCGCCCAGGTCTTCCCGGAGCACAAGTTCCACATCGTGGACGTGCTGCAAAAGCGCGGCCATATCGTCGGCATGACCGGGGACGGGGTAAACGACGCGCCCGCTCTGAAGAAGGCCGACTGCGGAATAGCGGTTTCGGGTGCCACAGACGCCGCGCGCGCTGCCGCGTCGATCGTGCTGATGAGCCCCGGCCTCTCGGTGATCATCGATGCGATCAAGGAGAGCCGAAAAATATTCCAGCGAATGAACAGCTACGCGATCTACCGCATTGCCGAGACGCTGCGCGTCCTCCTGTTCATGACCCTCGCGATCCTTGTTTTCAACTTCTACCCGCTCACGGCGGTGATGATCGTGATGCTGGCGTTGCTCAACGATGGGGCTATTCTTTCGATCGCCTATGACAACGTTCATTACAAGAACAAGCCCGAGGCGTGGAACATGCGCCTGGTATTGGGCATTGCATCGGTGCTCGGCGTCGTCGGCCCGCTGGCCGCGTTCGGTCTGTTCTATCTCGGCGACCGTGTCTTTCACATGGACCACGCGCAGCTCCAGCCAATGATGTACCTGATGCTCTCCGTCGCCGGACACCTGACGATCTTTCTTGCGCGCACACGCGGTCCGTTCTGGTCGACCCGTCCTGCGCCCATTCTCTGGATTGCCGTGCTCGGGACACAAGTCGTGGCAACGCTGATTGCCGTCTACGGCTTCCTCATGCCGCCCCTCGGTTGGGGCTGGGCCGGGTTTGTCTGGGGCTATGCGCTTATATGGGCGTTTGTGAGTGACCGGATAAAACTGTTTGCATATCGGGTGTTCGATCCAACCGCCGCGCCGCTTCTGGCACCGAAGCTCGCGTAAAGAAAAGCACTCCCTATGTACGCCACCGCACAGAACCGGGGTAGCTACTAGCCGTAATATTGTATACAGGAGACCCAACGCACCATCGTTTGATCGCCCAAGGAGATTTCCATGAACTACTGGATTGGTATCGTTATCGTTATTGTTCTGATTGTCTTTCTCAGCGGAATCAAGGTCGTGAGGCCGACCATGCGGGGCCTGGTGGAGCGCATGGGCAAATATCGGCGCTACGCCGACCCGGGTTTCAACTGGATCATTCCCGGGGTCGACCGAATGTTCAAGATCAACATCACCGAGGTTATGATAAACGCGGAGCCGCAGGAGATCATTACCAGCGACAAGCTCAACGCCAGCGTCGACGCGCAGGTCTACTTCAAGGTCAAGAGCGACGAGGAGAACGTGAAGAACTCCCAGTACAGCGTCAACGATTACCAGTACCAGATCGTCAATCTCGCCCGCACCACCCTGCGTAATATCATCGGCACCATGACGCTGATGTCCGCCAACAGTGAACGCGGAAAGATAAACAAGGAGCTTCACCAGACGCTGCGAGAAGAGACGGCTCATTGGGGAATCGACATCGTTCGAACCGAGCTCAAGGAGATCGAGCCGCCGGAAGAGGTGCAGGCGACCATGAACAAGGTGGTGCAGGCGGAGAACGAAAAGGTGGCAGCGATCGACTTCGCAACAGCAACCGAAACCATGGCGGACGGAGCCCGGCGGGCGGAGATCAAGAAGGCCGAAGGGGTGCGGCAGGCGAAGATACTGGAGGCCGAAGGCGAAGCGCAGGCCATCAAATTGGTGAACGAAGCCGCGGACAAGTATTTCGTGGGCAACGCACAGCTCCTCCGGAGGCTGACGGCGGTGGAGGCCTCGCTATCCGCTAATGCGAAGATTGTGATTCCGTCAAACACGGAGCTTGTGAATGTCATCGGTGAGATGGCAGGAATCCTGCCGTTCAACGGCCATAGCGGCAACGGGACCGCCAAACCGAAGGCGTGAACCGCCCGTTCGCATCGCACGCGCGACTACGCGGACAAGGAGGCAGGCCATGACAAGACTGATCGCGAGCGTTGTCGTCCTCGCCGCTCTTGCGATTCTCATAATTCTCAATGTGAATTACCAGAGCCCGATAAATCTCTTCGGTGCGCAGCTTTCTAACGTATCGGTTGTCGTGATCGCGCTTGCCGGTTTCATTCTCGGAATTGTCTATTCAGCAGTGCTGCATATCATCAGTCGAATCTGCAGGCGACAAAGGGCGAGCCTGAAGAAGACCGGAAAGAACCTCACCGCAAAGGCCACAGAGCTCGCAGAGTGGGAGAAATCGGTCGCAGCGGACAAGGAGGCGGGTGCCGCGGGGACCGCGGCGTCAGACTCCGATCCGGAAACGACGATGTCCGCAAGCCGCATGGAGTCCGAGGGGGGCATTTCGGACGCCCCACGGTCGAGAGTACGGCAGTAGCAGACAACTGAAAGGGGGCAGGCAAATTGAAAATTCTCCTGGTGAATCCGGCGACGCCGACCACGTTCTGGAGCTTTCGCTATGCACTCGAGTTCATATCCAAGCGCTCATCCGAGCCGCCGCTTGGTCTCCTTACGGTCGCCGCGCTTCTTCCGGCCGCGTGGGAAAAGAAACTCGTGGATATGAATGTCACATCCCTGAATGACGAGGATCTGTCGTGGGCGGACATGGTGTTCCTCGGCGGAACATCGGTACAGAAGCAGTCCTTTCGGAAGGTACTCTTACGGGCCAAACGCGCCGGAGTTGCGGTGGTGGCGGGAGGACCGCTTGTCACCCTCGAACCCGGCAATTTCCCGGAGGTCGATCACCTCGTTCTCAATGAAGCCGAGATCACGCTCCCTCGTTTTCTGTCCGATCTTGCTCAGGGCAGGCCGCAGAAAGTCTATACCTCGGACCAGTATCCGGACTTGACCTCAAGCCCGACTCCCCTGTGGAGCCTGCTCGACCGGAAGAAGTACGCGACAATGACGGTACAATATTCACGCGGCTGCCCGTTCGATTGCGAGTTCTGCAACATAACCACCCTGAACGGGCGACGCCCCAGGACGAAATCCTCCGGTCAGTTCATCGGCGAGATTCAAACGCTCTACGATGGAGGTTGGCGGGGCTCCGTATTTATCGTGGATGACAATTTCATCGGTAATAAGGGAAAGCTGAAAAGCGAGCTTCTTCCAGCTCTTGTTTCATGGTCGCAGGAGCACGGCTATCCATTCACCTTCACGACCGAGGTATCGATCAACGCGGCGGACGACAACGAACTGCTTTCGCTCATGGCGCACAGCGGTTTCGATCACCTGTTCGTGGGAATTGAAACCGTGAACAGTGACAGCCTGGAGGAATGCGGAAAAAGGCAGAACCTGAAGCGGAATCTCATACAGTCGGTCAGGACGTTTCAACGAACCGGGATGACGGTCTCCGGCGGGTTCATCGTCGGATTCGACAACGACCCTCCGGACATTTTCGACAGGCAGGTGGCGTTCATCCAGGAGAGCGGCATCCCGACCGCCATGGTCGGCCTTCTCACCGTCCCGACCGGAACGCGGCTGTACGACCGGATGGAAAAGGAGAATCGCCTCGTCTGCTCGATGAGCGGCAACAACATGGACGGCAAACTCAACTTCGTTCCAAGAATGGATCCGAAGATACTCGTCGAAGGCTACAAGTCCGTGCTCACAAGAATTTACTCCGCCGCCGCCTACTACGCACGCGTGAAGCTGTTGCTCAGCGAGTACCGTCCCATCCTGAAACGGCGCTTGTCGATTAAGTGGAACGAAGTGGGCGCCCTGTTCCGGTCGATCTGGGCACTTGGAATTCGGGCACCGGACCGGCGTTATTATTGGAGGCTTTTCGCACTCGGACTGTTTCGCTACCCGAAGGCGTTCGGCCTCGCCATCACTATGGCGATCCAGGGATATCATTTCAGCCGGGTGGTTGACTCGGTGATTGCCTGACGAGAATCGCGTTGAGCGCTCTTCCGCGCAGTCGGGGGGACTGCGATTCGGTTCCGATCTGCCGGGAAGCATTTCGATTGTCACATCCGTCCTTCCCGGCGAATAGCTGGCCGGCTCACCAATCTTGCTGATGCTCGCAGGCGGTGAAGCCTTGGCGCGCTACGCGTTGCACAGAGCATATTCGGTGCTCGCCAACTATCCGCATGGCATCTGCCCTGTTGACGATGTCGTTATCGACGGACGCGGGGTGATAGATGAATCATATTTGACCGAAGAGCCGTTCCAGATCCCGAAAACCTTCGGATCGATGGGCTCCCCGACTCCGGCGAAGATGCGTGGCGGGACTTGAGAACGGGGTCGAAAGCTCATGGAGAGCCCTGGACAACGCTGCTCAGTCGGCAATCGCAAACTTCAAACGAACCGATTCCTCGGAAACGTAGCGACGCCGAGTCAAAAGACCGCGCCGGTCGCGGGGAACGAACCAACAATGCCGCCGGTGCGGCCGGAAAACCGTTAATCGGCTATTCCGCGATAACGTCAGGAAGCAGGCGACGGAACTCGTCCCTGACGACCTTGTAGCATTCGCAGACCCTCGCCTCCAGGCCCGGTCGGTCGAGCACCGTGATATGGCCTCGCTTGTATTGAATCAGCCCGGCGCTCTGGAGCTTCCCGGCAGATTCCGTGACGCCCTCCCGGCGAACGCCGAGCATATTGGCGATCAATTCCTGGGTCATCACCAGTTTATTTGCGGGCAAACGGTCGAGGCTCAGGAGCAGCCATCGGCAAAGCTGCTGGTCAATCGAATGATGTCGATTGCATACAGCGGTTTGGGCCATCTGGGCGAACATCGCGAGCGTGTATCGCAGCAGAAGGTGCTGGAACGCTCCCGCTCGGTTGAACTCCTCTTTGAGCACCTGCCCGTTGAGCCGGTAGGCATGGCCCGCACTCTGCACGACCGCGCGATTCGGCATGGTCTCGCCGCCCATGAACAGCGCAATGCCGACAATTCCTTCGTTACCCACCACCGCTATCTCCGCAGAAGCGCCGTTCTCCATAACATATAGAAGCGATACGATCGACGTGGTGGGTAAGTAGACGTTCCTCAACCGGTCACCGGATTCGTACAACGCCTTCCCGAGCGGCAGCGGGATCAATTCGAGGTGGGGAACTAGACGGTGCCGTTCCTCATCAGGAAGAACGGCAAGCAGACGGTTCGCACCTTCGGCCTGATGTGGAGCCCGGCCAAACGTGATCGACATCACCAATCTCCGACGGTTTGTTGTGATTGAAACCTATCATTTGCCGGCCGTCGCGTAAAGATCCGGCGGGTATGCTCACGCTGTAGAGCCAAATCCTCCCAGAGTCACTCCGCAGTCGCCTGTAACTGTTTCGCCGCTCAACGCGCCAACCCGGACGCCCGGAGCAGCGACGGAACGGTCCCATTGGGGCAGGCGGGCGACGCGCGGCAGTCGGCCGGGCGGTCACTCGAAAGTTCGTGTTGTCTGGAGGTTCATATGGCGTACACACCCGCGCTCGAACGAGCGATGTCCGGCTTTGTGCGGCGTATCGCCTGGGCGCTCCACATCCCCATGACCCTTGAGGGCGTAGTGCTGCACGTCGCAGAGCAAACTGATCCGGAGAAGGCGTACCCGTTCTGCCTCGACAGTTCGCGCTGCGGTGAGTGCTTTCTCAGCCGACCGCCGCAGTTCAGCAGAAACAGTCTGGCTCGTGTTCTGAAAGAGGAGTAATCGTCGGCGAGCGGGATCACATCGGTCCCGCTCGCGGAGGCAACGGAAGTGGAACCGCCGCTACCGGGTCAGGGGATTGCTGAACTGAGCCGCCTCTCCAAGCTCCAACTCGATCTCGAGTAGGCGGTTGTACTTTGAGATACGCTCGCTCCGACATGCTGAACCGGTTTTGATCTGACCGCCGCCCATGGCCACGGCGAAGTCAGCCATGAAGGTATCTTCGGTCTCGCCGGAGCGGTGTGAGATCACGTATCCCCACCCTGCCTTCCGGCACAGATTGATGGCATCGATCGTTTCTGTGACAGTACCGATCTGGTTCAGTTTGATAAGTACCGCGTTGGTGGACTCCTCCCTGATCCCCCGCTCGATGAAGCGGGTATTTGTCACGTAGATGTCGTCGCCAACTATTTGTACGAGCCCTCCGAGCTCGGCGGTATGCGCCCGGAATCCCTCCCAGTCGTTCTCGTCGAGCCCGTCCTCGAGCGAAACAATGGGGTAGGTCTCGATCCACTTCTTGTATAGCGCAGTCAACTCCCCGTTCGATTTCCTGCCCTGGCCGGATTTGTCGAGCCGATAGGCGCCGTCGGCATAGAACGAGCTTGCCGCAGGATCGAGAGCGATTGCAACATCCTTTCCTGGTGTGAACCCCGCTGCACCTATGGCCTCGACGATCACCTCACACGCCTCCTCGTTCGACTTCAAATTGGGGGCAAAGCCGCCTTCGTCGCCGACGCTTGTTGCGTACTTGCGGGATGAGAGGATTTTCTTGAGCGCGTGGAAGGTTTCCGCTCCGTAGCGCAGCGCCTCGCGGAAGGTCGGCGCGCCGATCGGCATCACCATGAACTCCTGGAAGTCCACGCTATTGTCGGCGTGCTTGCCGCCGTTGAGAATGTTCATCATCGGAACGGGAAGCCTCGATGCTCCCGCGCCGCCAATGTAACGATAAAGCGGGAGTCCGGCACTTTGAGCCGCGGCCCGGGCGACCGCCATTGAGACGCCGAGTATGGCATTAGCACCGAGCTTGCCCTTGTTCTCCGTGCCGTCGATCTCGATCAGCGTACGATCGATCTCGCTCTGCACCGAAGCGTCCATCCCGGATAGCTTCGGCGCGATGGTGTCGTTGACATTCGACACCGCCTTAAGCACCCCCTTGCCGCCGTAGCGCCTTTTATCCCCGTCGCGAAGCTCGACTGCTTCGTTTTCACCGGTTGACGCACCGGAGGGCACCGAAGCGCTCGCGACAGTTCCGTCGTCGAGCTCGCAGTAGACCCTCACCGTTGGATTGCCGCGTGAATCGAGGATCTCCATCCCGCTGACTTGAGAAATTCGTCGTTTCATCTTGTGCTCCTTTCCTATTGTTTGTCTATTTCTGTCCCGAATGCTCCGGAACAGGTTTCATGCCATGAGAGTGAACGATTCCGCCACCGCGTGTAACGGCAGCGAACCGCCTCACCGCAATCGCCACGACCACGGCGGAAATCAGAAGAACGGGTGCGGGAACACCGATGTGAGCCGACTGCAGAAGCCGCCTCGCGGCTTCTGCAGTCCCGGCCAGTATCGCTCCCGCGCCGGTCATGGCCGCGAGCCCCGCCAGGTAACGGTTGACGAGATGTCGGGGGAGAACTGCGGCCGGGTCGAAGGAACGGTGGAACAGGACAAAGGTTGTGGTATTCCAGATCACGAACGAAAGCACCGTTACCGAGATCACCGACCACGCAGCAGCGCGGAGCTCGACCGCGAACCAGGCGACGATCGCCAGCACTGCGCAAAAAAGAAACCGATTCGCGGCACGCACAGCCCGAGACCGACTCCGGCGGAAATGTCCGGAGACAAACGGCAACGCGGCCCACGACCCGACGAGAACGACGCCGAGCAAGGCAGCCGTCCACGCCGGGACCCCTACAGATTCTCCGCCGGATCCCACATAGAAGAACAGCAGAGCAGCTGCCGCTGTTGCCGAGAGCCGCAGCGACTCTATCGCAATCATCGACTACTGCTCCGCGGGCCAACAAACCGCTGCTGAAATAGAGATTCGTCCGTGTCCCAGTCGAGTACCGGCACGCCCGCGGACCGGAGAATCGCCATCGCCGTAGACCGAACCTCCCGGGAGAGCCTGCCTGCAATCTCTGCACCCGGGCGCCGGGGTACATTCTGTGTGAGCCTCCGCATCGAGAGCTTCACTACGTCCGGCGATATCAGGAGCAGATCGTAGTGCCCGGATTTGATGCGCAGGAGGTCCTCCACATCCCCGGGTAGAAGCGCCGTAACAACAACGATGCTAGAACGCGGCAGAAAACTGCGTAACGGGAGGTTATCGAACGATCGGAACGCCACATGATCGGCAAGCCGCGCTGCGGCAAGCTCGCGGTCGAGTCGGAACCGGTGGTATCGGCCTGATCCGGGATGCACCCAGCGCATAATGCCGCCGTACACGAGCAGCGAAACGCGGTTTCCCTCGGCGAGGCTCCGTCTGGCGAGCGCGTGCGCCGCCGCGACCGAATGCTCGAATAGCTCTTCTGCTACGCCCCCCTCGGCGACACCGATGCGCGCGTCCAGCACAATTGTCAGCTCGAAGGCACGTTCCACGGAAAAGAGGTTTGAAACCAGCCGTCCCCGCCGGCTGCTGGCTCGCCAGTTGATCTGCCGCATCGAGTCCCCGGGACTGTAGTAGCGCGTGCCGGAGAATGCGATGCCCCTGCCCGAAAGAGGTGATGTGAAGGTTCCCGAATAGGGGAGAATTCGTTCCGGCTGTGGATTGATCTCACGGAACACGGGCGGCGCCGGAATGAGGGTAAGATCGCGCCCTGTGGATCCGCTCCCTGGGTCGGCAGACACCTTCGTCTCTTCCACCTTCTCACCGAGACCCCACAGATCATTTCTCTGCACGGTGACGTCAGGGAACAGGTAGATGCCGCGGCCGCCGGACACTCGGTAGATGAGCTCGAACACGCCGTCGCGGCTTGAATGCACCAACGTCTCGGTTGGCCCGTCGGTTGACAGCCCCGCCGGGGGGCGCTCGCGGATCAAAGCCGTTTCCCGCTCCGAGAGGCAAAGGCTGCCTCGAAGCCTAACGGAAACGGGCCGCCCCGCCTCGGTTAGAGACGGTGCAATCTGCCGTTCGAGCTCGATGCGCCCTCTTTTGCGGGTACCGACGAACGGAAGAAGAAGCGGTGGAATCAGCACCAGCGCCATATCCAGGATTCCTCCGCTCCGAAGCGCGGCGCCCAGCACGAGCGCAACAGCAGCAGAAGCGGCCAGCAATCGCCAGTCCCGGCTCATACGCCCGCCACTTTCGGCACGGGGACAACACGAAGCGCGCCGTCGACGATCTGCTCCGCCGTGCGGCCCGTCGACCACGAGTCGGGAGTAAGGAGGATACGGTGGGTAAGCACGTCGCGTGCGAAGTCACCTATGTCGTCGGGGACGACATAGTCGCGCCCGTCAAGCAACGCCTTTGCACGTGCGAGTTTCAGCAGCGCGAGCCCGGCCCGGGGGCTTGCTCCTACTGCAACCCCTGCCGCGGTGCGAGTATGACCTACTAGCGCCACGATGTAAGCGACGAGGTCGGGATCCACTGCGATGCGCTCGGCGTGTTCCTGCATCCGCGCCAGGCCGTCGGGCGAAATGACCTGCGACGGCAGCGCCCCATCCCGTCGACGCTCGATTCGCCGGGTGAGAATTTCCACCTCCTCTTCGGCCTCGGGATATCCGATGGGAAGCCGCAGGCCGAACCGGTCGAGCTCCGCTTCCGGCAACGGGAAGGTGCCCTCGAATTCGATCGGATTCTGCGTTGCAACGACCATAAAGGGCCATGGGAGCTCGAAGGTCTCGCCTTCCGAGGTAACCTGATGCTCCTCCATCGCTTCGAGCACGGCCGCCTGCGTCTTCGGGGAGGCCCGGTTTATCTCGTCTGCCAGGACGATGTTGGCAAAGATCGGCCCTCGTATCATCTCGAATCGGCCGGTGTTGCGGTCGAGCAGATGCGAGCCGGTAATATCCGCAGGAAGCAGATCTGCCGTGAACTGGATTCGTTTCATGGAAAGCCCCAGCGCCCGCGCAAGGCTCTTTGCGGCGAGCGTCTTGGCAAGACCGGGGAAATCTTCGATGAGCACGTGGATGCCCGCAATCTGCGAGCACAGGAGCTTTTGGAGAAAGGCTCGCTTTCCGATGATGTAGTGTTCGAGTTCGTCAATCACACGCCCGAGGAGGTGCGCGTGACCCTCGCCGTCGGGCTCCTGGTCAATTCCTTCCGTTTCCGGCCTCAGTTTTCTGTTCATTTCTGTATCCCGCTATCGCCTTCTCAAGGAGCGCGACAAATGTCTCGACCTCATTTAGTGACTCGAATCGGTGCTGCCGCCGTCCCAGTTGAAGACGCTCCCGTATCTGTGGGTCGGCCTGCCATTTTCCCGCCGCCACGAGGCTTCTCGCCGCGGCGAGCGAGATGCCGGCGTGCGACGCCACAGCAAGCGAAGCGATATCGGCGACTCTTCGGAGAAACAGAGCAGCAGCAAAGTCGCTCGACACCGCACGCCCGGCAAGGTGTGCAATATCGTGAAACGATCCCGGCAGCAGCAACCTCGTACCTCCGTTTCCCGGACCGACGCCGTTGGTCCCGCCGTCCCGCGCTGTCCTGGCAATGATAGCGGCGGCGAACACGCCTGCAGCGAGGATCACGGCGGAGAGGACTGCCCAGAGCCCGGCCGGCAGAGGCGGAATCCGAAGCCCAGCAGCGACAAGGAAGTTACTCACGGATCACCTCGCCGAAGGCCATTCGGAGGCGTTGGCCGATTCGCCGTACGCCCGCAGCGGCCTCAGGAGACAAGGTACGATGGCCATATCGCGCCTCTTCGAAGAGGCGAGTGAGGGAGGCGGCGTCGGATGCGGCGATTCCGAATTCTTCAATCCTCCGGAGTATCTGTCGCGGCGTGAGGTGAAGTGTTTCGGTACCGTTAAGTGCCGTAAAAAGGCGACACATGTCACGATAGGCGATAAGGACCTCCATTTCGGAAACGTCGCCGGTCACGACCGGCTCCTGCTCCGCCTCGCTCGTATCCGCTGCCGGCGGGGGCGACTCCGCGGTCGTCGTGAATCGTCGTCTGCGCAGCACGAGAACGAGCGCGGCAACCAGCGCGATCCCGAGAACGACGGCCGCCGCTATGAGCCATCTGGTCCGGTGCGACGGTGCGGGCCCGCTTTCCGGTCCGCTCACCTCACGCTGCCGCGGTGAGTTATCGTTTGCCGACACTGCACGGGACACGAGGGGAGCCTGCGGTCGCAGTTGGCCCACCATTGAGGCGCCGCCCCAGATAGCCAACGCAAGGAGCAGCGGGAACAGCGCGAGGATGAACGCGTTCCTCCCGCCGGGGACCTTCGCATGTTCCGTTTCCTGTTCCGCCTCCCTCCGCACCGGAGCGTTGAGCAGACGCACGGCGGTTACGATGCCCGAAATGACCGCGGCGATAAGAAGAAAGTCCGCGCCGATGCGGGCAATGTGTGAAAGCGGTCCGAGCCCAGATGAGCGGGCCGGTCTATGTGTCGTTTCGGGAAAATCAGTTACGACCGGGGCAAGCACCGCCGTCGCGATGATTCCTGCCGCCAGGACCGCAAGCAACGTTCGTCGCCGCATCACGTCCCTCTTTCGCGGTAGGAGTCATCAGCCTTCTGTAGGCGGTTACAGGCGAACTCCATCGCCTTCTTCAACATACCGGTGTATCGTTTCTTCGGTCAATCCTTATCGCGCGGCGCTTGTCGATTCATTCGTCGAGCCACCACGACGAGAAACGGCAGTGAGGCCGCCTGCGCTCCAGCCATCGGCGTTCCCGTGGAGACGCGCTTCAAGCCCCTCACGAGCGGAAACCGGAAAGAATGGAAGCTCTTCGACGTCCTGCGACTCCGTGTAGATGACGCTTCGCACGAACGCGATCACCTCCGCCCGCTCCTTCTCCGACAGATAGTCCACCTTATTGAGAACGAAGATCAGATGCTCTACATGGTTCTTCACCCTTCGCAGAAACTCGATTTCCGACGCGGTGATAGGCGGATCGGACGACAACACAAAAAGCGCTGCATCACACTGCTCCAGGAACCGGAGCGTCGTTTCGGTGTTGTGCGTATAGGTAGATCCGACGCCCGGTGTGTCGATCAGCACGATGCCGCGCTCGAGAAAGGCGACGGGCATGGCAAGATCGACGCGCGATACCCCCGGCCGGTTGTTCGGATTCTCCTTCTCGGTCGCGTAGCCGGCGATGGCGGTGCGCACATCGTCGACTGTGCCTGCACTTACATTCGCGATACCGCGGTCGTCTCTGAACTCTACAGAAAGTGAAAACCGTTCGCCGTATCTGATCAACGTTGGAATCGCGGTGAGCGGGACGGCCGAAGTGGGCAGTACTTCAGCGCCGACGAGCGCATTCACGAGCGTGCTCTTCCCGCGCTTGAACTGGCCGAGAACCGCAAGGTGGAGCATGCCCGCATTCTGCCGGGCCGAGAGTCGGGTGAGCTTTTCGAGGCTGTTCTGTGGAACGTCCGGAAGTGCGGCAAGTGCGCTGCGCAGGGCACCGGCCGACCGTGTGAATTGGATGTGAGCCGCCATGTGACCCCCGATGGAATCGCGTCCGAGGCGCGTTTCTCTCAGGAGTTATCAGCCGGTCGGCAGTTTAATGGGCGAACTCCATCGCCCGGATTGCTTGTTTGTTCGAAGATATCCAATCCATCGCCCCCGGTCAACCGTCGACTCAGGCGGCGGGCGCCCTCACGGCAGCCGACATCGTGGCTCGCGGCGCGCTCGAAGCTTTCGAGCTGCTGATTTATCCCGATCGCATCAAGGCGGTTCTTCGGGGGTAGGCCCGTTCTTGACACCGCCCTCTGGGCGGCGTACCTTGAATCCGGGGATGGAGTTCCCCGAACAAACGCCCCTCCAGGCTGATGACTCCTAGGCTCATCGACCAGGAGGTGTTTGTTCCATGTCGTTCCAGAGCATCCTTTACGAAAATCTCAATAATGCGGCCGCGCGCGAAAGCACCCAGGCGCCTGACTACTTCATTGATCTGAATCTCGATCAGATCGTCGAATCGATCACCGCGGGACGGGAGGAGTACAATCTCAAACCCTTCTACCATCTGCCGCTTGGAGATGTCGATCAGGTCGAGTACCGGCATGAAGTGTTTCGCGATCTCGGAGATGCAACTCTGGCTGCGAAGCTCAAAACATTCGCGAAGAACATGCGCCGAGCGCGCGCACTTCTTGCAATCAGCGACAAGGCCTACTACACGTATGAGAAGAGGCGATGGTTTCTCGACGCCGTCGGAGTTTACTGTGGGGCGGTGAGGCAACTCGCTACCGACCTCTCGGAGTCGGATCTCGAGTCGCGCGGTTTCACGGGTCTGAAGGATTATCTCTCCGACTATACGGGATCAGACCGTTTCGTCTCCCTCGAAAGGGAAACCCGGGCGATCCAGCATGATCTTTCCGAGATTCGGTACAGCGTCCTCATAAGCGGACCCAACGTAAAGGTTCGCAAATACGACGAGGAAAGCGACTACAGCGCTGATGTGGAAGAGACCTTCCGGAAGTTCCAGCAGGGCGCCGTGAATGACTATCGCCTCCAGTTCAAGGAAAACGACCGGTTGAATCAGGTCGAAGCACGGATACTCAACTGCGTCGCCGACCTGTTCCCCGACATCTTCCTCCACCTCAGCCAGTTCTGCACGGACCATGAGGGATTCATCGACACTACGGTAGAGTCGTTCGACCGGGAAGTACAGTTCTATCTCTCCTATCTCGACTTCGTCGAAATGTTCCGAGCGAAAGGACTTTACTTCTGCCTTCCCGAGGTCTCAGACAACGACAAGGAAATCGAGGCATTCGAGACCTTCGATGCGGCACTCGCCTACAAGCTTATTTCAAACGACGGCCAGGTCGTCACCAATGGTTTTCACCTGTCCGGCCGCGAACGGATCATCGTGGTGTCGGGTCCAAACCAGGGGGGAAAGACAACATTCGCGCGCACCTTCGGGCAGCTTCACTTTCTTTCGAGCCTCGGCTGCCTGGTGCCGGGCAGCGGGGCGAGTCTCTTTCACTTCGACAGGCTGTTCACACACTTCGAGAAGGAGGAGCGGGTCGAGAACGTTCACGGAAAACTGGAGGACGATCTGCTTCGTATCCATTCGGTGTTGGAAGACGCGACACCGGCGAGCGTCGTCGTCATGAACGAAATCTTCAACTCAACCACGCTTCAAGATGCGATTTTTCTCGGTGAGAGAGTGATGCGGCGGCTTATTTCGCTCGACCTTATCGGGGTCTGCGTCACGTTCGTCGACGAGCTTGCGTCACTCAGCGATACAGTGGTCAGCATGGCGAGCACAGTTGAACCGGACAATCCGGCGGAACGCACGTTCAAGATCATCCGCAAACCCGCGGACGGCCTTGCATATGCTCTCTCGGTGGCCGAAAAGCACGGGCTCACCTACGACAGCCTGAAGGAGCGGCTTGCCCTATGAAAGCTCTACTCTTGTACCGCGACCGCGATCTCGATATGGAGCGCGAACTGCCGCCGCAGGCAGAAGACCTTGTGCAGGATCTCGGGCTTTCCCAAATCCTTCAGGCCATGAGCGAGGGTGACGAGCTTATGCGGGATGTGGCGCAACGCGCCCTCCTGTTCAGCCTCACCGATGTGGACACGATCCGTTACCGTCAGGACATCCTTCGTGACTGCATCGAAAACAGCGACGACGTTCGGAGCCTCTACCAGTTTACGATTGAAACGATGGAAGCGGCTGGGCAGGTGTACTTCGGATATTTCACCCGCTCCCCCTCGTCGGTGTTGCATAGCTCGGTCGAAGTACTCCGCATCCTCGTCCGGCGACTGCGTGAGCTTCGCAGGACCGCCGAAGCGAAGGAGGCGGGGTTCCGCTCGGAGGGATTCCTGAATCTCTTCTCGACTCTGAAAACGGAGCTCTCCGACGACTATTTCCACGAGTTATCCGAACACCTTTCGCAGTTAAGCTTCAGGCATGGAGTGCTGCAGAGTGCGCGCCTCGGTCGCGGAAACGTCGGTATCGACTACATCCTTCGCAGACCGAATGACGACCCGCGAAACTGGTTCCAGAAGATCTTTGCGAAGGGTCCGCCCTCATCATCCTTCCGCATCGCCGACCGTGACGAGGCTGGGGCGAGGGCGCTGTCGGAACTCCGCGACCGGGGACTCAACCTGGTGGCCAATGCCGCCGCCCAATCGAAGGACCACATCCTCGCCCTCTTCTCGAATCTCAAGACAGAGCTCGCGTTTTATGTCGGCTGCCTCAATTTGCGGCAGAGCCTTGATTCCCTTGGTCTTCCCACTGTGATCCCCGACGTTTTTCCGCCCGAACGACGGCGCCACACCTTCGAGGGCCTCTTTGACCCGAGCCTGGCCCTTACGCTGAAGCGCTCGGTAGTTGGCAATTCACTTTCGGGTGACGGGCGCATCCTGACGGTGATCACCGGAGCGAACCAGGGTGGCAAGTCGACCTTCCTCCGGGCCGTCGGCACCGCGCAGCTTCTGTTGCAGTCTGGCATGTTCGTGCCCGCGGTGACTTTCGAAGCGAGCGTGTGCAAGGGAGTCTTTACACATTACCGCAGGGAAGAGGACACCGAGATGGAGAGCGGCAAATTCGACGAAGAGCTTCGCCGCATGAGCAGCATCGTTGGCGAGATCAGTTCCTACTCGATGGTCCTCTTCAACGAATCGTTTGCGGCGACGAACGAGCGCGAGGGGTCGGAGGTCGCTCGCCAGATCACGACCGCTCTGGTGGAAAAGGGTGTCAAGGTAATTTTCGTAACACACATGTACGAGTACGCGCGCAGGCTTCAGGAACGAGGGGATTTCCACGCAATGTTCCTTCAGCCCGAGCGCAAGGATGACGGAACAAGGACCTTCCGCCTGCTCGAAGGCGACCCCTCGCCCACAAGCTTCGGCCCGGACCTCTACCGACGAATCTTCAAGTCGGACGGCAGACCGGACGACGGGTCGGAAGCGCTTCGTGAAGCCGCGTACGACGCAACGGACTAGCAAGGAGGCCGCAGAATCGCACGCTGGGGCGGTACGCACGGACAGCATGCGATCAAGGGTGATGGAGTTCACCCGAGAAATGCCGGTATCGGCTGATGACTCCTGATACCACGAGTTGGTTCTGGAGGTTTTATGCTTACCTGGTTCTGTCCAAATTGCTGGGAGAGCATTCCCGAGGACGGATCTCGCTGTCCGTCCTGCGGGTACAGGCTTTCCGAGTACGCGAGCCTGTCCTACGATGAAAAGCTCTTACTTGGTTTGTCGCATCGCATCCGCGAAAATCGTCTTGCGGCGGTATCGATTCTCGGGGAGCGGCGGGTCGAACGGGCATTGCCGATTTTCGAGCATCTGCTCGAGAATGACCCGGACGTGTACGTGGTCAGGGAGATCGTGCGGGCGCTTTACCGGTTTCAGTCGGAATATGCAACGCGCCTTCGCGTGAAAGCTACCGGCCACCGTGCGAAGATGGTTCGTCAGGCGGCACGCGCGGCCCTTCACTACGATGATGGACAGAACCTGGAAGGTCGCGCGGAGGCCAGGCAATGAAACCACGTGACCCCATGACGCCACGCCTCAACGAAGAGGCGGAGGAACGTCTCCGTCCAAGCCGATTCCTCGGCTTCGATCGCGACCACATTGGCGTCTTTCTGCTTTCAAAGGAGATGTACGATGTCGCGGAGGCGCAGTTCCGCCGGGCTGCATATCTCAACCCCTACGAGTCCGCCTTCCTGCAGCACCTTGCCTGGGCACTCTACAAACAGGAAAAACTGGAGGCCGCACGACGTGCGGTCGACGAGTGCCTGAAGCGGAATCCCGAAGACAGGGATGCAACCTACATCCGCGGCCGCATTATCGCCAAGCTCAAGGGGTGAGGGCGTCCGCTCGGCAGGTCCTGCATTGTGGAGCGGCGCCGCTTACAGCAATCCTCGAGCTTCTTCCCAAGCGACTTCACGGATCCCCTCGTCCACCTGATCGATGGTTGGCGCATCCGCCTCAAGTTGGATGGATCCGTCGTCGGTCTGTTATGTTCGACTTCTGTCTGTCCGCAAGAGCGCATTCCTGCATCGGCCAACCATGAGCTCCCCCCATGTCTTGGGGCGGGCGCAAGATCGAGTTCACCAAGTCAGGGAAAGTCGAAATTCGGGGAGCGATCACGAACCTCAACGACTGACCTCCGCGCGAATGGATTCCATCTTGTCCGCCACTGAAGTGAAAGCCTTCAAAACGTCAGGATGAAAGTGGGAAGGAAGAGTCCTCCCGTCTCCTTCGCAGATTATTTTTACCGCCTCGGTATGGAGGAAAGCTTCCTTGTAGGGCCGCTTGCTCGTCAAGGCGTCATACTGGTCGCACAGCAGGGTGATCCGCGCCTCGACAGGGATAGCGTCTCCCGTCAGCCCTCTCGGGTAGCCGCTTCCGTCCTGCCTTTCATGGTGGCTCAGTGCAATCGAGGCGGCCATCTGGATGCTGTGATGAGTTGAGGCGGCAAGTATCCGCTCTCCGACGATGGTGTGCGTCTTGACGATTTCGACTTCCGCGGGGGTAAGCGGACCCGGTTTCAGCAGAATGGAGTCTGGAACCGCGATCTTCCCGATGTCGTGCATGGGACTTGCGAACTCGATTGTCTGGATAAAATCGGACGGCATTGACATCGCCTCTGAGATACATCGCGTGAACCTGCCGATTCGAACCACGTGCGCACCCGTTTCCGAGTCCCTGAACTCGGTGACGGCGATCAGGCGCTGCACGACCTCCGTGCTCAGGCTTTTCACCATGTCCAACGCGTCCACCAACTCGCGGGTCCGCATTTGAACAGTGTCCTCGAGAGTTTTCTTGTAATCTTTCTCAATCCGAACAAGCCGGTGATACTTGACTGCCTTTTCAATTCTCAGGACAAGGTAATCCGGACTCCATGGCTTGAGAACGAAATCGAAAGCGCCATGCTTTATTGCGTCGAGCGCGACGTCGAGCTCTGCGTATGCACTCATGAGCACGATAGGCATGTCAGGATCAGCTGCGCCTATTGTTTCAAGGAGCTCAAGCCCGGTCATGCCGGGCATCTTGACATCCGACAGCACGGCATCGAAATCATGTTCCAGGAGCATCTGACCCGCGAGCGTGGACTGCGCGCACGCGATGGCGGAAAACCCGCGACTGGAAAGCAGAGAGCGTGTCGATTCAAGCACGAGCGCGTCGTCGTCGACCACCAGGATAGTTCCGAGATTCGATCCGTTCACCCGTCTATCACCTCTCTGACCTTCTCCGCCAGGACCGTGAGCGAGAAGGGCTTTGCGATGAACTTCATCTCCTCCGTGAGTATTTCTCTATGGCCCATGACGTCCGCTGTGTAGCCTGACATGAAAATGCATTTTAAATGCGGTCGGACCGCGATCAACCGCTCGGCAAGCTGTCGGCCGTTCATCTGCGGCATCACCACGTCGGTGATCAGCAGATGGATCGGCCCTGCGTGCTCCGCTGCTCTGCGAATCGCCTCATCGGGCGATCCGGAAGTGAGCACAGTGTAGCCGAGCTGTACCAGACTCTCTCGGGCGAGCTCGAGAATAGCCCCTTCATCCTCCACAACGAGCACCGTCTCGCTCCCCCCTTTCGTGTGCTCCGGCTCGAGCTCGGTCGCGTCCTCGCCGAATGCCTTTTCGGCCCGTGGCAGGTACACCTTGAAGATAGTCCCTTCCCCCGGCTCGCTGTACACGCTGATAAATCCGTTGTTCTGTTTCACGATCCCGTAGACCGTGGCAAGTCCAAGTCCGGTGCCTTTCCCTGGCTCCTTCGTCGTGAAAAAGGGCTCAAACAAACGCGACTGTGTCTTCTTGTCCATGCCGCATCCGTCGTCGCTGACCGTGAGGAGCAGATATTCTCCAGGCACGGCTCCGGGATTTGCGGAACAATACTCCTCGTCCAACGCGATTTTCTGAGTTCCGATCGTCAGTTTGCCGACTCCTCCGATCGCGTCGCGCGCGTTGACCGCCAAGTTTGCCAGTATTTGGTCGAGTTGGGTGGGGTCGATCTTCAATTTCCACAGGTCGCGCCCGGGCATCCACGCAAGATCGACGTCCTCGCCTATTAGTCTCTGGATCATCTTCTGCGCGCTTGCCACCGAGTCGTTGAGGTCGACTATTTTCGGAGCTATCGTCTGTTTGCGCGCAAAGGCGAGGAGCTGCCCGGTCATCTCCGCGGATCGTTGCGCGGCACGCCTGATCTCGAGCAGGTACTTGTGTAGGCGCTCTCCTACCTCCGCTAGCGTCAACGACATATCCGTATAGGTGATGATTACCTGGAGCATGTTGTTGAAGTCGTGGGCCACACCGCCGGCAAGCTGCCCCACGGTCTCCATCTTCTGTGCCTGGCGCAGCCGTGCCTCCATGAGCAGCTGAGCGCTCACGTCGTGGTTCACCTCCACGTAGTTCACAATCCGTCCATTGCCGTCTCGAACCGGGGAAATCGTGGATTCCACCGTGTAGGTCTTTCCCGCTTTGTCCTTGTTGACGAGAACTCCTGTCCACGTCCCGCCCGACGATATGGTTTCCCACAGCTCACGGTAGAATTCCCGACTCTGCTCACCGCTCTTGAGGATTCGCGGATTCTTTCCAATCGTCTCTGCCCGGGTGTATCCGGTCATTTTCTCAAATGCTGGATTGACGTACTCAATGTTGCCCTCGGAGTCGGTGATGATAACGGTCTCCACTGCCTGCTCGATGGCCGACATGAGCCGCTCGCGCTCGGTCTCGGCCAGCTTTCGCTCGGTGATGTCACGAAAAAACCAGACGCGCCCCAGGTAGCGATCGTCCGGTCCAAACATCGCAGCCGAGTAGCGATCGATGACCCTTCCGTCCTTCAGAATGAGCTCAGTGTGGCCGATTTCCTTTGGGTGCTCATAGAGAAACTTGACCCGCTCGAGGAACCCCTCACGATCCGCAACCTGCGCGGATACATACGACAAGACCGGCTCATCGACATTGCCATCGATGACCTCCGCCGGAATGTCCCACATCTCGACGAACTTTTTGTTATACGTGAGGATGTGGGCGTTCTCGTCCACGACGAGGATGGCGTCGAGCGAGACTTCCTGTTGCGTGGTCAGCAAGATGTTCCTGAATTCGATCTTCCCCTCCTCCCGTTTGCGGTCGGTGATGTCGGTGAAGATCACCTGAATTGCGGGGCGGCCCATGTATTGAAGCGGAGTTGCCAGGATTTCCGCCGAAATCGATGTCCCATCCAGCTTGAGAAGGGTATCTTCGCGCCGGAAAAATTCGGTGTCTCCCGCAAGCAATCCTGTCATGTCAGATTGGGCTCTCCCCAAACTGCCCTGAGGTATTCTCCGTTCGACCGGTCTGTTGATGATCTGCTCCTCCGAATCCGCGCCGAGCAGACGCGTTCCTGCAGGATTCACAAAG
>CAZNYW010000063.1:0-25003 GCA_964577375.1 uncultured Spirochaetales bacterium | reverse complement strand
AGAGCAACAGCCTTCTAAGCTGTGGGTCGCAGGTTCGAGTCCTGCTGGACGCGTAATTATTTTCTTTATTGTAAAGAATTAGCTTGTTTCAGGGTCGTCTTTTAACGGCCATTTCATTGCTAGCACGCTATTCGCATTTTATTTTTTCTGTTATTCTGGCTGTATGGGACGGCGACCGCAGCCTTTTTCCCTCATCAAACGACCCAAGACAAGGTTCTGGTACTACAAGCTCGGCGGTTGGAGTATGTACCGGAGTACCGGTGAGACGGTGAAGGCCGAGGCAATGAGGGTCGCCATGGAAGCACTTGAAGCCGAAGGACCCACGGCCGCCGGGCCGACCTTTCGCAAATATGCTGAGCCGTACTTCATCTGGGACAAGTGCCCACACGTCCGCCGATTGCTGAGTGAGAACAAGAGCGTCACCCGCTACCACGCCAAGAACATGCGCAGCGTTCTGGAACTCCATGTCCTAACCGACCGGCTGGCGAAGCTTCGTATTTCTGAAATCAAACGCGCGGATATTCTCGATTTCAGAGAGCGGCTTGTTGAGAAGTTGGGCTACACCCGCACCGTGCAACGGGTATTGAGTGTGGTGAAGATCATCTTCAAGGAAGCGTACTTTCGGGAGGAGATCACCCGCGACCCGACCGCCGGAATCGGGCTCACGAAATACGAACCGGCCGAGATTGGAACGTTCACGGTTGAAGAGCTTCGGGTTTTGTTTCCCGTAGATCCACCGGGACCGTGGAGGGACCTCACCGGCTACACAGTGTTTCTCACCGCCGCCACCACCGGGATGCGTCGGGGAGAGATCCTTGCGCTCACCTGGGAGAACATCCACGTCGACGATGGTGTCATCGAGATCAGGCAGGCGTGGAAAGATCGGCACGAGCTGGGGCTTCCGAAATGGAACAAGACTCGGACCGTACCGTTACCGGCGCTGCTTGCCGTGGCATTCAAACGACTTCGGAAACGCAAAACACACACCCGATCGACCGACCTTGTATTCTGCTATAGCAACGGCAAACGGCTTGGCGGCACGTGGTGGGCGAAGCGGTTCACCTCGGCGATGAAGGCAGCGAAGATCGACCGACGGAGCCGGAACCTGCGCCCTCATTCATTCCGGCATACCCTCAACTCGCTGTTGCGCGAAAAGGGCTATGACCCGGCCAGAATCAGGGAAGCGCTCGGTTGGTCTGACGAAGCGATACAGAACAACTACACGCATTGGAGTGCGGAGAGTTTCGCAGGGCAACGAAAAATCGTAGATGGACTCTTTCGATAAGCACGGGTCGGCCGAACCGATATAGTGGGGACACTTGGGCGGAGCGGAAACGAGGTCAAAAGAATCGTCGCCTGAACGTGAAACAAAAGAAGAAAAGACCCGGCACCCAAGGTTATTGAGAACTGGCTCATGGCGGCGATCTGTAGTGATCACAGACTACCGACATAACTGGCAACAGAGCACGCGGAACTCCGCTGGCTGAAGTCGACCGCCGCGGATATTTGCCCTTTCCTACGAAGCTGCTTCGAGCGGTTCGGTCGCGCAAGCAACAGGATCGCCTGTGCTTCCGGCGCAGGAGGGAACCCTGCACGCCCACAAACTCCAGCGACCCCACGCTGTGCATCGGTTCGCTGGAAAAGTTATTCGGATTCGCCCAGCTCACATTCGTCGACGACTGTATCCTCAGATTCTCAAGCGAAGGACGAAGGCGAGGCGTATACTTTGTCGGCTCCGGAAGGAGTGAGGAAGTGGAAAAATCTTGCGCGCCTCTTTCCGGCCGGGGCGTCCTGTCCGGGCCGGTTCGCCGAGGTCGCCCGCACCGAGACATGGATGCCGAGGGGCGGCACATGCACAGCCTGTGCGACCAACAGAGGTGCGCAAACCGAGAATACTCACGCATCCGAAGAAGCACGTGTGCGACTCAATGAGAATTCTTTTTGTACCAGGTTGACAAGTTATGCCTATTTGGTTATATTACCAAATAAAGGAGCACAGAACGACTGGTTCACCGGTGCGCCTGACAAGCTCACTTACGCTAAGACAACGATAAAAGGAAGGTGCAGCGTGCTTATCATCGGAGACGAATTTCAGGAACAAAAACCTGAGGAGCTTGGGGATCTGGCGGTCCCTCTGTATCCGGCCGTCGACAGGACAGCGGTCAAAGGCTGTTTTCGTTTCGCCATTCGCGAGGCACTTCGCGCTCTTCACCTTGAGGAGTTCAAGAACGTTCATCTCATCGCCCCAGAACGCAGGATGGAATTCTTCGACACCTTGTTGCCGCACGCCCGGAAGAGACTCGAAGGCTTCGGACTTACAGCCGGACAAGTAGACCGTTTGTTTGAACGCGTCCGGACGTGGATGCTTCAGTTCATGAGGTAGAGATACATGGTTACAATTCTTTCCATCGACGGAGGCGGGATTCGGGGCTTTCTACCCGCACGAGTTCTCCAGGAGGTCCGCCGGCGATTGAATACTGCCGGAGAGCGACGGCCGTTTTCTGATCTCTTCGATCTGATGGCGGGAACCTCCACCGGCGCGCTCATCGCCCTTGCCCTGTCGCTTCGCAACAGAGACGGCAGCGAGCGTTTCACGGCGGCGCAGGTTGTCGAGCTGTATGAACGTCGCGGGACGGAGATTTTTCCACCGTCGTTTCGATCGGCCCTCCACACCGCCGTACAGGCGTTCCGGCACAAATACTCAGCCGAGCCGTTTGAGCGGCTTCTCCTCGATGTATTTGGAGACGAGTCCCTTCGAAGCGCGGCCACAAACCTCTTGATCACCAGCTTCGATACCGAGGCGATGCAGCCGCACTGCATGAAAAGGCGCCCCGATCGAGGCGATTGGGCCGAGGATCCGGACTACTATATGCGGGATGCGGCGCGTGCGTCGGCTGCGGCGCCGACCTACTTCCCGCCCGCGCACGTCAGCCCCATTGGAGACGAGGCAAGAAAATTCTCCCTCATCGACGGTGCAGTGTTCGCGAATAATCCATCCGGCCTCGCCTACGTGGAGTCGACAAAGATCTTTCCGACGGAATCTGATTTTCTGGTCTTCTCGCTTGGCACCGGAGACCCGCAGCAGGGATACCCGTACGAGGAGGTCCACTCCTGGGGCTACCTGGAGTGGGTGAATCCTATGAAGGGGTTCCCGATCGGTACCATCATGTCAGCAGGGCAGAGCGAGGCGGTGAGCCATCAGCTTAAACGGATGAGCGGCGTGCGCTATATCCGCCTGAACGTGCCGCTCAACGGCTGCGCGATTGCGATGGACGACGCAAGCAAGAAGAACTTCGCCTGCCTCGCTCGGCTCGCCGACGGCATGCTCGAACACTTCGATGCCGCGATTGAGGATGTCTGTCGGATGCTCGCGGCCAGAAGGATTCCGACGCCTTCGGCGAACTGATCGGGTATGAGCGGACGAGCAATCGTTTGTTTCTGCCGTTATTTGGCTATATGGGAAAAAATCGATACAGAGGTCATGCAATGGGCACACAAACTTATGAGGTGCGAATCGAGCGGTCTGCCGACGGCCTTCACGTTCGTTCGGCTGTGCGGGATTTCACGCTCGAGCTTGGCGCGCACCGCGGTGATCCGGCCGCCGGTTTCAACGCGGTCGAGACGCTGCTTTCGGCCGTCGGCGCCTGTTTTTCCACGTCATTCGGAATGGTGGCGGAGCTGAGCCGGGTCTCCGTCGACGGACTTCAAATGAAGATAGACGCGGAGCGGCAGGACAAACCGCCCACTGTTACTGCGATTCGATACACGGCGTTCGTCAAAACGGACGCCGACGACCAAAAAGTCGATCGCCTCGTCGCACTTGCCGAGCGAAACAGCACGGTGATCTCAACGCTCCGGGGCGCAGTCCCCGTCTCGGGGGAATGGAGGCGATATGAAGAGGGAAGCGACTGACGCGGCACGGATGACCGAGGAGGATCGAGCGAGATACGACGGGCTTGCGGCGGTATTCAAGGCGCTGGCTCATCCGACGCGGCTCTTCATTGTCAACAAGCTTGCGGAAGAGCCTTACTGCGTCTGCGATCTGACCACGCTCGTGGGGGCCGATACATCCACCATTTCGAAGCACCTTTCGGTGCTGAAGAACGCGGGACTCGTAACGGACGCGAAACAGGGCACAAGCGTCTACTACAGTCTTTCGTGCGGTTGCATGAACCAGCTCTTTGCCGGGGCGCAAACCGTCATGAGAGAGAATCTCGACCGGTTCCGGCGCATTGTCGAAGGAAACCCGGGCCGTGTGCCGGAAGAGTGAGCAATCCAGAGAAGAGGAGTTTTATATGAGCACACTACATGTTGATGTACTGGTTGTCGGCGGCGGTCCGGCGGGAACGCCGCTTGCCATGGCCCTTGCAAAGGCAGGGAAACAGGTCCTTCTGGTCGAGGATGGTCCCGGCCTAGGCGGTACATGTCTGTTTCACGGGTGCATTCCGTCGAAGATCTTCCGGGAGTCGGCCCGGGTGCGGAGCTTGGTAACACGGGCCGTCGAGTTCGGTATTACCGGAACCGGTGGCGTTCCGGCAGTCGACTGGGCGGCCATTCAAACGCGAAGGCATGCCGTACTGAACGGACGGGCAACAGGCGCCCTGAGCTCGGCACGACAACTGGCGTCGCTGAGAGTGGTATTCGGCCGGGCACGGTTTACCGGTCCGCACGAAGTCCGCATAGAGGGAGCTATGGAAACCCATGACGGTGACGGTACCCCTGCGGCTCGCGACTCGCGGGCCGACGG
This sequence comes from uncultured Spirochaetales bacterium, assembly GCA_964577375.1. Classification (GTDB taxonomy): domain Bacteria; phylum Spirochaetota; class Spirochaetia; order DSM-27196; family DATKUC01; genus DATKUC01. The sequence continues at coordinate 20,256 of CAZNYW010000063.1, read as the reverse complement.
CCTTCCAGCCGACGGCTTTGGGGCCGCTGATACCATTCAGGTGAGCTTCGATGACGCGGCGATTGCCACCGGATCGGTGGCGAACCGGTTGAAGGTCGAAGGAGCCGAATCACCCGGCGTGCTCTCCTCGGAAGGGCTGATCGGCATCGGCTACGTGCCTGCATCCATGGTAGTAATCGGCGCAGGACCGATCGGCGTCGAGATGGCACAGATCTTTCACATGCTTGGCACGCGGATCACTATTCTTGAGGCGCTTCCGGATATCCTGCAGCCGGTCGACCGTCGGTTGTCTCACCGCCTGAAGGAGCTGCTTGTCAAAGGCGGCATCCCGGTAGAGACAGGCGTCGCAATAGACCGGATCGAGACGACCCCGGACGGCCACCGTGTCCACTATCGCAAGGACGGGAAAGAGCGATCTGCCGATGCACGCGTCGTTCTCAGCGTGGTGGGAAGAAGGCCGAATGTAGACAATCTCGGCCTCGAGAACACGCAGGTTCGCTTCGATGCGCACGGCATCAAAGTTGACGAGAACCTCACGACCGATGAACCGCATATCTTTGCGCTCGGCGACGTTGTGGGGCAGCCGATGTTTGCCCATTGGGCGACAGCACAGGCTCAGGCGCTCGCCGCGCATCTTTTGGGGAAAGGGATGCAATTTCCGAAATCTGAGCACAATTCAGCAGTGATTTTCTCGTATCCCGAGGTCGGCATGGTCGGACTCACGGAAGAAGCGGCGCGCGCGGCCGGGCTCGATGTTGCGGTCGCCGAATACAACTACGCCGTCGACGCGCGAGCGCAGATTGCCGCGGAAGCCGAAGGCATGCTTCGCATCGTCTATCGCACCAACGACCAGACGGTCGTCGGCGTACACGCAATGGTCGAAGGTGCGGCCGATCTCATGGGCGAGGCGGCTCTTGCCGTCCGAAGCGGCGCGCGGCTTTCCGATCTGGTCGCGGCCATTCATCCGCACCCGACACTGACCGAGTCGTTCGGGCTGGCCGCCCGCGCGGCGATGGCTGCGCAGACGGCCCAGCGCTGACACGTCCGGCCGACGGAGTGCGAAAGACTCCGTCCCAATCGCGACGGGACGAACGTCCGGCTCAAGCAGAAGTTATCCCGTCGCAGCCCCTCTGGAGGTGGGCTATCATGTTCGCAAAGGTTGCATCAAACCTCAAAAACAACCTGCTCTGGTACTCGCTCGGCTCAATCGTGCTCGGCTGGGTCCTCGGGCTTTCGTTTCCGACGATCGCCGCGCAGCAGACCGGGCTTTTCAAGACTATCACTACGGTGCTCGTCTTTTTCATGATCTATCCGATGATGGTCAACCTGAATATCGGAAAGATGGTCGGCGTCGCGAAGGACCCGAAGGCGGTCCTCTTGAGCCTGGGCTACAATTTCATTGTGACGCCGGCTATTTCTCTTGCGCTTGCGGCCCTGTTCTTTCGGAATAACCCGGAGATAGCCCTGGGATTCTGGCTTGTCATGCTGATTCCCGGTTCCTCGATGAGCCTTGGATACACGGGGCTCACGAAGGGGAATCTCGAGGTCGGTGCGATAGCGCTCGGGCTGAACTTCATTGTGGTGCCGTTCATCCTCCCGTTTATCATGCACCTGCTCGGGGGGGCCTACAATGTCCACGTTCCGCTTGGATCTCTGATCTGGACTGTCGTGCTCGTGCTCCTTCTGCCGATGGTGCTTGGCGACCTGACCCGCAGGCTCATCCTTCGCGGGGCAGGCAAAACCGGATACGAGGCAGCGAAACCGCTCCTTTCGACGGTCACGATGGTGGGAATGCTCCTTGTTGTCGCAGTGATATTCTTCACTAAGGCGGAGCTACTCGCTGAGAAATGGCGCGTGCTCATCCCTCTCGCTGTGGTGACGCTGCTTTACCTCATCGTCATGTTTCCGCTCATGACCTGGATAAATCGCCGGGCGGGCTTGAGCTACGAGGAACACATGGGGATCGCCTTCTTGAGCACCGGCAAGAACAACGGCACGGCCATTGCCATCGCGCTGATGGCCTTCAATCCTCTCACGGCGATTCCCGCGGCAACGCTTCCGCTGTTCCAGATTATCTTCTCCATCATCTATGTGCAGCTTGCCCCGCGCGTGAAGCGTTTCTTCGGCGTGCCAAAACCGGTTGGTGAGGCGCGCCATGCTTGAGCTCAAGCACGTGCGCCTCGAACGAAAGGGGCGGATCATTCTCGACGACGTAAATCTCGTCGTCCACAGCGGAGAGGTCCACGGGATCCTCGGGCAGAACGGCACGGGCAAGAGCAGCCTTGCCTATCTTGTCATGGGGCTTCCCGAATACCTGCCGGACTCAGGGACCGTGCTATTTGACAAAAAAGACATCACTCACAGCTCGATCACCGAGCGCGCGCTCGCAGGCATTACGCTTGCTTGGCAGGAGCCGACCCGGTTCGAGGGCATTATCGTCCGAGACTACCTTGAGCTCGCGGGAAGCTGCCGCGAAAGCCACCCATCTGCCTTCGAATGTCTCACGCTCGTCGGCCTCGACGCCGCTCGCTACCTGTCCCGGCCGGTCGATCGAACGTTGAGCGGCGGCGAGCGAAAGCGGATCGAGCTTGCAAGCGTCCTGGCTATGCAGCCGCGGCTTGCCGTGCTCGATGAACCGGATTCGGGGATCGACTCGCTTTCGATCGAAGCAATCAAACAGGTGATCCGCACGCTCTCGCGGCACGGCTCGTCGGTCCTGCTGATCACGCATCACGAGGCGGTTTCCCATATGGTCGACCGTGCGTCGGCCATGTGCGCAGGGAAGATACTCGAAACCGGCGACCCAGCGAGAATCACGCGATTCTTTCAGAACCACTGCTCAGGCTGCGACCACGTGAACCTCACCGACCCTGATATGGAGGCGTCGTTGCTGGGGAACGTGGCAAAGTGAAGAGATGATGACCACAGAAATCGACTATGCGGCAGAGCTCGCGGACATCGCTACGGCGTACCAGGCGGCGGGCGGCGATCCTTCAGACCTGCACAACACCGACGGCGGCCTGCTCCTGGTGAGCGGACACAATGTACTCGCTTCAAGCGGCCGCGAAGGCCTTACCATGGAGAGCGAAGCCATCGAGGACGGCGTGCGCGTGCGGGTGAAAGTAAGCGCAGGAGCGAAGCTCACTGATCCGGTCCACCTCTGCTTCGGCATGATCCCGAAGGAGGGTCTGCAGCGCATCGTGGCGGATTTTGTCCTCGAGCCCGGCGCTCAGGCGACCTTCCTTGCCCACTGCACCTTCCCGAATGCGGTCAAGGTCGATCACATCATGGAGGGGACGGTGCACGTCGGACCCGGTGCGCGCATGGAGTACAGCGAGACCCACTATCACGGCACCGACGGTGGAGTAAACGTACTACCGACCATGCATGTCGAGGTAGCCGCGGGAGGAACCTACATTTCCACTTTTTCCCTGATAAAGGGCGCTGCAGGACGAGTGAAGCTCGACTACGACTGTGCGGTCGCAGATGCTGCGGTGGTTGAGCTGTACGCGAAGATCTATGGAAAGCGGGAAGACCGGATCACCGTGAGGGAGTCGATTCGCCTTCTCGGAGAGGAGGCTCGCGGACTTGCGCGCAGCCGCATTGTGGCATCCGATCGCGCCTGGGCCGAGGTTCAAGGTGAGATTGAAGGTGTTGGAAACTGCTCGCGCGGCCACGTCGACTGCGTGGAAATCGTGAAGGGAAAAGATGCACGCGCCTCTGCGGTGCCGCTTCTTCGCGTACTCAACGATAGCGCGAAGCTCACGCACGAGGCCGCAATCGGCAGCGTCGACCGCGGCCAGGTTCAGACGCTCATGGCACGCGGACTTACCGAGCAAACTGCCACAGACATCATCGTGCGTGGGCTGCTGAAGTAGTCGCACGAAGGAGCAATACGATGTACTCATCAGAGGATATTCTCCAGAAGATCTCCCATATTGTGGACCCGGAAATCGGCGTCTCAATCGTCGACCTGGGCTTGGTCTACGAGACGCGTCACGATCAAAACGGGAGTGTATACGTGAAGATGTCGCTTACTACCCCCGCCTGTCCGCTCGGTCCTGCAATCAAGCAGCAGGTTGTGGAGACGCTCGAACAGGATCCCGCGGTTACAGGGGTCAGGTTCGAGTGGACGTTTGATCCGCCGTGGACTATGTCGAGGGCAAATGCCGAAACGCGAGCTATACTCAGGTTTTGACTGCACCTTCCAGAGACCGGCAATTCCCGGGACACTCAGTCAAACCTTTCATCCATCATACATCGCTTTCGGCCGTGTTTCGAAAATTCCACGGAGCGCCTGCTCCTTCTGCGCCAGTAACCGTCCGCATGTCAGATCCGTCAGCCCCAGTTGCGAACGCGTGCACTCTGCAAAACTTCGCGCGGCCCTGAACCTATGCAAGCGATTCTCTTGATGTTCGCGCACTATCGCCGTTCTTTGATAAGCCCACTGTCCGGGCACGAGCCACATTCCATCTGAAGCGTTGCGTGGTTGATATCGAATCTCTCACCGAGCATCCGGGCCGTCCTCGTGCGAATATCGTCGGCGTTGCTCAACGGCTTATCGTCGGTCACGATGTGCGCCTCGAAATGGGTGTCCCGCTCGCCTACCGACCAGAGGTGCACGTGGTGGACGCCAAGAACTCCGGGAGTAGCTTCGATGGCTGCGCCTATCTCCTGCACCGAAAGATTTCCCGGCACCCCCTCCATCAAGGTATGTACCGTGACCTTCAGAATCTCAAACACCTCTTTGATAACGTAGAGGCCGATCAGGATCGTAAGCACCGGATCGAGCCAGTAGATATGCCAGAGGGAGATCGCAACGCCCCCGATAATCACCCCGACCGATGAGATCGCGTCCGTGAACAGGTGCAAGTAGGCAGCCTTGATGTTCATGCTGTTCTTTGCTCCGCGGTGAAGGAGTACTGAGCCGACTACGTTCGCCGCAAGGCCGACCGAAGCCACAATCAGCATGACCGCGCCCCTGATTGGTTCAGGATGCACGAAACGGTTTGCCGCCTCTATAAACAGAAAGATTGTTATCGCAAGGAGCGCAGAGGAGTTGATGACAGCTGCGAACACCTCAGCGCGTTTCAGCCCGAAGGTGTGGCGATAGGTATTCGGTCGAAGCTTGAGGCGGATGGCGATAAAGCTTATCACCATCGAGAGGCCGTCGCTGAAGTTGTGAAGCGCATCCGACAGGAGCGCCAGACTTCCCGAGACGAGTCCTCCGACGATCTCCGCTACCGTAATGACGAAGTTCAACGTCATGGTGACGAACAGCCGCGGTCCCTCCGCGCCTTCGTCGTTGTGCTCGTGTGTGTGTCCCATTTCAGACTCCCAACATCAAATATAAATATATGCTTGTATGTTTATATTATTACAAACAGGTACTTGGTGCAAGCCCCTGCACCGGGTAAAGTATGAACGTTATGTATCACACGATCTCGGACGAAGCGGCAGGACAACTCGTTTCCGGCATCCCTTCCGCGGCTGCCGTCGATCAGATTGCGGCAATGTTTAAGGCGTTGGGCGATCCGACGCGGGTCAGGATCATCCATCTGTTATCGCAGGCCGAGCTGTGCGTGCACGATCTTGCGCAGCTCCTCGGTACAAGCCAGCCTGCCACGTCGCATCACCTTCGGGTGCTGCGGATGCTCCATCTCGTGCGCACTCGGCGGGAGGGGGCTGCCATCCACTACTCGCTCGACGATCAGCACGTGGCGGACCTCCTCCGCTTCAGCCGGGCTCACGCTCTCCATGGAATAGACAGCGCTCGTCCCGACGACTGACCCACGCTTCTTGAAGATAGATTCGCGTTGAAAATATGCGCAATATTGCATATATTACATGCGGAAGGACGCATATTTATCTTCTATCAACTTCAAGGAAACGGTATACATCATATGAGCAACACACGGTATCTGTTTTTTTCCGGCAAAGGCGGTGTCGGCAAGACGACCATGGCCTGCGCAACTGCGGTTCATTGGGCTGAGCGCGGCCTGCGCACCCTCATTATCACCACCGATCCCGCATCCAACCTTGCCGACGTATTCGAGACGCAGATCGGCCACCACATCAGACCTCTCGGGATCGACAACCTCTGGGGCATGGAGATCGATCCCGACCGCGCCACCGAGGAGTATCGCGACCGCGTGCTTGCACCGATGCGCGCGGTGATGCCGCAGAGCGTCCTCGCGGTGATGGAGGAGCAGTTCAGATCGCCATGCACCACTGAGATAGCATCCTTCGATCGGTTCGTCGACTTCATGACCGAAGACACCGGCCACGACGGGTTTCCCTATAACATTGTCATTTTCGACACAGCACCAACCGGTCACACCGTGCGGTTGCTCGAGCTGCCGGTAGACTGGAGCAAGCACATCGAGCAGAGCGCGCGGGGTTCGGGCAACACATGCATCGGACCGGTCACCTCAATTCAGGAAAACAAAAAGAAGTACGACGCGGCCACGGCGCTTTTGGGCGATCCATCGCGCACCGACTTCGTCTTCGTGCTCCAACCGGAGGAGACTTCGCTTTACGAAACGAAGCGCTCTCAAGCGGAGCTCGAGACAATCGGTGTCAAAGGCGTGCAGTTCATCGTCAACGGGATTCTTCCGCGCGCGGTGTGCAATGACGCCTTCTTCCGCACGCGGCGGGAGATGCAGCAGCGCTACCTTTCGCGAATAAGGAGGGAGCTTTCAGGCCCGATGCGCTTCATGCACCTCCAGGACGGGGAGATCGCGGGCATACGGGCGCTGTCCGACGTTGCGCAGGAACTGTTCGCAGCCGACGAAACGAGCACCGAACGCGGTTCGATCGCGCACAGGTCAGTCTCGGGCGCCGGACCATTCGCGCTTGGCAGGTTCGCGACGGCCGTCGGCATCACGGTCGCTTCGCAGGCGCCGGGTACCGCCGAAGGTCGCACGCTCGCCGATGCGCCGCCGGTTCTTCCTGCGCCCGCTTCGCTGGCCGATCTTATCCGGCCGGCGCCGGGTAAAACGAAGGCCGTTTACTTCACCGGAAAGGGCGGCGTGGGAAAAACAGTTGTCTCTTCCGCGGTCGCCTATGCGCTTGCTTCGCGCGGGCACAAGACGCTCCTTCTGACGACCGACCCGACCTCTCACATTGAGCAGGTGTTCGAGCAGCCCTTCGACTACTCGCAACAGGTGGGGATGATGGTAAGCACCACAGGCGAAAGCGCCGAAGTGAAGTCGGCCACTCAAGAGAGATTCGACCGCATTATCCGCCGGATGAAGGACCCCGAACAATCGATCTTTGCCTTCGTCGTCTATCCCGAATCGACGCGCAGTTCGTCGTAGCGAACCAGCTCCTTGCCCCCGAGCACTGCACGAACGACTATTTCCGCAATCGCCTTGCGATGCAGCAACGCCACCTCGGCGAGATCGCAGGGCGGTTCGATCTGCCGGTTGCCCGGTTGTCGCTTTTCGAAACCGAGATCCTCGGCCTTTCGATGATCGCTCGCGCAGCGGATGCGCTTTTCGAACCGGCGGTGGCGCCTTCTGGGACGGCGGCGGCTGGACGGCATTGATCCACCGCGGATCGGGCGCGCCGCATCAGTGAAGCAGCTCGGTGTGGTCGACGAGTCCTCCTGCCAAGTAGGCGGCGATGGCTGAGTCGATATCCTGTTGATCGGTTATGATTGGGGTGATTCCTGCCTCCTGCATGCTCCGGTACGCGCCCGCTCCCATGCCGCCTGCGAGGAGGACCTCGCAATCAGCGATCGCCGCGGCCATACTGCGGTGACGATCCTGCGCTTCGGCATCGAAGCCGTGGCCCTCGGCACCGTGAGTGTGGTGACCCGATTCGCCCCCTGCGAAGTGGGCGTGGCCCAACTTCTCGCGCCGGTCACTCGCGACAATGGCGGTGTTCTCGACGGTGACCACCAGGTAAAAGGGAGCTCTGCCGAAATGGCGGCTGATCGTCGTCCCGTCCTCGGTAACTGCAGCAATTTTCATCTATCTCCTCCTCGGCCATCATTCCCGTGACAGCTCGAACTGGGCGCGAAAGCCTTCGTGGATGGCGTTGGTCGCGGTGCCGTCCGATGTCGCCTTTTCGAATGCTGCCTGCACCTTCTCCTGCGGCGCATCACTTTTCACCGTGATCTTGCAACGGACGTCCTTCAGGCCCAGCGGATCGTTCCGCTTGGCACAGGAAAACTCGATGCGAAGGTCCTCTATCGTGATGCCAATTTCCGAGGCCGCCTTTCCGAAGTTCGTCATCAAACACGCCCCGTAGCCTGCGATAAGCGTTTCAGGCGCGGTGAATCCGAGCGTTGGGTCGGTCCCTTTCATTGAAAGTTGTAACGAAATCCCGTGTGCCGATGCCTTCGCGATTGCATCGCTCTCACGGGTGACCGTAACTTGAAATCTCTTTTCTGCGGGATGTTGTGTATCCATTTGAGCTGCTCCTTACGTCGGACATGAGAAATGGATGATCCACTTCATGTCATGTTCAACTATATGGCAAAATAGCCAAAAAACCGAATTTAGTCAAGAGGTATTTCGATAGGTGCCCACCGGGTTTATCGCTTGTCGGCTGATCTGAACATCAGAACATGATGCAGAAGGGGGTTGCGGCGGATCCGTTATTATTGTATTATTGGCTATATAGCCAATAAACGAAAGATCTCCTGCTTGGTGATGGGATCGACATTCTCTTTACGAGGTCGATATGGAAACGAGTCTACGGCAGCCCAATGCAACCGAGCGCAACGCAAAAGTGGCGCTGCGTGTCATCTTTTTCTCCTACCTTGTCGTAGGCCTTACCGCGTTTGGAATGGCAATACTCCAGAAGCTGAAGGCGTTGGTAACGAAAAACCGCTGGCTCAGCGAGGAGGAGATGGATGAAGGGCTTGCCCTCGTGCAGCTCTATCCGGGCCCCATCATGGTCGATTTTGCCGCCTACGTCGGCTACCGCCTCCGCGGGGTACCGGGAGCGGTTCTCGCCGCCGCCGGCTTCATCTTGCCCACCCTGGTGCTCATGCTTGTACTGTCTGCGCTGTACTTTGCGGCAGGCGCGTTGCCGTGGGTGCACGAGATCTTCGTCGGATTGGAGGCGGTTGTCGTCGGCATCCTCTTTCATGTAACGATCGACATGGGCCAACGAGCCATCAAACATCGCGTCCAGGCGCTCGTCATGCTTTCGGCCTTCGTCCTCCTGCTGTTCAAAGTCAACGCCGTTCTCATCGTCATAGCCGCGCTTGCTGCAGGTGCTCTGTTCATTCGGACGAATGGAGGAAACGAAGGGCCCAAACGAGTCCACTCGCCTGGTCAAGCGTTAGACGAGAAGAACGATGAGCCTCAGAACGAACCGCACAAGGGGCCGCGCGCAGCGCGTACCGGACCGGTTTCGGTGAAACGATGGGCCGGTATCGGATTAGTCGTTGCGACTATTCTGGCGGTGGTCGGTTTCTCCTGGTTCATACGGTCGGACACCGGGGAGCTCGATCTCTCGATGTTCAAGATCGGCGCGGTGGCCTTTGGAAACGGAACCACCATTCTTCCGCTTGTGCAGGCGAACACGGTGGACGCTCATCGGTGGCTCACGATGAGCCAGTTCGCCGACGGCATCGCGCTGAGTCAGATCACACCGGGACCGTTTCTCATCATTGCCGCGTTTATCGGATTCAAGGTCGGCGGGATCCTCGGGGGCCTGCTCGCGACCTTCGCCATGTTTTCCCCGTCGATTGCAATGACGCTGATCTTCACCGAGGTGTTCTCCCGTCTGCGAAATCTGAAGCCGGTGCGAGGAGCGCTTTCGGGCGTGCTGGCCGCCTTCGTCGGCATGCTTGCTTCCGTGGTGCTGCAGCTCGGCACCCTGTCGCTCACCGGCCCTGCGCCGCTTTCGCTGGCGGCGGCAGCTTTCGTCGCAGTACGTTGGCTCAAGCTCGATGTTCTCTGGGTATTTCTCGGTGGGATTCTCCTCTGGGGCGGATTGCTTCTAACCGGTGTCGCGTAGACGGCCATTTCGCAGTCGTCGCATCAAAGAGGACACCTGAAAAGACGAGTGATTGACTCGACATTCTTCACCAGACTTTTACCTTCCGTTCACCGGGCTGTTAACCTTTCTTATGTAGACTAAAGGTGAACGGTGGGCGGAGCGGGAGCTCCACCACCGTATCCTGGCTACATCGGATGGAGGTTCTATTATGAATACGGCGAAGACATTCGGATGGGTTACTGGAGTTGCCGGCGTGTGGGAGATTCTCGCGCCATTCATCTTCGGTTATTCCGCGGTCGCCGGAGCGACCGTGGACGCGATTATTCTGGGTATTCTGCTGCTTGGGCTCGGCCTCTGGACTGCGCTTGCACGAAGCGCCGCAACGGTACGGACGCTCAGCTGGATAGACGCAGTGCTCGGCCTGTGGCTGATCCTGGCGCCCTTTGTCGTCGGCTACAGCGGGTCTGTCGGGCCGGTGGTGAACGACATCATCGTGGGCGCGGTAGTGCTCGTTGTCGAGGTGTGGGGAGCAGTCGTGGCTGGAAAGAACGCATAGTCACCCACTCGCGCGCGCATGAATCGGACCGGACCGCAGTCAAGTTTCGGCTGCGGTCTTTTTGTTTTCATTTCCGGACGAATCTGCAAAGCGATAGCCGATGCCGCGTACCGTCTGAATATAGCGGGGAGCCTGGGGGTCCGGTTCGATCTTCTCCCGCAGCTTGCGGACATAGACCTTGAGGTAGTCCCGGTTGTCCAGAAAATGGCTGCCCCACACCTGTCCGAGGAGTGTTTCACTCGGCAGTACCTGACCGCTGTTTCGGGTGAGGATCTCGAGCAGTGCGAACTCCGTGGCGGTCATCGTTACCTCGCGTGAGCCGACGGTTACGAGCCTGCTGTCCCAATCGATCTTGAGATCTCCACTCACGAAGCTCTTCCGGCCGGAAAAGGGTGTCCCCGCCGCTCGGCGAAGCACCGCGCGAATGCGGGCAACAAGATCGAGATGACCAAACGGTTTTACCAGGTAATCGTCGGCTCCCTCGTTGAGAGCTCTCACCTCATCGAGTTCGTTGCTCGTCACCGTGAGCACAATCACCGGGACCGCGCTGAATCTGCGCAGCTCCCGCAACACATCGAGTCCGCTCTTATCGGGCATGCGCATATCGAGCAACACCAGGTCCGGCCTTTCATCGGAGAAACGGCTGAGCCCTTCGTTCCCGCTCGACGCCTCGACCACTTTCCAGCCGGGCTCCTGAACTCCAATCGTGAGCCGAATCGAGCGGGTGACGTCCTTTTCGTCGTCGATTGCAAGGATCTTCACCGTACCGTTATTCATGTTCCGAGACCTCCTCCGATTGTATGAGCGGCAATGAAAAGCGAAAACAGGTGGCTCCGGAGTCTGCGTCAAGCCACGCTGTGCCGCCGTGCAGCCGAACGAGCTCCCGCACTACGTACAAGCCGAGCCCGGTTCCTCCCCGTGCCCCCGCGTTTTCTGCGGTCGTGAACCGCTCGAAGATCCGCTCGCGCTCGCTTTCGGGAACTCCCGGCCCCTGATCGCACACGGAAAACTGCACACTATCGGTGCGATGGCTGAACGTTACCGACACTACGCTTCGCTCGGGCGCAAACTTCGCGGCATTAGAAAGGAGATTGCTGAAGACTTCCTGGAGGTGCACCGGGTCAGCCTGAAACTTCCGCCACGGTGATTCGGGCCGGAACCGAACGTGTATCTGTTTGTCGCGAAATACCATTCGCAATGTCGTCGCCGCGGCTCGTGTAATTCGCTTGGGATCGACGAGACGGAGACTGAGTGCCATATCCGACGCTGAAAGGCGAGCCGCAGAAAGCATGTTTCGCGTCTGAGTCTGCAGGCGTGCGACATTCTGCGCCATCGTTCGAAGCATCTCCCGTTGATCAGGCGTTGGGTGCGGAATCGTCATTTTCACCGTGGACAGAAGCAGCTCAAGCACCGTAAGCGGCGTCTTCAACTCGTGTGCAGATGCAGCGAAGAAGGTCTCCTGCATCCTCTTGAACCGATCGAGCTGTTCGAATTGCCGTTCTCGCTCGCCCAGGAGCAACGAGTTGTGGGTCGCAAGCTGCGACTGCAGCGAAAGAGCTTGAAGAAACGTCTCGTCGTCCGGCGACAGCGGCTGTTCGGTGCCTCTCCCGACCACAAGCATGCCGGTCTGCTCCGGCGAATAGGAGGGCATGCTGCATGCAACAAGCTGCCGGCACCCGATCGTCGCCGCGCAGGGAAGCAATTTCTCCACGGCGGGGCCCGTCAGCGTATACGGACGGAGCGTCTCGCGCGGTTCGGAATTGTCGGTGCTATCGGTGTTGAATTGAAGACCCACCGGGCAAATCGCCTCACGCGAGCTCGCCGCAACGTTCCACTCATTTTCCGGCAGTGTCCGATAGAGGATGGCGCTGAAAAGCACACGGTCGATTGATAGGGCTGCCGCGAATACGGTCTCGAAGATTTTCCCGATGTCGAGATGTGCTTGACCGAGCTGGGCAAAGATGGCGTTTAGCCTCGACGTCTCCGCAGAGGCGCGGTCGGCCGATCTTCGGGCAAATTCTTCGCGCCGGAGGCTTTCCGCCAGGATGACGAAGAGCAACCCAACCACGAGAAGCCGGAAGAAGCGGTTTTCGATGAGCGAAAACGACGCGCTATTGCGCAGCGCCGCCATTTGGACTCCGGTGACGAGTACCTGAATGGCGTTGATCGTCACAATCAGCGCGGTTCCCATTCGCCATTCCAGGACGACGGCCGTCTCGGCCATTGCGAAAAGAAATAGTGGAAAGTTCGGACTTTCGTATCCCCCGGTGATTGCCACAATGACGCTTGCTTCGAGGAGGTCCGCCGTGAGAAGCGCGATCTGGTGAATCCGTCTGTTTCGCCACGCCGTCATTCCGTATGCACCGGCTAAGAAATTATACAAGAAAAGCTCTGCGAGAACCGCCGGGATGGCGATGAAGGAGCTCGGTGCGTGCCTCCCAAAGAGCTCCATGAAGGCGCACACGGCGACGGCCGCAAGCCGTGCGGCAAGCAGGAAGCGGCTTAACCCTGTACCCGCGGGATTTCGCTCCGACATGATTCCGGTAAAACCGTTGTCGATGATGGTCTTCAAACTTGCGAGCTTCATTTTGAATCTTCCGGGAGGTGCTGGAATGTCAAACAGCCCAAAGCCGCTCGAGTACATTATATAGGATCTATGGCAAATTAGCCAAGTAGCGGTTATTGATACGATGCAAGACCGACCGGTGGTCGGCCCTGCTGCCTTTCACTTCAGCGCTGCTTAGGCTTCGCGGCGCCGAACCATCAGCTTGGTCCGACTCTCTGAGGAGGGGCCTCTTTGCGTTCTATCTTGTCCGGGCTGAATAGCCTCTTCCTGAACACAAGCGCGAGGTTCACCAGGCCGATTAGGACCGGAACCTCGACGAGCGGACCGATGACCGTGGCAAAGGCGGCCTGGGAATTGACGCCGAAGACCGCTACAGCCACCGCTATTGCAAGCTCAAAGTCGTTGCTTCCGGCGGTAAAGGCGGTGGTCGTAGTCTTCTCGTAGGAGGCGCCGATACGACGCGCAACAAAGAAGGTGATAAAGAACATGACGGCGAAGTACAGCCCAAACGGAATGGCGACGCGAAGGACGTCAAGCGGAAGTTGCACGATCTTCTGCCCTTTCAGCGAGAACATAACGAAGATCGTAAAGAGCAGCGCCACCGGAGTGAGCACGGAGATCTTCGGTATGAACTTTGTGAAATACCACTCCTCTCCGCGCGCTCGCCGGAAGATCAGGCTGGACAGCAGCCCGGCAGCAAAGGGGATTCCGAGATAGATCAATACCGTTACCGCAATTTCTCCTATCGAGACGTTTACCACCGCGCCCCGGAAACCGAACAGCGGCGGCAGCACCGTGATGAATACGTAGGCGTAGACGGAGTAGAGCAGCACCTGAAAGATCGCATTGAATGCGACGAGCCCTGCTGCAAGTTCCGGGTCACCTTCGGCGAGATCGTTCCACACCAGCACCATCGCGATGCATCGCGCGAGCCCGACAAGAATCACGCCAACCGCCATTTCCGGTCGGTCCGGCAGAAGCATGATGGCCAGAAAAAACATCACGAACGGTCCAACGACCCAGTTCTGCGTGAGGGACAGGCCGAGTAGCCTGACGTTCTTGAACACCAGCGGCAACTTCTCGTACCTCACCTTGGCCAGCGGCGGATACATCATCAGTATCAGGCCGATGGCGATGGGAATGTTGGTGGTTCCCGATTTCAGCGAATCCCAGAAGCTGCCGATCTTCGGCGTTGCGTACCCGACAAGGACCGCAACCGCCATGACCAGGAATATCCACAGGGTCAAATAACGATCGAAAAACGATAACCTACGGCCTACACTTGGCATTCTCGCTCTCTCCTCCGTGGTTATTTGTGGGTTTGGTGGAACGGGTTCAGCTGCAACAGCTGCCCCCACCACCTGCGCAGCAGCTCCCTCCCGCCTCGGAGGAGCCGACAGCGGCGCCTGAAAGAATCGAGAAGCCGCCGAAAACCTGCTCGAGGTCATCGCTCCCGCACTGCTCGCAGGCTATCTCGTGCGCCTCTTGCCGCCGTTTCTTCTCGTCCATGTCCATGGACAGGTCAAATGTGTTTCCACACTCTTTGCAGTGATACTCATATGTCGGCACGCTTTTCTCCTTCGGTTTCTCTATCCGCCTGCGGCACTTCACCGGTGCGCAGGCGATTCGTCAACTGGTCGATCAATCGTTGCATATCCGCAGCCGGACGGCATTTTACGGTGAGCCCAATAGCGGTTGCCTCCTTGATCTCGCCGGCAGAGCATCCCGCTCGTTCTGCTTCGGCCACATGGTAGCACAGACACGGAAGGCAGTTCGCGGCTACGGCCGAACCTACCCCAACCAGCTCCTTCGTTCGAACATCGAGCGTCTCAGTCACATCCATCGCAGCGCTCCTGCGCAGCTGATTGCTGCGCCTCCGCGAAACCGACAACGCAACGGTCTCCCACCCGCAACACAAATCGCTCTGAAAGTCGCGCTGCGTCGGCGGCAAAACCCGCATCTTCCTCCGAATCGGCGACAAGATCGGCAAGCGCAGAGGCTGCCGCTCCCGTCCTGTGCGCCGAATAGTAAGCCCAGGTTCCCTTTCTTCGTACCGAAAGAAGGCCGGCCTCCTTCAGCACCTTCAGATGACGGGAGACCTGGTACTGCGGCATCTGGAGCGCGTCGACAAGCTCGCAGACGCATATTTCCGCGTTCGTCGTAACGAACAGCCGAAAAAGCCGCAGCCGGTCACGTTCTCCCAGCGCTTTGAGGATATCGGCAAGCGTTGGCTGGTCGCGAGGTGCTGGAGGCGGCGCCGTCGAGCCGTTTCGAGCAGCCGCAGCGGTCGGCCTCCTCATACGCTCTTCCCCGCCGCGGCCGTAGGTCCTACGTAGCTCACAAGCTCATCGTAGCTCGGAAAGGTGCGCGATTTCACTATTTTTCCACCCACGACGGTGATCGGCAGTGCGTCCACGCCTCCATCCGTGAGAAGCTTCATGACCTCGGGGTTCTTCGCGAACTCGGTCCCCTGTTGCTGCAACAGGAAGCGGGACACCGTGATGCCGTGCTCCCGTTTGAGCTTGAGCAGAGCATCGTTTACTTCGAGCAGCGCCGGATCGATCGCCGGGCCGCAAAGTCCGCCCGGGCAGCACATGGGCGGATCGAATATCTGGATATCGCCATTGTTCGCTTCGTGCATTCGTTGCTCCTTAGATGCAGTTTCCGCCATGTAATATATGCCATATTTAGCATATGGTCAACAGTTGACCAGGAGGACGTTTGTCTCCAAATCATTGTATTCGCCGGCTCGACCGTTGACGGTTTGAGCGCCAGAACAGGATCAACCGCCAATTCCCGGTCCTTACCGCTTGCAGATAAAAATAGTTTCATTGGCACTTGACAGATGTTGCATATTTGACTATATTACCAATAAACCAAGACAAGAAAGGAGGCCAACTATGGCGGCCACCTGGTATCCGGCAATAGATGCGGACACCTGCTCGAACTGCAACTCGTGCGCGGATTTCTGTTCACACGGAGTCTTCGAGCAGGGCGACGATCACCCGATAGTCGTCAACCCGAATGCATGTGTCGAGTTCTGCCGCGGCTGTTCGAAACTGTGTCCTACAGAATCTATCAGCTACTTCGGCGACAACGACTGAGGAGGAGAAAAATGCCAAATAAAGGCTTATTGATGTGCGTGTGTCAGGGCAACTGCCCGTCTTTCGAGCAGATGAATATCTTCGACGTAGGCAATGCCATTCGGCGGGAAAAACTCATTGATTACGTCGCCGTGCACCCGCAACTCTGCTCGACCGACGGTGATAAATTCCTTTCGACGCTCTTGAAGGGCGATGGTACCGATCAGCTCTACGTCGCGGCCTGCGATCCGACTATGCAGGTGAAGATGTTCCGTGACGCGCTCGATGAGGCGGGGTTCAGCAAAGAGGACATCCACGGCGTGGATATTCGCAACATGAACACCGAGCAGGCGGTCGACGCGATCAAGAAGATGATCGGCGACTGACGCTCTTCTCCGGCCGGCCGACGCAATCTGCCGGCCAGAACCCAGGGTCCGATTAGAAGAAAATCGCCATGAGCACAATTGTCACGGCTCGCGGGGCCGGTTTGGGAGCATGGGTGGACGAAGACTTCGCGCACTGCCGGCAGGTAGTCGTTGTCGCCGAGGACGAGAGTTTCGACGCATGGGCGAACCCATTTCCGGGAGAACAGAACGGTGACCGTCTGGCGGAGAAAATGATCGAGGAGATCAAAGACCTCAAAGCGGTGGTAACAGCAAGCATTGACCCGGAGACGGTAGAGCTTTTCACCGAGCACCGCATTGCAGTATATCTGGCAAAGCAGGGCGCAGTGCTCGCACTGGTAGAAGCGGTCGGCAACCACTCGGTGCCGCGGGCGTAACGGTACGCTCGGCGGCGTGTAGTGTATCGTTTGCTGACCGCGTGCCCACTGTTTTCAGGACTTTCGCAGCACGAATCGCGTTGTACGATACGCCGTGATAAGCCAGAACAGTACGAGGTTCACCAGGAGAATCCAGAATATGACGGCGAGCGCCGCGACGTGAGTTTGCGCGAAAAGAAGCCGCGTAGCGAGCGCATACGCGCCGAGCGGGAAGGTGAACGCCCACCAGCCCATGGTGTAGGGGATGTTCTCGAAGAATGCTTTGCGCAGAGTGAGAGCAAGCGATACCAGATACCAGATCAGACCGAAACCCCAAAGCAGAAGCGAGAACCCGGTGCCGAGATCTGCGAGCGACTTCAGGTTCGGCATCGATTGTGCGGCTCCCGAGAGGGACAGGAGCCCTGCAGCTCCTGCGCCGATTGGTCCCAGGCCGACCCACACCGACGGGGTCATCTGATTGACCGGCATTTCGTGGAAGAAGTACCGGTGGGTCACTGCGGCGTTCACAAACACGTAGGCAAAGAATCCGGCTCCCCACAGAGCAAACGACAATACCACGAACGCTTCGGCCGCCGACGCACTGAACACCGAAAGGAACAGCGGAGCACCGAGCGGAATGATGAGCAGTGCAACCGGCGGAATGAGCCATCCAAAAGTTGAGTGTTGAATTTCGATGTTCGTGCTGGCGAATACCCGGTCTATGAAATGGACCGCGAGCACGACGATGACGAGGCTCGAGGCAATCCAGAGGATGGCCGGGAAAAGACCTCCGATGGCGGGAAAGAAGCGAACACGCAGCGCCATCAGATTGTTTGCGAACACCACCACGCCTACCGGAACCGTGGGAAGGAAAACCAGGGCATTCGCGTTGTCGACGATCGCCTTTATTTTCCCCGGTGTGACGAACCACATGAGGACCCAGCAGGCGAGCGAGTAGATCAGCACAAGGGCATTCAGCCAGAAAAGTACGAGCGCGGCGACAGCGAAACCGCCTCCAATGCCCGCAAGGATGATGGACAGGACGCCGGTGCCCATGACGGCGGCGCCCCACGACGGGTTGAAGTTTTCGACGAGCTTACGCATTGGTGAGTATTCTCCTTGGTGACGGAATTCGGCAGTTCGTGATCAAGCAATCGCTCCGTATAACAATCCAACTGCGGTTGACATAATGACGACCAGAGATGCGTATGTCACGGTCTTTTTTGCGCCGAGCTCGCCGCCGATGACAAGAAGCGACGGCAGCGACATTGACGGTCCGGCAAGGAGCAGCGCAAGAGCCGGGCCCTGCCCCATGCCTGCACCGATAAGTCCCTGCAGAATGGGAATTTCCGTGAGCGTTGCGAAGTACATGAGAGCACCGGACACAGCAGCAAACAGGTTTGCGAAAAGCGAGTTGCCGCCGACAACGGCGGCCACCCACCGCTCGGGAATCAACGCCGAGTGGCCGGGACGACCCAACAAGAAGCCTGCAACCAGTACGCCGCCGAAAAGCAGGGGCAGGATCTGAACCGAAAAATCACGTGTTGCACGCACCCATTCGGTGAGCTCCTGCCGTTTGAACCATCGTATCAACGAGTACACGAGGACAAGCGCAAACGCTGCTGTGATGAGATACTTCGAGCGGTAGATGAAATCCCAAACAGCAACTGATCCGCCTGACGGTGCCCAGTTTACGAACACGAGGATTCCGATCATGCCCGCCATATAAATGACCGTACGACCAAGGCTCCGTTCGCCGGCGCCCCCGGCCTGGAACATAGCAGCATTCACGTTTCGCGCATCATCCTCCTTGCGGAAGATAAGATGCATCAGAAATCCGATTACGAAAGCAAAGACGATTGCGCCTACTGCCCGGGCAAGACCCAGTCGAAACCCCAGGACGTTGGCCGTCAGGACGATCGCAAGGACGTTGATTGCGGGACCGGAGTAGAGGAAGCTCACCGCCGGACCCAGGCCGGCTCCCTTTTTGTAGATCCCCTTGAAGAGCGGCAGCACCGTGCAGGAACAGACCGCGAGGATAGTTCCGGATACCGAGGCGACCGTGTATGCGACAAAGCGCGGCGCGGTCGGTCCCAGATACTTTATGACCGACTGCTGGTTGAGGAAGACCATGATCGCGCCGGCTATGAAAAAGGCCGGCACGAGGCAGAAGAGAACGTGTCTCTGCGCGTAGTCGCCGAGCATCAGAAACGCTTCGTTCACCGCTGTCTGCACACGGGGCACCGAAAAAGGTACAAAATAGGCGAGCAGGAATACCGCAGCAATGATGAGAAGCGCACGGTTCTTCTTCTCTCCCCACAGTTTGGTCAACACGGATCGCGAACGGTCACTGGGCTCATTTGCAGGCTCCGGGGAGGCTTCCGCCGTCTGAGGCCGAGTCGTAGAATGAGACATCGTCACTCCTTCCTGCCCGGCTCAACCTGCCGCTTTCAGAAACGGCACGATCTCCTCCGGCTGCAAGACTCGTCCCGATTGCTTCACCACGCCGTCGATTGCTATGGCCGGCGTCATCATCACTCCCATGTTGGTAATCTCGTCGATGTCCGTGATCTTCTCGATCTCTGCCTGCACCCCGGCAAGTTCCAGCGCCTGGCGAGCGCTCTGTTCAAGTGCCCTGCATTTCGGGCAGCCCGAGCCCAGAATTTGAATGATCATCGAAGTCTCCTTTGTGTCGTTTCTTGGCAAAATAGCTAAATAACGTAACTTTGTCAAGGACCCGACAGGCAAAGCCGTGAGCGCAGATTACGGGCGCTTTCGCGAACCAGGTCCACCCTTTGCGAAAATCCATTGGTCCCCGCAGGTCGTTCTTCGGTCGCCCGCTGCCGGTTCGCGACGCGGACATCCAGTGCGTTTGCTTGACAAACTGCCGCTTTTTTGGCAAATTGACCATGGAGGAGAAAATGACCGATCAAGAGATGATGTTCAGTAGAGCTAGAGCGAACGTACTGAAGGCGCTCGCACACCCGAGCCGCCTGTACATGGTGGAGAAAATTCGGGAGAAGCCACACTGCGTCTGCGAACTGACGGAGCTCGTCGGATCGGACACCTCAACGATTTCAAAACATCTGTCGATTTTGAAGGGTGCCGGGATCTTGAGCGATCGTAAGGAGGGCACGACGGTCTACTATTCACTTGCCTGTGACTGTATAGATGAGATACTCGGTGGCGTAGAGTCAGTGGTACGATCTCACGTCGCAAGGCAGACCAAGGCTCTCGATGGCCAGTCGCTTGCAGTCGGTGCGTGAAAATATCGCGTAGGTATCCGCGGCTGTTGTTTTGCAGAACACGAGGTGGACCAGAAGAGGTGTGT
>CAZNYW010000062.1:0-25329 GCA_964577375.1 uncultured Spirochaetales bacterium | reverse complement strand
AACCGCTTTCCATCTCGTTCATGAACTGCCTGAGCTGATCGATCTGGTTCTGTATGCGAACAACCGCAGGCGAGTCCGGCTTGCTGTACATGAGGATGCTCTGGCGCTGCAGCTCGAGCTGATAGAGCTGACTTCGATAGTCAGCGAGCCGTTTTGCCGCTTCCGAAGTTTGAGTACCGATATCAACAATTTTGTACTTGTTCTGGAAAGCGACAAGCTTGTTTTCTGCGTCCGTGAGATCTTTTTGGACCTGGGTGAGCTGATCCTCGAGAAACGCTTTCTTACGGAGGACTCGATCGAGCGTAAGATTCTTGAACCGTTTCTCGAGCAGATCGATCATGCTGTTGACTACCGCCGTCGCGTACTGCGCGTCGACACTCCTGAAACTCACGGTTACGAGACCTGTGGTCAGATCGAATGAAGTTGAGAGAGGTTGCGTGACGGCGTTTCTAGCGCTGGTGAGGGCAAACTTGCTGCCCTTGAACTTGTCCAGGATATGAAACTCCTTGACAATTTCGTCAACAATTGTGTTTTCCTTGAGAAGGGCCTGGGCCAGCGCTGCACTCGTTGCGGTCGGACTTGTGGCCGCACCGCCGAGAATGCTTGAGAGTGCACTTCCGCCTGAGCTTCCCAACAGGGAACTCAGACCGCTATTGCTTGAGTTACTCTGGATGAGTATAAGAGCCTTGGGCTCATATACGCGCGGCATCGGGTTGAACGGTGAGTCCTGAGGCAGTAATAATGCTAGTATGAGAACGACCAGTGTAAGTGCAGCCGCGATTGCCGTCGTGAAAAAAATCAGTCTCCAGTGCCGTGCAAGCGCACCCACCAGGTCCAAGAGTGATATTGCATCTTCCCGGGGCACATACGTCTCATCGTTGTAGGGCTGGAGTTGTTTCTCCTCATGAGTATCCATGTGTCCTCCTGTATCGGTTGAAAATAGCACGGTGGCCTCTAACTCTGCAACACCCTCTTCTTTACTGCCTGGAATATGCCGACAATCAACAGAGAAAACCCGTTTTCGGTGGAGTGTGGACATGAGAGCCCGACAACTGGCCTGTATTCTCCTTTTGCTCGGCGTTGCCGGCACCGCCTTCGCGGCTGCGGACACGGTAATGATCTATGTCGAGGCTGCTCCCGTAAACAACAGTACGATAACTCCTCCCGTTGCCAATGATGCGTCGACGCTCAGGTCAGCGGTGGAAGAGGGTATTATGGATGAGTTCTTTTCGGCCGGGCACATAGTTTTCAACGAGTTACCCCCGAAAGACGCCGACCACTCCTCGCAGGCTTCACAGCTCGAGCTCTGGAACAGCCTCCAGCAGGTTGCCCTGTCGGGAGGAGCCGCGCGCATGATAGAGGTATTCTTCACCTACAAACCGAACGAAACGGGAAAAAGCGCGGTTCCCATCGCTGCGCGTTACAGCCTGTGGGAGCTGTCCCCGAAAAGGCTTGTCAGCTCCGGCGACGTTTCGGCCGCGCCGATTGCGGCGGCAGCCAGGAACGGAGACGGTGAGGTGAGTCTGCTGCTCGGGCAGACCATCGCCACCGACCTGCTCAATTCGTGGTAGGCGACAGTATTGTGGAAAGGGGTCACATCAGGTGTTCAGCGGCCGGGTAATGACAGAAGGAGTTATTCTATGACGATACGCAGAGCGCACCCGCCATTCGTGCGCATCCTCTGGCTGGTTCTGGCTGCCTTGCTCTCGGTCGCGCAGCTCGCAATCGGGCAGAGCGGCGGCTCGGCGTGGGAGGGAGCGGGGGCGGTCGGCAGCTCGAGCGAGTTTCCGCCGGCAGGTCTCTATGCAGCTTCAGACACTTTTCCACGCAACTCCATCGTCGACGTCCTGAACCTCGATACCGGCGAGAACGTCCGGATCCTCGTAGTGAAGAAACTCAACGTACCAGGTCTTTTCATGCTCGTTTCACCTGATGCGGCGAAGAGCCTCGGCATGAGCAGCAGCGGCACCTCCAGGCTCCGCGTTACCCCGGTAATGATGCCCGGACTCGCCGACATGAACCTGAATCGCGATCTTCCCTACAGCCCCGACCCCGACATCAACCCGGCGGCAAGCGTCGCCAATCCGAATGCCGCAGTCGAAGCGGCGCGAGGCCAGATTGCAGCCGCGCCGCAGGCCGCGGCCCGTCCGGAGACACCTGCACCCCGGCCGGAGCCACCGGCCGTATCGGCCGCTCCTGCACCCTTGAGCGCACAGACAGTACCGGCTCCCGAGAAACCTGAATCCCCGCAGCAGGACCTGCTTGCGCCCGGAGCGGCGAGCGCCGCCCGCGCGGCAGGCAATACCACGCCGCAGGCGGGCGCAGAGGTCGTTCCGCGCGTTGCCGCGGGACCGGAAGCCTCTCTTCCCGCGACGCTGCCTCCGGTGCAGCCGACGCCGCCGGCGGTTGCGGAGGCGCCAAGTCCATCGGCAGCGACGAAAACAACGCCGGTCACCTCCGGAGCAGCGGCGGCCGGACCTGCGGCACCCCTGCCGTCGGCGTCGCCGCAGACGGCGTACAGCGCAGAAATAGGCAATCCGGCTGTGCCTCAGGCGCCTCAGTCGATCGCGGAGGCCACACCGGAGGGGCGGACGCCTCCTTCACAGGAGCTCCCCGGTGGGGGAGTGGCGATTCCTTCGTCACCGTCCGGCGCGGCAACTGCTCAGCGAACGCCTCAGCCTGCAGCGAACCTCTATTCTACGCCCGACGAAGGCAACCCTGCGCAGGCAGAGATATCGCGTCTGGAAGACCGGACGCCGCAGAAGGCGCTCTTTGTGCCTCCGCGGCCCGAGGACACGGCAATAGTGCTCTCGCCTCCGCCTGCGCCGTCACAGCAGCTGACGATGACTCCGAATGAGCTCGCCGTTGCGGTGCCTCCGGGGCAGGGCCATCCGGTTGCGGGGACGCTGCCTCAGCTTTCAGCACCCCCCGAAGGGCAGCCGAACTTCATTTCGCAGCTTCCCGGAACTCCCGGCGCCCCGAAGGTCGCGCAGACCGCTCCATCAGCAAATCAGTCTCCCGGCGGTCCTGAAGCCTCACAGATCGTACCACCCTCCCGCTACCAGGAGCCTGCGCTCCCGGGAACGCTGCCGATTGCGCAGGCGCCCGGAACCGAGACACCATCGATAAGCGACATGCAGCTGAAGCCCGCGCCGGAATCGCTCGGGAACGGCAACCTCCCGGTGGCGAGCGCCCCCGGAACGGAGAAGCCGGAGCTCGGCGGGCTGGGACCTGTTGCACCTCCCAAACCCGCGGCAGCCGTGGCTGAGGCCTTCCAGCCACCCTCACCATCGACGGCGCCGCAAACCGCTGAGAAGACTCCGAGCGCACCGGAAACCCCGGTGTCGCCGCCGGGAACCGGTGCGATCACTCTGGTGCCCGCAGAGCCGAGGTCCCCGGTATCCGGGGCGCCCACTACCGCTGCGCCGAAGCAGGCTCCGGCGCCATCTGCAGTTGCCACGTCGGTTCCTGCCGGCGAAGCGTGGGCACAGCGAAACCTGCCGCTCGTAAGCGTATTGCAGAGCAACTACTACTATGTCCAGATCGGGGCATTTGAAAGCCCGCAGAGCGCGAAGGACGCGCTCGACCGGGTGGCCCCCGGCTATCCGATGGTCGTCCTCCCGGTAAAGGAGCACGGAAGAACAGTTTACCGCCTCTTCGTTGGGCCGTTGAATGACGACGAAAAGGGCGCGGCGTTGTACTGGTTCAAGGCTAAGGGTTACAATGACGCGTTCGTACGAAGAGGGGGCGAATCATAACGAAAGATCAGGCTGCCGGGAAACTTCCTGCGCTGAGAGACCGGATACGGACGCTTCAACACGAATACTTCGTGGAGGGGCGGCCGTCGGTCTCGGACAAAGAGTTTGACCGCCTGTTCGACGAGCTCGTTTCGATCGAGCGCGAACATCCCGAGCTTGTTACACCCGACTCCCCGAGCCACCGGGTCGGATCGGATCTGAGCTCCGATTTTCCCGAGGTGGAGCACAGCCTGCCGGTGCTCAGCCTGGACAAGGCGTATGAGGCCGACGAGCTCCGTCGCTGGATCGAACGGCTCATCTCAAACACCGGCAGAGAGCTGAGCTTCGTCCTGGAGGAGAAGCTCGACGGCATCTCAATTGTTCTCTACTACGAAGGCGGGCTGCTCAGGCGCGCGGTCACCAGGGGCAACGGCTTCGTCGGGAACGACGTTACCGCAAACGCAAAGACCATTCAGACAATTCCCCTCAGTCTCCCGGACCCGGTCGACATCGCGGTCCGGGGCGAAATCATACTTCCCATTTCCGAATTCGATGCCATCAACAGGACGATGGAAACCCCCTACGCGAATCCGCGGAATCTCGCTGGCGGAGCTCTCCGGCGCATCAAGAGCTCGGAGGTCGCTGCGGTTCCGCTCAAGATGTTCGCCTACGAGGGGTACTTCGACGGACAGCCGGAGACGCATCACGAAACCCTGGCCAGACTGGTCGAGCTCGGTTTCACGGTGAACGACCACCTGGGATTCTTCGGTGAGAACAGGGACTTTGCGCGAGTACGGAATATCTTCCCATCCGTTACCGTCGGAGGCTTCGCAGCGATTCCCGCTTTCGTCGAATCGGAGACAAGACAGAGAACAAGCCGTCCGTTCGAAATGGACGGTCTGGTGGTGAAGATCGACGAAATTCCGGTCCGTGAGGAGCTGGGCTTCACCGGGCATCACCCCCGGTGGGCGATTGCCTACAAGTTCGAGGCGCCGGAAGCGTCGACCCGTGTCAAAGCGATCGACGTTCAGGTCGGCAGAACCGGCCGCATTACCCCGGTCGCCCGGGTTGAGCCGGTGACGGTAGGCGGCGCGCGCATCTCCAACGTTACGTTGCACAATCAGGATTACATCGACGGTCTGGAGCTTTCCGTCGGCGACACGGTGGCGATATCACGACGGGGAGACGTGATTCCTGCCATCGAGCGTGTGATGGAAAAAAATGAGGACTCGGCCCCCGTCTGGCAGATGCCCGAAACGTGTCCCACCTGTTCTACGCGCCTGGTGCGTGACGGGGCGCACCATTTCTGCAGGAACTTCGACTGTCCGGACCGGCGGCGCGGAAGGCTCTATTTCTTCGTAGCGAGCGGCCAGATGGATATCGACAATCTTGGCCCGGAGACTCTCGATACGCTCTATCGTGAGGGCTACGTCACCGATGTCGTGGATATCTACACCTTCGACTACGACCGGCTTAATGGAATGCAGGGTTTCGGCGAAAAGAAGATATCTCTGCTCAAGGAGGGTGTGGAGCGCAGCCGCGGCCGCCCCTTCCGCGTCCTTCTTCCCTCGCTCGGGATACCGGAGCTCGGGCCGAAGGCGACCGAGCTGCTCCTCGACGCTGGATACAGCTCGATCGATCAACTGCTCGAGCTCGCAGACGACGCGAATCTCGCAGCGCTGACCTCGATCAAGGGCCTGGGCGAAAAGACCGCCCAGGTTATCCTCGGAGAGCTTTCGAACCCCGGGCTGCGCGAGGAGATTTCCAGACTGAAGGATGCCGGTCTCCATTTCGAGGAGAGCGAGCGGGAACGGCCGCGCCAGGCTCCCGCCGGGGAGCGGATCTTCGAGGGGCAGGTCTGGTGTGTCACCGGAAGCTTCGACAGCTTCAAACCGCGCTCCAGGGCGATGGACGAGGTAAAGCGGCGGGGTGGACGGACGGTCTCCGATGTTTCAGGCTCTACGACCCATCTGCTTGCCGGCGAGGCCGGCGGAAGCAAGCTCGACCGGGCGCGCGAGCTCGGGGTGACGATCGTCAGTGAGAAGGAGTTCCTCGAGCTGCTCGGGCGATGACTCGCCCCGGCGTTACCGCTCGTGTGAAGTGCGTCCGCGCGACTTTGTCGGGCGAAGGTAACTTCGTAGCGAGGCGGGGCGTTGTTCATTGGCGGGCGGCGCCAGCCGATCGGTCACAAGCTCGATCGCCCTGCGGTACTGGTCATACTGGATTTTGAGGTGCTCCTGAAGCAGGAGCTCTTCCGCGATCCGGCGGCATTTCTCGCGCGAAATCCTCGAAAACAGCAGCTCGCGATCGGCCCCTGTCATGTACATCATCGAAAGAGCCAGCTCCCTGTCGGGTATTGCCATCAAACGGTTCTGCGCGTCTACTGGAGTCAGGGCGCGAAACCTCCGGAGCAGGCGCTGCGTATAGTCAACCATTCCGGCGATACTATACCGGTCGCGTCGCTACCCTGCAATGGCTCCTACTGCTTGAACAGAGAATCTATTTCCTTGCGGTGACGCTCCTCTATTACGTCCCGCTTCTTTTTCAGAGTCTGCGTCATCTCGACATCCGGATCGAAGGGTTTTGCAAGAAGCCGGAATCGATATATCTGCTCAAAGGTCTTGAAGCCGCGCTTTCGGCTGACCAGACCGTGAATCTCGCCGTGAATGAGCTCCACGATCCGGGGATTCGCCGCGAGATCCTGATGGTTGACGTAGTTGATTCCCTGGGCCGAGGCGAACTCCTCGAGCCGTTCGTAGCTCGGGACGATGAGGGCCGCGAGGAACTTGCGGTCCTGACCCACCACCATCGCCTGTTCTATGTATTCCGACTGCACTAGGCTTTCCTCGATCGGGGTCGGTTCGACGTTTTCGCCTCCGAGCAGCACGATCGTCTCCTTGACGCGGCCGAGTACCTTGAACGGGCCGTCGTGACTGAACACTACCAGATCACCCGTGTTGAGCCATCCATTCTGCAGCACAAGCTCGGTTTCGGCGGGTTTCTTGTAGTATCCCAGCATCACCTGCGGGCTTCGAACGTAGAGCACTCCCTTCTGGTTGGGACCAAGATGCGTTCCATCTTCGCCTACGATACGGTATTCGATGTCCGGCAGCAGGGGTCCAACCGTTCCCGGAACCGGTCCCTTCTCATGGCGGACAGCGAGAACAGGGCCGGTCTCGGTAAGACCGTATCCTTCTAGCAGCTTTATCCCCGCCGCCTGGAAAAAGGTATCGATGTAGGGGGGGAGCGCTCCGCCTCCGGAGACACCAGCAACGAAACGTCCGCCGAGACGCTCTCTCAGCGAGCTGAAAACCAGCACATCGCCGAGCAACTTGAACGGCAGGAGGACGAGCAGGGGAACTGCGGTAAGGAGCTTGTCGAGTAGGCGCAGGCGGGGAAGGAAGTTCGGGGTGAGACCGCGGTAGAGATTGCTCAGGCGCGCAAAAAAGACTCCTACGCCGACGAAGAAGTGGAAGAGCACCTGGCGTATCGCTGAGCCCTTCGCGACGGTGCGATAGACCGCACTCCGCACGCCCTCCCAGATTCTCGGTACGGAGGTCATCCAGGTAGGACGCACGGCGGCGATGTCGGCCATCATGATTTTCGCGATCGGTTTGGAGTAGGCGATGGAGGCAGCATATCCGAGCACTATGTACTCGACGGCGCGCTCAAAGGAGTGCCAGATGGGCAGAACGCTGAGGAATAGATCGTTCTCGTCGAGATCTATAATGTGCTGGACCCGGTCGATCTGAAAGATGTAGCTGCGGTGCGGAAGAATCACGCCCTTGGGCTCGCCGGTCGTCCCCGAGGTATAGAGGATCGTTGCCACATCGTCGCCGTGACCGGCGTCGACTTCGCGGTCGAATGAGCCGGGCTGCTTTTCTCGAAGGGCAGTGCCTTTTTCGAGAAGCGTGTCGAAGCGGTGGGTCCGCACACTTCCCGTCTTTCCTGCGGAATCGTAGGCGGGGTCAAAGACGAAGATATTCTTCAGCAGCGGGAGCCGGTCAATCTGACTCAATATCTTCTGGACCTGCGTCCCGTTCTCCGCAAAGGCGAGCTCACAGTCGGCGTGGGAGAGAATGTAGCCCATCTCCTCGTCGGTAGAATCGCTTCCCCGCGGAACGTCGACCGCTCCTATCGAAAGTAGCGCGAGGTCGGTCAGGAGCCACTCCTTCCTGTTGTCGCTCATTATGCCGACGTGCTCTTCCCGCTTCACCCCGAAATCCCGAAGTGCGAGGGCAAGTCCCTCCACCGCAGACCACATCTCGCGGTAGGAGAGGCTTTCGAACTCTCCTTCGACGTTCTTGAAGTGGACGACGGGCCGATCAGGAAATCTCCCCGCGATTTCCCGCACGCGTTTGGGTATCGTCTCTGCCGAGTCCGCCATGAGTCGCCTCCAGAAAGGTTAAAGAAAGAGCCCGCCTTCCGGCGGGCCTGTTTCGCCGGTTGGTCAGATCGCTGGAGCGGGGCCGACCAGGCAGAGCCACTCGGCCTCGGCCGCGACCTCGTCTCCAACGAGCGCTCGCCCGCTCTGTCGAATCATTTTGGGTGATACACGAAGGTTTGTGACTTCGATCCGTACCTCTTCACCGGGGCGCACCTGACGCCGAAATTTGGCTTTCTCAACCGTTGCGAGGAAGAACAGGTCGTCGCCGGGGCCATTGAAGGCACGTATGCCGGCGCCGCCGCATTGTGCCATTGTCTCAACGAGAATGACGCCGGGTACTACCGGGTACTGGGGAAAATGACCTTTGAAAAAGTACTCGTTCTCGCTGTATCGCTTGTATCCGACAATTTCTTCCTGCGTGACCTTTTCCAGCCGGTCGACGTAGAGAAACGGTTCACGATGGGGAATCAGATCCTTTATGTTCGTAACGTTTTCGGGCATGCAGCCGTCCTTTGATGGTAAGTGTGTAGGGTATTATACGGTCGCTCAGGGCAATTAGCAAGTAGAAATCGGTCTGCGACCGATTAGTCTGACCGGCAAACACCCCGCTTCAGATGCCCTGAAAGGTGAACCAGCGATAGATGAACTCCGCGAGACTGATGACACCGGCGAACTGGAGAAGCGCCGTGATGCCGAACAGTCCCAGAAAGACTCCACGGACCGGCGTGATCAACCGCTGCCGGGCGGGCGCCGGCGCTGTCTCGACGTCGCCGCTGCGGGAACGCAGCATTGCCACCAGCCCGGGAACCAGGAAGAGCAGTGCAATTGCCGCACTTATGAATCCAAACACCAGCCGCGACAGGTCCGGAGCCTGAACGTGCCATCCGTGAACCGCGACACCGATCTCCGCAACGGTATTGTTGAACTGCTGCAGCCGCCCGAAGGCTATCAGGAGCCCGATACCGACCAGCAGCAGTCCGCTTGCCACACGGAGTACGCCGAAGTAGCGCTTCAGCTTCGAAAGCCGTGCGGTGACCTGTCGAAAGAACAGGCTCGCGAGGAGGAAGGGAAGTCCGAGGCCGACGGAGTAGGCCGAAAGATAGAGCACACCCTCGCCGACACTTCCCGAGTTGCCGGCAAGGAACAGGATGGCCGCCAGAATCGGCCCCACGCAGGGGGTCCATCCAGCGCCGAACGCCATTCCTACCAGAACCGACCCTAGATATCCGGCAGGACGGCCGGAGAGATGGACGCGCTTCTCTATGTTCAGGAACTTCCAGAAGTCGAAGATCATGTTCGCGCCGAGGAGCACAACTATGAGACCGGCGACCAGATTGATCGTGGAGGAGAGGTTGCTGAAGAGAAATCCGGTTCCGGCAAAGAGCACTCCCAGCACAATGAAGACTACCGAGAAACCGATGACGAACAGGATCGTCCGGACCACCACCGCGCCTTTCGGGCTGTTCGACTCCCTGAGCTCCGTCAGAGTCACTCCCCCGACATAGGAGAGATACGAGGGGATGAGCGGGAGGATGCAGGGAGAAAGGAACGAGAGAACTCCTGCCGAAAGCGAGAGCAGTATAGTCGGGCTGTTCATTGGGCCGATGCGATGAGCTTTCCGTTTGCGAGCTGCGTCAGCGTATCGATGACCTTCGGATCCGCCCAGTCCTTACCGCCGACGACCATTCCGAGCATCGTGCCGTCCTTGGCGATGACGTAGGTCGTCGGGATGCCGCGTACGGAGTAGGTGCTCGCCACCCGGCCAGTCGCGTCGAGAAGAATCGGAAAGGTGAAAGTCGTGTTTTCGGACTTCATGAAGGTGTGGACCGCATCGGCGTTTTCCTGCACGTTTACTGCCACAATGTCGAAGTCCTTGCCTTTCATTTTCGTGTAGAGTGTCTGCATCGAAGGCATTTCCGCCCTGCACGGCGGACACCAGGTCGCCCAGAAATTGAGAAAGACGATCTTGCCGCGGTAGTCAGTCAACGACTTCTTCCGGCCCTCGAGATTCTGGACCGTAAAATCGATGGAGTGAACGCCTTCACGGAAGGGAGAGATTCCAATGTCGACGAGCGCCTGCTGAACGGCAGTCAGTGCAGGGGACTGGTCCGTTTGCTGCGAGGCCGCCGCACTGCCGCTCTGCTGCGGCGGGGTCGCCGGTGTTTTCGGTTTTTCCGCCTTTCCGCCGGCGAATCCAAGCGCCGCAGCAAATAATATCATTGAGAAGATATATATTAATTTTCGCATATGCTCCTCCGTCTGTTATAGATACCACCAATCGCGTGCCGATGCAACAAAAATCGCAGCACTGCCCCGTACGCCTCTTTCCGGTCAGCCCTGCGTCCGGCCCACGGTCCCGCTCAGCACCAGCACGACAAAATTGTACACAGCATGGCTCAGCGCGACCTGATGCAGGTTTCGGCCGCGCCGGTAGATCAGCGCCAGAAAGGCACCCGATGCGAGGGCGACCAGGGCACCGGTCACTCCTTCGTACAGGTGTCCGACGGAAAACAGGAGCGCACTGAGAATAACAGTTACCGCCGGGGCAGCACCAAGCTGGTCGAGTCTCATTATAAGGTATGCGCGAAAGAACAGCTCCTCGCGGTAGCCAATTGCAATGGACGACAGCAAGAGCATAGGAATTATGGCCGGGTCGGTGAGGTTCCAGGAGGTTCCCGTCACCGCGGTCGCCCCGTCGGCTACGCCCGTTCCCGCGAGCTGTGCGATGTAGCCCACCAGATTGGCGAGCACGAACAGCCCGACGCTCCCCGCAAGCACCACCGGCAGCACCCGTCGACGTTTCCAGTCGAGCCCCAACCCACGCAGGCTTCCATCTCCCTGAATTTCCAGCACAAAGAGGAGGAGAAGGATCTGCGGCACCGCCTGCACCAGGACTTGAATGTTGAAACCGAGCTGAGCGAACATTTCCCTGCTGAAAGCCTGCGACTGAACGACGATTCCGGGCAGGAAAAAGGCGCTGAACAGAAGAATTATCTCTTTACACAGCCGTGAACGGCTATGTATACTTTGCGGTAGCACAAAATGGTGGTAACGTTTGTCGTCGCCCATGAGGGGACATTATAACGGGCCCGCGTCAATGTTTCATCCCAATCGACCGACATCTATAATAGAAGTGTAGATCGGAAAAGGGGTATAACCGGCCCTATGTGGATAGTAATAGCAGTCATTCTGGTTCTTGTCGTCGCCTTCATCGTTCTTGTGCAGCGAAGCGGCGGATTTTCCTTCCCGTGGGTTCAGTTCTACGTCAAGGGAAAGGAATCGGGGTACACTTTCAGCGAGCTGAATCTTCTCAGACGCGTTGCCGTCGAAAATCACCTCAAGAATCCCACGTCGCTGTTCTGGTCCGAACGGACGCTTGACCGCTGTATCCGCGGCACAATCATCAAATTCCGTTCACTCAACAGGGAGCATGAGCCGGTCTCGGTCGAATTTTTGTCGCGGCTTTTCGATTTTCGGAAGCGGGTAGAGTTCAATCTGCCGAAATACCGGCTCGGGATCCGCTCTTCGCGCAACATCTCGACCGGTCAGCGGCTGAAGATCACCTTTCCCGGAAGCGGAGTCTACACCTCGGGTGTCGTGGAGAACATGCGGAAGTACCTCGCTATCTCCTATCCGAAGGGAAAACCGCTGCCGCCCGGTTTCAGCTGGCAGGGTCAGAAGGTCAACGTCTACTTCTGGCGGCCGGAGGATGCGGGCTACTACTTCGAAACAAAAATCCTTGGCGATTACCTCGACCGAAAGTTTCCGATACTGCATCTTTCCCATTCCGATCAGCTGGTTCGGGCGCAGAAACGGGGCTCGATCCGTGCCGAACTGCACAACACGGGCCGCGTATTTCCCCTCCAATCGATCGAGGCCGCGAACGAAGATTTCGAACGGGCCGGCGGATACAAGTGCAAGATGGTGGACATCTCCGAGGACGGCGCCGCAGTACTGGTCGGTGGTCGGGCGAAGCCGGGGTTGCCGGTGAAAATCGTCACCGACATAAACGCGCAGGACGTCGTGGTATGCGGCACCGTGCGCGGCGTCACGTATAAAGAGAAAAACAACGTCTCCATCCTGCATATACAGGCAGTACCTCCGAGCCCGGGCATGAAAAACACGATCCTCACCTTCGTATACGGCATTTTCGGTGAGCATGAGCAGTCGAGCACCATTCCGGCCACGGGAACGTCTGCGGCGGACCAGCCGGCGGATAATCAGGCTGGTTATGCCTGAACGGCTTCGGCCGGCGAAGACGCCCTCGCTTCACGTTTGCTTGATTGAAATCGGCCCGCAAAATCTATAGTATGTGATATTGACAAACAGCTCACGGGAGGAACCGGACCATGAAGCGTACCCGTACACTGGCGCTGCTGATGTTTCTTGCAGCGGCGGCCGTCTTCGCACAATCGTCTCAGTCATCACCCATCCTGAGTACTCTGACCGCCGCATTCGATCGCGGTGACGTAGACACCAAGCTGCAGGTCATGCAGCGCGCGACTGCACAGCCGGCCGACCAGATGGCTCCCCTGTACGCACATGCGCTTGATTTTGTAGTCAACAACGCCGCGGATGTGAAAACCAACTCCAGCCTGAACCAGATAGCGTTGATCGATGTCCGGAACCTGGCGAAGGCGGGCGACAAGTCGGTCCTGGTTCAGCTGTGGCATCTGTTCCTGTCGGTGGACGACAACTCACTCCGCATCGCCGATCTCGACGCGCTCGGCGCCCTCGGCAGCGGCGACGCTCAGACCGTGGTAAACCTGAACGGCTGGATCCAGGACACCGCGCTCGGTTCCCAGGGCGGCGCCCGCCCCGACCTTCAGGTTGTTCGCGCGGCGGTGGAGAATCTTTCCAAAATCGCAAATGAGACCTCGTTTCCCATCTTCCTGCACGTGATCGTCGCTCAGCTTTCCCAGCCGATCACCGACGCCGCAGCGAAGGGGCTGCTCGGAATAAAGGGTGATACCGCAGCTCTTGCCGTGAGTGCCCTCGACCACATGGACATCTCGCAGTGGACCTATGCGACGCAGTACCTCTTCTCGGACGCGCAGATCGATGACGCGACCAGGAGCAAGATCGCTGCCGGCGTTCTCAACCTCGCGGTGAATTACAGGACGGCAGACGAGCAGGCTCTGGTGACTTTGAAAGACACCCGCGCCTCCCTCGTTCGCTATCTCACCCAGCATCCTGTCGCCAACGCTGCAGGACCGCTGGTCCAGAACTTCAACCTCACCGTGCAGGAGTTCGACACCGGTCGCACGACGCGGGATCGGCTCCTCGAAGCGATCGCTGCCCTTGGGGCAAGCAATTCAGATCAGGCAGCGGCGCGTCTGTCGGACTATCTCAATCTGCTCAATACCTATACGGAAAACGACCGGTCCTATGACACCCAGGTAATACTGGCGGTCATCAATAATCTGAAGACGCTCGCGAAGCAGGTGGCCTACCAGCCGCTTTACTATGCCACGCTTCTGAAGTATCCGGAGAGAGTACTCCAGGCGGCTCAGGACGCGCTCGGCGTTCTCCAGAAATAGACATCCTTGCAGCGTCGCCGCGGCCGCAGTATTGCCGGTGCGTTGACCCTTCCGGTTCTGTTCGCCGCCGGGACCGGAACGGTGTATTATGGCTTCTTTCTGCAACGGTCCGGACCGGACGGCACACGATTGCTCATTGCGGCGGCGCTCGGCGCCTGTCTGCTCGCAGCCGTTGGACTGACGGCAGCCCACGCACCGCTGGGCTGGAATGTCCTTCCGTTGACAGTTTGTGCAGGCGGCCTTCTTTGCGGCGGACTCTGCGCGATGGCCGTTCGCAACGGATCGTCGATTCAGTATACAGGAATACCGCCTGCCTCAGTCGCTCGCTTCACCGGTGCCGTTATCGAAGATTCCCGCAAGCTTCCAGACGGCCGTTCTCTATTTCACTTTCGAATCGACCGCGCCTATGCCCGCGACGGCACATCGTCTTCGTCAGACGCCGAGGTAGCCGTTACCGCTCCTTCCGGCCTCCAGTTCTCGGCTGGAGAGCTTCTATCCCTCGACGCGAAGATTCACCCGTTTCGTTACAGTGTCGATGGGCCGGCAGACCTGCTCTCGATGTCACGTGGTCCGCAGCTGACATCCCGGGTTGCTGATTCCGGGATTCGGTGCCTGGGCTTCCGGGGTCCGCTGTCGCAGACCCGGGCCGCCCTCTTTCGGGCGACGCTCGATGCAGCCCGACAGGCGGGTGGGGAATCGGCCGCGCTCTTTCAGGCGCTGCTCACAGGAAATCAGGAGAATCTCGATGCCGGCCTTTCGCGGGACTTCCGCCTCGCCGGGTGCGCGCACATCCTCGCGCTCTCCGGCATGCATCTCGGGATCCTCACCGCCCTGGTTTCGCTGCTCTTCGCACGACTTGTCGGAAAACGTCCTGCGTACCTGCTCGGCGTTCTTTTTGCAGCTTTCTATATCTGGCTGGCGGGTCCAAGGCCGTCGCTCGTGCGAGCCGGCCTGATGTTTGCGGTCGCCGGATTTGCGCTCGTGCGCGGCAGAAAGGTGGAACCTCCCGCAGTCCTTTCCGTCTGTTTCTGCATCCAGCTTGCCGCCGTGCCACTTTCAGGGCTTTCTCTCTCATTTCAGCTCTCGTATGCAGCTATCGCGGGTATTGTGCTCGTTTCCCCGTTGGTTACCCGTCTTGTCTCTCCCTATGCAACGCCGGCCGGGGCTGCCCTTGTCGGAGCAGGCGTCGGAGCACACATCGCGGTCCTTCCCCTGGTCGCGGCGGTGTTCGGAGAGGTGTTTCCCATAGGGCTTCTGGCCGGAATCGTGCTCGGTCCGCTGGTGACCCTCTATATGTGGTCGGGTCTGCTGTCCATGGTTTTGAATGCAATCGGTGCATTCTTCACGTCGATCGGCGCCCTGTCATCCGCCGCCGTGGCCGTTGCCGGCGCATCTGTCCGGACAACCGAGCATATAGGGCAGGTCATGCAGGCTGCCGTCGAATCGGCGGCGCGGGTTTCCGGTGCTCCGATTGGCATTCCATCCGCCCTGCTGGTGAGCGTCGGAGCGCTCTCTCTTCTCCTGATTCCAGAGCTGGCGTCCGGGCGGGTGCGCCGGAAATCATGAACCGACACGATGACCCTGTCGACTACGATTCTCCTCGCGCGATTTCCACGCTCCTGACGGAACAGGGAATCGCACTGAAGAAGCGATGGGGACAGAACTTCATGGTGAATCGAGGTGCGCGCGAACGGATTGTTGAGCTTCTCTCCCCCGGGTCGGACGAGACTGTATGGGAGGTCGGTCCGGGACTGGGAGCGATGACGGTGCTTCTAGCGCCCAGGGCGGCAAGGCTCATCCTTTTTGAAATAGACTGGGCGCTGATCCGGATCCTTCAGGAGCGTTTTTCGGCAGACCGGCGCGTCACGATCGTACCCGGTGACGCGGTCACTACCTGGAGGCAGGTCTACGCGCAAAACGGTCTTCCCGCAGCTCTTTTCGGGAATCTGCCCTACAGCTCAGCGGCGATGCTCGTAGGCTCGCTGCTCGAAAGCGGGGTGGTTCCCGGACGCATGGTGTTCACCGTTCAGAGGGAGGTCGCACGTCGAATGCAGGCCGCTGCGGGCTCGCCGGACTACTCGGGATTTTCCGCCCTTTGTCAGGCCTACTGCTCCGTGCGGGTCGCCGGAGACCTTCAGCCTGGCTCATTTTTCCCGCCGCCGGAAGTTGTTTCGACAATCGTGATGTTCGACCGGCTCCGGTCCGTCGGTGTGAGGGACCCGTCGCTGCACGCAAAGCTGGTGCGGGCCGCGTTTGCCTCGCGCCGGAAGACCCTCCAGAACAACCTGTTTTCGAGCAGCATCGCAAAGGAACGGGGAAAGGAGGCGCTGCGTACCGCCTGCGAGTCGGCGCAGGTCGACCTTTCGGACCGTGCCGAACGGATCTCGCCTCGAGCATTCGTCGAGCTCTCAAACGCCCTTTCCCGCCTGAGTCGCAACGGGCCGGCACAATAGCGCGGGGCGCGACGTCCTTTACGGCAGAGCTCAGATTAGCCCGAGATCCTGTGCAACCTTCCTGAACGACTGCTTCTTCGCCTCGTCCATCGAGCACATCGGCAGGCGGTATATCTCGCGCGCCTTTCCCATCAGACTGAGTCCGTACTTGACCGGAATCGGATTCGTGTCGATGAACAGCGCACGGAACAGCGGCAGAAGCTGGTAGTGGGTTTCTCGCGCCCTGGCGGCGTCGCCGCCCACAGCCGACTTCATGAACTCGGCGATCTGACGCGGAATCATGTTGCTTGCTACCGAGATTACGCCCTTCCCGCCGAGCATGGCGATTGAGTAGGCAAGGGCGTCGTCTCCCGAAAGCATCGCAAAGTCCGCTGGCTTTCGCGCCGCCAGGTCCATGACCTGGTTGATGTCACCGCTCGCCTCTTTCACGCCAATGATGTTCCGATGTCCCGCGAGCCGAAGCATGGTCTCGTTTTCGATGTTCCTGGCCGTGCGCCCCGGAATGTTGTAAACGATGATGGGCAGGTCCACCGCATCGGCGATGGCGGTGAAATGCCGGAACAGCCCCTCCTGGTTCGGCTTGTTGTAGTAGGGGGCGACCTGAAGGGTGGCATCTGCCCCGACGCTCTTGGCACGCCGGGTCATCGAAATCGCCTCGGCGGTCGAGTTGGAGCCGGTGCCCGCGATTACCGGCACACGTCCCTTTGCCGCCTCGACGACTATTCGAATCACCTCGATATTCTCTTCGTGTGTTACAGTCGGACTTTCGCCGGTTGTTCCGACGGGAACTATTCCGGCAATTCCTTCCTCGATCTGGAATTCAACCAGTTCACGAAGCCCCTTCTCGTCGATTGTGCCGTCGTCGTTGAACGGCGTTATGAGTGCGGTGTATGCCCCTTCCAGATTCATGTTCCTCCCCCCTGCCTGAGAATATCGCCGATGAAGTCTCCAACCGAAAAGAAGCCGGTGCGTTTCACCACCCACTCTGCGGCCATCACAGCCCCCAGCGCGAAGCCGCCACGGCTGCGCGCACTGTGGCGGATCTCGATGGTGTCGGCCGGTGAGTCGAGCAGTACCGTGTGGATTCCCGGAACCGAACCGCCCCTCAGTGAGGCAATGTGAAGCTCATCCTGTTCGATACCGCTGTGAACCGTTTCAGTCTGGATGCGCTTCTTGTTATGGTTCGCCGAGAGTATCTTTTCCGCCATTGTCAAAGCGGTGCCCGACGGGCTGTCCTTCTTCTGATTGTGATGAATCTCGTAGCCGAAGATGTCGTAATCGGGAACGCTGTTGATGAGCGCGGCAGCCTTCTCGACGAGCGCGAAAAAGAGGTGAGCTCCTATTGAGAAGTTAGATCCGGCGATATACCCGATCGACGCGTTTTCGACCATCGAGCGTACAGCATCCTTTTCGGAATCCCAGCCGGTCGTCCCGACGACTGCCGGAATCTTCAGGCGCGTGTAGATAGCAGCATTGGCCTTCACCGCGGCAGCAACGGAGAACTCGATTGCGACCTCCGCGCCGTTTCTGTTCTTTTCGCTGAGTGATTCCGCTTCGGCCTGGCCGGAGGCGTCGACGCGGACGACCACCGAATGGCCACGCTTGAGCAGGGCGGCCTCCACCTCTCTTCCCATCTTTCCGTACCCGACAATCGCCACCTTCATGCAGAAGATAATAAAGGCTGTTCAAGCGGGGTTCAAGTGAGGCGAGGGCCGCAGGTCTGTCCGAAGCCGGTGATTGCCTACCTGGCCGAGCAGAGGATGGCGGCGGCGGTGTTCACGATGTCGTCGACCGAACATCCGCGCGAAAGATCGCTCACCGGCTTCGCGAAACCCTGCAGGAAGGGTCCATACGCCTCCGCACCTGCCAGCCGCTGCACCAGCTTGTAACCGATGTTCCCGGCGTTCAGGTCAGGGAAGACCAGCACGTTGGCCTTGCCTGCTACCGGAGACCCGGGCGCCTTTCGCGAACCAACCGAGGGAATCAACGCCGCGTCTGCCTGAAGTTCCGCGTCGACCACCAGCTGCGGATTCTGTTCCTTCACGATGTTGAGTGCCGCAAGTACCTTGTCCACGCTCGGATGGCTTGCCGAACCCTTCGTGGAGAAGGAGAGCATCGCAACAACCGGTTCGGCATCGAGAAAGCTGCGGCAGGATTCGGCTGCGGCAAGGGTGATGGCTGCCAGTGCTTCCGGGTCGGGATCAGGTATGGTTGCGCAGTCGGAGAAGATCATGTGCCCATCGACACCCCATTTCGGATCCTGCATCTTCATGACAAAGCAGGAGGAGGCGAACTTCGTTCCGGGTCTCGTCTTTATGATGGTAAACGATGCCAGGAGGACATCGGCAGTGGAGCTTTCAGCGCCGGCGACCATCGCATCCGCGTCACCCTTGCGGACCATCATCGCACCCCAGCGCAGCGGAGCGACGATATCGTTGTTCGCCTGATCGGTCTGCATGCCCTTGTGCTTGCGCAGTTCATAGTACTCGGTGGCGTACCCGGATCGAAGCGGGGACTGCGACGGATCGACGATCTTCAGGCCGGAAAGGTCGACCCCCTCCTTCGACGCGGCCGCGCTTACGGCAGCTTCCGCGCCGAGCAGGGTGAGCTCGCCGACAAGCCCTTTGTCGGAAAGTATACGTGCCGCCCGAAGCGTCCGGGCTTCGGTGCCTTCCGCGAGGACAAGGCGCTTCTTGAGCCGGTGCGCCCGCTCGTGGGTGTTGGCTATGAAATCCATAGAGAGCTCCTTTAATCGTAGTGGGAATCCGGGGCAATCCTATCACAATCGGCTTCGATGGAAAACTGCATCTGAGATTGTCCGCCGGATGCAAAACAGATATGATGGCGCCATGACTGTCGGCGTGTATGGCCTCGGGCGATTCGGCCGATTCTGGGCCGGGCTGCTCGCCAGACGTTTCACTGTGATTGCATACAACCGGACTCCCGGGCGTGAGCTTCCTGACGGGGTGGGGGCGGTCGATCTGGACGGTCTCGCCGGCGCGGATGCGATCTTTCTGTGCAATGCAATATCGGCGATGGAGCCGGTTCTGCGCGAAATTGCGCCACTGCTGCGCGCAGGTACAACGGTTCTCGACACCTGCTCGGTGAAGGTCTACCCGATCAAGTTGATGCAGGAAATGCTGCCTCAGGAAGTGTCACTGCTTGGGACACACCCCATGTTCGGGCCGGATTCGGCAAGAAGCGGAGTCCACGGACTTCCTCTCATCATATCTCCGGTGCGGGCGCCGGAAAGCACGGTCACCGAATGGACGGGGACGTTCGAGAGCATGGGGCTCGCGGTGCATCGGATGACGGCAGAAGATCACGACCAGGAGGCGGCGTACACGCAGGGGGTCACCCATTTCATAGGCCGCGTACTCAGTGATCTCGAGCTGAAGCCCAGTCCCATTTCGACGCTCGGTTACAAGAGACTGCTCGAGGTGATGGAGCAGACCTGCAATGATCCATGGCAGCTGTTCGTCGATCTTCAGCGTTTCAATCCCTATACCGGCGAGATGCGCAAGCGCCTCCGATCGTCGGTCGAACGGATCGTCGAGCATTTCGGTGACCGTGACCGCAGTTGACACCCCCCGTACGCCTGATTAGGATACGGACAGGCACAACCTATGTCGGATCTTCGCATAAAGCATATAGACGAATCTGAAATCGACACGGTCCTGGCCGAAGACATCGATTTCGAAGGGGAGATGACCTTCGAACGGCCGGTACTCATCAAGGGACGATTCCAGGGGCACATCCGTGCTTCCGGCGATCTTTTCATCAACCAGAAAGCGGTCGTGGACGCTACCGTGGAAGCCATGGTTGTCTCGGTTCAGGGACAGGTTTCCGGCGATGTACACGCCCGCACGCGCCTGGAGCTATTTTCCTCATCGTCGCTTGCGGGAAACATTCGCACGCCGGACCTTATCATGCAGAGCGGATGCGTGTTCAACGGGACGTGTAGAATGGATCCTGCAGGCGAGGATGCTCGTCATGAATAGACCGTCCCGCAAAATCCTTCTCGTATCGCTGACGGCCGTGATCCTGGTCGCCCGGGTCGCGGCCCAGGAACAGTCGGCGGCGGCCGACCCCGGTGGAACGAGCGCACAGGCAGCGACGGCCCAGGCCGCGACGCCGCGTCCGCTCACGACTCGGGATGCACTTCAGATGTACCGCGACGGCAAGTATCAGGCCGCCGTCGAGGAGACGCTCGCCGAAATAAAGGCGACCCCGCGCAACATCGACTCCTACGTCGTTCTGGGTTGGAGCCTGCTCGCGCTGAGCCGGTATCAGGAGGCGCTCGACTGGGCAAAGAAGGCACTCACCGTCTCCCCCTATGATGAGCGCGTAATCGAGATCCTCGGCGAAGCAAGCTACCGGCTGAACAAAAATCAGGACGCGCTGAAATACTTCCAGCAGTACGTCAGCCTCGTCCCTGGCGGCGCCAATCGTCTGATAGACGATGTCTACTATTTCATGGCCGAAACCTACATCCGCCTCGGGGATCTCAACCACGCCGATATTGCGCTCAGCACCGCCATCCATTTTCAGCCGAACGAGGCGCTGTACTGGACGCGGCTCGGCTACGTTCGTGAGCAGCTGAAACAGTATGCCTCTGCGCTCGAGGCGTATAATCGCGCGCTCCAGCTCAATCCAAACCTGCGGGACGCGGTGAACGGCCGTGATCGTGTGCAGCCGCTGGCAAATAGATAACAAAAGAGGATTTCCGGTCTGGTTTTTTTGAGTTGCGGGGTGTATACTCTATATAGAGTTTTTTGATATATCTCTCAAATAACCAATGATTTCTGCGGTTAGAGGGCAGTACAGGGGTAGTTTTCGTGTTCTCCAGGTTTCGGCTTTTCATCTTCGGTCTTCTCGGCATCAGTTTTCTCATCTCCATTCCAGTCTGGGCACAAAGCAGTGTACCCCTGGGCGATACCGCATCCGGAAACGTCATCAACGAAGCGCCCCTTCAACCCCACCGGCCTGCGGCGGACGGCACCTCAGGCGCCGCAGCGGTTACGGCCACCGGTTCGGAGGCACTTTTTGGGAATCCGGCCGGTTTCGCAACGGACAAGATCGAATACACTGCGCTCTCGGCTGATGGCTGGCTCTATCTGAGACCCATCGAAGCTACGCCGAAACTGTGGAGCCTGCTGACAGCCGGCAATCTTTCGATACCGGGGATGACCGATGGCCTGACCTCGGAGTACGGGGCTCAGGGCCTCGGCAGCGGTGCGTCGGCAACCATAGGATTGAGCGGAAAGGGGCTCGGTCTCGGGCTCAGCATTGTCACCGATGGCTACTTTCTCGGTGATTCCTATCCTGACAACATCGGCGGACATTTCCAGACGGAAGTATCATTCGTGGGTGGATTTGCGCTCACTGCTCATCTCTTTGGCGCCGAGCTGTCGGTTGGCGTCGATGCGAGGCCCTTTGCGCGCATTCACGCCGTGCTCAACAATACGGATGCCGC
The DNA here is from genome assembly GCA_964577375.1 of uncultured Spirochaetales bacterium. GTDB lineage: Bacteria > Spirochaetota > Spirochaetia > DSM-27196 > DATKUC01 > DATKUC01. The sequence goes on along the minus strand of CAZNYW010000062.1, from coordinate 3,736 downwards.
GCGGGTGCTGCCAAAGGTAGCGGCCGGCGATCTGTCGTTGAGCGTGCTCGACGGCGTGCCTACGCTGAACGGGTACGGGCTCGGTATCGACACGGGCGTTCAGGTAAGGACTGGTAATATCGTTCTCGGTGCATCCATTCGCGACGTTGGTGGAACGCGGATTAACTACGCGGTTCACAACTTCGAGACCGTCATGCAGTACATCGGGCAGGCCGCGTTGCCGCCGACCTCGACACAGACTGTCGATGTTTCGGGCTATGACTACGTCGTTCCCATGCGTATCGCACTTGGAATGGCCTACCATCCGGACCTGGGCGGGACCGCCCGCTACTTCGATCCGCGGTTCTTTCTCGCCGTGCCCGATGTTCTGCCGGTCTTCGGCGGAGACACCTCCATAATCGATGCGCTTCGGGCAGGATTGGAGCTCAGAATCCTTTCCGGGCTCCGGCTGTGGGGCGGAATCGGCGTAAATCACTACTCGGCCGGCATTGGGCTGAAGCTGCTGTTCATGGACCTTTCGATTTCGGGATTCGAGCAGGTCGGTCCGACAGTCCCACGCAGCTCCGGAATCTCGTTCGAGTTCGCATTTCGATTCTGACGCGTCGCTGCTTCAGCCGGCATCCCGACGCGACACCCGCGGTGCCGTCCACGCGTCCACAAATCAGCGCAGGTTGAGTCACCGCCAGGAGGTGTCGATGATTATCAGTATGAGAAGAAAAGGCACGCGTTACCGCCTTGCGCTTGTGATTGTCGCGGCCCTTCTGTCACTGCTTCTTGGAAGCTGCGAGAAGTTCTTTACGACCAATCTTCTGTCGGGTCTCAAGCGCGATCCTGCAAATCTCAGCCCGGAACAACAGGTCCAGTACGCACAGCAGGCGCTCACCTCCGGAGACGCCGCCGCGATGAAGAGCGCCTTCGACGCGCTGACGAGCGGCGGAACGTCGAACATGACCACCGAGCAGAAAGTCCTTGCCGTACAGTGCGCCAACGGAGCGATGGACATTCAGTCACAGATTACGACTATTGCCGCCGAGTACGACTCGGACCCGAACGCCGCAAATGATCTGATAAACCAGATTGCTGCCGGTATCGACACTACGCTTGTGACCTCGATGAAGACCATACTCAACGATCTTTCGAGCGATCCTGTGAATTCACCTGCCGCAGGAATTGGCGCATCCGACTACGCACTCGCGGCAATCTCGGTTGGACTTCTGGCTGTGAAGACCACCACCGGTGACGTAACGACCGTTTCGTCCGCGAATGCGGATGTCCAGCTGGCTCAATCCTATTTCGGCGGCGCCGAGACAGTGCTCAGCAACGGCGGGGAATCCACCGATACTGTTACCGGGGTCGCGAATCTCTTCAGCGGAGTCTGAGCACAGCCAAAGGAACCAAAGGAGCCGCGCAGCGGATGAGACGGAGTCTTCTGGCAGCACTATTTGCGCTTCTCATTTCGCCGGCCCTTGTCGCGCAGTCTCTTTCCGGACGTGACCTGATTCCCGGGTCGGCCCGGACCGCAGCGCTGGGCGGAATTCACGCCGCTTCAGCCGAGGGGCTGTCGACACTCTTCACCAATCCTGCAGGTTTCGCATCAGCCAAACCGACACTCGGCATAGCCGAGATCAATGTCGATCTGAAGGGGCCGGTCTTCACCATTCTGACTCTCATTCTCCAGGGAAAGACCGATCCGCTTACCTCGCCGGTGCTTGCTGACATCATTTCCAACCTCTACGCGGGCGCGAGCCTCGTGGGGCCGCTCGGTTTCGGCTACGTCGGGAACGGTCTCGGGCTGGGGTTGTTCAACAACTCGGATCTCGTCATTCGGACAGTCTCTCCCGGAAACATGAACATGGAGACTTCGGAGCGGCTGCTGCTTTCGGGCGGGTATGCGTTCCGTATTCCCATCGCGCCTGTGGACGGAGCGCTGGATATCGGAGCGCTCCTGAAGGGGTTCATGATGGGGAAGGTTACTATCACCGGCACAATCCTGGACATTCAGTCCCTGCTGACGAAGCTGAACCCATCGGCCTTTCTCAATAATCCGTTCGATCTGACCACCGGAATCGGGCTCGACGCGGGAGTCCGCTTTTCTCTGTGGAAGGACGTCCTGGTCTTCGGACTCACCGGCACCAACATCTATACTCCGTCGGTTACCAACCACTACTCGTCGCTTTCATCCTTCTCGAGCGGAGGCGGTACCACTTCGGCCGCGACCACCGCTGTTCTTCCCGTAGAGGTATCGGCCGGGGTCGAGTTTTCGCCGCCGCTTGGTGTGGTCGGTCGCTATGTCGATTCGGTAAAACTGTATTTCGACTATCGCAATATCCTCGATTTCCTTCTCTATCCGGGGACGTCGGAGAACATATGGCTGAAGTTCAGCCTCGGTGCCCAGGTCCGACTTCTCGATATCCTCTACCTGCGTGCGGGCTTCGCGCGAGGTCTGCCCGCCTTCGGTTTCGGTCTGGATCTCACGGTATTCACGCTCAACGCAGCCGTTTACGGTGACGAACTTTCCACCGAGCCCGGCTTCAAGTCGGTTTACAACATCATGCTTGGCCTGGAGTTCGCATACTAGGCTTTGCTTGACAAGGGCAGGCTATCCTGTTAGATTCCGTGGTACCGGGCCGCTAGCTCAGGTGGTAGAGCAACGCCCTTTTAAGGCGTGGGTCACAGGTTCGAATCCTGTGCGGCTCAAGTCCTAAGTCCCTTCGGGGAAACAATTTAGTAAAAGGCTACTGGAAAACCAGCGCCGTCAACCGAATCTGAATGAGACAGATACTGAGAAAATCTGTCTTCGGGAGGCGCATTATGGGTTTTCCTTGGTCACTTCATGTCCGGCATCGTATCTATTATGTCCAGTTCAAAAACGAGCAAACCGGCGGGTATTCGTCGGCGCGCTCGACTGGCACATCCGACAAGTCTGAGGCGTTACTGATCGCTGCCGACTGGTATCGAAACGGGATTCCTGAACAGGGAACGACGCGCAGGCGGGCGACGCAGACAATTCTCAACATCGATACAATCCTCACCGCAATTCGCGCCGGAGGACTTACACCACACGACGCGGGGCGAATCACTTCCGCGCTCAAAGAGCAGGGACTTATCGAGCTTGCTATCGTGAAGGGTGCGCGCGGTTCAGAACTCCTCGGGGATTTCCTCACGCGATTCTGGACTTACGATGAGAGCCCCTACGTTCGCGAGAAGCACGCACACGGCCAGATGATAGGGAAGCGACACTGCCTTGAAAGCATCCGGCGGATTCGTCGCTACTGGATTCCCGCCTTCGAGGGGAAATATCTGGGCGAACTCACGAAAGCCGACTTGAAGGAATTCGGGGAGGATTTGAACGCGGGCGGGCTCGCTGCGGGCTCTGTAAACAAGATTCTTGTGAGCGGAACAACCGCCCTTCGGTGGGCCGCCGAGAACGACCTAATCGAGTCAGATCCGTCGAACGGCATCATGCGCTATTCGGGAGAGACCAGAAAGCGCGGGATATTGTCGCCGGAGGAAGCGAAAGCTCTGTTCGCCGTGGACTGGTACGATGAACGCAGCCGAATCGGGAATCTTCTGGCCGCCGTGACCGGGCTCCGGGCCGGAGAGGTACGCGCGATTCAGGTGCAGGACATCGGACAGGATCGGCTCTATGTCAGGCATTCGTGGAGCGATGAGGACGGATTGAAAGCGCCGAAAAACGGCGAGGAGCGGGTTGTACCACTGTTTCCTTCGATCCGCG
>CAZNYW010000061.1:0-25606 GCA_964577375.1 uncultured Spirochaetales bacterium | reverse complement strand
ACGGAGCCTTGCGGCTCAACGGTTTTCAAGACCGCCTCTTTCGACCACTCAGACACCTCTCCAGCTTTGTGCCAGGATTTTACTATATCGACCGCCTATCCCTTTGTCAACTTCGAGGGTAGGGTATGGGCACCCCCCGCTTCCGGGTTGCGGCGAAAGCCGGCCGCTCCGATTGCCTGCTTCCTGGCCGCTCCCCGTTCTTGTGAAACCGTCGGTTTCCAGTAGAATGGGAGCGTGAAGACTCTGCCGGAGCGGTTCTACCTGCAGGATTCCGTCACCGTCGCGCAGGCGCTCATAGGAAAGCTGATAGTCCGGGATACCGGTTCCGAGCGGCTCGTTTGCCGCATCGTGGAAACGGAAGCCTACAACCAGGAGGATCCGGCGTCCCATTCCTACCGCGGACTTACGGCTCGGACCGCACCGATGTTCGAGCGAGGCGGCATAGCCTACGTCTACTTCATCTACGGCATGTACGATTGCTTCAACGTGGTCACCGATCGGGCAGGCTACGGCAGCGCAGTGCTCATCCGCGCGGCCGAGCCGGTAGCCGGGCTACGCACGATGTGGCGCAATCGCTTTCCCTCACGCGATTTTCCAGAGGGTGCACGGCAGAAGCGAACGGACCCCGCCCTGTTCCGTTCCCTTTCGAGCGGACCGGGAAAGCTTGCCCGCGCGATGGGAATCAGCCGATCTGCCGATAACGGCCGGAATCTGCGGTCCGGGGAACTGACGATACAGGATGACGGCTTTGATTCGGGCGGCAGAATCGAACGGGATGTGCGGATCGGGATCAGGGTCGGCACCGATACCAAATGGCGGTTCTATCTTTCGGGAAGTCCGTGCGTCTCACGCTTATCGGTCCGCGACCGAATAGCGCGCCGCAATCGAGAGGCCGTTCAGCCGCCGAGCAGCTCGATCAGCCGCTCGAGGTCCTCGGTCGAAAAGTAGCTGATCTCGATTTTGCCTTTGCGGTCGGAGCCGTTCAGCACCACCCGGGTTCCAAGGCGGGTGAGAAGCCGGTCCTCGATCTCGCGAAGCTCGACCGATTTCCCGCCCTTCGTCGGGCGCCTCTTCTGCCCCGGCTTCTCTGCGGCCGGTCCCTCATTGAGCCGGCGCGCTTCGGTCTCGCACTCACGGACAGAAAGCCCGTCTTTCACGACCCGCCTGAAAAGCGGCAGAAGGTTGCTCTCACTCTCCAGGCTCAGGAGCGCCCGGGCATGGCCGGCCGTAAGCTCGCCGCGGACGAGCGCTGCCTGTACCTCTTCGGGCAGCTTGAGAAGACGCACGCTGTTTGCGATGGTGGACCGGTTCTTCCCGAGCCGCCCGGCAATCTCGTCCTGGCTCGCATGCGAGGCATCCATGAGGGCGCGGTAGGCAAGCGCCTCCTCGACCGGGTTCAGATCCTCGCGCTGGATATTCTCGATGAGGGCGATCTCGAGCTTTTCCTCTTCGGAGAAGCTGCGGACAATTACCGGTACCTCCGATAGCCCGGCGATCCCGGCCGCGCGGAATCGGCGTTCGCCGGCAATCACCAGATAGTCGCCGCTTTCAGTCTCCTCTACCAGAATCGGCTGGAGCACCCCCCTCGACCTGATGGAATCGGCGAGCTCCTGGAGCGCCTCCCGGGAAAAGTTCTTTCGCGGCTGGTGCGGATTCGGTTTCAGCTTCTCAAGGGGAAGGAACCGGGTCCCCGCAGAGGCACCCTCGGCGTGATCTTCGCCAAGCCCCTGCAGAAGGGCGTCGATTCCCTTTCCGAGCCCACGCTTAGCCACGGGCCATCACCTCCTCGGCAAGTTTCTGGTAACTGCGCGCTCCGAGACATGTCTCGTCGTACAGGTTGATGGGAACACCGTGCGAGGGTGCCTCCGAGAGACGGACGTTACGCGGAATGATGGTCTTGAATACCCGTGTCCCGAAATAGGCGATGACCTCCTGCACGACATCCTGTGCAAGACGGGTACGCGAGTCGTACATCGTGAACATGATTCCCCCGACGTCGAGCCGCGGATTGAAGCTCTGCTGCACCCGTTTGACGCTCTGGAGAAGCTGAGTCAGACCTTCGAGCGCGAAGTACTCACATTGAAGCGGAATGAAGACCAGGTCGGCTGATGTGAGCCCGTTGACGGTGAGTACTCCGAGAGAGGGCGGAGAATCGATAAATATATACTCAAACTCGTCACGGTGCGGCTCGAGAACCTTCTTGAGGAACATCTCCCGGTGCTTCTCGTTCACAAGCTCGACGTTTGCGCCGCTCAGGTTGTGGTTTGCTGCGATTATGCTGAGCCGCTCGACGGCAGTCTTCTGAACGGTGTCCGCGAAGCCTGCCGATCCGGAGATCAGCTCGTAGATGCCGGGAAGATCCTTCCGAGCGCCGACGCTGCTCGAAAGATTGCCCTGCGGGTCGAAATCGACGAGAAGTACACGCTTGCCGGCCTGGGCAACATAGGCGCCGAGGTTGGCGGCGCTCGTCGTCTTGCCGACGCCGCCCTTCTGGTTGGCGAATACGATGATCTTCCCCATACGAAGGGGAAGTATACTCGATTCGGACCGCGGTGTCATGCGCAATTCGCCGGTGCGTGTTGCGGCGGCACTCTCCCGACGCGTTCCGATGGTCTGCAGACCGGACGACAACCCACCAAAATGGTAATTCCTTCCACAAAGTTGGCCGATAAAAGTATGAGGTACGATGTGATCGAAGTTGTAGCCGCACTGGCTCCGCATCCGACTGAGAGCGACCGCTATCTGGTTGCGCGCCGCGCGGCGGGAGAGGAGAGGGGGGGCCGGTGGGAGTTTCCCGGGGGAAAAATCGGACCGGGAGAACAGCACGAAGAGGCACTGGCACGGGAGCTTCGGGAGGAGCTCGCCGTGGAGGCGGAGATCGGTCCGCTCTATCTGCTCACCTCACATCAATACAACGATATGCGAATAAGACTCTGGACCTACCTCGCGAGGATTCACGGGAATCCGACGGCCGGCCCGGGCCATACGGCGATCCGCTGGATGTCGCCCGACGAGATGATCAGCGTCGAGTTTTCTGCGGCGGATCTGCCGGTGGTACGGGCAATTCGAGCGGGGATGGGAGAAATCAGGCACGCGCAAATATTTGACTGATTTTGTCTATTTTTCGTGTGTCCGAAACTGTCATTGAAATGTATGGCAAATATGTTAGATTTGTAGTACCGTTATTTGTGTTTACTGTTGTCCGTGATCAGCCGGAAGTCGAGCCAGGATTGGTAGTATGAAAAGTGAGCACGTCGAAAGCAAGCAAGCCCACGCCTTGACCAACAAGGAAATCATGAAAACCTTCCCGAAGATCGAGTTGCATCGACACCTGGAAGGTACTTTCGCTCTGACCACTATGCACAAGATCGCGATGAAGAACAAGCTTCCGCTGCCGCGGGATTTTGCCGCGTTCAAGCAGGAAGTTCAGTTTCCGCGAAAATCCGAGCCTGATTTCCTTCTGTTTCTCTCCAAATTCAGAACTGACTGGTACAAAACTCTCGACGACGTTTACACGGTGGTCTATGACGCGATACGCGAGCTCGTGGTCGACGGTATCTTCTATATCGAGATGCGGTTTTCCCCCGAGCACTACGCGCTTCAGAATGGCTTCGATCGCAAGGAAGTCGCGAAAATCGTCATTGAGGCGGCGAACAAGGCTGCGGACGAAATCGGCGTATATATCAAATACCTGATCACCTTCAACCGGCACAAACAGAATGCGAATGAAATGACGAAGCTCTACCGGGAGCTGATGAAGCTCGATCTGCCGGACGTCGTTGGAATCGATCTTGCCGGGGACGAGCTCAATTTTCCTCCCGAGCTGTTCACCAGTTTCTTCGACGTGGTGAAGTCGGACGGCACCTACCGTTCGACCATTCACGCGGGCGAGGTCACCGATGCCAAGCAGATCTGGGACGCGGTGAAGCTTCTCCACGCGGCGCGGATCGGTCACGGAATCTCGACCATCAACGATCTGAAGCTGCAGGCCTTCCTGCGGGATAACGGCATCGCACTCGAACAGTGCATTACGAGCAACCGCCAGACAGGCTCCTGGGTAGATGAGCTACACCATCCGATGGGCGAACTCTACCGGAACAGGGTTCCTGTCACCATCAATTCGGACGATCCCTTCATTCAGGATACCGATCTGACCGACGATTACATCAAGTCGGTGAAGTACTTCGGCTTCACTGTCGACGATCTGCTGAAAATGAACATGACCGCCCTGGAGACGAGCTTTCTGACCGAAGCGGAAAAGATGAAGCTTGCACAGGAATACATGGTCCGGTTCAACGAGTTCCGTTCAACCCACGGTCTGTAAGAATCTCGATAACCATCTGACCTCGGGATAGATCGGCGATGGCCTGCTCGCAGGCACCGATGTTCTCCTCGGGCAGTTCCCCCCGTATCTGCACCTGTTCCCCAAAATCCTGCGTCATCGAGCGGGCGTCCTGCTGCTGGAGCAGGCGGATAGTCCCGTCGTAGAGCTCGTACGGTACGGTCAGCGTAAAGAGACAGGTCGAAACCAGCGGCCGGACTGCCAGTCGTTCCAGTGCAAGGCCGGCGCACTCGCCGTACGCGCGGGCAAGCCCTCCGGTGCCGAGCTTGGTGCCGCCGAAATAGCGCACAACCAGCACCAGGACGTTGGTCAGCTGTCTTCCCTTGATCACATCGAGGATAGGCCTGCCTGCCGTACCCTTCGGCTCCCCCGCGTCGCTCATTCCAAGGGTCTCGCTGTTCGTGGTCCCGAGAACGTATGCGTAGGCCACGTGCGTTGCATCGGGATACGCCGCACGGCAGGCCTCGAGCTGCGGCTTCAGCGCGGCCGGGGAATCCATTCCACGGGCCACCGCGATGAAGCGCGAACGGCGCACTTCGAGAAACGCGGTTGCCTCGTTGATGGGGATGAACTGCGGGGAATCCGGTACTTCGGACATATCAGTCTGCAATGTTTCACGTGAAACAATTGGCGAGCATCCGCTTCAGGCGCGTCGGGCCGAGAGGGGCGTTCTACTCGTCGTCCTCACGCTCGCCAGGCCCGGCGGCGCCGCGCTCTGCGTCTTCGTCTGAGTCCTGCCCGTCATCTGTCTCACCATTTTCGTGGTATCCCTCGAGGCTGACCTCGGGCATGTCGCCGAGGCTCGCCGCCTCATCGTCCTCGTCCTCCTCGGTGTCGGCCCTGTCGATCCCCACGACGAAGTCGGGCTGACCGATGTCGACGATCCTGACGCCCGCGGCCTGCCGGCCGTAGGGCCGGATCCCGCGTACGCGGAGGCGGATGGTGTTTCCCTGCGATGTGATGACGATGATCTCATCATCCTCACGCACGGAGAGCACGCCGACGATCTCGCCGGTCTTCTCGTTGATGCCCGAGGCGATCTGGCCGCGGGTCCCCCGGCCGTGGCGGGAGAAGAGGTCGAAGTCGGTGCGCTTTCCGTACCCGTACTCCGAACAGAGGAGCATCTGTTCGCCCTCCTGCACCATTACGACGCCGGCGAGCTCGTCATCGGTCCCCAGCCGAATACCCTGTACGCCTCGGCTCGCCCTGCCCATCGGACGGACGCTCTCCTCGGTCATTCGCAGGCCGTGACCCTTGCGCGTCACAATCAGCAGCTCGCTTGCTCCCGTTGTGAGCAGCGCAGTGACGATGCGATCGCCCTCGTCGAGGTTTACCGCAATGATGCCGCGCGTCTTTGCGTTGGAGAAGGCGGTCGTCTGTACCTTCTTGACCACCCCTTTGGAGGTCGCCATGAAGACGAACGTGTCGTCAGAGAAGTCCCTCATGCAGACGACCGCGGCTATCTCCTCGTTCTGGGAGATGGCGAGCACGCTCTTGATGTGCTGGCCCCGCGCGGTTCTGGCCGCCTCCGGAATTTCGTGCACTTTGAGCCAGTAGGCCTTTCCGGCGCTCGTCACAAACAGGATGTAGTCATGCGTGGAGCCAATGAAGATCTGCTGAACGAAGTCGTCCTCTTTGAGCCTGGTGGACAGTGAGCCCTTTCCGCCGCGGCCCTGGACACGGTAGGCAGAATAGGGTACCCGCTTGATGTAACCCCGGTGGGAGATCAGGACAACCATATCCTCTTTCTGGATAAGGTCCTCGATGTTTATCTCCTCCACCTCGTTGGGAACTATCTGCGTCCTCCGCTCGTCGCCGTACTTCTCGGAGATTGCCAGCAGCTCGGTCTTTACCACTTCGAGGATCTTCGCCTCGCTCGCGAGCAGCTCCTTCAGATAGCGGATAAGCTCCTGCACCTCACGAAGCTCATCCATGATCTTCTGGGTTTCGAGGCTCGTGAGCTTCTGAAGCCGCATATCGAGAATTGCCTGCGCCTGAATCTCGGAGAGTCCAAACCGGCTCATCAGGCCGGTACGTGCTTCCTCGACGTTGGCAGAAGCCTTGATGAGCTGGATGACCTCGTCGATATTGTCGAGCGCGATCTTCAATCCTTCGAGGATGTGCGCGCGCTCTTCCGCCTTGCGCAGATCGTACCTGGACCGGCGGATCACCACCTCTTTCCGGTGGTTGATGTAGTGGTGGATCGTTTCTTTGAGCGTGAGCACCTTCGGCCGGCCGTCGACCAGCGCAAGCGCGTTGACGCTGAAGTTGACCGAGAGCTGCGTGTTGGCAAAGAGCTGGTTGAGAACTATTTTGGGACTCGCGCCCTTTTTCAGTTCGATAACGACGCGCATGCCGCTCCGGTCCGATTCGTTCCGAAGATCGGCTATGCCGTCGATCTTGTGGTCACGTACCAGGTCGGCGATGCGGACGAGCAGTGTCGAGAGATTCACCTGATAGGGAATCTCGGTGACTATGATGACATCGCGGCCGCTCTTGGTGGATTCGATCGAGAACCGAGCGCGTACGGTGATGCGGCCCCTTCCGGTCCTGTACGCCTCGCGGATTCCGCGGCGACCGAAGATTATCCCACCGGTGGGAAAGTCCGGTCCGGTGATCTTCTTCATCAGATCCTCGATCGAGATCTCCGGATCTTCGATGGTCGCCACAATCGCGGCAATGGACTCACGCAGGTTGTGAGGCGGCATGTTGGTGGCCATGCCGACTGCGATGCCGCTTGCGCCGTTGACGAGCAGGAACGGAAGCGCTGCCGGCAGCACAAGCGGCTCTTCCATCGAATCGTCGTAGTTCGGGCCGAAGTCGACGGTCTCCTTCTTGATGTCGGCCATCATCTCTTCGGCAAGCGGGCTCATGCGCGCTTCGGTATACCGCATCGCCGCAGGTGGATCCCCTTCGATCGATCCGAAGTTGCCCTGGCCGCGCACAAGCGGGTACCGAAGCGAAAACTCCTGTGCCATGCGGACCAGCGCGTCGTAGACCGACAGGTCGCCGTGCGGATGATATTTTCCCAGCACGTCACCGACGATGCGCGCCGCCTTCTTGGTCGGACGGTCGGAGCGCAGCCCCATCTCGCTCATCGAGTAGAGAATCCGGCGATGGACCGGCTTCAGCCCGTCGCGCACGTCGGGCAGGGCCCGGGATACGATAACGGACATCGCATAGGTGAGGTAGGAATCCTTCATCTCATCCTCGATTGCTACGGGGATGACTCTTCCTTGCATGTCAGACACAGCAGTCTCCAGAAATTGCGAACTAACTGCCGCGGCGCCCTGGAGGCGGGCGGCGGTTCAGGGGAATCGTCAGATGTCGAGGTTCGACACGGTGAGCGCGTTCGTTTCTATGAACTCGCGGCGCGGAGCCACCTGCTCACCCATCAGCGTGGTGAACATGTCCTCCGCCTCCACCGCATCCTCGAGCCGGATCTGCATGAAATTGCGAACCGCCGGATCCATGGTGGTCTCCCACAGCTGGTCCGGGTTCATCTCGCCGAGACCCTTGTAGCGCTGAATGCCGACCTTGTCCGGCACCTCTCCGTTTCCGTTGCTGATCTCGTCGAGAATACGTTTGCGCTCGTCGTCGTTGTAGGCGTACCATGTCCTCTTTCCATGCGTCAGCTTGTAGAGAGGCGGCATCGCGATGTACACGTGACCGAACTCGATCAGCTCCCGCATGTAGCGATAGAAAAAGGTCAGGAGGAGCGTCCGGATGTGCGAACCATCCACGTCCGCGTCAGCCATGATGATGACCTTGTGGTAGCGCAGCTTCGAGATATCGAAATCGGGCCCCGCCCCGGTTCCCAGCGTCGCGATGATCGGCTGCAGCTTGTCGTTTCCGAGCACCTTCTCGATGCGCGTTTTTTCGACATTAAGCATCTTTCCCCACAGCGGCAGGATGGCCTGAAACTGACGGTCACGCCCCTGTTTGGCGCTCCCGCCTGCGGAATCTCCCTCGACGATATAGACCTCGCATTTGGCAGGGTCCCTCTCGGAGCAGTCGGCGAGCTTTCCGGGCAGGCTCGCATTTTCGAGCACGCTTTTGCGCCGGGTAAGGTCCCGCGCGCGCCTGGCCGCCGACCGCGCGTTTGCGGCGAGCACCACCTTCTCGAGCACCCCGTTGAGCTCCTGCGGGTGCTCCTCGAAGTACCAGGTCAGCTGTTCGTTTACGAACGATTCGACAATGCCTTTGACCTCGGAGTTCCCGAGCTTTGCTTTGGTCTGCCCCTCGAACTGCGGTTCGGGTACCTTCACCGAAACGACCGCCGTGAGACCCTCGCGAACGTCGTCGCCGACAATCGCCTCATCCAGTTTCTTCGCGTATTTCGACTTCTTCAGGAACTCGTTCAGACAGCGGGTCAGGGCCGACTTGAACCCGACCAGGTGCGTGCCGCCCTCGCGGGTGTTGATGTTGTTTGCAAAAGTGAAAATGGTCTCGACATAGCCGTCGTTGTACTGCAGCGCCAGCTCGATCAGCACCGCGTCGCGTTCGCCCTCGAGGTAGATTGGGCTTTTCTGGATGGTGCCCTTGTTCTTGTTGAGGTACTCGACGAACTCACGTACGCCGCCGTCGAAGCGAAATGTATGCCGCTTCTCCGAGGGGATCCGTTCGTCGGTCAGGTGAATCGTAATCCCCTTGTTGAGAAATGCGAGCTCACGCAGCCTGCGGGAGAGCACGTCGAAGGTGTAGCCGATTGTTTCGAATACGGTCGTATCGGCGAGGAAGCGGGTTATGGTTCCGCTCGTCGAGCTTTCGCCGACTACCTCGGCCGGGCTTTCGGGTATGCCGCGGAGGTAACGCTGGCGAAAAATACTCCCGTCGCGATGAACGGTCACCTCGCACCATTCCGAGAGGGCATTCACCACCGAGACGCCTACACCGTGCAGTCCACCTGAAACCTTGTAGCTGTCCTTGTCGAACTTCCCGCCCGCATGCAGCCGCGTCATGACTATCTCAAGAGCGCTGACGTTCTCGGCGGGATGCATATCGGTCGGAATTCCACGTCCGTTGTCCTCGACCCGGACGATGTTGCCCTTTTCTATGACTACGTTTATTTCGCTGCAGTAGCCTGCGAGCGCCTCGTCGATGCTGTTGTCGACGACCTCGTAGACCAGGTGATGAAGCCCGTCAGGGCCCGTCGTCCCGATGTACATTCCCGGGCGTTTTCTAACAGCATCAAGCCCTTTTAGAATCTGAATGTTCTGCGCAGAGTATTTCTTTTGCATGTTTTGCTTTCGTGTCCTTGAATAGCAGTAATCAGATTATACCTATTATACGACAGAAAGTAAAGATGGACGGCCTCCGCCAAGTGGTTATATTAAAAATACTTATGATATTTCGTCCGGTGCGCCGGCAGGGACGTGAAACGAAACCGGCACGCTCTTTGCATCCCCAAAATCCACCCGGTTCGGCAGGATTATGTGGACAATCTGTGGATAGATCAATGTTAGATTCTTGTGAGGAATACAGATAGACGCCCTTTGCCCAAAAACTCCACAAAACCAATGATATCGCATCAAATTCCAGCCTAAACGGCCTACAAATTCCACCCAAAATGTGGTAATATCGGTTCTCTTCATCAGCATGGTGTCATGCGCACTTTTCGTGCACCGCGGTGCGTGTTGTGGATAAGTTGTTGACAAATTGAGGAAAGAGCATGAGCAGCGGGAGCTGGGACTATACCGTATTCTGGAATGAGACGATGAACCAGATCCGGAGTGAGCTCTCGGAACAGGAGTACTCGATGTGGTTCAACCGGATGGAGTACGCCGGCGCGTCCGAACTGGAGATCATCGTCAGTGTCCCCTCTTCGTTTTATCGCGACCAGGTGCGACAGCGCTATCTTTCGAAGATCGAGGAAAAGCTCTTCGAGCTTTCCGGGACGCGGCTGCATCTCGAGTTTTCCGTAAACAAGTCCGCCTCTGCCGAACCGGCGCCCTTCAAGCGTCAGATGCAGGCACAGAAGAATGGTCAGCATCCTGCCGAGTCGACTGAAAAGAAACGTGTGAAACCACCTCACTCGAATCTGAAGGACGAATACAATTTCGACAATTTCGTCATAGGTGCCAACAATTCCTTTGCTGCCAATGCGGCAATGGCGATCGCCAAGAATCCCGGCACCGGCTACAACCCCTGCCTGATCTACGGCGGTGTCGGGCTCGGAAAGACGCACCTGATTCAGTCGATCGGAAACCAGGTATACCATGAGTTCGACAACCTGAAGATCGTCTACGTGACGATGGAAAGCTTCACGAACGAGTTCATCCAGTCGATCCGCGAGAAGAAGACCCATCTCTTCAAGAATAAGTACCGTTACGCCGACGTTCTGCTGATCGATGACATTCACTTCCTCCAGAAGAAGACCGAGACCCAGGAGGAACTGTTCCACACCTTCAACGCGCTCTACGATGCCAACAAGCAGATGGTCTTCACCTGCGACCGACCCGTCTCTGAGCTCAAGGAGCTTACCGACCGTCTTCGCAGCCGATTCGAGCGCGGCCTCAACGTCGACCTCCAGCCCCCGTCGTTCGAAACCAGGTACGCGATACTCAAGAAGAAGATCGAACGCTCCAATATCGATATCCCCGAACAGGTGATTGAGCTCATCTGCAATAACGTCACCACCAACGTACGCGATCTGGAGGCAGCGCTTACTAAGCTCGTCGCCTACGCAGACCTCGTGAACAAGAACATTACCCTAGAGATCGCTCAACAGCAGTTGAAGGACTTCTTTGCCAGCCCCAAACAGAGCAATGTCACCATGGATGTGATCCAGCGCACGGTCGCCGATTACTTCAACCTTTCGGCGAACGACCTCAAGGGAAAGAAGCGAACAAAAGTCATCGCCTTTCCGCGACAACTGGCCATGTACATTGCGCGTGAAATCACTGAGTTTTCGACCACAGAGGTTGGACTCGAATTCGGCGGCCGCGACCACACCACGGTAATGCATGCGTACCAGCGGATAGAAAATCGCATGCGTACCGATCCTACGCTCGAACCGACGGTGCAGTTTCTGATCCGCTCGATAAAGGATCAAAGCACCAAGTCATGACGGGATCTTAACAACCTGTTGGCAGTCTGGGAGCTGTCTGTGCACAATTCGCACGGCTGTGGACGATGTGGAAAACGGAAACAGAAATGCGGAAGGTTTTCCACGCCGGAACCATTTGTACTATAATGACTTGAAAGGCTTTTCCACATACCAACAGGGCTTACTACTATCATTGCTAGAATTTAGCTATATTGAGGTGTTTAAGAAGAACATCGTAAGGAGCCGTATCATGAAGTTCACCTGCGAAAGGGACGTCATTATCCGAGAAATATCAATCGCTCAGGAGATCATCTCCTCGCGAAATGCTCTCTCTATTCTTTCGAATGTCCTGCTTGAGGCAGGTGAAAACACAGTTCTCATACGGGCGACCGATCTCAAAGTGGGCTTCGAGACACGCATTCCTGCAGACGTGGCGGCAGCAGGAAGTACTACGGTGTTCTGTGACAAGTTTATCGGTATTCTCCGGTCGCTTCCTGCCGGTGATGTCGAATTCGAGCAGGGCAGCGATACGAAGGATCCGGATGCATTCGTCATTCGTCCGGTCTTCAAGAAGATTGACTTTCGACTCAAGAGCATAGCGGCGGACAAGTTCCCCGAAATACAAATGGCATCCGACGATCAGTTTTTCGAGTTCCCCCAGAAGGATTTCATCGAGATGATCGGGCAGACCGTCTTCGCGGTGTCAGATGACGAGACACGCTATTTCATGAACGGTGTATATCTCGAGAACAACGAAGCAAAGCTCGTCATGGTCGCAACCGACGGCCGCAGGCTTTCCTATATCAGCAAAGAGGTCACCGGTCCGCTGAAGGAGTTTACCGGCGTGATTGTGCCGCCGAAGGTGCTGAATCTGGTGCGGAAGCTCGCCTCGGGAGAGGGCGCTTTTTCCCTGGCAATCACGGACAAGAACTTGTTCGTGCACTTCGACAACCAGAAGCTTACATCGGCTCTCATTGAGGGACAGTTTCCCAACTACCGGCGCGTCATTCCCGAGCAGCAGCAGCACTCGGCAACAGTGGCCAAGGACGAGCTGGTGGAGGCCATAAAGCGCGTCTCACTGCTTGTCGAGAAGTCGCGAAGAATCTACCTGACACTCAGCGAGAATACGCTTGTCCTGAGCTCGGAAGAGAGTGATATCGGTGTGGCACGCGAGGAGATATCCTGCAAGTACGACGGACCGGACATCACCATGGCGGTAAACTTCCAGTATCTTACCGAGCCGCTTCGCGTTATTACCGACGAAGAGGTGGTAATGAGGTTTACCGAGGCAAACAAGGCGGTCAGCCTCTATTCGGTACCCGAACGGGAGTTTTTCCACATCATCATGCCGATGCAGCTTGAATAGACTCGTCCATTCGGCCGGGCGACCATGAGCTATCGCAGGATCCGTCTCTACCAGTTCCGCAATCTGGTCGACGCGGAGGTTGATGTGGCGGCACCCGAGGTCTTTCTCGTCGGAGAAAACGGCCAGGGTAAGACCAACTTCATCGAAGCCGTCTACCTGTTGAGCTTTGCATCCTCCTTCAGGACACGCAAGGAAGAGACTCTCATACGGACCGGCGAAAAGGAGGCAGCTCTTACCGGCTGGACGACCGCAGACGCCGGACTCGAAGAGTCAATATCCGTGCGGCTGGGAAAGCCGAAACGCGAGATCAGGCTCAACGGCAAGGTGATCGACGACAGGAAGGAGCTTATTGAGCACTCGCCCTGTATCGTCTTCTGCCATGACGACATCGAGTTCGTCCGCGGTGCCCCCGAAATGCAGCGCTGGTTTTTCAATCAGACGCTGAGTCTCTACGATCCGGGCTGCATCGACCGTCTCCGCACCTACAATCGGGTGCTCAAGCTGCGAAATGCAGCGCTGAAGCGGATCCAGCAAACAGGCGGTGACGGCAATACGACGCGGCTTCTCGACGTCTATGACGAGCAGCTTGCAGCCGCCGGTGTGGTCTTGAGAAACGACCGCGAAGCGGCAGTCGCAGCTTTCAATCGGCCCTGCCGCACCATCTTTCGAAGAATCGCCCGCATCGATGATGACCTTGTCATCCACTACCGTCCCTCCTGGCGCGGCGAGAACGAGCTTGCGGCGGTGATTGGCAGCCTTCGGGAACGGCGCGATCAGGATGTCCGTTTCGGAACGACAACCAGCGGGCCGCACCGCGATCGATTCCATTTTCGTGTTGCCGGAAAGGATTTTACGCAGTTCGCCTCCACCGGCCAGCTGCGCCTTATGTCTCTGATCCTGCGGGTTGCGCAGGCGCGATTCTACGCCGAGCGTACCGGGCGAAGACCGCTGCTCCTGCTCGACGACGTTCTTCTCGAGCTCGATCGCGAACGACGAGTCCAGTTCTTTGCTGAGCTGCCCGAGTACGATCAGTCTTTTTTCACCTTTCTTCCCGACGAGCAGTTTTCGGTCTACCGGAGAAATGATACGCTGGTATACCGGGTAGAGGCCGGGGAGCTGCATGGAACGCGCGGGTGATCTTCTCAAACGATTTTTCGAATACCACAATCTGGGAAGCGAGGGGCAGAAATACGTTTCGTTCTTCAGCTCGTGGAACCGAATTGCCGGAAGAGACCTCGCAGCGCACTCACAGATAGCCGACATCCGGCACAACGCTGCCGTAATCGAAGTTGATCACCCCGCCTGGATGCAGATGCTTCAGATGAAACAGAAGGCGGTCCTTGAACGGATGCAGGCGGAGTTTCCTGATCTGGGGATCAGCTCCATACAGATGCGTCTGGTTGACCGGCCGGGCTGGACCGGAACGGCGAATCCCGCAGCCGCTGAAGATGACTCCGGCGATCGATCCGTCGGCCCCGGCGAGACGGCTGCCGACGGTGGAACTGCAGAACCCGAGTCGGGGCCCGGGGAAGACGACACTCACAGGAAGGCGAGACTCGAAGGTCTTCTCGACCGGCTGAAGGAACAGGTAGACGCCCGAGAACGCGAGCGCAACCGCGAAAGCGATCCGCACGGGCCCCGGTAAGGTTTGACACGGCGCCGGCAGTTCCGGTATACTATTGTACCCGTAAGTCTCATGATAGACTAAATTTGTCATGTTTCTGACCGTCAGGGTCTTTCGGCCGTTCCCTTCCGCGGGAAGTCGACCGTGTTGGTCGCATGAAGACTGCGGGACACAACTTGAGAATATTGGAAACCATAAGGAGATAGTCGAATGAAACGGACCTATCAGCCCAGCAAGACCCGAAGAAACCGGCGCTTTGGATTTCGCGCACGAATGAAAACGAAGGGCGGCCGTCTGGTTCTGAAAAGACGACGGGCAAAGGGGCGGACAAAACTCAGCGCCTCCGACGAGAAGAAGAAGTACTAATTCTGCATGTGGGGAATTACCGTTTTCCGAAGACGGAACGGCTGAAGAAGGCCGGGGAGATACGGCAGCTTTTCAGGGCGAACGCGAGATACAGCGTTCCCGGCATGCGATTGTTGCTGAAGGCGAACGGGAGAGCGGAAAACCGCGTCCTGATCGCTCCCTCCCGCGGATACCCCAATGCGGTTCAGCGAAACCGTGCGAAACGAATCGGCAGGGAAATCTACAGGCACATCCGTAACAACCTTCGCAAGGGGTATGACCTGGCGATTGTTATCTATCCGGGCGATGACTCCTACTCCCTACGGGAAACCCAGCTTCGCGATCTCTGTCTACGTGCCGGAATTCTAGTTTCCACAGGAGAGTGAATGGACAAGAGGACACTACTCGCGGTTGTCATATCCGTTGTAGTAATAACCGTAGGATTTACCATACAGAGTCTGATCTTTGCGCCGGAGAAGTCCGCAGCGACAGCGGCCTCGCAGACATCCGAAGCGCAGAGCCAGAATTCACCTGCCACACCGTCCACCGGGACCGGGACCACCACCGGGCAGCCCTCGGGCAATCAGCCGACACCGCCTGCCCAGCAGACGCCGACGCCGACCGCCAGCAGCGCCCCCGCGGGCAACGTCATCCCGGTCTCTGAGACCGGACTGAGCGCACAGACCTATGTGCTGGAGACCGATCTGTTTCGCGTCACCTTTACCAGCGTGGGCGGTGATGTCACCTCTTTTGAGCTGTTGAAGCACAAGGAGGGTGATCACCCGGTCGACATGGTCGATCGCGGAAACAGCCAGCAGAGCGCCTTCGCGATGAGATTCGGTGGCCCCGATGCGGCACCGGTCAACGCGATCTTTCATTACAGGCAGATCGATAAGAACACCGTCGAGTTCTATCGAAGCTTCTACATCCAGGGACACCCCGACAAACCGTTCACCATCCGCAAGAAGTACGAGTTCAAGAACGGTGACTATCTGATGAACCTCAGCATTTCGGTGGAAAACAGCGTCAACGAATATCTGCCGCTGAATTTCAACAAAACGGCATACACGTTGAGCTACGGTCCACAGATCGGACCTACCTTCACCACGCTCGACGGTCGAAACGACTACCGGAAGTTCATCTATCTTATCGGCGGCAAGAAGAAAGAGGTCAATCTCAAGCCGGACAATACCCAGTCGGTTACCGGTCAGGTTGACTGGGCGGCTATCGTCGGAAAGTATTTCTCGGTCATTGCCGTGCCCGACGCTGCCGGCTACACAACGGTTTTCTCGACTAAACCCGCCGAAGGCATCCCTGCGGCGGACAGACTCTACCTCGAGCGGCCGGTAATCAACGCCTCGAAGATAACCGACGTATTCAGATTCTACGTCGGACCGAAAATACAGAAGACCCTGGACAGCTACGACCGGGCAGACGGAAACGCATGGGGTCTGAGCAACCTGAAGTTCGGCGAGGTGCAGGATTCACGAGTCCTGCTTGGCTGGCTGGAAAACATCCTCAAGTTCTTTCTCCAGCTCTTCCACAGGGTAATACCCAACTACGGCGTCGCGATCATCCTGGTTACCATCCTGGTGAAGATCGTTCTCTATCCTCTCACGCGCAAGAGCTTCCAGTCGACCGCCAGAATGCAGCAGCTTGCGCCGAAGATCGAAGAACTCAAGGCCAAGTACAAAGACAATCCGAACAAGATGAACCAGGAAATGGCGGCGATGTACAAGAAGGAGGGCGTCAACCCGATCGGTGGTTGTCTGCCCATGCTTCTCCAGTTTCCGATCTTCATCGCGATGTACGGCCTCTTCAATAACAGCTTCGATCTTCGGGGTGCGACGTTCATCCCGGGTTGGATCCCGGACCTCTCCGCGCCGGAATCGATCTGGCATTTCGCCAACGGCTTTCATCTTCCGATTCTCGGCTGGACCGACCTGCGTCTGCTTCCCATCATCTACGTCGCGAGCCAGATCATTTCGAGCAGGCTTACCCAGACACCGGGTACGACCAGCAACAAGCAGATGAAGCTGATGACCCTCGGTCTGCCGATCGTGTTCTTTTTCATCCTGTACAACGTACCCTCAGGGCTTCTCGTCTACTGGATTGTCACCAACGCGTTGTCTGCCGGACAGCAGTACTACATCACCCGAATCAGATATCCCCACCTGCACCCGCAGGCCCTGGCACAATCGCAGCGGAAGCCTCCGGCGAAAAAACGATCCAAAGCGCAAACCAAGTGACAGAGACCGGCCTCACGGCCGGGTCTCGGGAGACAGATATGGTAAAGGAATTCGAGGGAAAGACAGAAAAGGAGGCCATAGACAACGCCGTCGCCGAGCTGGGCCTCGAACGTGACGAATTCGACGTAGAGATCGTCGAGACTCAGAAATCCGGGTTCCTCAATCTCCAGAAGAAGGTGCTGATACGGGTCCATTTGCGGGACGACGGTTCCTACGCCGGCAGAGAGGTCTACGGATCGCATGTGGCGACCAACATGGATCCGGAAAATGATTTCGAGCACGCGCTTGTCGACTTCGTGGAGAATCTCACCACCAAGATGGGATATGCTGCCAGGGCAAGGATCATGTACCGTGAAGAGCGGAAGGTCGGCATCAGGCTCGATTCCGAGCACTCCGGCATGATAATCGGACGCAAGGGGAAGAATCTCGATGCGATTCAGCTTCTGGTCAACGTGGTAGCCGGCAAGATCGGCGATGCGGGAATGCGCGTTATCGTCGACAGTGAGAACTACCGGATGCGCCGCGAAGAGAGTCTTGTCCGCCTTGCCCAGAAGGTCGGCGATCAGGTCAAGCGAACCAAAGGCTCACGTCTTCTCGACCCGATGAATCCGTTCGAGCGGCGGCTGATACACACAACCCTGAGCAGCATCGAAGGTATCGACACCAAGAGCGAAGGCGAGGGGCTCTACAAGCAGGTAAGAGTGTTTTACAAGGGAATCGGGCGCTGACGAGGCTCGGTGGACAGACTGTGCATATTTCGGCCGCCCGGAACGCTGTTTCGGACGGCCGCACTGTTTCTGGAGCACCGGCGCGAAGAAGAGCCTGAATATCGCTGGAAGCGGGTAGCGCTGCGATTGTCATAGTGAGCCTATCATGGACAGGTTGTGGATAATTCGGGCGAAAACTCTATCTCAAAGGCATTTAGGCGAAAGGCAATCAGGCCGGTCGCGCAGACCGTATTTCGGCGAGCATCCCGGCCAGCGCCACGATGAAGCGTGGATCGGTGCCGCAGCATCCTCCGATCACATCGACTCCTGCGTGCACCACTTCACGGGCGTGATCCCGGTAGGCCTCCGGCGTCATCGAATAAACCGCCTTGTCGCCTTTCAGCTCGGGCAGGCCCGCGTTCGCCTTGATCCAGACCGGGCTATCCGTGAGCGCCCGAAGCTCCCGCGCAAGCTCCACGTAGGCCTC
The DNA here is from genome assembly GCA_964577375.1 of uncultured Spirochaetales bacterium. GTDB lineage: Bacteria > Spirochaetota > Spirochaetia > DSM-27196 > DATKUC01 > DATKUC01. Next base: position 7,438 of record CAZNYW010000061.1, on the reverse strand, counting down.
GATTCCGGTGCCGCAGTTGGCGCCGATGATCGTAGCACCCGCTTCGGTGGCCTTTTCCACGTAGAGCGCGGGGCTGTTTCCCATCATTGTGTGGTAGCCCTTCGGGCCCTTGTCGAAGGTCATTGAAGCGACAACCGGCATTCCGGTGCCGCGCGCGGCGCGGACAGCGATGGCCATCTCCTCGACGTCCGACATGGTCTCGACGATGAGTCCCTGCACCCCAGCGTCGGAAAGAGCCTGCGCCTGCTCGGAAAAGCCCGCGAAGAGCTCCTCTTCGCCGACATCCCCCATCATGAGCAGTTTTCCCGAGGGACCTATGTCGCCAAGAAGAACGATGTCGTCACGACCGGTTTCACGGCTTCCCGCCGCGGCCGTCTCCACCGATATCCTCGCGCCGGCCTGGTTGATCTCCACCAGCCTCTTTTCGAGACCGTGACGGGCAAGCTGAAACGGGTTTGCGCCGAACGTGTTTGTCAGGATGATCTGGCTGCCGGCCCGGAAATAGGAGGCGGCGACCTCACGGACGGCGTCCGGACGGCTCAGATTCCACTCATCCGGGCAGTCTCCCACGGGGAGGCCCCTCTTCTGGAGCTCGGTGCCCCAGGCGCCGTCGGCCAGAGCGGGTCCTGGTCCATAGGTATCCGGACGTTTCCCTTCCAGAAGCGCCAACAGCGTGGTCTGCGTGTGACCGGGCGAGCGCCTTTTCTTGTCCTGCATGGTCCATGCATTCTATTCCAATCGGCAGCGGGACACAACCAGGATGCGGCTCGCCATGTACTCTTTCGAAGCGAGCATGTATACTTGTGCCGATGGCCCAATCCCTCAAGCGTACTCTGTTGTATCCGTGGCATGCGGAGCACGGAGCCCGTTTCGCGGAGTTTGCCGGCTGGGAAATGCCTATACAGTATCCCGGCGGCTCTATAGCCGAACACCGCCTCGTTCGCCGATCAGCGGGTCTTTTTGACATCGCCCACATGGGTCGTTTTGTCGTCGCCGGCGCCGATGCGGCTCGATATCTCAACCGGCTGCTCAGTGCGTCTCTGGTGTCACTTGGACCAGGCCAATCGAGCTACGCGCTACTGTGCCGGGAAGACGGCGGTATTCTCGACGATGTGTTTGTCTACCACCTTGGTGGCGCTCACGGCGTCGTACCGGCTGCATGGATGGTGGTGGTGAACGCCGGCAATCGCGAGACGGACCTTCGCTGGATGCGCGAACAGGCGGCCGGATTCGATGTGACAGTGGATGACCTGTCCGGATCGGTCTATATGATTGCGCTGCAGGGACCTCGTGCGGTGGAACTTGCCGATCTGCTCACCGACGGGGCGATTTCAGTAGTTCCGCGTTTCGGCGTTTTCGAGGGTGAGTTTTCGGACGTTCAGTGTATTGCCGGCAGAACCGGATACACCGGCGAAGACGGGGTGGAGCTCTATTTCGCAGCCGAGTCGGCCCGAACGGTGTGGGAGGCGATTCTCGCCGAGGGCGGGCGGCAGAGGATGGAGATCGGCCCGATCGGTCTTGCCGCGAGGGACAGCCTGCGATTCGAGCCGGGATTCGCTCTCTACGGTCACGAGATCGATGAAACGACGACGCCTCTCGAGGCCGGGCTCAAATGGGCGTGCAGTCTCGAGAAAGACTTCATCGGTCGGGACGCGATTATTGCCAAGCGCGAGAAACCTCTTCAGAAGAAGCTCGTTACCATAAGGCTCACCGAGAAGGGGGTCCCGCGGCCAGGCTTCGACGTGTACAGCGGCGGTTCATCGAACGAAAAGGTGGGGCGTGTCGTATCAGGCATGTACGCGCCGACGGCCGACGGGTATTTTGCGAACGCCTTTGTTCGACCCGAGGCAGCCGCCTCCGGGACGGAGCTTTCTGTCGAGATTCGCGGACAGAAAAAAACTGCAATGGTTGTAAAGCGGCCGATCTACCGGCCCGCATACAGATGACAATCCTCACAGGAGGGGAGCGAAATGAACTTCGACGATTCCGTACGGTATATGAAGTCCCACGAATGGGCGCGCAAAACAGGCGATACCATCGTGACAGGCGTTTCCGACTATGCCCAGGACAGCCTTGGTGACGTTGTCTTTGTCGAGCTGCCCGAAGCCGGCGCAACATTCAACAAGGGAGATGCCTTCGGCGTCGTGGAGAGCGTGAAGGCCGCAAGCGACGTCTTCATTCCGATGAGCGGAGAGATAATCGAGGTGAACCGGCAGCTGGACGACAATCCGGCGCTGGTCAACGAATCACCCTTCGGCGAGGGTTGGCTCGTCAAGTTACGCCCGACAAATCCGGCCGAATACGATGAGCTGATGGACGCCAAAGCCTACAAGGCCTATACCGAAGAGCTCGAGGAATAGAGCGGCACCAACCTATCATGTCATACGTTCCCAACACCGACCAGGATCGGCAGCAGATGCTTGCCGCCCTGGGAATGGACTCGATCGAAAATCTGTTCGACGCAATTCCGAAGACCCACAGATATCCGAACATACGGCTCCCCGATCCGCTGTCGGAGCTCGAGGCGCTGCAGCATCTGTCCGAGCTCGCTTCGCGCAACGCGACCCCGTCGGCTGCACTTTCCTTTGCAGGCGGCGGTGCCTACCAGCACTTCATTCCTTCGGTCGTTCCCTATCTGAGCTCGCGCGGAGAGTTCGCCACGAGCTACACGCCCTATCAGGCCGAGGTGAGTCAGGGCACCCTTCAGGCGATGTACGAGTATCAGAGCATGGTTTCCGACCTGCTTGGAATGGAGGTTGTCAACGCCTCCCATTACGACGGGGCCACCGCGCTCGCGGAGGCGGTCATCATGAGCATGCGCGTCGGCCGCGAGAAGCGTAGGCGGATTGTAATTTCCGCTGCCGTCCACCCGTTTTACCGGGAGGTGATTCACACCTATCTGCAGGGATCCGCGGGAGTTTCGGTTGTCTACGCCGGGCAGAAGCCGGAACCGCTCAGCGGCGCCCCTGAAGTCGACGAGCTTGCCGCCATGGTCGACGAGACCACCGCCTGCCTGGTCGTCTCCTACCCGGATTTCTTTGGACGAATGTTCGATCTCGACGGGCTTGCCGGGAAGGTGCACGAGAAGGGCGCCCTTCTCGTCGTACACACCAACCCGATTGCCCTCGGCATCTTCCGCAGCCCCGGCTCGTTCGGAGCCGATATCGTTACCGCAGAGGGGCAGCCGCTCGGCATCCCGCTCTCCTTCGGTGGTCCCTACCTGGGCATCTTCGCCTGCAGGGAGGAGCTGGTGCGCCGGATGCCCGGACGTCTCGTCGGTGAAACCGTCGACCGTGAGGGTCGCCGCGGTTACGTGCTCACGCTCAACACCCGCGAGCAGCACATTCGCCGCGAGAAGGCAACGAGCAATATCTGCACGAACCAGGGGCTCATGGCGCTGCGGGCCGCAATCTATCTTGCGGCCGTCGGTAAACAGGGCCTCCGGAAAATAGCCGGCATCTGTCACAGCCGCGCCGAATATGCGGCCGGGCGCATCGGGCGGATCAAGGGTTTCTCGGTGGTCGACCTGTCTCCGGCAGCCGCGCGATTCCATGAGTTCGTGGTGCGGACAGAGGAGCCGGCAAAAGAGGTCATCCTCCGGGCTTCCGGTTCCGGTGTGCTGCCGGGAATCGACCTCGGACGGTTCTATCCGGAGCTCGACCACGCGCTCCTCGTGTGCGTGACCGAAATGCAGACCAAAGCGGACATCGACCGTCTTGCCGGAGCCCTGTCATGAGACGTACCGAGCCGCTTCTGTGGGAGACATCGAGTCCGGGACGACGCGCGGTCTCGCTTCCCGAAGCCGGGGTGCCCGAGGCTGAAATTCCTGAAGGCCTGCGGCGGCCCGAGGAGGGACCGGAGAGTCTCCACCTCCCGGAGGTGAGCGAGCTCGACCTGGTGCGCCATTTCACCCGCCTTTCGCAGCTCAACTTCAGCATAGACACCAACTTCTACCCGCTCGGTTCGTGCACCATGAAGTACAACCCCAAGGTGAACGAAGAGGCGGCGGCCCTTCCCGGCTTTGCCCGGCACCACCCAATGGCGCCCGAGGCGGCAAGTCAGGGAAGCCTCGAGCTGATGTGGCGGCTCCAGGAGGCGCTGTCGGCAATAAGCGGATTTCCCGGGATCAGCCTCCAGCCGGCTGCCGGCGCGCAGGGAGAACTCTCCGGTGTCATGATGATACGCGCCTACCACCTCGCAAACGGCGGCGAGGCGCGCACCCGGATGCTCATCCCCGACAGCGCGCACGGCACCAACCCGGCGTCGGTTGCCATGGCCGGGTTCGAAGCGGTGCAGATCCCCTCCGACCGGGAAGGAAATGTCGACCTCGAGGCGCTTCGTACGCTCTGCGACGAACGGGTCGCGGGCCTCATGATCACCAACCCCAACACGCTCGGGCTATTTGAAGCGCACATTGAAGAGGTGATCGGTGCGGTGCATGGCTGCGGAGGCCTTGTCTACGGCGACGGTGCCAACCTCAATGCTATTCTCGGAGTGCTCAGGCCGGCCGATCTCGGAATCGACGTGATGCACTTCAACCTGCACAAGACGTTTTCGACCCCGCACGGCGGGGGAGGTCCGGGGTCGGGGCCTGTGGGCGCCGGAAAGCGGCTCCTCCATTACCTGCCGGGCCCCGTCGCTACCGGGACCGGCGATCAATACCGGCTTTCGATGCCTGAAGCGAGCATCGGCTCCATGAAGGCTTTCTACGGCAACTTCGGTATGATGCTTCGGGCCTACACCTACATCGTCATGCACGGCGCTGCCGGTCTCCGACAGGTGGCGGAAAACGCTGTGCTCAACGCCAACTATCTGAAAGAACTCATCGAGGACATCTTCCCGGCCCGCTACCGGCGCAGCTGCATGCACGAGTTCGTCGTGAGCGGAAGAGTCGGCGAGGAGGTCCACACGATGGATATCGCCAAACGACTGCTCGATCTCGGGTTTCACGCCCCGACCGTCTACTTTCCATTAATCGTGAAAGATGCAATGATGATCGAGCCCACGGAAACGGAGAGCAGGCAATCGATAGAGGCATTTGCGAAGGCACTTCGAACGATCTCCGAAGAGGCTCGCGCAAATCCGGACCAGCTGCACAACGCGCCGTCGGAGACCCCGGTCGGCCGGCTCGATGAGGTGCGTGCGGCGAAAACGCCGATACTGCGGTACTGTCCCTGGGACACATAGTCAATAAGCCGGGACGAGCAACGAGAGGACACAGATGAGACAGGAGCGTTACCTATTCACCTCCGAGTCGGTGAGTGAGGGGCACCCCGACAAGGTTTGCGATCAGATATCGGATGCAGTGCTCGATGCCTGCCTGCGCGACGATCCCGATTCGCGTGTCGCGTGCGAGACGTTTACGACCACCGGCATGGTGCTGGTAGGCGGCGAAATCACCACGCGTACCTATGTCGACGTCCAGGAGATAGCGCGTGGCGTCGCGAAGAAAATCGGCTACGACCGGCCCGAGTTCGGGCTCGATTACGGGTCGATGGCGGTGATGAGCACGATTCACGCGCAGAGCCCCGATATCTCACAGGGTGTCTCCGGCGAGGGTCTCTACAAGGGCGAACAGGGTGCCGGCGACCAGGGCATGATGTTCGGCTTTGCCTGCACCGAGACGCCCGAGCTGATGCCCGCGCCCATCATGTATGCGCACAAGATACTCATGCTTGCCGCGCAGCTTCGAAAAAGCGGCGCCATAACATGGCTGCGGCCGGATTCGAAGAGCCAGGTGTCGATCGAGTATGAAGGACACATTCCCAAACGCATCGACACCGTGGTGGTCAGCCACCAGCACGACGAGATGATCGGCTACGATGAGCTCAAGTCCGAAATCATCGCGAAGGTCATTGCGCCGGTGCTCGAGCCCACAGGCCTTCTCGACAAAGAGACCAAATACTTCATCAATCCCACCGGCCGATTTGTAATCGGCGGACCGCACGGCGACAGCGGCCTCACCGGCCGGAAGATCATCGTCGACAGCTACGGCGGAATGGGCCGTCACGGCGGCGGCGCCTTCAGCGGCAAGGATCCGTCCAAGGTGGACCGCTCGGCGGCCTACATGGCGCGCTACGTGGCAAAGAACATCGTCGCCGCAGGCTACGCGGAACGGTGCGAAATCGAGATCGCCTACGCCATCGGCGTCCCCTTCCCCGTATCGGTCACCGTCGATACCTTCGGGACCGGAACGGCGCCTGAGCCGCGCATCGAAAAGGCCGTGCAGAAGGTTTTCGACCTGTCACCCGCCGGCATCGTAAGAACGCTCGATCTGCGAAAGCCTATCTACCAGCCGACCGCCGCCTACGGCCATTTCGGCCGCGATGAGTTCTCCTGGGAGAAGACCGACAAGGTTGAGGCGCTGAAGAAAGAGGTGGGGTGAGCGCGGCCGCTCATCCGGCGGTTTTTTTGCTCTTGTGCAGTAGCAGTGGAAAAGAGTCAGAATTTCCTGTATGTTAATTGGCAGGTTTGACGCAAGCTCGACATGAGTGCTCCGCGCCACCGCGCAGCCCGTAACGCACCACGCGGCGGAGCCCATAAAGGGGGAACCCATGAAGAAGCGGTTGACGATCCTGGCCTTCGTTCTTTTCGCCTGCACGGTTCCGGTATTCAGCCTCGACCTCACCGTTCTCGGTACAGACTTTCGCGCGTTCGCGCAGCAACTCGGCGAGGAGATGCTGCCGGATCTCAGGAGCGCGGCGGTATCCGGGATGGGGCTCGAGGGCGCAGGGTCCGCACCGTTTCCCAAATTGAGCGTGTCCCTCAGCGCCGGAACGGTGTTCTCAACCGGACTATTCTCCTTCGTCGACACCTATCCCTTCAGCCTGCTCGACTTCGATGCTCTCGCCAACTCAGCTCTCTCCGGATCCTCATCACTGAAGGGCCTTTACAGCGGCATGAAGAGCTTTTTTCCCTATCCGGTTACCCGTATCGGGATTGGATTAGGCTCGGTAGCAGGTTTCGATACGCAGGTGCAGTTCGCAATTCTGCCCGAGTTTCTGACTGACGCGATAACCCGGTCGGCGAACGTCTCCGGCCTGAAGTTCAGTACTCTGAATGCCGGATTCAAACTCCGCCGCACACTCATTCCCGAACAGTCCGTTATTCCCGGAGTATCAGTCAGCTTCGGGTACATCTACTCGAACGTGAGTTTCTCCTACGATCTCAGTAAGGCAGGCACTGTTACGATGAGCAGCATCCCGCTAACCTTCAGCGGTAACATCGTCATCCTCTCGGTAATACACTCATTGGGCGCCGACTTCACTGTCTACAAGAAACTCGGGATCGTAAAGCTGTTCGGCGGAGTTTCGCTCTGGGAGCAGATCAACTACTATAAAGCCGGGGCGGAGAACTTCGACGTGTCCGACGGTACACCGGCGGACAATTACAAGACGAATGGCGGTACCGATCCGCTCGTCAACCAGACACTTTCAGT
>CAZNYW010000060.1:0-26258 GCA_964577375.1 uncultured Spirochaetales bacterium | reverse complement strand
CGTATGCGCTTGCTGATCTGGACTCACGGTATCAACAGGCTTCTTGATACCACCGGCGCGTCGGGCGGAGACTAGAGCGCGAGAAGACCTCTGCGCATCGCCTCCCGCACCGCCTCGGTCCGGCTGCCGGCGCCCAGCTTCTCGTATACTGCCGAAAGGTGAAACTTTACCGTGTTCTCACTGATTGCAAGCGCTTCAGCGATCTCCCGATTTCGCATGCCCTGAAAAATGAGGGTCAGTATTTCCTGCTCGCGGCTGGATAGCAGGCGGCTCCTGCCGTTCACGCCGGCTTCGCCGTCGTCGAGCGATATCGGTCTTCGGTGGAATGGGCCGACTTCGTTTTCGGCGGCGAGCTCGAAATCGACCGCCACAAGGCCTGAAGCAACCGCCGCCGCCGCGTCGAGGATCGCGTCGGCCCCTGCGTAGTCGGCGACCCAGCCCCACGGTCTTCCCAGGGCCGAAATCCGCGCCGCTGCAGCAGCGTCTTCGCCGATAAGCAGCAGCGACGGCTCCCCGGGGAGCCGCGCGGTCAGATCCTCGAAGAACGAATCGCCCGGACAATCCTCGTCAAAGAGGTCCCAGATGAATAGATCGATCGGGGGCCGCCGCGGTCCCAGCTCCCGAAGGTCCGCGGCTCTGAGTACCAGCTGAAACCCCGCGGTGCCGCCGAGCGCCGCCGCCAGAAAGCGCCGGCGCCCCCCGTCGGCCGCGAGAAATCCCGTCCGTATCAGCCTGCCGTCCCGCTCTGGAACCATCGCCGCAATCTCCGCCCCGCATGGTGAGGACCGTGATGGTGACGGCCCGACGCCCAGCGCTGGGACTGGAACCCTGTCTCCCTGGGCGCGGCAGTCGGCGTGGCGGACACCATGGTCCGCTCGCCGCCCCGCAGTATTTCCACCTCGACCGCCTTCCCGGTTCCGGCCGCATCCATCGCCTTGAGCAGATCCTCGTGCGAGGCTATCGGTTTCGCCGCTATCCCGACGAGAATATCTCCGGTGACGATGCCCGCCTTTTCGGCCGGCGAGGTGCGTTCCACCGATACCACGAGCAGCCCCGTGTGCTGTGTTCGACCGAGCTTCTTTTCGAATGCCTCGGTCAGCTCGGCCTCCTGGCTGCGAATCCCGAGGTACCCGCGTACGGATATCCGGTGCTCGGCAATTCGTTCGGCGGTTTCGAACGCGAACTCTGCCGGTATGATCAGACCGCCGTTCGCAAACGCCAGCGGACCGTTGCCCGCGGCCCGGATCCCGACCAGGTTACCCTCGACGTCAACCACAGGCGCACCGGCGAATCCGGGAAAGAGCGGTCCGTCGGTCTGAAGATAGCCGGGAACCTCCCCTCCGGGGGCCGGATAAGCACCGCCAACACACCTCACCATCTCGAGCTTGGCCTCGATACCATCATACGACGGAAGGGCGACGCTTATCACGAGCTCGCCGACCCTCAGGCCCGACTCTGCCGCCCGTTTTCCCAGCTCGGGCAGCGCGACCGGCTCCGCGGTCTTTAGAAGCACGAGGCCCGTCGCCGGATCCTGACCTACAACCGTTGCCTCAACGTCGCGAAACGTTTTGGCACCGCCGGTGCCCGGATCGGAGGTGAGGCTTCGAACCGTCACCTTCTCTCCCTCGGCCGCGTACACCGCCGCCGTAAGGACGTGGTCATTATCGTACTTCACCGCACTGCGGGTCTCCGCTTCTTCGGCGGTCACCTGGAGCACCGAAGCCGAAACCGTCTTCACCAGTCCGCTCAATGTTTCCGACAGATCGATCAACACCCGTGCGCTGTTGGATGCGTGTCCTTTTTCCATGATTGCACCTCCTCGAGTGAATCTAAGTCAAGCTATCCACACGACGATTCGACGCACACTACCCGAACGGGTGGTATTGTCTTGCGCATCCAGTTGTACGCCAAGAGAACTTCTGCTACAATTTCTTCATCCACTCTTCGAAACATCACAATGATTGCCTGGAAAAGAAACCTCTATGCAATTTGGGTCGCCGAATTGCTGGCGATTGCCGGTTTCAATGCGTCTATTCCTATCATCCCTTTCTACCTGCAGGATCTTGGCGTTCACAGCACTGACCGGCTGAATTTCTGGGTTGGGCTCATTCAGTCGATGGGATCGATCTCGCTGGGGCTCATCGCGCCTGTGTGGGGCAGGCTCGCCGACAGCTACGGCCGGCGCCCGATGCTGCTGCGCGCAATGTTCGGCGGGAGTGTTGTCATAGCTCTGATGGGGCTGGTCAGCAGTCCGTGGCAGCTGCTTGCGCTGCGCACCCTGCAGGGGCTGCTGACCGGAACGGTAGGGGCGGCGACCGTGCTCGTTGCCTCGATCGTGCCGGCGGAACAGGCGGGGTACGGAATGGGGCTGCTTCAGATGGCGGTCTTCGTGGGTGGCTCCGCGGGGCCGATGATCGGCGGACTCATCTCCGACCTCACCTCTCACCGCGTGACTTTTTTTGCCACGTCTATTCTGCTCGCGATTTCCGGCGTGCTCGTCGCGCGCTACGTGCACGAGGAGTTCATCCCGCAGAGGGCTGATGGACCCTTTCTGAAACGCATTATTCCCGACTTTTCGCCGGTCCTGCGTTCGGTGCCGCTTCTTGCGCTCCTCGGAGTGACATTTGCGGTTCAGATGGCAAACGGCGTCGTCAATCCGATTCTGCCGTTGTTTGTGCAGTCGATCTCGTCGAATCTGTCGATGGTGGCGTCGCAAACCGGTATGATCCTGGGACTGGGAGCACTAAGCTCGGCAATTGCCGCGGCCATTATCGGGAAATACAGCTATCGCCTCGGATACAAGCGGACACTGTCGTTCGCGCTTGCCGGGGCGGTGGTCTTCTCGATTCCTCAGGCCTTTGCTCACACGCCCTATCAACTGCTGATGTTTCGCGTGCTTGCCGGGTTCTTTCTCGGAGGAACATTGCCGGCGGTCAACGCTCTTATCGCGCATCACACCTCACCGGCAACGCAGGGAAGCATCTATGGAATCAATACCAGTGTCAGCGCCGGGGGTATGGCGCTGGGTCCGGCGCTCGGCGCGATAGCGGCGGTCGCCTGGGGCTACCCTGCAACGTTCTTCGTCGCCGCCATCGTGCTTTTCATTACTACCTTCGGGCTCACCATCATTCCCCGTGCGCGAGCACGGCAGCACAGCCGAATTACTGAGCGTACGATCCGGTGATGTAGTCCATCAGTGCTTTCTTCTCGAACTCGACGTTTGAAAGCTGTGACTTCACCGCGTCGCCGATAGACACCATTCCGACGAGCTTGTCGCCTTCGATGATCGGGAGATGGCGTATCTTGCTCTTGGTGAACATCGTCATGGCGTACTCGATCGAGTCGTCCAGGTGACCGATGATCAGCTTCTGCATCGGGGTCATGATCTCCTTGACCGGGCGATCCATAGCATATCCCTCCAGATGATGGAGGATATCCCGCTCGGAGACGATGCCTTCGATCTTGCCCGACTTGTTCACCACGACCAGCGCACCGATGTGCTTTTCATTCAGCATGCGAAGCACGTCCAGAACGGTTGCTGTTGGGAGAACGGTGTAGACGTCGCCGCCTTTCTGCTCCAGGATGTCACGGATTTGCATAGCACCCTCCTCTCGTGGCGGGCCGGCTCATCCTGGCCCGCCACGGATGTCGGTTGGTCCGACACCCGTATTAGTTACAGCGCCTAAAAGCGTTCACGCGCTTCGTAGTGCGTGTGAAGCAACTCGTGCGACTTCTCCGACAGCGGATGGTCGAGGAACTCCGCGTACAGTTTCTGCACGTCCGGATTTGCGTGTGACTTGCGCAGCTCCTTTCCCTCGTCTTCCCGGAAAATCGCCTCCATTCTTGCCCGGCGGACGCTGTCGTCGGTGAACCGCGGCTGACCGCCGCCTCCGATGCAGCCGCCCGGGCAGGTCATTACCTCTACAAAGTGATAGGCCGACTTGCCGCTTGCAAGCTGCTCGAGAAGCCTCCGGGCGTTCCCGAGCCCGTGCGCGACTGCCACCTTCAGCTCCACACCGTCGAGAAAACCCCATTCCGGAAGCGGCTTTTCGATGGGCACCGCCGCCTCCTTGATTCCCTCGAGTCCCTCAACGGGGCGTACGTGGAGATTGTCACCCGGCACCTGGCGTCCGGTGACGATCTCATAGGCGGTTCGAAGCGCCGCTTCCATCACACCGCCTGAATTGGCGAAGATATCGGCAGCACCGCTCGAGATCCCGAGCGGCGAGTCCATCGTTCCCTCGTCGAGGGTGACGAAGTCCAGTCCCGCCGTTCGAATCATTGCTGCAAGCTCTCGGGTAGTTAATACGTAGTCTACATCACGATACCCGCTGTCGTCCATCTCGGGACGGCCGCATTCGAACTTTTTTGCCGTGCAGGGCATGACGCTCACCACTACCATCTTCTCCGGACTGACTCCGATCTTGCCGGCGTAGTAGGTCTTTGCGACCGCTCCGAACATCTGCTGCGGGGATTTGCAGCTCGAGAGGTTGGGGAGGAAATGGGGGAAGTAGTATTCGGCAAACTTGATCCAGCCGGGCGAACAGCTCGTCATGAGCGGAAGCGCGGGCGGCTCTGCTGCCGCGTGGCCGCCCCCTTCGGCTTTCATCGTCTCGGGTGCCAGCGCCGCCCGCAGCCGGGTGAGCAGCTCGGTCCCCTCCTCCATGATGGTGAGATCGGCGGCGAAGTTGGTGTCGAATACGCCATCGAAGCCCAGCCTGCGGAGCGCGGTGACCATCTTGCCGGTGACAAGCGTTCCTGCAGGAAGATCGAAGCATTCGCCGAGCGCTGCCCGTATGGCGGGAGCGGTCTGGACGACGACGTACTTCTCAGGATCCTCGAGCGCGGCCCACACGGCGTCGGCGCTGCTCCGCTCGGTAATGGCACCTACCGGACAGACCGCCGCGCACTGACCGCACTGGACGCAGGCAACCCCGGCAAGCGGCAGCGTGAACGCCGGCCCGATCACCGTCTGGTAGCCGCGGCCCTGCGGCGCGAGCGCGCCGACACCCTGAATTGCCGAGCAGACCGAGACGCAGCGCCGGCACTTGATGCACTTGCCCGAGTCCCGGACCAGAGCCGGGGTAGACTCGTCCTGATGGAGGGCAGGCTTCTCTCCCCGGTAGCGCGGCTCCCGCACGCCGAGCTTGCGCGCCAGCGCGGCGAGCTCGCAATCGTCGCCGCGTACGCAGTACTGGCAGTCGCCCTCGTGCTCGGAGAGCAGCAGATCGATTACCGTTTTTCGGGCTTCACGGACGTGACGGTTGTTCGTGAGCACCACCATCCCTTCGGCGGCCGGAGTGGAGCAGGCGGACATCAGCGTCTTCGCGCCCGATACCTCCACCACGCACATGCGGCAGGCGCCGAGCGGTTCGATCCCTTCGAGAAAGCAGAGGGTAGGGATTTCCACCCCCGCCTCCCGCGCCGCTTCGAGGATCGTGACCCCCTCATTGACCTGCAGCCGATGACCGTCGATCGTGATGTTAAGCATGGTTCACCTCCCTGTCGCGGACGGCCGCGTCGCCGCTCTTGCCATAGTCGCAGCGCAGACACCGCGCGGCCTGACGCACCGCGACGCTTTCGCACCACGACTGCTCGACCTCGTCGAAATTGTAGCGGCGCCGTTCCACCGGCATCGACCTCACCTTCTCGCGCGGATAGGGCACAGGATCCGAGTCCGGATCGTAGTCCACATCGACGCTCTTCTGCGGTCTCCAGAATGCGTGCTCTTCCCCGGTGAGGTAGCGGTCGATACCGACCGCGGCGCGCTCGCCGCCGGCGATTGCGGCGACGACCGAGGCGGGTCCGTTGACGGCATCGCCGCCCGCGAAAATCCACGGAATCGACGTTGCGCCGTAGACCGGGTCCGCCATCACGAACCGGTGAGACGACAGCGAGACCGGCTGGGCCGACCGCAACACCGAATGGTCTAGACGCTGACCGATTGCGATAATGACCTGATCGGCGTCCAGCGTGAGCGTATCCTCGGCGGATTCCATGGCACTTCTGCGTCCGCTGCGGTCGAACTCACCGAGGCGCATCCTCATGCAGGCGAGTCCGGAGACCCGGCCGCCGCCGTCCGAAAGAACCTCCACCGGCTGCGTAAGGTCGAGCAGCTCTACCCCTTCGAGCAGCGCCTCCTCGATTTCTTCGGCGTAGGCCGGCATCTGCTCCTGTGTGCGGCGGTAGACGATGGTCACTTTTTCCGCGCCGAGACGCAGGGTGGTGCGTGCGGCGTCGATTGCGGCGTTTCCGCCGCCGACCACAACCACCCGCTTCCCTACCGGCACCGACCCGCGGATGTTGTACTGACGGAGAAAATCGGTCGCGTGGACCACTCCGCGGGTATCTTCGCCGGGAATCCCCATTGCTACCGACTCCGGCGCGCCGATTCCGAGAAAAACCGCCTCGTAGCCGTCGTCCCGGAGGTCCTTCAGGGTGAAGTCGCGGCCGAGGCGCTTCTCGGTCTGAATTTCGACGCCGAGCCCCTCGATCATGCGGATCTCCCGGGCGAGGGTTTCACGAGGAAGGCGGTAGGCCGGAATCGTCTGAACCAGCATGCCGCCCGGCCGCGCTTCGGCCTCGAGCACCTTCGGCTGATAGCCGAGCCGTGCGAGAAAGTAGGCGCACGAGAGGCCTGCCGGGCCGCCGCCGACGACCGCGATCTTCCGCGCGGCATTTTCGGCGTTTTCGCGCACCTCCGGATGCTGGATCGTCACCTCCTGGTCGACCATGAAGCGCTTGATGCTGCGGATGGCAACCGGATCGTCGAGGCTCGCGCGGCGGCATCGGTCCTCGCAGGTGTGGAAGCAGACCCGCGCGCAGACCGCCGCGAAGGGGTTCCGTTCGCGGTGCAGAAGGAGCGCCTCCGCGTAGCGCTGCTCGCCGACAAGCGACACAAATCCGGGAACGTCGACGCCTGCGGGACAGGCGCTCTGGCAGGGCGCACGCACGAGCGCCGCGCAGACGCCCGCGTCGCAGTGCTTGCGTTCTATGTGCTCGACGTATTCGTGCCGGAAATGGCGGATGGTGGAGAGCACCGGATTGGGCGCGGTCTGTCCGAGGCCGCAGAGTGCCGTGTCCTTGATCTGCTTTCCGAGCTCCTCGAGCGCATCGATGTCCTCCATTTTCCCTTCGCCCCGGCAGATCCGCTCGAGGATCTCGAGCATCCGTTTGGTGCCGACGCGGCAGGGGACGCACTTGCCGCAGGATTCCTCCTGGACGAACTCCAGGAAGAAACGGGCAACGTCCACCATGCAGCTCTCCTCGTCCATGACGATGAGGCCGCCGGAGCCCATGATCGCGCCGAGCTCCTGGAGCGTTGCGTAGTCGAGCGGGACGTTGAGGTACTCGCGAGGTATGCAGCCGCCCGACGGTCCTCCGATCTGGGCCGCCTTGTAGTGCTTGTTGTTCTTTATGCCGCCGCCGACGTCATAGATGAGCTCGCCGAGCGGGGTTCCGATCGGAACCTCTACAAGACCGGTGTTGTTGACCGCACCCGCGAGCGCGAAGACTTTTGTCCCCTTGCTCTGGTCGGTACCGACCGAAGCGTACCACGCGGCGCCGTTCTGAATGATGGCGGGAACGTTTGCGTAGGTCTCGACGTTGTTCAGGAGACTCGGTTTTCCCCACAGGCCCTTCTGCGCCGGAAAGGGAGGCCGCGGCCGTGGTTCGCCGCGTTTGCCCTCTATCGAATGCATCAGCGCGGTCTCCTCACCGCAGACGAACGCTCCGGAGCCCATGCGAATCTCGAGGTCGAAGGAGAAACCTGTGCCGAGGATGCTGGCACCGAGCAGGCCACGCTCCCGCGCCTGCTCGAGCGCCTTCGAGAGACGGGCCACAGCGAGCGGATATTCGGCACGCACGTAGACGAAGCCACGGGATGCGCCGATAGCGCGCGCGGCGATGACCATTCCCTCGATGACGCTGTGCGGGTCGCCCTCGAGGACACTCCGGTCCATGAACGCGCCCGGATCGCCTTCGTCGGCGTTGCAGAGCGCAAACTTCTCGGGGCCCGCCGCCTTCGCGGTGAGCTCCCATTTGAGCCAGGTCGGGAAGCCGGCACCTCCGCGCCCCCGGAGTCCGGAAGCCTTCATTTCAGCGATGATCTGATCGGGCGTCATCGCCGTGAGCGCCTTCTCCATGGCACCGTACCCGTCCCGCGCGATGTACTCTTCGATATTGAGCGGGTCGATGAGGCCACAGTTGCGCAGCACAATCTTGCGCTGGCTGCGGAAGAAGTCGTTATCCTCGACCGAGAGGACCTGACTGCCGTCATGGGTGTTGCGGTGGGCGAGATGCATGACCGGGTTGCCGCGCACCAGGTGCTCGCGAACTATTTCGCCGGCATCCGAAGGGGCAACGCTTTCGTAAAGCACCCCGTCCGGTTCGATGCGCATCACTGGTCCCTGCGCGCAGGGCCCGAGACATCCGGCCTCGACTACCGGAATCTTGAGCCCTTCGGCAGCCATGTGCTCCTGGAGCGCGCGTTTCACCTCGAGACTTCCCGAAGCGATGCACCCGGCGCCCGCGCACATCAGGATTTTCCGATCCCGAGCGCCGCGACCCGAGTTGCGCTTTGCAAGCCGCGCACGAAGCTCGCGGAGCTCAGCGGCGGAGGTTAGCAGATCACGCGTCATGGTCGCCTCCGTACGGTTCGATGACATCGCGCACGCGAGCAGGCTTCACGCGCTGGTGCACGTCGTCGTCGACGAGCACGACGGGTGCCAGCCCGCAGGCGCCGAAACAGCGGCCTACCTGTAGAGAGAATTGCCTGTCCGGCGTGGTCTCGCCGACACCGATACCGAGCGTCTTCTGCATCGCCTCAAGTACCTCTTTTCCGCCCCGTACGTAGCAGGCCGTTCCCAGGCAGACCCGAACGACGTGCTTTCCTCGAGGTACGGTGGAGAAGTAGGAGTAGAACGTTACGACACCGGTGACTTCGCTGTAGGGGACATCGAGCCTTTCGGCAACGTACTTGATGACCTTTTCCGGCAGGTAGCCGAAAAGGTCCTGCGCGGTCTGGAGCACCGGAATGAGCGCTCCGGGAACCGAGCTCCAGCTGTCGAGCGCTTTCTTCAGCTGTTCCCACAGCTTCGGGTCATTTTCCACGGCAGTGGACTCAGGTCCGTCCATGCCGGACGTACCGCTGACAACCTGCTTCGCCTCTGCGGGCATAGGCGCCTCCTTAGGGGTGTCTGTATCTGTGGCGAGCAGCGCACAAGGTTGCGCATGCTGATAGAGCAAACGATACGGTAGTAAGCCGGATCATTATGTAACTTTATATCGATATCTTAGCATAGATAGATTACTCTGTCAAAAAATATCGTTTTCAACATGAGTGGCGGTGTCAATGAAAAGGCGGGGAGGGGACGGTCGGAGGCGCCGGCCGGCAGGTTCGCCGGATGATTCGGTCTTACCGGAATCTCACCCGTCGCTCATACAGCTCTAACAACAAGATGCCTATGTGGAGCTGACTCGAGCCACGCTCGCAGCCGAGTTGATATAAGATCCGGCCGTGCCGGGTTCCGGTTACTATCTGTGGGTCGGAACCCGGCGCTTTTCAATCACGCGGACGCCGTGTGGACAATCGCCGACCTAATGAGGAAAATGGGCGCATGAGAGCCGAGAAGTTCTTCCGCGGCACGCTGAGCGGAACCTCATACATCGTCATGATTCTGATTGCGGGGCTTTTCGCGACGCTCGTGATCGGCGCATGGCCTGCACTTTCGACATTCAAGCTGGGATTTCTCTTCAATACCGTATGGGATCCTGTGAAGGGAAACTTCGGCGCCGCAACGTTCATTGTCGGAACACTGATTACGTCATTTCTCGCGCTCCTGATCTCGGTGCCCTTTTCCCTCGCGATTGCGATCATGCTGGGCGAGTACTACCGGTATGGTGTCTTCTCGCGCATCGTTCGCGTATTCATCGATCTTCTCGCCTCCGTTCCCTCGGTTGTCTACGGCCTGTGGGGCGTGGCGGTGCTGGTACCTGTCGTCCGGGGGATAGAGTCGGCGCTGGGCGTGACGCCCTACGGCGTCGGCATGTTCACCGCGGCGCTGATCCTTGCGATCATGATCCTGCCCTACAGCGCTTCGATCGCGATCGAGGTGATAAAGCTGGTGCCCGATGACCTGCGCTCGGCGGGTTTCGCGGTGGGAGCGACCAGGCGGGAGACGATCATGAGTGTGGTCTTCCCCTATGCGCGGTCCGGTATCTTCGCCGGAGTGCTCCTTTCGCTCGGCCGTGCGCTTGGTGAGACCATGGCGGTCACCCTGGTGATCGGAAACGTCATGCAGCTTCCAAAGACCATCTTCAGCCCCGGAAACACCCTCGCGAGCGTCATCGCGAGTCAATTCACCGAGGCGAGCGGTTCGCTGCACCTTGCGGCCATGATCGAGCTCGCGCTGGTGCTCTTCATCATCACGACGATAATCAACGCAATCTCCCATCAGGTGATCATCAGGATGGGCGGGGAGGTGCACGCGTGATCGACGGCACCATCACCACGGGGGCGGGCTTCCGTCCGCGGATTCGAGGCCGGAAGGCGGGAAACGCTCTGTTTCGCGGAGCAGTCCTGACGCTCGGGTTCCTGGCGATCGCGCCCTTTTTTATTGTGATGTATCACGTCGTCGTGAACGGTGCGGCCGCGATCAACTGGGATTTTCTCTCGCAGCTTCCCAAACCGGTTGGTGAAAGCGGCGGAGGAATGATCAATTCAATAGTGGGAACACTCCTCATCATCGCCCTGTCCATCATTCTTTCCGTTCCGTTCGGCATTCTGTCGGGAATATACCTTTCGGAGAACAAGCGGGGAACCCTCAGCTCCACGACGCGGCTTCTCGTGAACGTGCTTCAGAGCGTTCCGTCGATCGTAGTCGGCATCGTGATGTACAGCTGGATAGTAGTTCCCGTGCGGAGCTTCTCCGCGCTCGCCGGCGGGATCGCGCTGGCGCTCATGATGCTGCCCATCGTCATCAAGTCGACCGAAGAGGTGCTGAATCTGGTCCCGAGCGGATTGAAAGAGGGGGCGCTCGCTCTGGGTGTGCCCTACCATATTACGATGCTTCGGATGATCGTACCGAGCAGTCTCGGCGGGATCCTGAGCGGTGTCATGCTTGCGGTGGCGCGCATAGCGGGCGAGACCGCGCCGCTCCTTTTCACCGCCTTTGGCAATCCCTACCTCAACGTGAATATCCTGAAACCGGTCGACGCCATTCCGCTCATGATCTACAACTACGCCAAGAGCCCCTACGAATCCTGGCTGAAGATGGCCTGGGGCGCCTCGCTCGTTCTGATTGTGATCATCTTTCTCCTGAACATCGCGGTCCGCTCGCGGAGAGAACGAATCTGACCGGGTTTCGCCAGACACAAAACGAGTAGCATTGGAACCCAATTTGTGTTATATTTCCTGAGAACACGATCAAAAGGGGTTCGCACCATATGCCGGGTTTTGCCTCGCGACTGCGGGAAATAAGGAAAGACAAACAGCTTCGACAGAAGGACCTCGCTGCGGCGCTCGGGCTTGCGCAGACCACAATCGCAAACTACGAGCAGAGCACGCGGTTTCCCGATGAGCCGACGCTTTCACGCATTGCCGATTTTTTCGGGGTGAGCATGGACTACCTGCTTGCCCGGAGTGATCAACGGAATCCTCCGCAGTCCGCGGCATCTCATCCGGAAGCCCGACCGGCGCTGAGCTCCGAGGCCACGCAGTTCCTCTCCGCGCTTCTCGCGGGCGAGAGGGAGCGGGCGCGTGTGCTGGTGGAAGAAACCGCGGCGCGGCTGGATTCAATCGAAGAGATCTACAATGAGCTGTTTCAGCCGGTGCTCTACGAGGTGGGACATCTCTGGGAAACTGCGGAGATCGATGTCTTTGCGGAGCACTTCGTTTCGGAGGCGATAGAGAGCATCATGGGAATGCTCTCCGCGCGCTTTCCCGCGCCTACGCTGCGTTATACCGTCGTCGGCGTGGTGTGCGGGGGCGAGCAGCATAAGATCGGCCTGCGCATGGTGCTGGATTTCCTCGCACTTGCCGGCTGGAACACGCGCTTTCTCGGCACGAACCTTCCAACTCCGAGCGTCATTCGCGCGCTCATCGAAGCGAAGGCGGAGCTCCTTGCGGTATCGGTGACCATGGCCTACAACCGGAACCAGGCTTCCGACCTGGTACGGGCGGTCCGCCAGACGCCGGAGCTGAAGAATACCCGTGTGATGGTCGGAGGGCGAGCCTTGAACCAGCAGCCGGATCAGTGGCGGGAGATGAACGCCGACGGATTTGCGCGGGATGCCTCCGACGCCGTGGAGATTGCCCGGTCGCTCGTCAGCTGAACCCGACGTCGCCGGCCTAGTACTCACTATGAAATATATCAGTAAATTTGTCGCGTAGACAGTAGATTTAATACACAATATGTGTTATATTCTCCCCGTCGAGACCGCTCTATCCGGGCGGCTCACGGGAGGTTGGTATGATGAACAGATCGCAGACTCTGGGAATAGGCGACATAGCAATTCACGTTCCCGAAGCGCGGATGGATATGGCGGAGCTGGTGCGTTACAGACTTGCCACCCTTCCACACCTCGAGAGACATTACGAACGCGCCGTCCGCACGACCGGTCAGCGTGCGATCCGCTTTCCGGGCCCGTATGAGGACACTGCAACGCTCGCGGCCCAGGCCGCTCTGAAGCTCCTTCGAAATGGTCGCCTGCGCAATCCGGCGGCCCTTCGATACCTGATAGTGGGCACCGAGACCCCTCTCGACCATTCGAAGCCTGTTTCTGCCTATGTTCAGGGCATGCTCCAGCGTGCGGAAATTGCCATTCCTTCGAATCTGTCGAGCTTTCAGGTTCAGCACGCCTGCGCCGGAGGAACCCTCGGCGTTATGAGCTCGGCGGGTCTGCTTTCGGTGTCGCCCGCCGAGGGGGAAAGCGCGCTCGTGGTCGCCGCCGATGTTGCGCGGTACGAGGGGAAATCGACCGCAGAGGTCACTCAGGGGGCGGGCGCCGCGGCGCTTCTTATCGAGAAGGACCCCTCGCTGGTCGAGCTCGACCTGGCGAGGATGGGCTACAGCTCGAACGACGTGGACGATTTTTTCCGGCCGCTGGGATCGGCAACCGCCAGAGTGAAGGGACAGTACTCGATCCAGTGCTACCGGGAGAGCCTCGAAGCGGCACTGAAGGATTTTGCCGAACGCAACGGAGAATCCGTCCGCGAGGTCCTTTCGGGGACCGACCACTTCGTGCTGCACGCGCCGTTCCGGAACATGCCCTCCATCGCCCTCGAAAAGATCATGGCCCGCGAGCTCGGTCTTACCGCCGAGGAGGTACGGGCACGGCTTTACGCATCGGGAATGGACGAGTCTCTCGAAATTGTCGGTGACATCGGAAATACCTATACTGCATCGCTCTACATAACCCTCGCTTCTCTGCTCCAGTCCCGATTTCTTGCTGAAGGTGACGCCATCATCGGAAGGTCGATCCTCCTCTGCTCCTACGGCTCCGGAAATACGATGCTCGTGATGAGAGGGCGGATTGCCCCGCGCGCCGCCGAGGTGATAGCCTCATGGCCGGTTCCTCTCATTGGCCCGGGACGGGAATGCACGATCCGGGAGTACGAGCTGTGGATGAATCTGCCCTATGTCGGCGTTGAAGGTCTTCCTGTGCACGACCGGTTCGATGTGGATGCCGGCCGGTTCTATCTCGACCGGCTCCGCGAGGACGGATACCGCGAATACCGGATGGCACCCGTCCGCACCCCGTGGAGCATGGAAGAGGCAGTTTCCTTCCCGCAGAGCCGTACCGGCCACGATTCAGAAATAAGAAGCGGCACCGCCGGCTGAGGCCGTGCCACCTCTTCCCAGGGGTCTAACGCCCCGAATAGCTACTTTTTCCTCGCAAACTTGACCGGCCGAGGGCGTAATATTAGTATTTCTCTGATATTCGTTCGGCCGCTACGCGGCCGGTATGTGCCGTCATTCTT
This sequence comes from uncultured Spirochaetales bacterium, assembly GCA_964577375.1. GTDB lineage: Bacteria > Spirochaetota > Spirochaetia > DSM-27196 > DATKUC01 > DATKUC01. The sequence continues at coordinate 12,277 of CAZNYW010000060.1, read as the reverse complement.
GTCCGTCCGCAACTTTGCGGCCGCAACTTTGCGGCCGCAACCTGTCGGACGGGACCACACGTTCCAACGTTGCGAGGCATCCTGCGTACCATGGCAGAATCAAACCATGAAACCGGCTTCTTGAGATCCGCCAAATTCTACTGCGTCGGCGTCAGTCACAAAACCTCAGGGCTCGACCTGCTCGAGCGCCTGTCGCTCACTGCCCAGGCGGTGGCCGGTCGGCTGCGTTCCGCGCTCGACGAGGGCTGCGCCGATTGCAGGGTCGAAGAGGTGCTGCTCAGCACCTGCAACCGCCTCGAAATCTACTGGGCGAAGAGCGAATCAGAAGGCTGCGGTGCTTCCCGCCGGCAGGTTGAACGGCTCCGGAATGCGGTCGCCGAGATCGACGGTGCCTTCTATCTCCTGCAGGATGAGGATGCCGCGAGGCACCTGTTCCGGGTTGCAAGCGGTCTCGAATCGGCTGTCGTGGGCGAGTACGAGATTCAGGGACAGACGACGAGCGCGCTCGCCGCGGCGCAGGAGGCCGGGACCGCCGGTCCCTTTCTGACGGAACTTTTCCAGTCGGCGCTCCGGTGTGGAAAGCGGGCACGGGCGGAAACGCTCATCGGGCGAAATGCATCGAGCATGAGCTCGGTTGCGGTGCAGCTTGCCTCGGAGGCCGTCGCGGACCTTCCCGCAGCACGGGTAACCGTGGTGGGTGCCGGGGAAACGGGTGAGCTGACGCTGAAGGCGCTGGTCCACCGAGGCGTCCGGCAGATCAATGTGGTAAACCGCACCCGCGCCCGAGCTCGGGAAATTTCCGATCGATGGGGCGGAAAGCCTCACACCATCCCGCAGCTTGCGGGACTGCTCGCCGAGACCGACATCCTTATCACCGCGGCACGAAGCTCCGTTCCCCTGGTCGACCGACCGATGGCGCAGGGAGCAATGACCGGACGGCCTGAAGCCTCGCGGCTTGCAATTATCGATATCGGTGTGCCGCGGAACGTCGCACCGGATGTTGCAGAGGTGGAGGGTGTCCATCTCAATGATCTCGAAGCAATAAAGGCTGCCCACCTGCGCAACCGCCGGGAACGCCTCGACGAGGTGCCGCGCGTGGAGGCGATTGTCGACGAGGAAATCGGGCATCTCCAGGAAGGGATCGGCGAGCTTCTGATGAGGCCTCTGCTGGCCGGTTTCTGGAAGAGGGCCGAGGCGATTCGCGAGGACGTGATGTCCGACGCGCGCGGCCTTCTGCCGAACCTCCGGGCCGAAGAGTGGGATGGAGTCGAGCGCCTCGCACGATCGCTGGTAAGGCGGCTACTGCAGACGCCGGCACGCCGGCTGCGCGACGAGGCAGGAGACGAGACCGCCCGGGAGCATGCGGCCACCATCGGATACCTCTTCGATATCGTCCCGCACGCGGGTCAGTACAGACAGTGCCGGCACGCCGATGAGGAGATCGACCTCCGCGAGGAAAAAGCGGGGGGCATGCGGGCGTGACCCGTGGCATTCTTGAAAAGAACGTGACCCTGGTTGCCGGCAGCCGGACGTCGCAGCTTGCGCGCGCACAGACCGAGCAGGTCATCGCGCTGCTTCAGGCCGCAAATGCACACTACCATTTCGATCTCAGACTATACTCGACCCGTGGCGACCGGGAGCTCGAGGCTCCTCTGCCCGCGATCGGAGGGAAAGGCCTCTTCACCGAGCGGCTGGAGCAGGCGCTCCGCGACGGTGAGATCGACTTTGCAGTCCATTCACTCAAGGACCTTCCGGTGGATGATTCCGACGGGCTGCTCCTGGGGGCGATTCTTGGGCGTTTCGATGCGTCCGACGTCGTGGTGACGCGGCAGGGCATACCCCTTTCGGACCTTCCTCCAGGCTCGGTGATAGGAACGAGCTCTCTCCGACGGCAGGCGCAGATCCTTGCAGCGAGGCCCGACCTCGAAACACGGTCGATCCGGGGTAATGTGGAGACCCGGATCCGCAAGGTTACCGACGGCGAGTATGACGCGGTGGTGCTTGCGGCCGCAGGTATTGCCCGGCTCGGCCTTTCGGACGCCCACATCGAGCGGCTTCCGTTCAGTTTCATGCTGCCCGCACCCGGGCAGGGCGCGCTTGCCGTGCAGTGCCGGGAAGACGACGAAAAGACACGCTCGGCGCTGGCGGAAGTGGAGGATGCGGTACTGCGCGCATCCGTAACAGCGGAGCGCAGCTTCCTCGCGGCGCTCGGTGCCGGATGTTCCGCCCCGGTCGCCGCTCTTGCGACCTCCGCCATCCGCAAGGGCCGAAGCGTGGTCAGCCTGCGCGGCCGTGTTCTGGCTGTTGACGGAAGGGCTCTGGTCGAAGTGACGGGAGAGGACAGCGATCCGGAGTCCCTCGGCCGGAAACTTGCCGGGCAGGCGCTCGAGCGCGGTGCGGCAGGTCTCGTTGCCGGGCGGACCGGCCGGGTCCTCCCGCTCTCCGGAAGGAGGGTCGTTGTCACGAGGGCGGCGGAACAGTCCGACGAGCTTGTCTCGCTTCTTGAAAGCCGCGGCGCAACGCCGCTCGTTGTACCCTGCATCCGCATTGTGCCTGCCGACGGCTCGGCTCAGCTCGACGAGGCGGCGGAAAATCCTGGCGGTTTCGACTGGCTGCTCTTTTCAAGTTCGAATGCCGTACGTATCTTCTTTGCAAAGCTTGGCAGCAAAAACCGGTCGGGGAGGCAGGAATTGCCCCGGATCGCGGCAGTCGGCAGGTCGACCGCCGCCGCCGTCGAGGCGCACGGCGCGAGGACGGCCTTTGTCCCCGCCGAGTTCACCGGAAAGGCTCTGGGGCGCGAGCTTCCCATTGAGCCGGGAACGCGGGTTCTGGCGGTCGGCGCCAGGGACGGAACAGGCGACGCCGAACGCGAGCTCGAGGCACGGGGAGCGAAGGTCACACGCGTCGTGGCCTATTCGACCGAGGCGGTGCGGATGAGCGCGGCGGAGGCCGCGGAGCTCGAAGCCGGCTTCGATGCGCTCGTCTTTGCCAGCGGATCGGCGGCAGAGGCGTTTGCTGCAGCCGTAAGCGAGCTGCCGCGGGTCAGAAAAGGCCTCGAGGCGGAAGGTGTCTGTGTCTGCTGCATCGGGCCCTCCACCGCTGCAGCGGCGCGAAGCGCGGGCCTGCCCGTCCGGCTCATTGCCGAAACGCACACGATGCCGGGAATCGTAGAGGCTCTCGTCGACTACTACGGAGCACAAATGAATGGGAAATGAAATCGGAAACGCCGCAGAGTCACCCCAGACCGTCCGGCCACGCAGGCTTCGCGCCACGGCGGCGATACGCGACATGGTGCGCGAGACAAGGCTTGCGCCCGACCAGTTCATCTATCCGCTTTTCGTTACCGAAGACCGGGACCGGCGAAACGAGGTGAGATCGATGCCTGGGGTCTATCAGTTTTCGATCGACCGCCTCGGGCAGGAGGCGCGGGAGATAAGCGCGCTCGGAATTCCTGCGGTGATCCTCTTCGGCATCCCCGCACGTAAGGATCCGGCCGGAAGCGAAAGCTACAACGAAAACGGCGTGATTCAGCGGGCAGTGCGGGAAATCAAGAATATGGTGCCGGAGCTCGTCGTGATCACCGATGTCTGTCTCTGTGAGTACACTGATCACGGTCACTGCGGCATCCTCAATCTTCCCGGCTCGCCGGACGCCAACCCGAACCTGCCCGAGGGCTATCTGCTCAACGACCCCACGCTTTCGCTTCTCGCCCGCATCGCAACCTCTCATGCCCGCGCCGGTGCCGACATGGTGGCGCCGAGCGGCATGATCGACGGGATGGTGGCCGCCATCCGGCGCGCTCTCGACGCAGAGGGGTATCAGATGGTGCCGGTCATGTCGTATGCGGTTAAGTACGCATCGGCCTTCTACGGACCCTTCCGCGATGCGGCCGAGGGTGCGCCGAAGTTCGGAGACAGGCGGACGCATCAGATGGACCCGGCAAACGCTCGTGAGGCAATCCGCGAGGCGGATCTGGACGTGAAGGAGGGCGCGGATTTTCTGATGGTCAAACCGGCGCTGTCCTATCTCGACATCGTGCAGAGGCTCCGTTCGGCGTTTCCGGAGCTGCCTCTTGCCGCCTACAACGTGAGCGGCGAGTACTCAATGCTGAAGGCCGCGGCCGCAAACGGATGGATCGATGAGCGCCAGGCGGCGCTCGAAGTCCTCACCTCCATCCGGCGCGCCGGAGCCGATCTGATCATCACCTATCACGCGAAGGCGGCCGCTCAATGGCTGAGCGGAGACATCTAAGGAGTAGCAGGGATGGATGACGAAGCGCTTGCGGCGGCGGTGGACCTCCGCGAAAAGGGACGCACGACGGTCAATGGGGTGAAAGCCATCGACCGAAGGCTCTTCGTACAGTTTCTCGGTTTCGGCGGCTGCGAACAGGTCGACGCCTTAACGGCCGAGCTCGAAGATTCCGGCCTTCGCGGGGTGCTTTACGAGGACCTCAACGATCCCTTCGGTATCGGGCTGGTTACCTACAGCGAAGATGCCGGTTACTTTCTCGACGATGTTCGCCGTCACATCCACGCCTCCTCTTTCAGCCGGCTCGATCTGAAGCCGGAGTATTCGATGTTGGGCCGGACCTACGCACGAGGATACGAATCGGATCTCGAAGAGGCGCTCATCGATCGTCCCACCCGCAATCTGCAGGACCGGTCGCTCAGCTGGGCCGTCTGGTATCCGCTTCGCCGGAAGGGCGAATTCGAGGAGCTTTCCGGAGACGATCAGCGCGCCATCCTTTCCGAGCACGGAAGGATCGGTCACGCCTTTGGAAAGACCGGCGCCGGCCACGACGTCCGCCTCGCCTGTCACGGACTCAACAAGGATGACAACGACTTCGTCATCGGCGTGCTCGGCGCCGAGCTTCATCCGCTTTCGGTGATCGTGCAGACGATGCGCAAGACCCGGCAGACGGCACACTATCTCGAGCGACTCGGCCCCTTTTTCACCGGCCGCGCCGTCTGGCGCAGCGCGCATCAGTTACCGGCTTCGAAGAGCGGAAAGACTGAATGATGCCGCTGCTGATTCGCGCCATGCGCGGAGAACCCGTGGAGCGGACGCCGGTTTGGCTCATGCGGCAGGCCGGACGGTACATGGGCGAATATCGCGCGCTTCGCGAGCGCTATTCAATCCTCCAGATTATCGAGGAACCCGATCTCGCCGCCGAGGTCACCCTTCAGCCGCTGCGGAAGTTTCCACTGGATGCAGCCATCATATTTGCAGACATCCTTCCACCTCTGCGGGCGATGGGGCTGAAACTGGAGTTTGCCGCGGGCGAGGGGCCGGTCATCTCGAATCCGCTGCGGTCGGTCCGTGATGTGGATCTGCTCGCGGCACCTCCTGCGACGGAGTCGATGCCCTTCACCCTCGAGGCGATTCGCCGCGTCCGTGGTGAGCTCGACTCGATGGGGATACCTCTCATCGGGTTTGCCGGGGCGCCGTTCACCCTCGCCAGCTACGCGATCGAGGGCGGTACTTCGCGGAGCTTCAGCCGCACCAAAGCTCTGATGTACGGAGAGCCGGCCGCCTGGAACCGTCTGATGACCAGGCTCGTGACCGTGCAGACAGATTTCCTGCGTGCCCAGGCCGAGGCGGGGGCAGCGGCGCTGCAGCTGTTCGATTCCTGGGCTGGCGTCGCGCTCGGCCGCGCCGATTTCAACCGTTATGTCCGGCCCTACAATTCGCTCCTCTTCGAAGGGCTCAGGCGGACGGGTGTACCTGTGATAAATTTCAGCACCGGCACTTCGGCCTATCTTGAGGACGTGGCCGCCTGCGGGGGAGATGTCATCGGCGTCGACTGGAGGCTTCCCCTTGGTGAGATCCGGTCGCTGCTCGGTCCGGAGCGGCCCGTGCAGGGCAACCTCGATCCGGTCGCGCTGACGGTCCGGTGGCGGGAACTGCGATTTCAGATCGACGAGGTGCTGGCCGGGGTCAGAGGAACCCGAGGCCACATATTCAATCTCGGTCACGGCGTCCTGCCGGAGACACCTGAGGACAACGTTGCGCGGCTTGTCGACTATGTCCACGAGCAAACGGCAGTGGCTGCCGCTGCAGCGGCGGAGTAACAGATGAGCCAGAACCCGATCGGCGTGCTTTTCATGGCTTATGGCAGTCCGAATCGCTCGGAGGAGATTCCCGGTTATCTCGCCGACATCCGCAGCGGGAGACCGACCCCGCTCCACGTGCTCGAGGAGATCCGAGGACACTATCGTGAGATCGGTCTGACCGATTCCGGCTACGGCGCCGAATACAAGGGTTCATCGCCGCTCCTCACTATCACCCGCCGGCAGGTGGAAGGAACGGCGCGTCTGCTCGGTGATGATTTTCGCTGTTATCTCGGAATGCGGCACTGGTCGCCGTGGATCGACGAAGCGGTTCTGCAGATGATCGAGGACGGCATCACGCATGCGGTCGGCATCGTCCTGGCGCCGCACTACAGCAGGATGAGCACCGACCGCTATCGCGACCGGATTCGCGAGGCGCTCGCGATGCATCACGGCAGCATCGAGTTCACCTACGTGGACAGCTACCACGACGCGCCGGGATTGATCGACGCCCTCGCGCACAGCGTCTCCGCCGGCCTTTCGCGCTGGCCGGAGGCGGAACGGTCGCAGGTGCACGTTGTCTTTTCCGCGCACAGCCTGCCCGAGCGCATCATCGCCGAGGGCGATCCCTACCAGGACCAGCTGCTGCGGACCGCGGAGCTGGTTGCCGAGGCCGCCGGGCTGCCGCGCGAGCGGTGGTCCTGGAGCTATCAGTCCGCCGGCAAGAGCCCGGAACCCTGGCTTGGCCCGCAGCTCGAGGATTACGTTCCCGAGCTCGCGGCGCGAGGAGTCGGGAATATTCTCAGCGTGCCGGTGGGGTTCATCTCCGACCACGTCGAAATTCTCTACGACATCGACATCGAGGCCCAACGGGCGGCGCGCGCCGCCGGTGTGCGGCTGGAGCGGCCGCCGGCCGTGAACGATGACCCCCGTTTTCTCGAGAGCCTTGCGGGCATCGTTCGGAAGGCAGTGTCCGCTGCCGGCCGGGAAAGCCGGGCGACGAAGCCGTGAGAACCTTTGTGATAGTCGGCGGCGGCATCACGGGGCTGGCCGCGGCGTGGTATGCCGAGAAGGCCGACCTTCCCGGCGACATCGTGCTCCTCGAGCGTGATTCCCGCCTCGGCGGCAAGATCCGCACCGAATATGTCGGTACCGAGGGCGGCGGCGCCTTCGTGCTGGAGGCGGGAGCCGAGAGCCTGCTCTCGCGAAAAGCCGCAGGCATTGAACTGTGCCGCGACATGGGCATCGAATCGCGTCTTATGGGGACGAGACCGCAACCTCATGGCTCCTTCGTATCCTACAGCGGAAAACTCTATCCGGTCCCCTCCGGATTCACCGGCCTGGTACCGGGAGACACGAAGGCGGTGATGGAAAGCGAGCTGCTTTCCGGTGACGGCAAGAGACGGTTCCTTGAGGAACCGACCGTGGTTCCGCCGGGAATTGACCGTGAGGAGTCGATTGCCACCTTCATGACGAGACGGTACGGCCGGGAAGTTTTCGAACGCCTGATCGAACCTCTCGCCGGCGGTATCTATGCGGGCAACGCCGCTCTCCTCAGCATCGACGCAACCTTTCCGCACCTTCGTGAGCGGGAACGACGATATGGCTCTCTACAGACCGGCGCCGCGTCGGGACCGCCGTCCCGGTCCACCGACGGTTCGTTTCCGCCCTTCGTCTCCTTTCCCGGCGGAATGGCGGAGCTCGTTGAGAGCATTAAAAGCAGGCTTCGCAGAACCGACCTCCGGCTCGATCAGGAGGTAACCGGGGTGCAGCGGAGGACCAACGGTACGGTCCCGGGTCACAGTCCGACCCACTTCGTGCTGGAAACCGACGGACATGCGCCGGTCGATGCGGAGGCGGTGATGTTTGCGACACCCGCCGGCGAAGCGGGAAGACTGCTTGCTGGAATCGACCCTTCGGTAGGCGACAATCTCTCGCGCATTTCCTACGCATCCAGTGTGATCGTCAACATTGCCTTCGCAGAATCGGACACCGCCGGGAAGCTCGAGGGGTACGGGTACGTGATTCCCTCGATCGAAGGAGGGGTCTTTACCGCCTGCACATGGAGCTCGAGCAAGTGGGAGCTCCGCGCTCCGCCGGGATCCAGCCTCATCCGGCTCTACGCCGGACGTTTCGGGAACGACGCAGCAATGAAGCTTTCAGACGAGGAGCTCGTTGCGTGCGCTCAGGAGGAGCTCGAGCGCTCCACTCGAGTGGTGGGGAGACCGCTGTTCAGCCGGGTACACCGCTGGCAGCAGGCGATTCCGCAGTACAATGTGGGCCACCTCGAGCGGGTCCGAAGCATTCGTGAACGCGAGCGCGCGCTTCCCGGGATCGTGCTTGCCGGAGCCCCCTTCGCCGGGGTCGGTATTCCGGACTGCATCGCGACGGCCCGGGAGGCAGTCGACCGCGTAGTCGGCCACCTCAGATCGCAATAGAGAGGAGTCGCCATGCCGCGCCCGATGAAAGAATCCGAATTGCTGTTCAGCGCCGCACGGAAGCTGCTTCCCGGCGGCGTCGATTCGCCTGTACGAGCGTTCAAGGCCGTCGGCGGTACGCCGCCCTTCATCCGAAAGGGGGATGGGGCCTGGCTCACCGACGTCGACGGCAACCGGTACATCGACTACGTGCTCTCCTGGGGCCCGCTGATTCTCGGGCACGCCCACCCGGCGGTAGTAGCCGCTATTACCGAGGCAGCGTCGCTCGGCACGAGCTTTGGAGCGCCGCATGAGGGAGAGAACAGGCTCGCGGCGCTCATCGTGGAGATGATGCCGGCAATCGAGAAGCTTCGATTTGTAAACTCCGGCACCGAGGCGGTAATGAGCGCGCTGCGGCTCGCACGCGCCTACACCCGAAGAAGCCGCGTCATCAAGTTCGAGGGAAACTACCACGGCCACTCGGACGCACTGCTCGTCCGCGCCGGTTCCGGTGTTGCCACGCTGGCTCTCCCCGATTCGCCCGGCGTCCCCGCCGGCGCAACCGCGGATACGCTCGTTGCCCGCTACAATGACCTCGAATCCGTCGAAGAGCATTTTGCCCGCTATCCGCAGGAGATTGCCGCCGTGATCCTCGAGCCGGTCTGCGGCAACATGGGCGTTGTACCGGCCGACCCCGCCTTCGTTTCGGGGCTGAGGGAGCTCACCCGGCGCGATGGGGCGCTGCTCGTCTTCGACGAGGTGATGACCGGGTTTCGCGTCCATCCGGGCGGCGGGCAGGCACTATACGGTGTACGGCCCGACCTTTCCACACTCGGCAAAGTGATCGGCGGCGGGCTTCCCGTGGGCGCCTTCGGCGGCCGGGGCGATATCATGGATCTCGTGGCCCCGCAGGGGCCGGTATACCAGGCAGGGACACTCTCGGGAAATCCTCTGGCCACGGCGGCCGGGATCGCCACGCTGACGCAGCTGAGAAAAAGCGACGCCTGGGACAGGGCCTCGGCTCGCTGTGAGCAGCTTGTGCAGGGCCTCGCCGAAGCGGCCGCCGCCTGCGGGGTTCCGGTGCAGCTGCCGCACGCCGGCACCATGTTCAGCCTGTTTTTCACCGGAGAAGCGGTACGCAGCTGGGCGGACGTGCAGCGGTCCGATGCGGACCGGTTTCGGCGCTACTTCCACGGGATGCTCGAAAGAGGGATCTATCTTGCACCCTCGCCCTTCGAGGCAGGATTTCTCTCGAGCGCACACGGGGAGGAGGAGATCTCCCGCACGATCGAGGCGGCACGAGAGACCTTCGGGGAGCTCGCGGACCGGTAGACGCCGCCGACTTTCCCTGCCGCTAATTCGAAGTTTTTTTATCATATTTGACCGGACGGTGCCGGAATCCACACTTTTGACACAGCAACAACTTCTAACTGTGGAGGCACACATGGCAGTCAAGATCACCTTCCTGGGACACGCCGGATTCAGGCTCGACGACGGACAGCACCAGCTCGTTATTGATCCCTTTCTGACCGGAAACCCCCTGGCGAAACACAAACCCGACGACATCACGTGCCAGTACATTGCGCTCAGCCACGGACATCAGGACCATTTTGGCGACACCCTGGATATTGCCAAACGGAACGACGCCACCGTGATTGCAGCGTTCGAGATCTGCAACTATGTCGGATCGAAGGGAATAACAAAAGTTCAGCCGGCCAATCCGGGCGGGCGGATCAAGACCGATTTCGGGTGGGTTGCATTCACCCAGGCATTTCACTCATCCTCGTACGAAGGCCAGTACATGGGCATGGCGTGCGGTCTGGTGGTGAACATGGGTGGTGTGACGCTATATCACTGCGGAGACACCTCGCTCTTCTCGGACATGAAATTGATCGGCGAAGTCTACAAGCCCGACGTTGCCATGGTGCCCTGCGGAGACCGGTTCACCATGGGTCCGGAGCTCGCCACACGTGCGGCGGAGCTCATTAAACCGAAATTCGCGGTGCCGATTCACTACCGGACGTTCGACGCCCTGCTCCAGAATGCCGACGGATTCAAGCCCTCAGGCGTCGAGGTCAAGAAGCTGGAACCGGGGGAAAGCTGGGACTACTCGGTCTGAGCCGGCCGCACGGGGCTTCTTTTCGGCAGGAACCGCCGGGTTCTTCCCGGACGGTTCCTACCGGCCCGCATCCAGTTTCTTTTGCGAGACGCCGTAGCGCTCGGAGCCCTCGACATTTCCGAGCGGTTCCACGTGGACCAGCACATCGTAGACGTTATCGATGCGCTCCATTATTTTCCGCTCGGTCGACTGAGCGATACGGTGCGCTTCGAGGATGCTCATCGATCCGTCCACCTCAATATCGAGGTCCACGATGAGCATGTTGCCCATCTTCCGGATACGGGCGCGGTGTGGATGGACCGCGCCCTCGACCTCCGCAACGGCATCGAAGATGCGCTGGTAGGTCGCCCTGTCCTCATGCCCCTCCATAAGCTCCGCATTGGTTTCTATGAAAATTCCGAACGCAACCCGCATGATCCAGATGCTGACCGCGAACGCCGTTATCGAATCGAGAATCGGCATCCGGAGGGTGAAGGTGAATCCCAGCCCGAGCAGTACCGCCCCCGAGACGACAATGTCGTTGCGCATGTTCTTCGCGTCCGCGATGAGCATCGGGCTTCCCACCTGACGCCCTACCCTGAACTTGTAGAGCGCGAGGAAGATCTTCCCGGCGATCGATACGAGCGTAACGTAGATTGCGATCAGCGACGGCATCACGACGGGACCGTTGCCTATCAGGCGACCGCCGGCGGAAAGTGCGAGCTGCGCTCCCGCGAAGAAGATTATAAATGAGAGGCTCTTCGTCGCGATCGTTTCGGCGCGATCGTGCCCGTAGGGGTGCTCGATATCGGGCGGCTTGGCGATGATTCTGCCTGTGACAAGGGTAATTATCGATGTGATGATGTCGGTGGTTGAATCGATTCCATCGCTGATCACGGCCATGCTGCCGGCTAGGAAGCCGATTACGACCTTCAGAATCGCGAGCAGGCCGTTGCCGACTATTCCGATCCAGGAAGCGCGTACGATTGAACTCGTCCGTTGTTCTGTTGTTGGCTGCATACCACCAGTCAGCAGAGAGCCTGTCCATGATAGGGGATCGACTTTGCGCCGTCAAGCGCGGCTTGAGGCACCTGTGGAGCCGCGCTACAATAGAGACCCTCAGGAGAGCGCATGAAGCAGCACGTGATTTTGACGGCGATGGGAAAGGACCGTGTCGGGATAGTCGACGACCTTTCGGCGGCGATACTGGACACCGGATGCAACATCGAGGAGAGCAAGATGGCACTTCTCGGCGGCGAGTTCGTGTCCATTCTGCTCATTTCAGGAGAATCCGAACGCGTCGGCCGCCTTTCGGGAGAGCTTCCTGCGCTTGGCGAAAGAGTGGGGCTTTCGATCGAGCTGCGCAACACCGAGCCGCCCCGTCAGAATGTGGAGAGCCGGCCCTATCTGCTGGAGTCGGTGTCGCTCGATACCCCCGGCATCGTGCACGCCGTCACCTCGATCCTTCGCAGGGAGCACATCAACATCGAGGACCTGGAGACGGAAACCACAGCCGCCCCATGGACCGGCGCGCCGATGTTCGTAATGAAGGCGAGGATCGCGGTTCCCTCCGGTCTCTCGGTCCGGAAGCTGCGAGCGGAGCTGGATGAGCTGTCGAGCAGCCACGATCTGGACATCCGCCTGGATCCGATCTCGGTCGCATCCGGCGACTTCTGATCGGCGCGGGTGGTATCAAGAAGCCTGTTGATACC
>CAZNYW010000059.1:0-27234 GCA_964577375.1 uncultured Spirochaetales bacterium | reverse complement strand
GTGTCTGCCGGACCGGGTGCGACTCTGACTGGATTCGAGGCGCGAAGCCACGTTCTGCCCCCGAGCGCGCAGTACGCCTGGGACCTCGAGGTTCGAGTACCGATGACCGACCAGAGCTCCGCCGACCCGGTGATCTGGCCAGACCTCAAGGATCATTTTCTGTTCTACTCCAATGTGGGACGGGTCGATAGTTCCGTCACGCCTTCTCAAGCGGCGGAGTTCATCTGGCCACGGGAAGCGCCCGACCTCGATGCCGGTACTCTCGGGCCGGACCTCCTTGCGTCATCCGACTGGTCGCTCACGACAACTGATCCAACTCAGGCGGGTCGCGGGGTCTACATTGCCTCACCTATGGATTTCGGTGTCGACTCAGGCGGCGTGTTGACCAGCCAGATTGTGCATCCCGGCACCAACACCTTCAGGGCTCATATCGCCAACTCGACGCGGAAGGTGACTGCGACGGGGCCGGGAACGACGGCTGAATCGGGTCAGGCGGCGAACAACGTGACAGCCACCTTCCGGATAGCCGACTGGGGTACTAACTTCAGCAATCCACAGTGGTCCCAGATTCCAGCCGACCCCGGGAGCTCGAATCCGATAACCGCGCCAAGCATACCTGCGCCCATGGACCCTGCGGGAGACGGCACTTTCTCGAGCCCCGGTGTCAGTACGGTCAGTTTTGAAGCGAGCAATCTAACCGTGCCAAACGGCTACGCTCACCAGTGCATGTTCGTCGAGCTGACCTCCCTCAACGCCCGAATCGCGAACAACAGGTACTACCGAAACATGACCTACGTCGACGGATCGCGGTTCGAAGACAAGGCGCTCCTGACACTTCCACCTTATCTGTCACCGCCTGCCGGTCGCGACTTCCAGCGGCTGTTCATTCGAATTGTGACGCAGAGCTTCGACCGTGACTTGCGTCCGCAAAGAGCGTCCGCCGAAAAGAAACCGCTGCTCGCGCCGGTTTCGAGTCTCGTGTGGACTGCGCACACTTTCCGCGACACCGGAAAACATCTCGTTATTCTCGGCAAATCCTTCCTTGTCGTGCAGCGCGCGGGATCATTCGGATACATTGTCAGGCACCAGGGAGACGCGTCGCACTGGAACTTTGAGCTCAATGGTGCGACGAAAATCGCCACGAATTTCTACCGGTACGATATACCCTTGTCCCGGCTACGGGCCAATGCTCCCGAGATCGTACGTCCCGTCATCGAGCCGGTCGACCGCAAATGGAAGATCGGCGTCTTTGGAGGAGCTGCGGTTCCCCTGAGTCCCACTTCATCGAGCTACACGGCAGGCCCTGCTGCGCAGCTCAGCGCAAGCTACATGTTTTCGCCGATTCTCCGGCTGGGGCTTCTGTTCGGGTATTCCGGACTCACCGGAAAACCGGGAACGGCGAGCGAGTCGATCCTTAACGGATCATGCGAGCTCGGCTACGGATTCACGGTGCGCGGTGCATGGCTGCTCGAGGCGCACGGAGGGGTGGGCTACTACCAGGTACTTGATGGTGCCGGCAACTTCGGAGCGCACGGGGGCGTCGGTATGGAACGCGACCTCATTCGCGCACTCGCCCTCGGGCTGCGATTCGATTTCAATCATATCTTCGACGGCCCCGGTACGCAGTACGTTACGGCCTCCATCGGCCTCGCAGTGAAGTTTTGACGACCGATATCAGCATGGCGCCAGAGTGTGCCGTGCTGATATCGACTCCGAACGCTCGCTCACGCCCAGCCCTCCTCGAACGCTGCGCCGCTCAGTATGGCGAAGAATTGCTTCAATCCGCCGGAACCCAGGCTGGACTCGACGATCCGGCCGTCCTGCAGCCGAAGTATCTGCATGTCGGTAAAGCTGCTGCGCCTGTGAGTCGGGGCGAAGCCCTCGTACTCGCCGGTGTGAGTTCCGACGAAGGTGACCTGCGCGGCGACCAGGTCGCCTTCGGCAACCATGTTGTCCACGGTAACCGACAGATCCGGAAAGGCCGCCCGGTAGCTGCGAATGATCTGCTTGACCTCCGCCGTAGTCCGATGCTGCTTCGTACGCACGAGCTCATTCCAGTGCAGAACGTGTTTTTCTGCAAACACCTCGTCGACGACCGCGACCTCTCCCCTGCCCCACGCACGTTCGTACAGCTTCGTCACCACATTACGATTCCGTTCCGTGTTCACCTCGGACTCGCCTCCCGCTCGTAGATCTGCATGCAGACACCAGGGTTCACTACGCTCTTGATTCGTATGTTACCGGAATTTTCGTGCCGAAGCACAGATCCCGACGACGGGCTGAGGCTGTCGCCGGTCCTGCCTGTTGCTCAGCCGGCCTCTTCGCGGTAGAGTCGATTTCAGAATCCCGACAATGGAGGCAGCCATGTCCGATTCGGCTCGCAGATTTCCGAATGAGGCTCCCGGCATTTCTCACCGCAGTTTCAGGGATTCGTCCCGGGCGCGGCTGCTCGACCTCCTCGGCGATCTGCCACAGACGCACGAGGCTCCGACGGTTCTCCGTCGGTCCACCGAAGAGCGTGAGAGCTATCGTCTCGAGCGGCTCCTGCTCGAGCTCAACGGCATCGAGCCGGTTCCTGCTATTTTCATAGCTCCCCGCGGGGCGCAGACTTCCACGCCGGACAGGTGCCCGGCAGTCCTCTATTTTCACAGTCACGGGCACCACTACGATCTGGGTAAGCGCGAGCTCACGGACGGCGTCGAATACCTCGCCGACCCTCCCTATGCGGTCCAGCTTGCCGGAATGGGAATCAGCGCGCTCTGCATCGACCAGTGGGGTTTCGGAGAGCGCTTTCTCGCGCGGGGGACATCCGGTCGCAAGGAAACCGAGAGTGAGCTTTTCAAGCGCTTTCTGTGGGAGGGAAAAACGCTCTGGGGAATGATGATCTACGACAGCCTGCGCGCGCTGGACTACCTCGCGGGCCGCGAGGATGTCGACCCGGCGCGAATCGCCACCCTCGGAATGTCGATGGGGAGCACCCACTCGTGGTGGACTGCCGCGCTGGACGAACGGATCTCACTCTGCGTCGACATCTGCTGTCTGACCGACTACCAGGAGCTCATCCGCCAGGAGGGACTTGATCTCCACGGCCTGTACTACTACGTGCCGGGGCTTCTCAAGTATTTCTCGACCGCGTCGATAAACGCGCTCATCGCGCCGCGTCCTCACCTGAGCCTTCAGGGCGACAACGACGCGCTCACGCCCCGCGCGGGTATCGATGCAGTGGATGCCGAGCTGCAGCGCGTCTACGCCGCCGAAGGAGCCGCCGAACGCTGGATGCTGCACCGTTTCCCGTGCGGCCACCAGGAGCTGCCGGAGATGCGGCAGCGCATCGTCGACGGTCTTGCACGCTGGAAGGCGGGTCAGTAGCCGCGCCGCAGTTGGCGGCCGCGCGGGTCAGGCAGACTCCGCGGCCTTGACCTCGTTCCCGGAAAAGACCAGAAGCGCGAGCAGATAGAGCGCGATTACCGTCACCAGCACCACCGAGAAACCCCAGGAGATCGACACCAGCCGGGCAAGAGCCGTTCCGGTGACCGAAAGTGCTCCGTTCATTCCCCAGGCCCACGGAAGCAGCCCGCTCCTGTTTTCCGATAACGTGGACAGTCCGGTCGGAAAGGGCATTCCCAGGAAAAAGGCGCCCGGTGCAATGAAGATAATCGCGAGCACCATCTTCAGCACCAGCGGGAGTCCGAGCAGGGCATCCAGTATGGATGGAAGCGCGGCGAGGTAGAAGACCATGGACAGAGCGATGCCGACCGCCGCATAGGCGATCAGCCTTCTTCGGCTTCCGCGGTACCTGCCTGCCGCCAGGGCTCCGATGCCGGAAATGACGAGCATGGCCGTAATGACGATTGAATTGGAGAATATAGGATCGGCCAGGAAGAATACCAGCCTCTGGATGAGGTATATCTCCACCATCATGTAGCCGACGCCGAGCGCCGCATAGTAGACGATTACCCTGACCGTGCCCTTCTGACGCTTGAACAGCTCCTTCCATCTCCCTGCCAGCGGGATGAGTATGATGAGGAGTCCGAATATGATGGAGAGCCCGAGAGTCCCAAGCTGCAGGACGTAGCCCCACTCCTCGGAGAGGTCCTTCATGTTGTTGAGCACTATCGGAATGTTCGCCGGCTTCACGTAGCCGGTGTAATAGGGCCGGTCGTCGGTCGCGGGACGGATATTGAAGAAATACTTCTTGTACAGCTCCTGCGCCTTGCCTTCGAGGAGCCACTTCATGGTGAAGTGGTACATGTCCTCGGGAATGAGCTCGGTCGGCGCTGCAGCCGGGTCTGCCGCGGTATTGCCCTTGGACGGGTCGGCCACTGACGCCACCGTTCCCGTCCCGCTGCTTCCGGCAAAGGTGCCGGTGCTCGGCGTGAATTGATCCGTGTATTCCTTGAGAATCGCGTTGAAGTCCTTGTGCGGGCTCGGCATGCCGGGATAGTAGCAGGGCTCGAACGAGGTCTTGTGGCAGAACTTCAGGAGCGTCGTCAGGTCCGCCTGCGTAAACGGATCGTTCTTGACCAGAATGGTAGCCGTTGAAAGTAGATAATCGAATACAAAAATGTGACTTCCCGGATCCTTGACCCCCCGCATTTCGAGCGCTTTTGTGACGGTGGTTAGCAGCTTCGGTACGTTTCTGGGTGGATTCAGCCGGTTCCAGACCGTGATTGAGAGCATGCCGTTGGGATTGAGACTTCGCAGGTAGCTGTCGATGCCTTCGGCGGTATAGGTGTAGTTCTCGTTGAGTGGATAGCCGCCGGTCTGAGAAAGACCGACCGAATCGATGAGTCCTATTTCCACCAGATCGAACCGCTGATTCGTGCTCGCGGTGAATGCACGGGGCTCGGTGTTGTACAGGTGCACGCGGGGATCTCGCAGCAGGTCGCCGTTGAACTTCCGGAAGTAGGGCCTGTCCTTCAGCATGTGGATGAGCGTCGGGTCCGGCTCGACTACCGAGACAGAGTGCGCCTTGTGATACAGCGCGTCGAACACGCCGATGGCGCCGCCGAGCCGGAGCAGCAGCACATTGGGCTGATGCAGAAGAAGGTAGGGCGCAGCCATCGGAAGGTAGTCGATATATGCTTCTTCAGCGGGCGCGAGCTTTCGCATGACGCCTATGGGGCCGTCGCCGTCGATGTAGAGCCCGAGAAACGCGTTCCTCGGCATCTGTTTGACGTTGACGCTCGCGTTGTCGCTCAGACCGGGCGCGAAGTGGAAATAGGAGCTCTGGTAGGCGTAGAACTCGCCGGTCGGCCCGTAGGAGTGGTACACCACCTTTGCATCCGGGAACTGGCGCGCGTAGCTGATCGGTTTGAACTCCGATACCTTTATCTGTCCATCGACCGCGATGAGGCCAATCGACACGACCATCACTATCGCGGAAATGAGCGACCGGCCAAGCGGCAGCCGAAGCTGCGTGCCGGCCGAGTCCAGCTCGACGAAACAGGCGAGCGATACGAGGGTGGCCAGCAGCACGAGCGGTCCGACGAGGCGATCGGGCGGAAGAATGTACATGAGCCCGAGTATCACGAATCCGCCGAGCCCGGAGCCCACCATGTTCCAGAAATAGAGCTGGTGGATGCGGTCCTGCAGCCCTACGAAAATCGCACCGACGAAGAGGGCGCCGATGAAGAACGGCACCGCATAGATCAGGTAGTAGACGCCGATCCAGACCAGCTGCGTCCAGTCAACGGCGATCATTACCGGGTTGAATGGAACGTACTGTGCGGCAACGTGTGCCGCGGCCATCGCCGGGCCGAGAAGCACGGCGGTGATGCTGAGCCAGCTGTCGACGTTACGGCGAATGCGCTGGCTGAAAAAGGTGAGAAGCGTGCCGGCGAGCCCGTTGCCGAGAAGAGCTATGCTTATCACCATCGAACCGAAGTTCGACCAGCTTCCCACCGCGAACGTACGCATGACTGCGAGCTCGTACGCGATCAGCGTGATCGACAGCACGAAGAGTGCTGCGAGCCGGAAGTTCGAGAGTTTGTTGCTCACGGATTTACCTTGTCGCTCTCCTGCGAATGGATGCCCTTTTCAGCGGTAAAGGGAACAAAGATAACCTTTCTCACGCCATGATAGATATCTTCACGCTTGAAAGTTATCGACCCGTCGGCGCCGACCTCTTTCGTGATCTTGAGTACGGTCTGACCGGAAGGCGGGCCGACCGGAATCACCATGATGCCTCCGGGGGCCAGCTGCTTCAGGAGATCCGGTGGGATGTGGTCGATGCCGCAGGTTACGATAATTCGATCGAAGGGCGCGTATTCGGCCCAGCCATAATAACCGTCGGCGTTCTTCCGCTTGATATTGTTGTATTCGGGATAGTCCTTTGACCATTTTGTGTAGATCGCGTCGGTCTGCTGCGCGAGCTCTTTCACGATTTCGATGGTGTAGACGTGATTCGAAAGCTCCGAGAGCACCGACGACTGATAGCCGGACCCGGTGCCGATCTCGAGTACCCTCTGGTCGGGCTGAGGATCGAGCGCCTGGGTCATGTGGGAGACCAGATGCGGTCCCGAAATAGTCTGCCCGTATCCGATTGGCATCGCCGCGTCTGCGTAGGCGCGCGAGAGATTCCCCACTCGGCAGAAAAACTCCCGGGGCGCCCTCAGGAAGGCCTCGAGAATGCGCGGATTCGTTGCGTCCTTCCGGCCGCGAATCGCGAGCATGCGCTCCCATTTAGACTTGAGGTAGCTTTCCTTCTCAGGCGTGTTCGCCAGCATCCATTTCAGGTAGTCCGCTTCGTTGTCCATCGGAGGATTGCTGGTACGTGATGTGATGTCGAAGGCAGGTGGCTGCGCGGCAGGTGCATCCTGCGAGGCCACAGCCGGATCGGAAGCGGCGTTCGCGGCCTGCGCGTCTCCGTTCGAGGCGGCGGCGCCGGCCGGGTCCGCGGCGGTGTCATTGGTCGTCTGGGCGGTGGAAGGTGTCGATACGGACGCCTGCTGCGTCGACTTTCCGTTGGAAGAGAAGCTGCCCGGCAGGATAAGCACGACGGCGACGACGAGCAGCGCGACTAGAAGCACGATCGCGCCGGGAATCGCCAGCCGGGAGAATTTGCTTCCGCCGGAACCGGAACTTGAGTTGGATGAGGAATTGCTCATGAAGGGAGGCTCTCCTTTCTGGCCGAATGATAAAGGGTCGGTGACCCACTGTCCATCCCTGCCGCCGCGGCGGGAGGGCATTGCAGAAAATGCGGTACGCAAAACAGTACGGCAACGGTTTGCGGGCAGATTACCGCCGAGGATGACTATTGGCCGGTATCGCTGAGCTTCGAACGGTACTGCTCCAC
Source organism: uncultured Spirochaetales bacterium (assembly GCA_964577375.1). Classification (GTDB taxonomy): domain Bacteria; phylum Spirochaetota; class Spirochaetia; order DSM-27196; family DATKUC01; genus DATKUC01. The sequence continues at coordinate 19,937 of CAZNYW010000059.1, read as the reverse complement.
CTCCCAGTTACGGATGAACGCAACCTGGTCGGGCGGCAGAAACTGATATCCACCGAAGCTGTCGGCGTAGATCGAGACCTTGAGCGCGTCGAGAAACAGCTGATGCGCGCGCTCGGCCGCCTTCGCATTCGGCCCAAGCCCGACGACACCAAGTCCCTCAAAGGCGACGATCTTGGGATCGGTCGAAAGCCGCTTCCGATAATCCACGAGAGCTGCGGTTACGTCTGAGGCGTCCGGCGAGCCGCTCGTCTGCGACGGCACAAAAAGGGGCTCCACGCCGGCATAGACAATATGATCGGGCGAATATGCCGACATGACGCGGGCAAGCGCGTCGCGGTCGCCGACGGCGCGCGAAACCTCGCTGTTGGTGAAAAACCGCGCCTCAGCGGCGCCGATCGCCTCTTTCGCGGCCGCTGCGGCCGCAGTCGAAGTGCTGCGATCCACCGCGACGGGAGTCAGGTCGGGATAGCGCCCGACGTGATGGCGAACCTTCGCGGCGACCTCGTCGTGAAGGCCGCGAATTTCCTCAACCGTGTCGGCGGCGACGACGAGTCCGTGGTTCTGCAGGAGAATGATCTGTGGTGCCTTGCCATGCCTGTCGGCGTACCGGTCGACGCTCGTCTTCATCGTCTGAGCGAGAATGTATCCGGGGTTCACCGTCGGGATCCACAGCACGCGGTCACCGAAGAGCCGCGCCGCGGCGGACTCGCCCTCCTTCGAGCAGGTGATGCCGTTGATGAGCGCAGGATGTGTGTGCACCACGAATTGAAAAGGAAGAAGCGCGTGCATGAGGGTTTCCACGCTCGGTCGCTTGCTCTCCTCTCCTGCGGCACGAGCCGCCATCAGATCGGCAAGCGCCCGCGCCTCCCGTTCTTTGGTATCGGTGGGATAGCTGGTTCGCCAGATCTGATCCAGCTTGCCCATCTCCATCCTGACCAGCCCCTCCGGGGTGATGTCGGCGAGGCCGGTACCCGAAGCCTTGATGAAGAGAAACCCTTCCTGCTTGACCGATGTGTTCCCGCCGCCGGCAAGCACCCACTCCGGATCCCTGCCCACCTCGCGCGAGATGCCAACAAGCTGCTCAACACCGTTCATATCCACCTATCTCCTTTTCGAGAGCTCGCTCTTATCGTAGTCCCGGACTGCATCGAGCCAGGAAGAACCAACCGGTGCGCTCTGGTCGAGGCAATATTTGTCCCAGACTGCGGCGAAGGGCAGCGTCTTGAATTCATCCATCAGGGCGAGCCGTTCGCCGAATCTGCCGTTCTCCTCCGCCTCCCGAAGCTGTTTTGCAGGCTCGAGAAGCGAGAGGAGCACCGCCTTCGTGGTGGCGCGCATGCCTACGGTCCACGCAATCAGACGGTTGATGCTGGCGTCGAAGAAGTCAATCGCAAGGTGAACCCGGTCGTATGCGTCGGCCCGGGCGATTTCGGCCGCGATGCCGATGGTTGCGTCGTCGAGCAGAACCACGTGGTCGCTGTCCCACCGCATGGGCCGGGATACGTGAAGCAAAAGCTCATCGAGAAAACAGAGCATGGAGGATATCTTGTCCGCAACCTGCTCGGTTGGGTGAAAGTGTCCCGCATCCATGCAGAGCATCTTATTCCGGGACACTGCATAGCCCATGTAGAACTCGTGCGAGCCAACGACGTAGGCCTCGGATCCGATACCGAAGAGCTTGCTTTCGACCGCATCCTTCATCAGAGCCGGGTCGATCTGCTCGTCGAACACCTCGTCGAGCGCCCCGCAGAGGATGTCGCGGTACCGCTTCCGGTCCGCCGGATAGTCCTTTTGACCGTCGGGGATCCACAGATCGTCGATGCAGGGCGTTCCGGTCGCTCGGCCCATTTCCGCGGCGATTTTGCGGGTTGCCTTCGCGTGCCGGATCCAGAAATTCCTGATCGAAGGATCGGGGTGCGCGAGCGTAAGGCCGTCGGCCGCCTTGGGGTGCGAAAAGAAGGTGCCGTTGAAATCCAGACCGATTCGGTTATTCTTCGCCCACTCGATCCAACCGGCGAAGTGCTCGGGGGCAACCTCGTCCCGGTCAATCCGCTTTCCGCCTGTCTCCAGATAGCTTGCGTGGAGATTGAACCGGCGCGGACCCGGAATCAGGCTGAAGGCGAACTCGGCGTCCCGGCGCAGCTCGTCGGCTGTCCGTGCCCGGCCGGGGTAATTGCCCGTCGCGAGAATTCCACCTCCGGAAAGCTTATCCTGCCCCTCGAACCCGGCAACGTCGTCTCCCTGCCAGCAGTTCATCGAAACAGGGATTGTTGCGAGCTTTTTGAGAACAGTGTCAGTGTCGACACCAAACGCGGCATATCGCCTCTTTGCCGCATCGTACGCCGATTGGACGTCATCCTTTTCGACTGTCGGATACATGACTGGAGCCTCCCATCCGTGAAATCGTTCTTTTCAGCTTTATAACGTCGACGCCATCTTACCGCAGGCGGGGGCGGTGTGCAAAGGTCGGGCGCTCACCCGCCTGCATTCGCAGGATGACGAAACGCCGCCGGTCTGCTATGGTTTCGACGGAGGATCCATGGCTGGAAACGACGATCACAGCGTCCATCCGACCCGGCGGCGCGCCATATCACGGATCGTCTTCGGAATCCTCCTTGCAATCGCGTCCGCCCTCTTCGTCCTGGTAATACGGCCATTCCTCATGCCGATCCTGCTCGCTGCCATAACAGCGGGCGTCTTCCTGCCGCTCCGAAACCGGCTTCTCGCCCTCTTTCGGAACCGCAAGTCACCGACTGCGGTGGTTACGCTCCTCATCGTCGTGCTCATCGTCGTCATCCCGGTCAGCGGGCTGGTCTACGTGGCGATCGCAAACGTCATGAGGCTCGCGCGGACCGTCTCATCCTGGGGCCCCGATGTTCACCGGATGCTCGAATCGGCGCTTGCGTTCGGCCAACAGCTCGGCATCGTACCGCAGGGAAAGCCGTCGAGCCTTCTCAGCCGCGATTCGGTGATCGGCACCCTCCAGCAGTACTCCTCCGGCATCGCGTCACGAGTCAGTCACTTCCTCGGAAACACGGTCCGCACGCTGCTGATGGCCATGGTCTACCTCTACGGACTTTTCTTCTTTCTGCGGGACGGCGATTCCATTCTCACCAGCTTCCTCGATTTCATCCCGCTCGACCGCGAGCAGAAGGATTCCATCCTTTCGCACTTCATCTCGGTGGCCCGCGCGACAATCAAGGGTACCATCGTCATGGGAGTGATTCAGGGCATTGTAGCCGGCATCGGGTTCCTCCTCGCGGGGTTGGGGTCGCCGCTTCTGTGGGGGCTGCTGACCGGGCTTCTCGCGGCTCTTCCGAATTTCGGTCCGATACTCATATGGCTTCCGGCAGGCGTACTGCTCGCCGCGTCGGGGCACACTGCTCAGGCGCTGGTGGTTCTGCTCGGCGTCGGCGGTCTGATGGGAATCAGCGATTATTTCGTGCGTCCCCGGATCATCGGTGATGATATCCGGATGCACGACCTGCTCGTCTTTCTCGGGATATTCGGCGGCGTTGCGCTCTTCGGAATTGCCGGCATCCTTATCGGGCCGATTATCATGGCGGTGTTCGTGCAGGTCTGGTCGATCTTCCGCCTGATGTACGAAAGCGATTACCGCGCCGCAAATGCCATGAGCGAAGGGGCCGACGCCTCAGACAAGAACCGCTGAAACGGCTTCGCCTCAGGGAGCGGCGGCCGCGGCCGGGACCACGGCCTCCACCAGCTTTCGTATGGCACCGAGGACCGCGATGGATACCTGAGCGGAGTTCCAGGCCGAAGCTTCGTCGAGCACCTTCAGCGCCCCCTGCGCCCAGAGAATATCTGCCTTACGTCCCCTGCTGTCGCCTCCGGCGCCGAAGCCGGTCTGGACGCCGAAACTTCGGGTGCCGCCGTGGAGCGCCGCCGTCAGCCGGTGCGTCGCGTCCAGCCCGACCGCGGCGGCCCGCTCGAGGCGCGCCGACACCGGCACCAGCTCCTTCAGCCGTGGTTCCCGTTCGAGAGAAGGCGCCAGTACAGCGTCGTTGGCGCGCCAGAGTGAGAGCCAGTTTCCGATGAGCTTGAGGTCGTTCTCCCTTCGGTCGAGGCTGCGCGTATCCGAGATTGCTGAAGCTACCAGAGAAGAAAAGTCCCGCGCGGTTTCCGATTCCGGCGGAATGGCATCCACGAGCCGGTCAAGCGGCGTCGATACGGTATAACGCTCCGACGATATCCGCCTGTAGCCTTTGAGCGGTTCGAGAACGTCGGCGAGGAGCCGCAGGCTGCCGCTCTCCCTGCCGCCGGCAAGCGCGACAAGCATCTGGTTTTCGCTGCTCCTCTCGCGCATTCCGATCCGGTCGAGATACCCGTCGGTTATGTCGAGGCGTCGGTACATGTCCGCCGTGTCCATCAGCGCGGCGGACGACCAGAGCCGCTCTGCAATTGCAGCGAGCCTCGGCCAGATGCGCGAGTCGAGGTTCTGCGGCGTAACGAGCTCCGACCACATCGCGGCCTCGCCGCCGAGTATCGATGAAAGTCCGTCCGCCGAGGAGATTCCCGCCGCCGGATCCACGGCATAGTGGTAGGAGGCGGGGAACATCAGGTCGAGGTAGAACCGCTGCGAACGAACCACCTTCTGGCCCGCAGCGGCGGCAGCCCTTATCAGGTCGGGCTCCGCCCAGACTTGAACCGCAAGCGAATCGTTCCGGCTGCCGTCCCACGCCTCTTCCCAGACTATCGCCCGCTTGCCGAGTCCGTGCAGTATTCGCTCGACCCGCCCGGTGAAGTATCGCGTCAAACCCACGAAATCGGGTATGTCGTGAGCCTTCATGAAGTCTGCTATTTCCGGGCTTGCGGCCCAGGCCCTGCCGTTGTTTTCGTCCCCGCCGATGTGAACGTATTCGTCGGGAAACAGCTGCGCCATCTCGGCGAGGAATTGTCCGATCGCGCTGTAGGTCTCCTCCCTCGTAGGATCCAATACCGAATTGAAAACTCCGAACCCGGTCTCCACCGTGAAGGGGCCCGGCCCGGTGCCGAGCGACGGATAGGCCGAAAGAATTGCCGAAGTGTGGGCGGGAACGTCGAACTCCGGGACCACGCGGATACCGAGCTCGTCGGCGAACCTCACCACCTCCCGGACCTGATCCTGTGAGTAGTACTCGCCGCCGGAGGCCTCCTGCGTGAGCCGGGGAAAGATGCGGCTCTCGACGCGGAAGCCCTGATCGTCGGTCAGATGCCAGTGAAAGACGTTCAGTTTGACGGCGGCCATGCCCCGAAGGAGCCGTTTGATGGTGTCGACCGGCATGAAGTGGCGGACACAGTCGAGCAGAAGTCCCCGCCAGGCGAAGCGCGGACGGTCGGTAATGGTGACCGCCGGTATCGAGGACGGCACGCCCGGCACAACCGCCGCTTCCAGCGCAAGCTGCGAGAGCGTCGCGACGCCGCGAAGAATTCCTACGTCCGTCGAGGCGCGCAGACCGATCCCGTCAGGGCGGACAGTCAACGTGTAGGACTCATCCATCGAGGCGGAGAGCTTCGCAGTGCTCCGCCACTCGAGAACCAGCTGCCGGGCGCCGCTTTCGGATATCGAAGGCGCAAGGGCCAGCCGGTCGGAGGTGAACCGCGCAAGACGGCCGGCGAGCCGGTCGACGGCCGCTGTGACGCGTGGCGAAGCGGGACCGTGGAGTCGAACCGGAACCAGTCCGGAAAGTGAGAATGTGCCCCGGTTGCGGAGGACCCGCTGCGGATAGGGCATCAGATCGAGCGAGGTTACCCGGGGAGTGGTCATTTGTTCGTATCCGGTCAGCGGCTCGATACGTGCGGAGGGCGCGCCCTGGCAGCTAGAGAGAATCAGCGCCAGGACCGGAGCGGAGAAGATGGCAGGGATAAGGGCGCCGCGCCGCATTTGATGTCTCACTACTCGATCTCGTATTCGGTATCGTACTCCACGATATCCACGCTGCGGACACCTGAATCGCGAAGCACATCCCGCTCGTGCGCCAGAGCCTCAGGCTCGCCGTGCACGAGGAAGACCTTCCTGAGCCGCTCGAGATCGGACGCGGTTACATATTCCCGAATCTCGCCGTAGTCGGCGTGCCCGCTCAACGCGTGGATCTCCTCCACCTGAGCACGCAGCGGAAGATGCGCGTCGAGAATGCGCAGCTCGCTCCGCCTCTCCTGGATCTTCCGGCCTAGCGTGTCCTTTGCCATGAATCCGACTATCAGGACCGTGTTTCGCGAATCGGCGACCGTGTGCAGGAGATGGTGCTGTATCCGTCCGGATTCGCACATTCCACTGGAAGAGATAATGATGGCAGGTCCGTCGAGGTCGTTCAGCTCCTTCGATTCCTCCACGTTCTCTATGTAGTGCAGCGACGAGAAGCCAAAGGGGTCCTGGTGGTGCGCAAGGAATGCGTCGAAGGTCTCCTGGTCGTAGCACTCGGGATGAAGCTTGAAAATGGCGGTGGCGTCGGTCGCCATCGGACTGTCGACATAGATCGGTATCCGCGGGATCGCACGTTTCTGAACCAGGAGGTGAAGATAGTAGATGATGTCCTGTGTCCGTTCCACGGCGAAGGCGGGGATGACGATCTTTCCGCCCCGGTCGACAGTGCCGTTGACAACGGTCTTCAGCCGCTCGAGGATATCGTCAGCCTTCTCGTGGAGTCTGTCACCGTAGGTCGCCTCGAGCACGAGATAGTCGGCTGCAGGTATCGGCGAGGGGTCACGTATGATCGGCTTGTCCCGCCTGCCGAGATCCCCGCTGAACACCACCTCCAGGGGCGGGCTTCCGCTGTCGCGATCAACCCTGATTTTCGCCATGCTCGATCCAAGGATGTGACCGGCATCGAAGAACTCGACCGAAAGGTCTCCAGTTATCCGCAGCTCCCGCTCGTACGAGATTGTAATGAACTGAGTCATCGTCCGGACCACATCGCCCGTGTCGTACAGCGGCTTCCAGTCGAACGGCTCATTGCGCTTTGCCGCCTGCTTGGCGAGGTATTCGGCGTCCCGAGCCTGTATCTTCGCGCTGTCCATCATGATGATGTTGGCAAGATCCCGCGTGGCGGCCGTGGCGAAGATGTTGCCCCGATATCCGCTCTTCACCAGGAGCGGCAGCAGCCCGCAGTGGTCAAAGTGCGCGTGCGTAAGCACTACCGCGTCTATGGGATCGCCCTGGAAGCTGGTGTTCCGGTTTTTCTGGTCACTCTCCCGGCGCTTTCCCTGAAACGCGCCGCAGTCTATCTGAACACGGGACCGACCGGTCTGAAGCAGATGGCGAGAACCGGTGACCTCGCCCGCGCCGCCCTTCGAACGAAATTGTACCGCCATCATTCCATCATAACTGGCCGGTGCGCCGCCGCGCAAGCTCGCGGCAAAAAAAGGACCGCCTTTCGCAACGCTGTGCGCGGCAGCCCGGTCAAATAGATGAAACTGAGGTGAGGATCAGTTCACGCTGGCGGGCTCCGCCAGGAGAATCCTGCCCATGTTCTCGGAAATTACACCGGCATATCGCGCAACGCGTCCGCCCATGTAGCGGGCGGCGTCCAGCACCGGCTTCGCAACCTCCATCTTCTCCCTGCTCGTTGCGGTGTGGGTCACACCGTAGGGGTTTCCACCGGCCGCATAGATCGATGGATCGGTGTACCCCGGCGGGACGATCACCGCACCCCAGTGATGCATCACGTTGTAAATTGTGTGGAGCGTCGTTTCCTGCCCGCCGTGAGGATTCATCGCCCCGGAAAAGGCCGCCGCAGGCTTGTTGGCCAGTTTCCCCTGTGCCCAGAGTCCTCCTACCGTGTCCAGAAACTGCTTCATCTGTCCGGCCATGACTCCGAATCTTGTCGGGCTTCCGAACAGGTATCCGTCTGCCCACGCGAGGTCGTCCAGCGTCGCCTCCGGTACCTCCTTCATCGCCTCCACGTTGGCTTTCCACAGCGGATTGGAGTCGATCGCCTGCTGCGGCGCGAGCTCCCGCACCTTTCGAAGCCGGACGTCGGCACCAGCTGCCCGTGCGCCCTCCGCCACTGCCTTTGCGACGGTATAGGTATGCCCCGTTGCGCTGTAGAATATCACTGCTATCTTCGCTTGGGATGCCATTTTGTCTCTCTCCTCTCGATCATTTGAAGGTTTAATCCTAAAGTATTAAGGCTCAAAAAAGCGCCTACCGGTCCTTGAACGAGCGCCCCAGCTTTCGCAGGAGCTTCAGAAGCTGGTCCTTCTCCTGGTCCGACAGTGCCGAGAACTGGCCGGCGACGATCGCTTCGTGCTCAGGGACGATGCAGTCGTGAATACGCTGTCCCTCTTCGGTGAGCGCTATATGATTGCACCGGCCCAGGGAGTGCCGCTTGACCAGACCGCGTTTCTCCATCTTGTCCAGGAGCTGGGTGATGTTCCCTTCGGTCACCAGCAGGCTGCCTGCCAGATCCCTCTGAGTTCTTCCTTCGGACGACCCGACCTGTGCTATCACGTCGAACTGGGCCGGCGACAAATCCCACGCGCGCATATGTTCGTTGAGAGCCAGCCGCAGTGAACGCAGCACCCGCGATATTCGGAAGAGCAACGCAACTTCCCTTCGCGCATCGTGCCGTCCTCTGTCCAGTTTCCCGTTCTTCACTCATTATCCTTCAATAATTTAGTTCTAAAGTAATTAACAGTCAACCAATTTTGTCATGTTTCCAGTATACAGAAGCGTGTTGATGCAGGTGAGTCAAGTGCCTCTGCGGTGCTTCTTTCTGTTCCCGCCGTGCCCGACCCGCCCGAAAGACATCCAAATCGTTGCAGATACGAGAGAAGGAGCCGTTCGTCAACACGGTTCCTTATACAGCGGTCAGAGCCTCAGGGTTATGCCGGTGGTGAACCTGGGATAGACCCGTATCGTTCCCGCGGCAACCGGTATGTTCCAGGAGGTGCCCGTGTGCGCGAAACTGTTGGTCACCTCGCGCGGAAAGGCGAAATCGAAGGTGTACCCGATGAAACCGCCGATCCTGCGAAACAGCAGGAATCCGATCTTGGTTCTCACCGACAGATAGGGTATCAGCTGGGTGTCGTCCACCGTGATTCCCGGCGCCGCAGCGTAGAGGGTTTTTGCCGAGCCGTCCACCTCACCAAAGAAGGGGCCGAAGTCCAGATGTACGCCCAGGCCGGCTCCATAGGAGACCAGATTGTAGCCGGCATCCGCGGGCCGGCTCCAGCCGGCGAAAAGAACCGCATAGAGTGTGCCTCCGGACTGAAAATCGGCGTAGCTGAGCCCGCTTCCGTCGGTGTAACCCGAAAGGCTCATGAACCCGTTGCGGGAGATGTTCACCAGCCCGATCCCGAGGCCATGCATCTCCGAGGCGATATTGACCAGACCGATCTGAACGCCGTTCACCGGCCCGGCGATGTTGACCAATCCAAGCTGCGCGCCGCGCAATTCTCCGCCTGCGACGTTGAAGACTCCTGCGGCCTGGACACCGTTCACGTTGCCGGCGGCGACATTGAACACTCCGGCGCCCTGGGCTCCGGTGAATACTCCGTTTGCCGCAGCGTCGGCAGACCGCGGGGCGGCCTGCGGCAGCCCTTCGGCGAGCGGCTGAATCCGTGCTTCGGCGGGCCCGTCAGGGTTCCCGGCGCCGGAAATGTTGAATACGCCGGCAGCCTGAACGCCGGAGGCGCCGCCGCCGGCCACGTTGAAGACGCCTGCGGCCTGAACCCAGCGCGCGGGACCGCCGACCACGTTGCCGACGCCGGCAAACTGTGCGCCGTCGAGGTCGTGAGTTGCTATGTTGATTATCCCGCCGAACTCCGCGCCGTGAGTCGCATAGGACTGACCCACCAGCAGGTTGAAAGACAGTCCCTTTACTGCATTGAAGCCAAAGGGCGGAACGCCTATCCCCGGTACGAATGACGCGGAGACCGGCACGTAGGGGTGCGCCTCTTCGGTTTGCATCAACTGCGAGTGGCTGGAGGGGTCGTCCATCGAATCCTGCGCGGAGGACCCCTCCGACGGCAGTTCGTCTGCCGACGGCAGTTCGTCTGCCGACGGGAGCGAGTCGGCGTTCGCGCCGGACCGCGACGCGTTTGCTGCATCGGCAGCAGCGTTAGGCCCGGGAGGCGTCACCCTTCGCAGGTAGCGCTGAACGGTCTTGTCCAGCACATCGGCATCGTTTGCGAGCCCCCAGTCCTGGGAGAGAAACTCGTCTCCCGCGTCGGGGCTCGCGCCGGTTCCGTCGCCTCGCGAGCGGGACGAGAGCCGTCCGGAGCTCACGAAATCGCTTGCCCGGACCTGCGACCAGCTGCCGGAGCGGAGGCGAACGGTAGCCTCGAGATAGCGGGTAGCAGTCCCGGTGGAGATTGTGTAGCTCCCCGGAGGAAGCGCAAGCGACAGCGCGGTGCCGGCAGACTTGTGAATTTCCACCGCCAGCTTGCCGTCCGAATCACGCACCGCAAGCCTTCCGTCGACCTCCTCCGATACGATCAGACCGGCCGAAAGAGATCGTATGTCCGTGAGGACGAGATCACCCGTACCTGTCAGCTCGATGTGCCAGGCAGGATGCTGAGGTCCAGCCGCGCTCTTTTCGGTTCTAGCTGTTGTCTCGGCGCGGGCAAACTGGTAGGCCTCGTCGATGGTCACCTTTCCGTCTCTGGAGAAGTCCGCGGCACCCCGCAGTCCCGATATCAGCGACTGCGTAAAGAACGAACCGCCTATCGCATCGGACTCCTGCGACGCTTCGTCTTCGGAGCTGGAGGTGAGATAGACCTGTCCTTTCATCTGTGCAGATTCGTCAACAAGAAAGGGCGAAACGCGAGTGCCGCCCTTGAGGCGAATGAACGCGCCTGAATCGCAGGAATCGAGCACCGCGATGCTTACATCTACGTTCATAGCCTTGAGAGCGTCATGCAGTTCGCGGTAGTTGAAACGGCGGCCGCCGAGAAGCAGCCCCTGCTCGTCCGAATGGCCGCTGTAGTAGAGAATGAACTCCGTTCGCGGAACCTGCCCGCCCGGCGCGTTCGCCTTGCGGGACGCAATCATCCCGCGCATCCGGGACAGCTGCTGCTCGAGCTGTTCGGGGGAGGGGTCGATGGTCACGATGCTGTCGTCCTTCTGGAGGCCGCCGACCTCGTACATCACTTCGGCCATCGAGCGCGAATCGCTCACCGCATAAAGCAGGCGGGTCCGTTCAGGCCCGCCGTCGTTGGCGCCAATGAAGAGGCCGAACCGGCGAAGAACCTGCCCGCTGCCGTCGCCCGACTGGTCACGGGCCGACGCGGCAAGAGTCGCGAAGAACATCATGACGAGGATCGGTATGATTGATCGTCGGACTTTCATCCTATTCTCCTGGCTTTTTGAGAAGCACTGTTATCTGGTCGAGTCCGGAAGGCAAAGCAAGCTTTGACGCCGAGAATGCATCTCCGGATCCGGCGAGCTTGTCGGCGGCCTTCACCACCTCGGACACCGGAAACCGGCTGTCGGAGGTAACAAAGAAGAACCGCTCGAACCTGGGGGCGTTGTCCAGCTGGTAGGCAAATGGAAGCGCCGTCTGACCCTGCGGCTCGAGCGCCGGGGCCTGCCGTGTCTGCGCTTCACCGGGTCTGTAGGACTCCGGAAGATGGACGGTCACGGTATCCCGTCCGTCGACCGACAGAATGACGCCGTACTTCTTACCGGCGGACACGTAGCTGATCTGCAGCGTGTCCCCTGCCTTAACTATATCACCGTTCTGGAGAAGCTGCGCTTCGTTGGCATCGTGGCGGTAGATCAGAAGCGTCGGATGAATGCCCTTTGCACGGATACCCTGATTCGAGCCCGGCACATCCATTCGAACCATGATAAAGACGCCGAATACAACCACAAGGCCGGCAGCGGCAATTCCGGCTGTGATGCGGACGGCGAGTCCCTGCGTCACCACGCGAAGTGCGAAGCTGCGGAATCGCTCCCGGTAGGCTTCCCACCAGGCCGGCCTCGCCCGCCGGATCCGTTCGCGGGCCGTTTCCGTGCGGCCACGGGGCGCTTCGGCGCGGGTATAAATTCCGGCGGCCATTCGTTCGGCCGGATACTGGTCGAGAATCTCGGTGTCGGAAAGCTTCAATGCTTCCACCCTTCGCTGCAGCTCCTCCGCACCGAAGGTCCTCTCGAGCTCGATTCGCTTCTTCTCGTCGAGCTCACCGGCGGCAAGCATTTCGATGTACAGATCGGGAATCTCGGAGCGATTCATTATCCCGCCTCCTTCAGTATCAAACCCTTCTCGCGCAGTCGCCGAAGCCTTTTGCGGACACCCGATACGGACAGTCCCACCTCCTGGGCCGTCTCTTCGAGGGTCAGACGATCGACATAGTGCAGGACCGCAATCGTGCGGGTGCTCTCCTGCTCCTTGTGAAAGACCCGGTCCAGCAGATGGGAGTTGATGACCGCCTCCTCTGGATCATCTACCCCTGCAATTGCCATGAGAATATCATCGTCACGAGTCTGCGGCCTTCTCTTCTCGCTGCGCAGGATATTCAGACACGTGTTGGTCGCTATCCTGTACAGCAGGCTCGACGGCGCGCTCTGATCGAGCTCATCGCGGCGACGGAGAAGCTGGACGAATACATCCTGAGCCGCGTCAAGTGCCTTCTCCTCGTCCCGGAGAATCTGCCTGCACCTACGGATGACCATGGGGCCGTATTTCCTGTAAAGCGCTTCGACGTCGACCATTCGCACCGCCTGAAGATAATGTTGGCGCCGCGATGTCTCAGCGAAACTTGCCCCGCGACTGCAAGGACCGGTCGGCGGCGAAGGTAGTGTGTAACGGTTGGCTGATGAAACGATCTGCTGAGCGTAATCCGGCCCTGTCGCCGGTAAACCTGTCACGGCTGCTCACACCATACCCAAAAACGGGCTGATGGGATAGACCGGAGAGGGCCGCGGCGGTGACTGCGGCCATGCTCAGCAGGACGTTTGCTGCTGCCGAAAACCGGAACACACGCTTCATCTCGCTTCTCCCTGTCTATGAAACACCGTCCGCGCACGGAAGTGTCACCATGCGGACCTTGACGTCCCGCGGCCTGCCTCCGAAAATGGCGGGCACAGGAGCAAGTAACCGATGAGCGATTTTTCTGACTGGCTTTTTGATCCGCAAAACCAATTTCTCGGAAACGTCCCCTCTGCGGCTGTCCTGCTCTTCTTTGTCGCGCTGCTTCTTTCGTCGCTGGGATTCGCCCGCACGGTCTATTTCATAGGCGTCGGCTACGGGCTCTCGGTGGCCGGAGTCGCTTTCTTCTCATTCGCCTATTATCGCTCGAGCGGCAATCTCGCCGCACTTCTTCAAATGCTTCTGGTGGTCGTCCACGGCTTCAGACTTGCAGCCTACCTCACCATGCGCGACCGCCGGTCCGAGTACCAGAATGCAAGGATCGAGGTGGAAGACCAGTACGGGAATGTTGCGGTGCCGCTCCGCTTCGCCATCTGGATAGGCGTCGGCCTGCTCTACGTGGCGATGGCATCCCCGGTGCTGTTCCATTTCTCGACGCTCTATGCAATCTCGCACCGCCTGATCGCTCCCGGCAGTTTCCCGGCGGCGGCGCCTGTCACGGTTGCGGGCCTGGTTCTCGGTTTCCTCGGTTTCATGATCGAATGGCGGGCGGATGTGCAGAAAACCCGGGCGAAGCGGCGCGCTCCCGGCGCCTTCTGCTCGAGCGGGCTGTACCGGATCGTCCGATACCCGAACTATTTCGGGGAAATTCTTCTGTGGCTCGGTGTGTGGATCGCCGGCGCGCCCTTCTACCTCGGCGCGGCACAGTGGGCCTTGAGCCTGATCGGGCTCGCAGCGATAGTTCTCATCATGCTCGGTTCTGCCAGACGACTCGAGGGCAGACAGGAGACCAGATACGGCACCGATCCGGAGTTCCGGCAGTATGTGAAATCGGTGCCGATCCTGTTTCCCTTCGTTCCTCTCTACAGTCTGAAGAGGCTCAAAGTCTACCTGGGCTAGCCGAAGGTGAATGCGTAGAGCCTGAGCTTGCCGTCCACCTTCAGGGTCAGATTGTGCCGCCCCGCTGCATCCAGCCCCACAAGCTGGTAAAGCCTGTCGCTGTCCGGTTTGAGGATACCGTTTTTGACGTCGGGAGTGTCGGCAGGCGTATTTCCGTCGACCGTCACCCGTATCGTTCCGCCCTTGTCGTCCTCGGGAGCAATCACGAGATAGACGTTCGTGGCATTGAAGCCGAGCTGGAGTACCCCGCTGTTGTCGGGAACGATATAGTGAGCCGTGATAGTCCACCTGCCGTCGAGATTCCACTGACCGTTGTCCGGCGTCTTTGCCGGCCTGTAGTCGGTCGGTTTGTCGGGCACCGGCGGCACCGCGGTTGCGAAGCCTTTTCCGCGACTGTACCCAAGGTAGGTTTCAGGCGTCTGCGCCGTATTCACCAGGTCCGGCCGGGAGACGATTCCGCTTACCTGAGTACCGCGCTCGCGGAGCAGTTTCTGAATGACCTTCTCGGAGGTGGCGTAGTCTCCCTCGCCGAAGTGAAAGTACCGCACGTGTCCGTTGGCATCGATGAAGTAGTGAGCCGGCCAGAACTGGTTCCCGTAAGCATTCCATTCCCGGTAGTTGTTGTCGAGCACCACCGGCCAGGTGACGCCAAGGTCCTTCATCGCCGACTGCACGTTTGACGGCCGTTTCTCGAACTCGAACTCGGGCGTGTGAACGCCGATGATCACCAGCCCCTTGTCGTGATACGCCTTGTACCACGCCTTGAGGTAGGGAATCGTCCGTACGCAGTTGACGCAGCTGTAGGTCCAGAAATCGACGACAACCACCTTTCCGCGCAGGTCAGCCATGGTCAGCGGCGGCGTGCTGTCCGGAACGTTGACGGCTGCACCGATGTCGGAGCTGTCCGCGGTGGTATCCGCCGCGGTCTTTGCCGAAGTGCCGGCCGCCGGAGCCAGCCCCTCCGTGTTGAACCAGGCCCCCTTCGTAAGCAGCTTCGGCGCAAGTCCGTAATCTGAAAGATTGCCGTTTTTCGGCTCGGGGCCGGTCGCCCCGCTGAACACCATATTGGCCGAGTTCGAGCCGCTGATCATTTCACCGGTCGTGGTTCCGGGAGAAACCGATCCGCCGCCTCTGCCGGAGAGAGCGCTGGCGACGGCGCTGTTCTGCTCGACAGCGGTCAGCCCGGCACCGTAGTTGGGAAAGGCGTTGAGAAGTGCGGTCTGCACCTTGCGGTCCCACCCGACGGCTATCGCGACGCCCACCACGATCATCAGCACGCCGAACACCTTCTGGATATTGCCCATATTGCGCTGCAATCCGGGAATCTTCCTGAGAAGCGTTCGCCCGCCGAGCATGATGGCCAGCATCGGGATCGAGGTACCGATTGCGTATGCGAGGGTAATGAATACCGAGCCGCTGTCGACCTTCTGGGTCAACGCGAGGCTTATCACCGACGCCATGATGGGGCCGACGCAGGGGGTCCAGACCAGGCCGAGGCTGAACCCGACCGGTATCCCGCTCCAGAACCCAGCCCAGCGGGAGGGCCTTTCGGCGGGTGTGCCCGGCTGCTGCGGGGTTTTTCCGCTTCTTCTGTTGGCGAGCTTCGATGTGAGCAGCTCGAAACGGTCGCGCAGGGCGGGCACGAGCATGACGAGGCCAAAGATGACGAGCAGCACCACCGCCACGATGCGTAGGGTGTCCGGCGGAATTCCGAGTGCCTGCACGATAGTGGACAGCGCAAGCGTAAAAGCGGTGAAACTGACTACAAACGCGGCGATTATGCCCAGCGGTCTGGCCTTCCCGCCGCCGACACCTCCGGAAAGCACGATCGGAAGGACCGGCAGAATGCAGGGCGACAGAATCGTCACGATTCCGGATACGAATGCAAATGCGAGAAGGACCAGCATAAACCCTCCTGATATAGTAGACGATCGCTACATGCGCACGACGCGCTTGTTGATGACGTCGACTCCACCGCCGTTCCAGATCGTCACCTTGCTCCCCATCGGATTGATCTGCACGTAGGTGTCCTGGGCGGTAACCCCGTACTTTGCCTCGAGGTCTTTGGCTTTGTCGTAGTCAACAACGACGATCGTAATGTCGGAATCGAGTTGCGCGCCGTTCTGATTGATGTCGCGAAGATCGGCCTGGCAGTAGGGACACCAGTCGGCCGCGAAAAAGAGGACGGTCGGCCCTTTCTCCGCGTAGGCTTCTGCGCTCTTCAGATCGGTGAAGATCACCTTGTGGGCGGCGCTCGCAGCGTAGCGGAGCATGTGTCCGACCTGCGGATCGGCCGTCATCGTATTGTTCTGCATCATGGAGCTCGCATCCTGGGAACCCGAAGTCCCGCTCATGGAGGGAGCGGTCATGGCCGGTCCTTTCATCGCGGGACCACTCATCGAATTATCGTCCGCGACGATTGTTCCTGCGGCGATGAGTCCGGCCGCGGACAGGGTCAGCAGCGCCAGAGCGAATTTTGTTTTCATGCTCTTCTCCTTGTTCGAACTACACGCTGAAGTTACGGGAAGCCCGAGGCGGCGGTCAATGTATAGATGATCAAATAACTATCACAAATCGATAACGGGCGGGCCTGCCGGGCCTCGGATTCGTCCGGCTTGAGCGTTCGAGGATAGGCCGTTCGGCCTGGCTCAACTGCCTGAGTGAGAGGATCAAAGAACGAGCGCTCAATTTTTATATTTAATAACTAAGAATTTCCCCGGGGACCTTGACAACCCTTCCAGCCGCGAACGATCCTTATATTATCACATACATTCGAGGAGGAACAGAAAATGCGAAAAAGCACTCTGGCCGTACTGCTGGCAGTGGCCGCAATACTGTCCGCGCCTGTTACGGCAAGCGCGCTCGGGCTGGACATCGAAGCCTACGGCGCCGGTGGAATCGGCATGGGAAGCAGCAGCAACTCGGCCAACACGGGAAGCCCGCGGCTAGCAATCAATGCGGGCGCGGTGATCGATTTCTACGCCGTGTCCGTCGGACCGGTGGAGCTCGGGCTCTCGGCCGGAGCGGAGTACGGCTACTGGAACTTCCACGGGGAGACGGACCCCTATTTTGCGCCAGCACCCGTCCCCGGGACGGTCAGCGGGAAACAGGTCACCGACTCCACGTACAGCTACCTCAATATTCCTGTTGCGCTGGTCGCACACATGAAGCTACCGGGCTTCGGTCTGACCCTCCGGGCGGGGGGATTCGGTGGCTACTTCCTGAGCGGGTCAAGCGACTACACGATCTCAGGCTTCCCCGCTCCGTACACATCGGTCAATACTTCCGGAACGACAACACTCGACAGCTCCACCACCGAGCAGTGGAACTGGGGCCTCCACTTCTCCGCCGGTCCGGACTTTTCGCTTGGACCCGGGCTCACGCTATCGCCGTCGCTCGAGTACAACCTCGGTCTGACGGACACCAGCGTCAACTCGAGTGCAAACGGAACGTCCAAGGACACCCTGTCCTCGCTCACCGCAAATGTCGGAATTCGTTTTTCGCTCTTTTAGCCTGACCGCGTTCTGAATAATCCCGGGGCGGGGCCTCGCCGGGCCCTGCCCGGCGAGGCCCCTCGTCTCCCCGGCTCACCTTCCCACCCGCCGGCGGGCTTTTGCGCTGAAGCCCTGAATAGTGGTAGAATACCCTTCGACATTTCACAGTTCCCCCGGAGATCTCATGACGATACGACAAAAGCTCCTTATGGTTGTCCTGATTCTGGCCGGCGTCTACGCGGCTTCCGTTGCCGCCTATTTTCTCATCCGCGCGCCCATCGGTCGAATCAATTCAGAGCAGGCAGTTCTGGAAGCCGTCCGCGAATCTGTCCGAGACGAGACCATCCAGCTCAATCGCCTCGCCTCGGCGGAATTTCCTGCGCAGCTCGACCTGTTCATGAAATCGAGCGCTACCACTTCGGCCGCATTCAAGAGGCTCGATACCCTCAAGCTGCTGCCGTCAGCCTCGCCCTCGATTCGCGACTCGCTGGGCGTCATCAGAAACCTCAAAGGCACGCTCGACAAGGGTGCGTCGGATTTCCTGCTCACCGTCACCAACGTCCAGGGCGACGCGACCCGCGCTGGTCTCGATCAGAATCACTTCACCCTCTTTTCGCTAACTACCTATGACGCTCTCGAGAACAAAACGCAGTCCGACGAGGTGACCGCCGACGTCAATCAGTTCCTGTCGCAGCTCAATACCCTGTCGCTGGTCATGCTGAAGTCCGCTGATATCATCGATCAGCAGTCGGGCGCAATCGACAGCGAGGTCGCCAAGGTCGCGCGGCGCAGCAACTTCATTTCGGTCGCAATCGTCGTGATTCTGTTCGGCGTGACGCTCCTCATTTCGCTGTTCATGACGGACCGGATAGTTCGCACGGTCCGTTCTATTGAAACCAGCATCGGGCGGATGGGAGGCGGCGATCTCACCGTCGCCTTTTCGGTAGCGACCCGTGACGAGATAGGCCGGCTCTCGGACAATCTCAACGGATTCGTTGGATCGCTTCGCGATTCGGTCAATGCCGCACAGAGAGTCTCCAGCGAAAACCTCGAGCTCAAGGAGAGCCTGATAGTGTCGACCGAGCAGACTTCGGCATCGGCGGAGCAGATCTCCACCAGCGCCGAATCGGTCGACCGGCAGGTGGCGAATCTCAACGACAACCTCGACCGGTCCGGTGAGGCGGTGCGCAGGATCGCCGAGAACATCCGTGGCCTGAACGACCAGATTCACGAGCAGACGTCGATGGTCGAGGAATCGACCGCCTCGGTGACGCAGATGATCACGTCGATAGAAAACGTGTCGAGGATCACCGACCTCCGTCGGGACGTGACCGAGCGGCTGGTGAGCCGGGTGACCGACGGCGAGCAAAAGATGGTCGACACCTTCGACGTGGTCAAACAGATAACCGATAGTATCGACAGCATCAAGGACATCACCGGTATCATCGGAAGCATCTCGGCCCAGACCAACCTGCTGGCGATGAACGCCGCAATCGAGGCGGCCCACGCAGGCGAGGCCGGTCGAGGCTTTTCCGTGGTGGCGGACGAAATCCGGAAGCTTTCGGAGGCCGCCTCCAACAATTCAAAGGAGATCAGCCGCATCCTCCGCGGGATCGTCGACCGCATATCGGAGGCGGGTTCATCGGGTGAGCAGATGACGACAGCATTTCATGAGATTTCAGCCGAGACGCAGGAGCTTGCGCAATCGCTCGCCGAGATATTCTCGAGTATGAGCGAGCTCCGTTCCGGCAGCGATCAGATTCTGCAGGCGATGGCCTCCCTGAGAGATTCCTCGGCCCAGGTGAAGGACGGCTCGCTGGCCATTCGTGGAAGCTCGCAGGATATCGAAGAGACGATGCAGGTTGTGCGGCGGGTTTCGACCGAGGTGCGGGGCGCGATGGCCGAAATATCGGGAGGAATGCGAGAAATCAGCACTTCGGTTCAGAACGTGCTCGATATCGCCGAAAAGCTCGGCACGCTCGGCGAATCGCTCAACCAGGAACTGCGGCAGTTCAAGACTACATGAGTCGCCGCAGGAGCTCCTCGAATCTGCGCATCCGGAGCTCAATCAGACGCTGAAGCTCGACCTCGAGCCGGCTTTCGCCAGGGTCCTCCCCGGTCGGCCATACCGGCGGCCGGCGGCCGAAGCCGCGGGCGGACCGGTCTGCCGGGTAGACGTGTACCGGAACGTTTTCCCCGCGTGAGTCATCGTAGGCCCTGCGACGCGCAGCGTTGCCGAGCGTCTCGTACGCTTCCTGAACGGCCCTGAACCTGCTTCCTTCGGCATGGCTGCTGTCCCGGTCCGGGTGGAACCGCTTGGCCGCGGCGCGATATGCCGCGTGTATCTGGTCGGCATCTGCATCCGGCGAGACACCGAGCGTGTCGTAGTAGTCGTCCATGGCAGTCGACCTCCGGTGTTCCAGAAGAAATTTCATATCGGATCATCCCGTGCGTCAAGCCTTCATTACTGCTGCCAATATTGTTGGTGGCTGAATTCGTGCTGAATTTGGTCGGT
>CAZNYW010000058.1:22530-27488 GCA_964577375.1 uncultured Spirochaetales bacterium | reverse complement strand
ATCATGAATCCTGGAATCCGAATGACCGTTCGCTCAATCGCCCTTGCCGTGCCGACAATCCTGTTGCTGACCGCGACTCCCGTCTCGGCCGCTCCTCCCTTCAGTGAAGAGCTGGCCGTCATGCAGACAACGGTCGACTCGTTCAACGCCTGCGCGGAGCGGATCGAAGCTGCGGCAAACCCGGACGACATGGCTTCAGCGCTCTCGTTCGCCGCCGACGAGCTCGAGAGAGTATTCCCGAATATGCTTTCTGTAAGCAGGAACCATCCCGAATGGGGACGAAACCCTCCGCCCGAAGTCAGGCCGACCATGGACAGCTTCGACCAGGCGTACGACCGGTTTCTCGTGAAGGCGCTCAACAAGGCAACCAGACTTGCAAACGACAATCCCGACCACGCGGCTCTGCAGAAGACCTTCGGACGGATGAACAGCGTTCTCTACCACCAGCGCTGATCTGGCCGGGAACGCCGCCGCACGGCGGGACTCCGCCGGCCTATTTACCCGTGGCCGTGCGCTACGCTCTCGTCGCAGGCTGCGGCGCCGGAAAGACTCCCCGCGAGGTAGGTCTCTACCGCCTGCTGGACCGTGCCGGCGGCGCCGGTCGCGGCGGTGATTCCCAGCTCACGAAAGAACTCGACCGCGCGCCCACCCATCCCGCCACTCAGGATGACTTCCGCTCCCTGCTCGTGGACAAAACCGGGGATCTGCCCCGGCGCGTGACCTTCGGCGAAGGGGTTCGCGACGCCGGTTGCGCCCACAATTCCGGCATCATCCACATCGACGAACACGAAATAGGGGGCGTGCCCGAAGTGCTGCGCGACGGTGCTCTCGACCCCACGGTTTTCCTCTGCGGTTACGGCGATCTTCATCTCAGTTCTCCTCGTTTATCAGTCTTTCCAGTTCTTCGGCCATCGTGTAGCCGTCTATACCTATCTGCTGTTTCGACACCCCGTCCACTTCGGCTACCGCGAACTTGATTTCGAGCGCAAGCGGCACGGCGATCGGGCAGACGAAGGAGGAGGGCCGAAAGGTGTAGCTCACCCTGCCCTCCTCATCCGCCTCGAGCCCCTCGACCAGGCGCATCCGGATCACGTCGACGTTCGTCTCCGGGTCGATGACCGAACGAAGTCGGTCGAGGATCCCCCGGACCAGAGTCGGGTCGTTCATGATGCGCCTCCTGCAAGCCCGGCGATGCGCGTCCAGATTTCGCCGATTGCGCGCGCCGCGTACGAATCCGGTCGGAACGAAGTGACGGCCTCGCCCGCCACCATGGCGGCCGGGACCGCGTCGTCGTAGGGAATATTCCCGAGAAACGGGATTCCACGCTCCGTGCAGTACGCTTCGATCCGCGCTGCTCCTTCCGGGTAGATGTCCGCCTTGTTGATGCAGACCAGTGACTGTACGCGGAAGTGGCCGGTTGTGGCGAGCACCCGTTCCATGTCGTGCACCCCCGCAACGGTGGGCTCTGCCACGATGAGCGCGAGGTCCGCGCCCGAGGTTGCCGAGATCACCGGGCAGCCGGTCCCCGGAGGTCCGTCGGCGAGCATAAGCCCTCTCCCCTCGTCGAGCGCACGAAGCCGGGCCCGCTGTTTCACCAGGGTCACGAGCCTGCCGGAGTTCTCCTGCCCGGGCAGCAGCTCCGCGTGATAGACCGGCCCGAAGCGGCTTTCGGAGGAGAAAAACTCGCCCGCCCTCCGTTCCTCCAGGATGATGCAGCCGGCCGGGCACTGGTGCACGCAGGCGGCACATCCCTCGCAGGCAACGTCGTCTACCGAATACTGTCCGTCGGATTCCACGATCGCATCGAACCGGCAGACCTCGGCACAGCGACCACAGGCAGTGCATCGCTCCCGGTCAATCGAGGCGCACTTCGCACCGCGAAACTCCACCCGCTCACAAATCGCCGGGGCAAGCAGCAGCTCGAGATTCGCCGCGTCCACGTCGGTATCGGCGAGGACGATGCTGCCGGAAAGGTCGCCCTGCGATGCGAGGTGGGCGAGTGCGGCCGTCACGCTGGTCTTGCCGGTTCCGCCCTTCCCGCTTAGCACGACGATTTGCTTCATACCGCCACTCCCCGGGCGATGCCGGCGAGCAGGTCGACGAACGCCGGCCGGTACTCGGGCGCGCCGTCGAAAAGCGTACCACCCGAAGCGAGCGCCGCGGCGATACGCCGCTCGATCGGTATACGAAGCAGGATCGGCAGTCCGGCCCGAACGCAGTAGGCGTCGACCGAGTCGTCGCCGATCCCGTCGCGGTTCACGATGACTCCGGCTGGAATGCCGAGCTCGTGCACGATCCCGGCCACCTGCGCGAGGTCGTGCAGACCGAAAGGCGTCGGTTCGGTCACAAGGAGCGCAAAATCCGATCCGCGCAGCGTCTCGACAACCGGGCAGGAGGCGCCCGGAGGCGCGTCCCGGATCTCGAGGTCGACCGTTTCGGACGCGTTCCACCGCTTGAGCTCGCGGACTACCGGCACCGCCATCGGTTCACCGACATCGAGGGTTCCGCGCGCAAATCCGATTCCCGACGCCGTCCTGCCCCGTTCGAGCAGACCCATGACATCCGGGCGCTCGCTGATCGCCCCTTCAGGACAGGCGAGCGTGCAGCTGCCGCAGCCGTGGCACAGCTCGGAGAACACCAGCGCCTTTCTCCCGACCACCGCGATCGCATGAAACTCGCACACCTCGGCGCAGCGTCTGCAGTAGGTGCAGCGCGAGGCGTCGATTTCCGGCATCAGGATGCCAACGTCCCGGCGCTCCTCGATCGTGGGCGAGAGGAACAGACCGGCGTTGGGCGCCTCGACATCGCAATCGACGAGGCGAACGCGGCCCGAAGGGGCTTCACGGTCGACCGCCCCGTCGCTTCCGGCGGCCGCAAGCGCGAGACTGACAGCCACGGTTGTCTTGCCGGTGCCGCCCTTCCCGCTCGCAACGGTGATAATCATCAGCGGTTTCCGCGACCGCCATGGTGCCCTTCGGCCGAGGCGGCCGTAACCCGCGTGAGCGCGCCGGCTTCGAGCAGGTCGATCACCTCGCGTGCCGTGACGGCACGGTCGGCAGAACCGGCGTACATGGCCACACCGGCCGCCTCGAGAGTGTCGAACGCGTTGGGCCCGAAAGCGCCCGATATGACGGAGCCGGCGCCGAGATCCGCGACGAACTGGGCGGCCAGGATGCCTGCGCCGCCTGAGGCCTGAAGCGCCGGGTTTTCGTGGATGCTCCATTCACCGGTCGCACTGTCGAACAGACAGAACGCAGCAGCCCGCCCGAACCGGGAGTCAAAGGGCGAGTCGATACTGTCGCCCGATATCGAGATTACGGTCTTCATCGTTCGCTCTCCGGCGCTACTCGGCGAGCTCTTCGATGCGCCTGTTTATTGCGTCGAGCCGGCCGCTCAACCATGATGCCTCATCCTTGAGTCCCGCCAGCTCCTCCTCCTTCGTCGGCACCCCGTATGGGGCGGCAGCAAACGCGCCCCGGGCAAAAAACCGATGACCTCGACCCTGCCAGGCCCCGGGATATCCGGTGCCTCGGAAGCCTTGCGTCCCGGCATACCCCGGCCCCGCACCGTAGCTGTCGACCAGGAATCCCGGTCTGCCGCTTCCGCTGCAGAATCCGAATCTGCGACCGCTCTGGGGTCCGATACCCATCGGTCCTGTTCTATCTCCGTGTGGCATTATTCCACCTCCATTCATTTCAGCTCAATGCCGACGCCGGGCGGTAACTGCTACTGCCGGCGGGACTTCCCGTCCGCCTCTTCGTACGCTTTTTCGAGCAACTCGATCTGTTTCCGCTGGTCCCGGAGAGCCTCCACCCATGCGGCGAGCGCCGCTTCGCCTTCCGGCGTAATCGAATAGACACGTCTCGGCGGACCGAGGCTCTTCTCCTCCCAGCTGTCGCTCACGAGCCCGGCGGCCTCGAGGTCGCGCAGGGCCCGGTAGACGATGCTGACGTCGAACGACACAGGATCGAAACCGAACTCTTCGAGCCCGCTCATCAGGCTGTAGCCGTGACCGGGCTCACGGCGCAGCAGGAGCAGGAGCGATGACTCGAGGAAGAACATTCTCCGCCTTCCGCCACCGCCGCGGCCGCGACCGTATCCGTGTCCGCCCGGCATCACTCTGACCTCCTATTGTAAGGATTAGCACTCTATAGACAATTTGTCAATAGTTAGAATGTCAATAGACCTGCCGTGCGTCGCGCTGCGATCAGCGCGCTTTCCAGTACACTTTTCGAGAGCTGCGGTGAAGTGTCCGGGTACCTCGTGCGTGGCGGACGGCGGTGAGCACACCATCGGGGTCGAGAGGACAGGTCCCCGCGAGGATCGTGACAGGGAGGTGCGAGAATGCATCGGGCATCATCGGTGTGCTCGGTCCAACGAGCGCGCAGGGAGCTCCGGGCTTCACTCGCCCGAGCAACGCTTCGGTGGTACCGTTGATCACGCTGGTGGAGCTGAGGATCAGGGCGTCAGTCCGCTGTTCGAGTGCGGCGTTGAAGGCATCGTCGCTGCCGATTCGCTTCCCGATGTCGTAGACTTCAAGGCTTGCACCGCGGGCTTCTATCTGCCGGGCGATCGGTTCGAAATAACCGGCCATCGACACACGGCTGCCGTCGCCCACTCCCAGATCATCGAGCAGCGTCCCGGGATCATCGGCGAACCGGCCGCACTCCACCTGGTTGAGCGCATTCACTGCTGCGAGAGCAATCGATCGTTCGAGCAGGTCTTCACCTGTCAGTTTGTCCAGCAGTCCGAGAGCCGGCCTCCCCTCGTAGTCCTGTGGATCCTCGAAAAGTGAGCAGGAGGTCTTGCTCTCGAACCAGGTGTAGGCGATCCCGATGCTTCCGTCCTCCAGCAGAACTGCGGTGTACCCGAGACCGACACAAAGCTGCCGAACCTTCGTTCCGGCCGCGCGCGCATGAAGGATGTCACGAATACGCCGATATAGCTCCACCGTTTCT
>CAZNYW010000058.1:0-22430 GCA_964577375.1 uncultured Spirochaetales bacterium | reverse complement strand
GATTAGCGGGTGAGCGTTGCAGATACGTTACCAGTATTGATCAGATTTCGCGACCCCCGGGGACGGGGCGGCGCAAGGCAGGCAGAGCGCACCCGGTCGCACGCCCTGCGGCCTCACATTCCGACTGTCCGGAGAAGTGACAGCAGCTGCTGCGGAAAGATGCCGATTCCCAGCACGAAGACGAAGGTTACCGCGAGCGTCACCAGAGCACCGGGATTCGCCGCGGTGTCGGTGAGCGCTGTCGGCGTCGGAGTGCCGGGCGTCCCGGTCTCGACAACCGGTGAACGGCTTAACTGAACGAAGACCAGTCGCAGATAGTAGTAGAGCCCGATCACGCTCCCGGCGACGAAAACGCCAATGAGCACCCACCGCCCGGCGGCCATGCCGGCCTCGAAGAGGTAGAGCTTGCCGAAAAAACCGGCCGAAAGCGGAAGGCCCGCAAGCGAAAGCGCCATGAGGATGAAGCCGGCCGATACCACCGGCCTGCGGTAGAGCAGCCCCGTGTAGTCGTCGAGCTCGGTCGACTCTGACGCGGAGGTCGAGGAGAGAGTGAGCGTGCCGAGAATCCCCATGTTTGCTGCGGCGTATACCGCCAGATAGAAGAAGGCGGAATGAAGCGACTGGGGTGAACCTGCTGCAAGCGGTATGAGAAGGTAGCCGAGGTTCGCCGTCGAGGAGTAGGCGAGCAGCCGCTTGACGTTGGTCTGGCGCAGGGCGAGCAGGTTTCCTCCGAGCATAGAGGCGACGGCCAGGACGGTGATGGCCAGGTCGAGACTGTGGAGCACCGAAGCTCCGGCCGCGGGGTGAAGCATGGGACCGAGAAAGCGATAGAGAAAGGCGAACACGGCGATCTTGGACGCGGTCGCAATCACAGCGGTCGACGGGAGCGGTGAGCCTTGATAGACGTCGGCGGCCCACATGTGAAACGGAAAGACCGCCAGTTTGAAGGCAAGCCCGGCAAGCACGAGCACGAGGCCGGCGGCGGTAACCGCGTCGAGTCCGGTTGTCAGCTTCTGCGAAAGCTCGGGCAGCGAGAGCGTGCCCGTCTGATAGTAGATTAGCGCGAAACCGAACACGATGATCGCTGAGGCGCCGGCAGTGAGGACGAAGTACTTCGTTGCAGCCTCGAAGGGATGATCGCGGTCACGCACGTATCCGAGAAGCCCGTAGAGCGGAACGCTCAACAGCTCGAGCCCGAGCAGGAAGGATACGAAATGACTCGACGCAACGAGCACCAGGCTTCCAAGCGTCTCGAGCAGCAGAAGGAGGTGAAACTCCTCACGGTTGTCGTCATAGTCACGGTAATAGCGGTATGACAGGAGCGCTGTCAGGATATTTACCGCGAGCACCAGAGCTCCCATGAACCTCGAAGCCCCGTCGAGGGCAAAGAAAATCGACACCGGACCGACCTCAGGCTGCGCGGCCCGCGCCACTATCATCACCACAAAGGCGACGGTCAGCCCGGTCGTCGTTACCCAGAAGCTCGGGGTATACATTCGCTTCGCGGCAATCATCAGCATCACCACAATCGAGGTCGCCGCGACGACGATCTGCGGAAGAAGCGCGACTACGATGCTGCTAACCATTTCCGCCTCCCTGCCCGAGGTAGGGCACGGTAGTCTGGAGCTGCACGGCCCTGTCCGGGGCAGCCGCCTTAATAACCGGACCGGGCAGAACTCCTATCCAGACGACGAGCACGGCGAGCGCCGCAAGGGCGACGGTCTCATGTGCTCGCAGGTCCTCGGCCTTACCCTCCCCTTTGCGAACGCCGTCGAACACCCGGTGGACGGCACGCAGCGCGTAGATCACCGAAAGTATCGATCCGACCACACCGAGGACGGCGATCGGAATGTCAACCTGAAAGGTACCGGTCAGCACGAGAAACTCCGCCAGGAAGTTGCCTGTCCCGGGAAGGGCGAGAGCAAAGACAAGGAAGGCCGTGCCCGCACCGGCGAGCCGTGGAACAACCTTGCGCAGTCCCCCCATCCCGTCTATGTCGCGGATTCCGATCCGGTCTTCCAGGGCCCCGGATACGAAAAAGAGCGCGCTCGTGGTGAACCCATGGCTCAGAATCATGACGATGGCGCCGGTGTAGCCGAGCGTGGTCCAGCTGAACAGCCCGAGAATTATGAAACCCATGTGCCCGATGCTCGAGTAGGCGATGATCCGCTTGATGTCGGTCTGCCGGATGGCGAGGATGCCGCCGTACAGGATGGTTATCACGCCGAGGATGAGCATCACCGGGGCGATCTGACGGGTCTGCGCAGGAAAGAGCGCGATCGAAAACCGGAGCAGCCCGTACGCCCCCGACTTCAGAAGGAGGCCGGAGAGAAGGATCGACCCTGCCGTCGGCGCCTCCGCGTAGGCGTCCGGTGCCCACGCGTGCGCGGGGACAACGGCGAGCTTGACGCCGAATGCGATCACAAATCCCGTGAACAGCAATACCATCGGAACCGAGGCAGCGGCGCCCGACGACCAGCTGCTCAGAGCTGCCAGATCGAACGTGTAGGTTCCGGTCGAGCTCCCGTGCGCGAGATAAAGTCCGATCATGGACAGGAGCATGAGCAAGCCGGATGCCTGAGTGAAGAGAAAGAACTTCATCGCTGCCCGCTCGCGGCCCTTCCCGCCCCACGCGCTTATGAGGAAGTACATGGGTACTATCATCAGCTCCCAGAACAGGAAGAAGAGAATCAGATCAGCGGCGATGAAGACGCCGGTAACGCCGGAGATTACAAGGCCGATGCTGAGCAGATAGAAGGCTTCGTGTTCACGCGTCGAGCGCCACGACGCGACCAGAGAGACGATGCCCAGCACAACCGTCAGAGCGAGGAGCACGAAGGTGAGTCCGTCGGCGCCCAGGTGGAAGCTAATACCGAGTGAAGGGATCCAGGGTGCGTTCGTTTCGAGAAGATAACGAAGTGAGCCGCCGGAGGCTGCGGCGCTTCCGCCGGAGGCCGACGCCATCGCGGCGCCGGTAACGCCGAAGTCGATGCCGACGATCACACCCATCGCTACAACCGCAATCATCATAACCGCGTGTGCCCAGGTCCTGCTCTTGAGGGCGATCACGGCGGCGAGAACGCCTCCGACAAAGGGCAACAGAAGAAGGTAGACCAGACTCATGCAAACACCACCATTCCAAGCGTAACGAGAACCCCGACCCCGATTCCCAGCAGGTACCAGCGGATGAGGCCCGACTGCGTGTACCGCAGCGCCTGGTGAAAAAGCACGCTCAACCGCCCGACACCAACGTAGACCAGCGCGAGCCAGTCGCGGCGCAGCAGGCCCGCGAACCACATGAAGGGCCGGACCACCAGGTTGTCGGCGAGCCAGTCCGCTCCCATTCCTGAAAGGAGAAATCGTCCGCCGACCGAAAGCTCGTGCCCGGTCACGGCTTCGGTTCCGCGGCGTTTGAGGGATCTCCGGTATCCGAGCCAGGCAGCAAGGACGCCGAGAAGCGAAAGCGCCGCGACTATGATCTGCAGCGTCGCCTCGGTCGAAATACCGGCGCTCTCCTTTCCCTGCGAAGCGAGGACAGGATTGAGAAAGGAGGATATCACCTTTACGTTTCCCAGGTCACGGGGTGTGCGGAGAAAGCCGGCGAATATCGCACCGAGGCCGAGGAGAATCATCGGTGGATAGAAGATCGCCGATGCAGGGCGACTGCCGCCTTCGCCCTTCGGTTTGCCGGTGAATACGTGAAAGAAGAGCCGGAACACGTAGGCGCCGGTCAGAAATACGCCGAATGCCCCTATCACCCAGAAGAACGGTCCGGCGTGCGGATAAAGCCAGGCGGACTCCAGAATTGCCTCCTTGCTGTAGAACCCGGAGGTAACAAGCGGAATGCCGGTGAGCGCGCCTGCACCGATCATGAAGAGCCAGAAGAGCAGGCGGTCGGTGCGGCGCACGCCTCCCATGCGAAAGATATCGTGCTCATCGTTCAGCCGGTGAATTACGACGCCGGCGCCGAGGAAAAGCAGAGCCTTGAAGAACGCATGATTCATGAAGTGAAACATCGCCGCCGACCAGGCGCCGACCCCGAGGCCCAGGAACATGTATCCGATCTGGCTGATAGTCGAGTAGGCGAGAATCCGCTTTATGTCGTGCTGCGTGAGCGCCGAGAGTCCGCCGTACAGCAGCGTCGCCGCGCCGATTATCGCCACTGCGAGCTGCACTCCCGGCGACAGCGCGTAGAAGATGTGCATTCTCGCTACAAGGTAGACACCGGCGGTCACCATGGTGGCTGCATGAATGAGAGCGCTCACCGGCGTGGGACCCGCCATCGCATCAGGCAGCCACAGCTGGAAGGGCAGCTGCGCCGATTTGCCGATTGCCCCGACCAGGAGCAGCGCCGCAATGGCGGTAACGATTCCGGACCCGCCGGCGGCGGAGGCACTGGCAAGCACCTTCGGAATGTCCAGGGTGCCGAATGCCGCAACTGTGAGAAAGAGAGCAACGAGCAGAGCGGCATCGGCGATCCGTGTAACTATGAACGCCTTGTTGGCTGCCCTGCCGTTTTCCGGGTTCTCATACCAGAAGCCGATGAGCAGGTAGCTGCACAGACCCACTCCCTCCCATCCAACGAAGAGAACGAGCAGATTGCTTCCCAGCACGAGGAGCAGCATCGATCCAACAAATAAATTCAGATATGCAAAATACCGGTGATAGTCTCCCTTGCCGCGCATGAAAGCGGTCGAGTAGAGATGGATAAGAAAGGCGACAACCGTCACCACCATCGTCATCAGATCCGACAGCGCATCCAGCCGCAGCCCGAAGTTCACTGAAAAGCCGGGAATCACAACCCAGCTGCCGAGCGAGCTCACCACCGAACGTTCGGCGGCTGGAAGTGAGGCAAGCGTGAATCCGGCAATCAGCGCGAGAACGGCCGATACCCCGACGGTGCCGGCACCGACTCCGGCGCTGAACTGCCATGGCGAACGTCTGCCGAAAACCGTCAGGACCAGGAATCCGGCGATGGGTAATAGCGGTATGATCCAGATCATTGCATGCACGATCTACCCTCTCATCTGCCTGGCCGAATCGCTGTCCACGGACTTGTGACGCCGGTGCAGCCAGAGAACCAGCGCCAGACCGATCGCGGCCTCGGTGGCGGCCACCGCAAGAAGAAACAGGAACACAGCCTGGCCCTCCGCCTGTCCCCACCGGGAGCCGGCGGAAATGAAACCGAGGCCCCCTGCGTTCAGCATAACCTCTACGGATATCACCACAAAAACCATGTTCCGGCGAATCATCAGACCCGCGAGTCCTATCACGAAGAGGATCGCGGCCAGCACCATTCCATATACGGGGGGTACAATCATTTGACGGCCTCTCTCCGGCGCTGCTCGTCGTCCTGAGCGACGCCCTGCTTTATACTCTCCTTCCGTCTTCGGCCCAGATGAAATGCGCTCACCACACCGGCGAGAAGCAGAAAGGAGACCAGCTCGACCCCGATGATGTAGGGGCCAAAGACCACCGCGTTCACCGCGAGCGCCGGTATGTAGCTCCCCTTCGTCGCCGGGGCAAGCCCCCTTACGATAATGACAAGAAGCTCCACTGCGACGAGCAGCACGACAATCGACGGACCGATCCAGACCGACGGCTTCAACAACGCCCGTTCCTCCTCCCGCCGCCTGTTGCCGAGATTCATGATCATCACCACGAAAAGAAGCAGAACCACGATGGCGCCGGCGTAGACCATGATCTCGAGCACCGCCGCGTAGGGGGCGCCGAGCGTATAGAAGGCCACCGCGAGGGCGAGGAGCGATCCGATGAGATAAAGCAGCGCGTGCACGGCGCTGTACCGGCTGACGGCGAGCAGAGTTGACACAATCGACAATATTCCGGCGATAACGAATGCGACAATCACTTTCGGCTCTGCTCCTCCTGGTCGAGAGACCCCGGCAGCGGCGAGTGAAGATCCATCGGCCCGCGCTCGTGTTCGCCCTCTCCGGCCCTTTTGACGCCCATCTCGGCGCCGGCCTCGCGATAGAAATTGTAACCGGGGTACTTACCCGGGCCGCTTATCAGAAGATGCTCCTTTTCGTAGACCATATCTCTTCGATTGTACTCGGCCATCTCGAAATCGGGAGTGAGCTGGATTGCATAGGTCGGGCAGGCCTCCTCGCACATTCCGCACATGATGCAGCGCGAAAAATTGATCCGAAAGAAGCGAGGATAGCGTCGTCCGTCCCCGCGCAGCGCGGGTTCGAGCGCGATGCAGTCGACCGGGCAGGCGGCGGCGCAGAGGTTGCATGCGACGCAGCGCTCGTCACCGTCGGGATCCCGGGTCAGGACTATCCTGCCCCGGTAGCGTGCGGGCAGCTCCGGCTTCTCCTCGGGATACTTCACGGTTATCGGTTTGTAGAACATGTTGATGAATACCAACCAGAGCGTTCGCAGTATGCTGAACATCAAACCTCCCTATTGAATCGCGATGTAGATTGCCCCGGTCACCAGGATGTTGACGAGCGCAAGCGGCAGCAGAACCTTCCACCCGAAGGTGAGAAGCTGATCGATGCGCGGCCTCGGCAGCGAAGCGCGAAGCAGGATGATCAGGACGATGCAGGCCGCCGTCTTCAACAGGAACCAGATTATCGGCGGCAGGCCGGGCCCGAGCCAGCCGCCGAGAAAGAGCGTGACCGTCATCGCGGAAATGAGAACGATCCCGAGGTACTCGCCGACGAAAAAGAGCCCGAACTTCATGCCGGAGTACTCGGTGTGATATCCGTCGACCAGCTCGCTCTCGGCCTCCGGCAGATCGAAGGGAAGGCGGTGGATCACCGCCACGCCTCCGATCAGGAAAATGATGAATGCCGGCAGCTGCGGGATCACAAACCAGAGTCCCTTCTGCGCCTTCACGATGTCGACCAGATTGAAGCTGCCGGCAAAAAGGACCACGCCCACGACCGACAGGCCCATGAACGCCTCGTAGCTCAGCATCTGCGTGATCGAGCGGATGCTCCCGAGCAGCGGATATTTGCTGCCTGAGGCCCAGCCGCCGAGCACTATGCTGTAGACCCCGAGCGATGACATCGCCAGGAAGAAGAGAAGTCCCACGTTCAGACGGCTCGATACCACGAAGGGCGAAAGCGGCACCACCATGAAAGACATCAGGACCGTCATGAAGATCACCGCCGGCGACATCACGAACACGGTCCGGTCGGCAAAGGGCGGAACCCAGTCCTCCTTGAAGAATATCTTGATCATGTCTGCCGCCACCTGCAGCAGGCCGAACGGTCCTGCGCGGTTGGGACCGTACCGGCGGGTCCAGATTCCCAGAAGCCGCCGCTCCACCATGATCAGACCCGCGGCAACGGTGAGCGATCCGAACATTGCAATGATGATGCTGAGAAGGCTCCACAGCACGCTGTACATATCACTCGTCTCCCGGTTCGATTCGCGCGGGGGCGGTCCGGCCGGCACTCCAGTTCTCGAATCCGGCCGGAAGCAGAATGATGCCGTCCGCAAGCCCTTCAATACGTTTGAGTGGAAGCTTCCGCGCCTTCGACTCACCCTCGACCCGGACCATGACCATCTCCCCGTCGCGCCGGCCGAGCGCATCTGCATCCGACAGCGAGACGCCGACATAGGGGTCTTCTGCGCGCGCCGCGATCGCCGCAGACCGTGAGCTCAGCTCCTCGCCGCCGAAGATGCGCTGGTAGGTGCAGGCAAGGTAGCCCTCCTTGCGGCGGACGTAGCCGCCCGGCGCCTTTGCCGGATAGGCAGCGGCCGATCCCGCTCCGACCTTCCTCGAACGGCCGAGGAGCAGCGCTCCGGGATTGCTTCCGCGGAGCGGACCGCCTACCTCTTCCTGGAACCGGTTGAGCGCCTGCACCGAGTTCCAGCCGGGCACCCAGTACTCGGGGACGAGCGCCGCATCGGCCGGATCCACCCGCCCCTCCATCGAATACCGGAGAGGCGAGTCCGAATCATCGTGAACGCGGTGCTCGCGGATATCCTCTGCAGCGTGAATCGCGGTGCGGCCGCTGTAGCGAAACGACTGGCGCGGAATACCGGCGGCAGGCGCTCCCCTTCCGGGTCCCGGCGCCGCACGCTTGATACCGGCAAATGCCGGCTCCTCCGCCTCGATCTCGTCGAGGAGCGCGTCGAGGGTCCGAGCCAGCTGCGGCGGCGCGTTCCCGGAGTTCCCTGCTGCATCGAACTCCTGAAGCCATTTCCAGCTCTCCTGCGCGAGGCCCAGCGGCTCCATCACACGGAAGAACCGCTGTGCACGGCCCTCGTTGTTAACGACCGTGCCGGACGCCTCGGCAAAGCTCGAGGCCGGCAGCGCCAGCTCCGCCCGGTCAGTCGCCGCATTCTGATGCGTGTCCATCACGAGCAGATTCGCAACGGAGAGGATCGCCTCTGCATCGGATTCGGAGCAGCGCCGTGCAAGATCGTTTTCCACGACGATCACCAGATCGGCCTTTCCCGCCCCTGCCCGTTCAACCGCTTCGCCGAGCGGACGCGGCGAGAGCATTGCGAGGCCCATGCTGTTCTGCTCGGGCACCACAAAGAACTGGCGCACCTCCTTGTCGCGTGCGCGCAGCGCGCGGGCAACGGCTGCGGCGGCCTCGAGGACCGCTTCCGAAAGGAGTGAGGTCCCCGAGACGACGAGAGGTTTTTCAGCTGCAAGCAGGGCTCGTGCCGCTGACCCGGCGAGCGCTGCGGTTTCTTCGTCGAGTCCCTCCACCGCAGGGGCGGCGGTGTCTATGGCGTGGGCGACTGCAGCGGCGAAACGGGCGATGTCCTCGGGCGCCCGGTGGAGAGCGGCGGTTGCGATCCGGTCGATCGAGGTTGGGTAGAGGTTCGCGCTGTAGAGCGGTCCCTTCGCCTTTTGCACAACAACACGCTGCGCCTTGTCGTCCCATTCCGGAATGCCGAGCCGGCTCCTGGCCTCTCCCACCGGCGCCCTGCGAATCGCCTGACGGAGGGCAAGCTCGAGCATCGGAGCGCTGTTCACCGGATCCTCGCCGAGCACGAGAACAGCGTCGCACTGTTCGATCTCCTGAAGCGACGCCGAGTCGACAGCCCCCTCTTCGAGAATCGAGTGAACCCGCTCGACAAGCGCCTCTTCACGCGGATCGACGCCCGCGTAGAAGTTCTCCTGCCCGACAAGACGGCGAAGCAGGAAATTCGATTCCACCGATGCACGCGGCGAACCTATGCCGATGACCGAAGCTGCGTTGCGGATCAGCGATCTCGCCTTTTCAAGCGCCTCTTCGCGCCCGGTTTCGGGCTGAATGTTCCTGATCCGGGTTTCGGCATTCACCTGTTCGTAGCCGAACCTGCCGCGGTCGCAGAGGAAGTATCCGTTTACCTCGTGGTTGAAGCGGTTCCGGATACGGCGCAGCGTGCCGTACCGCTCGGCAGCGAATGTGTTGCAGCCGAGGCTGCAGCCGGTGCAGATCGAAGGCGCCTGCTGAAGATCCCATTTTCGGATGTAGTGCTGCTTGTAGGTCTTGTCGGTGAAGACACCCGTCGGGCACATCTCGATCAGATTGCCGCTGAACGGGCTTTCGAGCGTACCCGGCTTCTCTCTGCCGAAGAAGACCGAATCGTGCGATGAGAGCGCATCGAAGTCGTCGCCGCCGGCATAGTCCTTATAGAAGCGCACGCAGCGGTAACATTGAATGCAGCGATTCATTTCCTGATGGATGAAGGGACCGAGATTCTGATTGTTGTAGGTGCGCTTGGGGAATGTCGTGCGGCGGTAGTTGTGGCGCGTCATCACGATCATGTCCTGAAGGTGACACTCGCCGCCCTCGTCACAGATCGGACAATCGTGCGGGTGGTTGAGCATCAGCCACTCGCCGACGCCCTTGCGGAATGCCACGGCCTCCGGGTCGGTGATGGAAACCCGCATTCCGTCGGCAACCGGCGCCATGCAGGACATGACGATCCGGCCGCGGGTGTCATTCTGGTCGCGGAACTGCTTCACCGCACACTGTCGGCACGCCCCCACCGAGTGCAGCTTCGGATGCCAGCAGAAGTAGGGTACGTTTATTCCGAGAGACTGGCAGGTTTCGAGCAGGTTCTTGCCCTCGGCAACTTCAAATGCTACGCCGTCTATGTAAATCGTTACCATTCATTAACTCCAGGGACATCGCTTCTGCTGTACGTGCTGTGTGAAATCATCCCGGAAATAGGTGAGCGCGCTCTGGAGCGGCTCGATAGCGCCGGGCGCCAGCGCGCAGTAGGTCTTCCCGATCCATATCTTCGAGGTGTGCTCGGCCAGGATTTCGATGTCCTCTTCGCTCCCTTCACCGCGATCGATCCTGAACAGAAGCCGCGCGAGCCAGGGAAGACCTTCGCGGCAGGGCGTGCACCAGCCGCACGACTGCTGCGCGAAGAACTTCATGAGATTGCCGACGAATCCAACCGGACAGGCCCGGTCGTCGAGCACGATCATGGTGGCGGTGCCGAACCTGCTTCCCGCCTTCTGAATGTTCTCGTAGTCCATCGGAGTGTCCAGGTGCTGCTCGACCAGGAAGTCGGTGGAACCGCCGCCCGGGAGCACGCCGCGGAAGGAGTAGCCGTCGAGCATGCCTCCGGCGTGCTCGAAGATGGTCTCCCGGATCGTCGTGCCCATGGGAAGCTCCCAGAGACCGGGCTTTTTCACGCGTCCGCTCACCCCGAATATCTTGGTGCCGCCCTGAGCGGTGCGGCTCAGATCGCGGAACCAGACTGGACCGTTCTCGACGATGTGGGGAACGTTGCAGAGCGTCTCGACGTTGTTGACCACCGTAGGCCGGCCGAAAAGTCCGGCTACGCCCGGGAAGGGCGGTTTCGACCGGGGCACCGGCCGCGCTCCCTCGAGCGCGCTTATCAGAGCGGTTTCCTCGCCGCAGATGTAGCGACCGGCGCTCCCATGGAAATGCAACTCGAGTGAATAGTCCGAGCCAAAAATGCGCTTCCCCAGGTACCCTTTTGCGTATGCCTCGGCGATCGCCCTGCGGACACGCTCCTGTGCCTCGAAGTAGTGGTCCCTGATGAAGATGAACGCGTCGGTCGCACGGATCGCGAATGCGGCGCAGATCATTCCCTCGATGAGCTGGTGCGGATTACCCTCCATCAGATACCGGTCCTTGAATGTGCCCGGCTCCATTTCATCGCCATTGGCAATGAGGAACCTGGGCCCCGGAGATTCGCCGGCAGGCGATGTCAGGCTCCACTTCAGCCCGGTGAGAAAACCGGCTCCGCCGCGCCCCATCAGGCCCGCATCCTTTACCAGACTGACCACCTCTTCGGGCGCCATCTCTTTCAGCATCTTCCGCGCCGCCCGGTATCCCCCAGCCTTCTCGTACTCCTCGAGGCTGAGGGCAAGACCGTCGGGCCGCATCGCTTCGGTGAGGGGCCGGGCCTCGATCATGCGTCGCTCCGCGCTTCGTCCAGTATCCGGTCGACCTCTTCTTCCGAGAGAGGACCGTAAACTGTCCGGTCGATGATCATTGCGGGCGCGCGGTCGCAGACCCCCATACAGTCCGCCGGGAGGAGCGTGAATGCACCGTCCTGCGTGGTCTCTCCCGGGCGGATGCCCAGCCGTTCCTGAACGTGCTCGCCGACCCGCTTTCCGCCGGTTACCCAGCACGAAATCCCGTCGCAGACGTGGATGACATGGCGGCCCATCGGCCTTCTGAAGATCAGGTTGTAGAAGGTCGCGATGCTTTCGAGCTCTGCGCTCGACATTCCAAGCTGCGCCGCGACCTCCTCGAGCGCCTCGTCGCTTACGTATCCGCGGCTGCGCTGGACAATCAGCAGTGCTTCGACGCAGGCCGATTGGGCGGTGAATGCGTGTTTGAGCTCGTCGTCAATCAACTGTCGTTCAGTCTCACTCAGCATCTAAAACTCTCCGGTCGGGCTAACGGTCGACGTCGCCCATGACAAAATCAATGCTGCCGATGATCGCTATCATGTCGGACACATAGCTGCCGCGGCTCATCAGCGGGAGCACCTGCAGGTGCGGGAAGGAGGGCGCGCGGATGCGGGTGCGGTAGGAATGTATCCCGCCGTCGCTCACCACGTAGTAGCCATTGCTGCCCTTTGTCGCCTCGGTGGGAATCATCGCCTCACCGGCAGGCATCACCGGTCCCCAGGTCACCCCGACAAAATGGTTGATGAGCGTCTCGATGTCCTTCATCGTCCGCTCCTTCCGCGGCGGGGTGGTAAGCGGATGATCGGACTTGTAGGGACCGGACGGCATGTTGTTCAGACACTGTTCGATTATCCGGACGCTCTGACGCAGCTCTTCGATCCGTACCATGCCGCGATCGTAGCAGTCGCCGTGCTGGGCCACCGGAATGTCGAAGTCGAACTGATCGTAGCCCGCGTAGGGCATGTGTTTGCGAAAGTCCCAGGAGTATCCGGCGGCCCGAAGGCCCGGGCCGGTGACGCCCCACTCTATCGCGGTCTTCGCGTCATAGGCTCCAACGCCGCGCGTTCGCGCCTTGAGGATGCTGTTCCGCATCACCATCTTTTCGTACTGGTCGAGGTGCTTTCGAAACTCCTTGATGAAGTCCCGGACCATCGGCTCCCAGCCCTTCGGCAGATCCATCGCCGTGCCGCCGAGCCTGAACCAGCCCGGATGCATGCGCGCGCCGGTGATCGCCTGAATAATGTCGAGGACCGCCTCGCGGTCGCCGAACATCAGGAAGATGGGCGACAGCGCGCCGAGGTCCTGCGCGAAGGTGCCGTACCAGACAAGGTGACTCGAAATGCGGAACATCTCCGCAAGCATGATCCGCATAACCATCGCGCGCTCGGGAACGTCGATCCCTGCCACCTGCTCCACCGACAGAACATAGGCCATGTCGTTGGCCACGCCGCCGAGGTAGTCGGTTCGCGACGCGTAGGGTATGAAGCTGTGCCAGGTCTGGCGCTCGGCCATTTTTTCAATGCCGCGGTGGTGATACCCGATCTCCGGGACGGCGCCGAGGATCTCCTCGCCGTCGAGCTGGAGCACAATGCGAAAAAGCCCATGCGTGCCCGGATGGTTGGGGCCCATGTTGAGAAACATGAAATCGGTGTCTTCGCTTTCGCGCTCCATACCCCACTCTTCCGGGTTGAAGGTGTAGGCATCGAGCTCCTCCTCGAGCTTCACCTCCGGCAGCTCGTAGTCGGCAAACTCGGTAGCCCTGGCGGGATGGTCCTTCCGAAGCGGATGCCCTTTCCAGGTCACGGGCATGATGATCCGGCGCAGATTGGGGTGCCCGTCGAAAACTATGCCGAACAGATCGTAGACCTCCCGCTCGTACCAGTTCGCAGCGGGCCAGACCGGCACTGCCGAAGGGATGTGGGGGAACTCGCCCGAAAGCGGCACCTTGACCCGGATGAGCGAGGCGATGTCGAAGGAGAAAAGATGATATACCACCGTGAAATCTTCGGGCGAGCGCCGGTAGCGGTCGTCGACTGCTGTGAGATCGTACAGCATCGGATAGGAAGGCCGCGCCTCCTCCTTCAGATAGCGCAGCACGCCGAGAACATCGGTCGCCGGAACCCGAAGGGTCGGAACGTGATCGGCTATCCCCTCACGCTCCTCTGTCACGCCTGGAAAGCGGACGGCAATCTCACCCTGCACATCCGTGATCCGTTCTTCAGATTTCATCAGGGCTCCTGAGCAGCGTGGCATTGCGCCGCTCGTCAGCGAGCCGGTCCCGATTCGACGGAAACTCCGGCTTCTCGACTCCCTGCGGCCCAATGACCCAGGAGAGGGGCCGCCGTTCCCGGCCGATGCTTTCCTGAAGCATCGTGAGCCCCTGGAGAAACGCGTCCGGCCTCGGCGGACAGCCGGGAACGTAGACGTCGACCGGCAGGAATCGATCGACTCCCTGCACGACGCTGTAGATGTCGAACATCCCGCCCGAGTTCGCGCATGAGCCCATGGAGATAACCCACTTCGGTTCCATCATCTGTCCGTAGAGACGGAGGATGATCGGAGCCACCTTGATGAACACCGTCCCGGCGATCACGAGGAGATCCGCCTCCCGCGGCGACCCGCGAATGACCTCGGAGCCGAAGCGTGCCATGTCGAATTTGCTCGTCAGCGCGGTAGCGAACTCCACGTAGCAGCAGGAAAGCCCGAAATTGAAGGGCCAGACCGAATACTTGCGTCCCCACGCGATCATGTCGCTCAGCTTTGTGAGCGCGAATGATTTCCGCAGCTCCTTCACCGGGAGCCCGCCGCGGGTCAGTGTGTAGGGGGTTTCACTCATCGTTCCTTCCCATTACGGACGTCTCTCCGTTTCCATTCCAGCGCGCCGATGCGTGCAACGTAGAGCAGCGTTGCCAGAAGAAGCAGGATAAAGAGCGCAATTTCGAAATAGCCGCCCCAGCCGAGCCGTTTTCCGCCCACCGCCCAGGTGACGACGAAAACCGTCTCCACGTCGAAGACGAGAAAAATCATTGCAACGATATAGAACTGCGCGTTGAATCGGAGGCGGGCGGAGCCCGTGGCGTTGAGTCCGGACTCGTAGGGCCGCTGCTTTTCACGTTCTTTACCTCTTTCACCCAGCACGGATGAAAGCGCGATAATGAGAACGGTCAGGACAAACGCCAGCCCGAAGTAGACCGGGATTGTCCAGACATCTACCGGAAAGGTATTTGCGCCGGACATGGTTATATACTCGTAAGCGGCGTGAAGGAGGTCTATAACCCATGTAGACTAAATTCGGGGTTTGGCTCAGGCGCGTCCCATTATGTAGTGTTCGAGCTGTTCGATTAGGAACTCCTGCTTGGAGATTATTGACTTAACTACGTCGCCGATTGAAATGACGCCGATCACGCTGCCGCCGTCGAGAACCGGCACGTGTCTGATGTGCTCGTTGGTCATAAGCGCCATGCATTCGTCGATCTTTTGATTGGGCTCGACATAGAATACACGTTTGGTCATGATTTCGGAAATCTTCGTATCACGCGAAGTCTTGCCGACCAGGACGATCTTTCTCGCGTAGTCGCGTTCCGAGAATATTCCCTGCAGCGCACCGGTTGCATCCAGAACCAGCACTGCGCCGATGTTCTTTTCCGCCATTAGCTGCAGGGCATCGTAGACCGTGGTCTGCGGAGTTACCGACCAGACGGCATTGCCCTTGCTCTGCAGCAGGCCCCCGACGAACTCGTGCCCTTTCGGCTCAGTCTGATTGTTTGTAGATTCCATCTCCGCGCTCCTTACAGTTACTTTATCAGGACACTAGTCTACATCCGATCGTCGACGCTGTCAAAAAGATCGCGACGGAGAGTGGAATTCACGCAGGCTCAGGTCTTGCCAGGCGGCTTTGCCATGAAGCTGAGGATGCTCGGTACGACGTAGAGCGTGAACATCGTCGAAACCAGGAGTCCGCCGGAAACGGCGATGCCGAGCGGCTGGACGATGTTTGACCCTTCACCGAGGCCGATCGCAAGCGGAAGCATCCCCAGGATCGTCGTGAACGTGGTGATGAGAATGGGCCGGAACCGCAGGCCGGCGGTCGCAACGAGCGCCTCCACCTTGTCCGGGTAGTCGGCAGCCATCTTCAGGTAGAAGTCGATCATGATGATTGCGTTGTTGACCACGATTCCCGCAAGGAGGATCGTTCCCAGCATCGAGTTGAGGCTGAGGGTGGAGTGGAAGAGGTAGAGACTCGCCACCACGCCGGTGAAGCCGAGCGGAATCGTCACCAGGATGACGAAGGGGATGCGCAGCGAATTGAACTGAAACGCCACCACCAGGTAGATGAGCGCTACGGACGCGGCAAGCGCAACGAAGAGCGATCGTATTGCCGAATCGAGCTCGCCCTGAGGATTCTCGAAGACCACCGAGTATCCGGCCGGAATCGAGAGTCGGGCGTCTATTGCCTTTTTGGCCTCCGCTTCGAACCTGCTCCGGTCTGCCGCCGGAGTGTTTGCCGGCATCCGCGCGTATACGCGGAAGATCTTCTCGCCGTTCTCCGACGCAATGCCCGCAACACCGGTGGATTCGGTGAGATCAAAGAAATGTTTGATCGGGACAAGACCCTCCCGGGTCGGAACAAGGAAGTCGGCCAGCTGCGTCCGGCTCGAAACGGTCTGCTCGGGATAGGCCGCAGTGACAGATATGGTCCGCTGTCCCTCCTGAAACTCGATGGCGCTGGTGCCGCGAAGAACCTTGCGGACGAGGGAAACGAGCGATGCCCGGGTGTAGTCCGGGAAACCGTCGATGACGCCGGGACGGGCGGTGATCGATAGCTCGTCGCTCAGGCCGGTCTGCGGATCGGTGAAGACGCGGCCGTAGAGATCGGTTTCGTTCACTATGTCGCGGACCTGCTCGAGGAGCCCGACGAGCACCGCATCGTCCTCGCCGCGGACGCTTATCTGCAGATCCATGGTACGGGGTAGCGGAAGCTGCGCCGGATCCCACATCGCCACGTTGTAGTAGAAGCGGCTGTCGGATACGAAGGCGCGCTGAAGCTCGCCGAGAACGAGCTGCGAGGTTCTCGCAGATTTCAGATTGACAAACAAAATGTTGAACCGTCCGGACACCGTTGCATAGGTGCTTTTCACATAGTCGCCCACACGTTCCTGAACCGTCCGCTCGAGCTCCGGCACGACGGTATCGACGATCTGGACACGGTCGGTGATTTCCGGGCTGCGAAAGAATACCACTATCCGGTCGCTCGACGGCGGCGAAAGGATCTCCTTTGGAATCATCGGCAGCACTTGCCATACCGCGAGACCGAGCAGCCCGAAGGATACCGCTATCACCACCGCTGCCCGCCACCGCCGCCGGATCACGGCCCGAAGCGACCGCTTGTATTGCCTGTCGAGCCACCACATTACGCCGTTCGAGACCCTGAGCATTCCATGCTCGGCCTCAGGCGAGCCTCCGGCGAATCCGGCGGCCGGCTTCAGCCGGTAGATAAGAAGCGCCAGCATGGGAATTACGGTCAACGCGACAATCAACGCGAAGACAAGCGCAAAGACCACTGCCTTCGCCTGGTCACCCAGAATTGCATTGGTCAGCGGTGCGGTGAAGGATATTGGAAGAAAGACGAGGATCGTTGTCAGCGTCGAGCCGATGACGGGATTTCGCACCTGGTCGACTGCCGCGACTATTATGCGACGGAGCGCATTCCGGTCGGGGACTACCTCCGTTTCGTCATGGTGGCGGTGTATGTTTTCCATCACCACGATCGACGAATCTATCACCATGCCTACGGCGAGCGCGATTCCTCCCAGCGAGATGAGGTTCAGGCTGACATTGAATACGGACAGAAGAATGAACGAGAGCACTATGGAAAGCGGCAGCGAGATCCCGATGAGGAGCGTGTTCCGCACCTCGCCAAGCGTGAGAAACACGACGATCATCGCGAGCAGCGCGCCGAGGAGCGCGGAGCGGGTGACGTTCTGTATTGACCGGTTAATATATTCTGCAGGATCCAGGTAGGGCTGGAAGGTGGTATCGGCCGGAAGTATCCCCGACTCGCGCGCACGGATGAGCACGTTCTGGATGTCCTCCGACATCTTACGAATGTTTCCGCCGTCCTTGGGCGAAGCGTTGATCCGGACCGCCGCCTGACCGTTGATCACCAGCGCCTGCGACGGAAGCGTATAATCGATCGACACATCCGCGATGTCCTGAAGCCGTACGGAGACATTTCCCCTGTCTGCGACGACGATTCGACCCACGTCCCGCACCGAATTGATGTCCTTCCGGTAGCGGACCGTGTAGCTGCGATTGCCCTCGTCGAGATTCCCGACAGGTTCGGGCAGATAGCCGGAGCTCATTGCGGAATCCACATCTGCAATGGTCAGCCCGTAGGCGAGCATGTCGGCGGGGCGCAGCTCCACCTTCACCTCGAGATCCTCTATGTTGTGAATTTCGACGGTCTCGGCATCCTCTACCTGATTCAGCTGCGGCTCGACGGCTGTGGAAAGAATTCTGTAGAGCGTATCCGGTGCCGTCGAGGGGGACTTAATTCCGAGCAGCAGGAACCCTGCGTTTTCGCCGGTGAAGAACCGGACCCAGTAGTCATCTCGGATGTCGGAGGGCAGGAGCGTCTGGATCGTGTTCATTGCCGATTCGACGCTGGCTTTCGCGGTGTCGCTGTCGACGCTCCAGTTGAAGGTGAGTGTGAAATCACTCGAATCGTTTTCGTAGTTCACTTCGAGGGTGTCGACGTCCCCGATCGCCATGAGTCGGGACTCGATATCGGCTCCGTACTGACTCGAGAAGTCGACCGCAGAATAGCCGACATGGTTGATGCGCAGCGACACGCGCGGCCGCTGTGTCTGCGGGTAGAGCTGCACCGGAAGCTGCGTCACCAGCACCACGCCGAGAGCGCAGAGCAGCGCGACGAACAGCAGAAACACCGACTGCCTTCGGAAGATCTGTCCAAGCATGGTCAGGCGCCCCCGGCGACAGCGGCGCCTTCGCGCTCCCGCCCCGTTGGCCGCGCGACGTAGCGTTCTCCTGCGGTGATGCCCGACTCGATCCGGATCTCGTCATTGACGGTCTCGCCCAGCGTGACCTCACGTCTCTGAAGGCGGTTGCCGGAGTCGACCGACCACATGTAGTAGCGGCCGTATCTTCGGACCACAGCGTCCCGCGGAACGAACAGACCGCTTACCGATTCGGTCGGGACCTCGATCAGCAGAAACTCGCCGATGTAGGACCCCTCCGTGTCGGGAAACTCGAACGTCAGTGTAAAGAGACCAGTAGCGTAGTCGGGCTCTGGCGTACGGACCGTCAGGCGACCGGAAAGCAGCGAATCCTCCGGAGAGCGGGCGGTGATCTCCTGCCCGACGGTGACGCTGAACGCATCCCGGTCGCTGATCGCCGCCTCGAGAATGTAGCCGTTCGAGCCCACGACGGTGACCCCGGCATCGCCCACCCTCACCTCGCGGTTGGCGATCACATCGACCTGCGAGACCACCCCGGCAACGCGTGCGGTGACCGGGGCCGGAAGATAGGTCTGGCCCACATCGTTGCGTTGAACCGTGAAAAGCTCCGCACCCTCGGCCACCCGTGTGCCCGGGCTTACGGCCACGCGGCGGACAATGCCGTTGACGGGAACAGTGTGCTGCACCCGCGTCTTCGGCTGAAGCCGTCCTCCAACCAGTACCGATCGGGTACGAACCTCCACTTTCGCGAGCGCCACCACCGCTCCGCTCGACACCGGCCGCGCTGCGGCATTCGGCGCGCCGGAATTCGATCCGGCAGCCGGTCCGTCGTTCGCGCGGCCTGCGCCTGCAGCAGTGCCGCCGGATCCGGCAG
This sequence comes from uncultured Spirochaetales bacterium, assembly GCA_964577375.1. Taxonomy (GTDB): domain Bacteria; phylum Spirochaetota; class Spirochaetia; order DSM-27196; family DATKUC01; genus DATKUC01. The sequence goes on along the minus strand of CAZNYW010000058.1, from coordinate 3,202 downwards.
TGCTTCCCGACCCGGAAGGCGTGCATCCGTAGAGTATGAGAAGGCCTGTACACAGGACTATAGTTAAGGAGGAGACGGTCCTCGACCCTCTCCTCGAACGGTTTCGCAACATGACCCACCCCGATTTGACTGTCGGCTTATCCTGCGGCGGCCGATACGGCTAAGGCCTCACATGCAGGCACCTGTAACTATGGACCCGGAACTGCTCAAAATCAAGAGGAAAACATCGACTTCCAGGAGCCCAGGATCTGCCTCGCCATGACGAACTCGCCGAGATGATAGGCGGTATGGTCCACCACCATCATGGCCGATCGCATGATGCTCCGGTTCTCCATGTGGGCTACCGGCCGCAGAAGACTGGTCTGCGGATCCTCCACCAGCTCGACAAGCTCCTGCAGGTCGGCATGGTACTGCGAAACGGTGGCCTCCCACGCTGCGGAATCAGCCTTCGCGTCCCGGGCAGGCCAGTAGTCGACGGGCCAGTTGGGGGACTGATGCCCGGGATCCTTGATGTAGCGTAGAAGATCCCACTGGGTGATGCGGATGTGCTCGAGCTGATGCCAGAAGGTGTAGGGAACATTGTCCGGCTTTTCGTTCATGAGCCGCGCAGGAAAGTTCCGTATCGCATCGTCGAAGTTGAGGTGCGCAACGTGGCCATGGAGGGCCGCGGCCAGACGCACTCGCGCCTCTTCGTTCGCGGCATTCAGATCGAAGTCGGCTTCATTCATGGATTTCCTCCTCTCGGATGTGTCCGTCTGCTACAAGCGTAATCAACTGCCGCGCCGCGTACAATGGTCGCGGCGGCCCGATTTTGTTACCATCGAAGCAGGTGGTGCGTATGAAGAGGTGCAGCATTGAATCTCGCGGCCCGATGGGAAGGATGCGCGCAACCGTGCTTGTCTGCGCGGCGGCCCTGTTCGCGGCAGCAATTTCGGCCGGATGCGCTTCCGTCCAGCCGCCTGTCGTCCGTTTTGCCGGCCAACCCGCCGCAAGCCCCTCATTCGACAGGGCCCCGGCCGGAGTCTACCGCGGAGTAATCGCGGCAGACCACGCGAGCGGCACCTTCGAAATTCGCATGCAGCCGCAGGCTCCCACGCCGGCCGCTGCGCCGGCCGCTGCGCCGCAATTCGCGTTCAGCCTGAGCCGCCCCGGTATCGCCTCGGCCGCGGCGACTGCGCCGGCGCTTCGGGGTGGGGGCCCCGGATCGGCGTCAAAAAGCGCCTCGAATACCGTGGTCTACTACAGTGGAACCATCGGCGACGCTCCGGACCAGTTCACGGTGAGCCTCACCATCACCGTCGGCCCCGCCGGAACGGTGCAGCAGACCGAATGTACGCTGGACGGGGCACCTGCAGTGGCCGTTACGGTGAAGGAGCTTTCCACGCAGCAGGTAGTCACCTTCGAAGGCAGCTACAGTGGAACGAACAGGGGAACCTGGAACATGATCATCGCCGGCCAGGCGGCGTTTGCGGTCTACGCCTCCTATGACGGCGAAGATCAGGGGATGGTGCGCGGCTCGCGGAACGGGAACAGCCTGGAGCTGACAGGGTCCCGGGGTCTCGTACAGGCCGCCGGTGACATCACGAGCACGACAACCGTCGGGGGAAGCTGGAGCGAGCAGCTCGGCGAGCCGGGTAAGGGCACCTTCCTCGGCCGCCGGTCGATGGTGAGCACTCTGTGACAGCTCGCGCCGCGCTACACGGCTTCGCCCAGATAGGCCTTGCGAACGCGGTCGTCGGCCAGAAGCGCGCTGCCCTCCGCCTGCACCGTTATCCGGCCGGTTTCCAGCAAGTATCCGTAGTCTGAGATTTCGAGCGCGGCCTTTGCATTCTGCTCGACGAGCAGAACCGTGACCCCTTCGCGGTTGATCTCCTGAATGATGTCGAAGATCATCTTGACGATGATCGGCGCGAGCCCAAGCGACGGTTCATCCGTCATCAGAAGCCTCGGCCGCGACATCAGCGCGCGTCCAACCGCGAGCATCTGCTGCTCGCCGCCCGAAAGTTAGCCGGCCTTCTGCCGGGATCGCTCCCTGAGCCGCGGGAAGAGGGTTAATACCTTGCTGCGGCTCTGTTCGATTCCCTCCCTGTCGGTGCGCGTATAGGCGCCGAGCGTCAGGTTCTCGTCCACGGTGAGATTGGGAAACACCCGTCTGCCTTCGGGAACAAGGACCACCCCGCTCCCGACGATCGTCTTCGTCCCCGCCCCGCACCCACCAGCTCTTCACCGTTCCACAGAACCGATCCTTCGGAAGCCTTCACCAGGCCGACCACCGTCTTCAGGGTAGTGCTCTTCCCCGCGCCGTTCGCCCCGATGAGCGAGACGATCTTCCCGTCGGGAACCTCCAGGTCGATGCCCTGAACCGCCTGGATGCCGCCGTAGTGCACCGAAAGATTCTTGATGGACAGCATCACTCAGCTCCCAGGTAGGCTTCTATCACCTTCGGGTCCCTGCGGATCTCCTCCGGTGTGCCATGCGCGATCGTGAGCTCGTAATCGAGCACGTACATGCGCTTGCAGATGCCCATGACAACCTGCATGTGGTGCTCGATCAGCAGGATGGTGAGATCGAACTCGTCGCGTATCCTGACGATACAGGACATGAGGTCGTTCGATTCCTGCGGATTCACCCCCGCCGCAGGCTCGTCGAGAAGGAGCATCCGCGGCCGGGTGGCCAGCGCGCGCGCAATCTCGAGCCGGCGCAGCTTTCCGTAGGGGAGACCCGTCGCCAGCTCGTCCGCCGATTCCTCGAGACCGACCGACCCGAGCAGGCTCACGGTCAGCTCGCGCGCCTCCCTCGCCTGCCGCAGATAGCCCGGCAGGTGCAAAGTTGCCTCGAACAGGTTGGTGCGCATCCGCATGTGACAGGCGGTGAGCACGTTGTCCAGCATCGACGTCTCCTGGAAGAGCCGGATATTCTGAAACGTGCGCGCGATGCCCCGGTCGGTAATCGAGTGCGGTTTGAGGCTCGTGATCTCGGAATCCTGGAAGTGGATGCGGCCGCTCGTCGGGGCTTAGACGCCGGTGATCATGTTGAAGGCGGTGGTCTTCCCCGCCCCGTTCGGGCCGATGAGCCCAACGATCTCATTCTTGTCCACGTTGATCGAGAAATCGACGACGGCGGTGAGACCGCCGAAGCGCATGGCGACGGAAGTATCAAGAACCCTGTGGATAAAATCAGGGGAGTAATTCCGCGGTAAGTA
>CAZNYW010000057.1:17676-27824 GCA_964577375.1 uncultured Spirochaetales bacterium | reverse complement strand
GTGCGCGGCACTTTGGTGACCGATGTATACTCGAGCACCTCTTTGACCTTTGCGACGTCGATGGCGTACTGCTCGTTGTCGAGCATAAACGTAAGATACTGATCCTTTTCGACCTTAACTTCCTCAGCCATTGATGACTCTCCTCTGAATGAAGAGTACACCACATTTTTCAGAGAATAAAGAAGAAACAGAGATTGGTTTTATTTGTTTTTAATTGGACTTATTATAAGACGTGTTTACCGTGGATTTTCCCCACAAAGCGGTCCGTCGCCCGTTTTTTCATCCCGGCGGCCTCTGCCTTTTCCCGCACGAGATCATCCGAAATGCCGCGTTCGGCCAACAGCGCTCCGAGAACCTCCATCTCGGCCCGCGAGAATCGGGCTCCGCCCACCATATGCTGGTCGAACGCCTCGCAGGCGAACGGACAGACGCGCGAGGCGATGTCATACATCGTTCTGGCGTATTCGCGAATCTCGTGCTGAGCGTGCGGATCCATTCGCAACTGCAAGAAGTGGAACAGGTTGTGTAGATCGATCTGCCAGTACCATTCGGTATAGGCGCTCACCGGCAGATTGATTCGTGCAAGCTCCCGGGCCAGGCCGAGATCGAGAAGCCCGGTATAGGCGGCGTAAGCGCCCTCCTGCTGGGTAACGAGTGACGTACGGATGCTCTCCTGCAGCTCCGGCGAGACCGGTTCATCCTGACGCCCCTGCTTGTTGTCCTCGCTCTGCAACGCGATGGCACCCCCCGCAGGAACATAGAACTCGTCCTTAAGAATGGAATAGCGGCCGGAAATTTCGTTCAACCTCGCCATCCGATGCCTCACCCATTGCCTCGCGACGAAAATGGGCAGCTTGGCATGAAAGGTGAGCACCACCTGTTCGAACGGCGACGTATGCTGATTTCTGAGCAGGTAGTCGATAAGCCCACGGTCCTGCCGGAAGGACTTCGTGCCCTCCCCATAGGAGACCCTGGCCGCCTGAACGATGCGCTCGTCCCCGCCAAGGTAATCAACAAGCCGAACAAATCCCTTGTCCAGTACCGGGAACTCCCTGTCGAGTATCTCCTCGGCCGCGGGAACAACGCAATGAGCCATGTCGCCTCCTCAACGGCTGCAGTATGGTACAAAAATCGGGCGAATTCAACGAACAACAATACTCGCAGCAGCAAATATGGGCTATTGTTGAGAGTACGCCGAGCGGACGGCAAAGGACAAAAAGTGCGCATCTACGCCGAAGAAGATGAAAGGGGCGGATTCGATCTCTTTGCGGACTCCGGTCACATAGTCGATCTCTGGCTCAATCTCGTCCTGAGAGATATTGAAAATCTGGTCGCCGATGAACCCCTGCCTTTTGCCTCTCTTGTGCCGGCAAGGTCCCGCAGGAACTACCTCTTCTCTCTTCACCCCGTACGCCGCGGACCGCGGGGCTACCGGGTCGAGTACACCTTCGCCCGCGGGAACCCTCGGACAGCCCGCCACGACGATGACCATCTCTACCTGTTCCCGTTCGACCACGCAACCAAACATTGCATCACTCAGGGTTACAACGGAAGATTCACGCACTCCGGCGAAAATCAGTACGCTCTCGATTTCGATCTCAAGGCCGGCACTCCGGTTCATGCCGCACGGGGTGGAGTGGTTGCCGAGGTGAAGACAGATTCGTCGGTCGGAGGAATCGGCCCCGAATTCGACCAGAAGGGCAACTACATCCTGATCGCCCACGCCGACGGCTCTTTTGGAAACTACGTGCATCTTCAAAGACACGGTTCGCGCGTGAGACCCGGGGATATCGTCGACGCCGGCGACCTGATCGGCTACAGCGGCAATACCGGCCGCACCTCCGGGCCGCACCTGCATTTCGACGTCCGCGTCCCCACGCTGAAAGGACGCATGAGGTCCGTTCCGGTCCGGTTCGTCGGAGTACGGGAGTCCCTTACCCTGCTCTCCGGAGCCGCCTCAGTCGCGGGACACGAGGCCGGCAAACGGCTCAAGGAGGCCACGGGCGAGCCGATGTATGCGGCGGTAGGAAGAGGCTCAACAGGGGCGACCGACGACCGGATCAACCGAACCGATGCGACCCAGCCTGAGCCGGGGCGACCGACCGGAAGCGACCCGGTGGACCTTCTTTCTGCCGCCGGGACCGGGATCCGGAGAAGCGACCCCAGGGGCGACCTTCGTCCGGCCGAAGCGGAACCTGTTCCCAGGCAGATCATCGTTCCCGAGGAGGGCTGCTATTACTACGCAAACCATCCCGGCCTGCCCCCCTTCCAGCCGCATTTCGGCAGCAATCTCAGGGACGCCGACTTCGCCGGCGATTGCCGGCCCGTCCGGCGGGGAATCACGCGGGGCGTGGAGCTCCGAGTGGAAAGGATCGATTCAACCTACGTCCTGTTTCTCCGCAGCGGTCTTCAGTCTCCGGCCGCAGTTCGCGTGCATCTGGGATTACGAGGGATGGTATCCACCATCAGGACGCCGCTCGAGATTTCGATCGGTCCCGAATGCGAGATCTTTCTCGCGCTTCTCCGGCCCGAACCGGGCGCGCGGGACTATGGTTACTCCTCGCGGCTCAGGATTACCGCTCTCGGGTAGCATCGGAGGTATAACGAAGCGTGTTGATAACCCGAACACAACTGTCGTCCTGCCAGGTACTTGAGGCGTAAACTGCATCCGAATCGAACCAGGATCTCTTCCCACAGACAGTTATCCGCGAAAATCAACACGCTTCTTTATACCACATAGTCAATCACGGTCGAAATCCCGCCTCCTGGAGGCCTTCTTTTCCGCATTGTGATGTTTCCGTGCGAGTCGGGCCTCACGCGACGCTTTGGACGGGCGGGTCGGGCGGCGGGTCCGCTGCCTGGCCGCCGCGTGGATAATCAGGTCAGCCAGCCGCCTGAGCGCTATCTCACGATTGCGCAGCTGCGAACGTTCCTCATCGACATGAACGAGAACCTCATCGCCCTCGGTGATCCGGCTCGCGAGCCGTGAACGGACTCGCTCGAGCTGCTCCCCGGAGAGCGTACGAAGGGAGGAAAGCCTGATTCGCGCGGTAACGCGGGTATTCACCTTGTTGACGTTCTGCCCTCCTGCTCCCCCAGACCGGGAGAAGGAGAGAGCAGCGCCGTCGATTATTTCCTGAAAGAGCTGATCGCGGTCCATACCGGGCGCCTCAGTGCCGCATTCGCCGAGCCTGCGGAGGCTTGCGCCGAACGTTGAACTCCTTGCGGTTCACCGGCGCCGCTATGCGTGCGCGGTTGCACGCCGCCTCGTAGAGCGCCGCCTGACTCGCAGACGGAAACTCCCCGGAGGCCGGATTGATTCGCAGGTAACTTCCGTCCGGCTGCAGCTCATGCGATTGCACGTTGTCCGAAAGGTATGTCTCCAGAATGGACTTCACCCGCTTCTGAAGATCGTGGTTTTCCATTGGAAAGAGCAACTCGACCCGTCTCTCGAGGTTCCGCGGCATCAGGTCCGCGCTGCCGGCGTAGAGCTCCTCCGCCCCGCCGTTGCGGAAATAGTAGATGCGAGAGTGCTCGAGATAGCGGTCGATTATGCTGATGACCCGAATGTTCTCGCTCATCTCGTGAACGCCCGGCACCAGCATGCAGATGCCGCGCACGATGAGGGTGGTCTTCACCCCCGCAGCGGAGGCGCGGTAGAGTGCTTCGATCATCTCGGGATCGGCCAGCGCGTTGATCTTGATGATGATGCGGCCCGGATTTTCGGGCGTGGAGCGGAGCGCCTCGCGGTCGATGAGCTGAATGAGCCGCGACTTCAGAGAGGTCGGAGCCATGATTATCTTCGACAACGCGGAAATCGCTGAGTATCCGGTAATGGAATTGAAGAAGAGGCCCACCTCGTAGGCCAGATCGTCCTGCGTCGTCAGAAACCCGAGATCCGTATAGAGCCGCGCGGTCTTGTCGTTGTAGTTGCCGGTGCCGAGGTGGAGATATCTGGTGACGCCCTTCTCCTCGCGCCTGATGATGAGGAGCGCCTTCGCGTGGACCTTCAGCCGCACGATGCCGTAAACAACGATTACACCGGCACGCTCGAGCCGCTGCGCCCACTCGATGTTGCGCTCTTCGTCGAACCGCGCCTTGAGCTCCACCAGCACCGTGACCTGCTTGCCGTTTTCGGCTGCAAGCTCGAGAGCCTGCACGACGGGAGAAGTTCCGCTCGTCCGGTAGAGCGTCATCTTGATGGCGAGCACCGATGCGTCGGTTGCCGCCTCTTGAACCAGTCGCACAACCGGCATGAACGATTCGAAGGGGTGATGAAGCAGAATGTCACGCTTTTTCATCGATTCCCAGATGGAGCTCTCTTCGGGCACGTAGGGAGAATCCTGAGGCTTCCACTTGTCATATCGCAGGTGGTCGAATCCCGGCAGATCCACCAGCTCCATGAAGCTGCTCAAGTCCATCGGGTCGGTCTTCATGTAGACCTCAGATGGATCAAGAGCGAGCGCTTCCGTGAGAATGTCGCGAAGTCTCCCGGTAGTCTTGTTCAGACTCATCCGAATCGGCATGCTGTGCTCGCGTGATTCCAGGATCTGCTCCATCGCTTCGACAAAGTCTTCATCCCGCTCTTCATCGACGCCGAGGTCGGCGTCGCGCGTGACCCGAAAGAACACGTCCTCGACGATCTCATAACCTGGAAAGAGCTGCCCGGCGTGGTCGCGTATAGCGTGCTCGAGCAGAGCAAAGGAGACGGTGCTATCCTCTTGGGGAAGGTAGATGATGCGGGGGATTCCCGCGGGAATCTGAACGATCGCAAGAGATTCAGCGTCGCTCTCAGGCACAAGGAGATTCTGCTGCCCGGAGGTCCGCAGCAGGAACGCGGCATGGAGCCGCAGATTCCCCGTGTAGGGAAGAGGCTTCCCCAGCTCGCACCGTACCGGGGTGAGCACCGGAAAGATCTCCTCCTGGAAGAGCTCCTCGAGAAACTTTCGCTGGGCCGCGCTGTAGTTTTCCGGAGTTCGAAGCACGAGTCCCGCGTCGCCAAGCCTGGGCAGGATGTCGTCGAGCAGGCATTCGTATTTCCGTTTCACTATTTCACGAATCCGCGAATTGACTTCGCGCAGCTGTTCCTCCGGGCTCATCCCGGATGGGCAGGGCACCTTGCGCCCGGTACGGATCTGCCTTTTCAGCGAGGCAACCCGCACCATGAAGAACTCATCGAAATTGGATGCCACGATACAGAGAAATCGCAGCCGTTCCAGCAGCGGGACATCCTGGCGAAGCGCCTCCGACAGAACTCGCCGGTTGAACTCGATCCAGCTGAGCTCCCGGTTGATGTAGCGGCCGCCTTCATGTTTTTTGTATGCCTTGATCATTCCAGCCATGTTGATAAGTGTCTCCCGGACTATTAAGAGCTACGTGATAACGACGTGGTAGCCGAACACCTCTTCGAACATCTGCGCCTTCAGCACCATGCCGTAGCGTTCGACCGAAATATCACCCTGATGGGTGCAGTCGACGAGAAGATCGCCCTCTTCAACTTCCAGGCGGAAAGATTCCACCCGCTGCTGGTGGCTGCGGTCAAGCCCGTCGGCTACCCGGAGCATTGATGCGAGCTTCAGGACGATAAGCCGCTGCTCCTGCCGCAGAGACACGAACGAGGTGTGAGAGGCGAGCGGCATCGATTTACGGTGGTAGCGGATCACGTTCGATATGATTCGAATATCCTCCCGCGAAAGTCCGAAAATCTCGGAATTGGCGACGAGGTACTGTCCGTGCTTGTGATGGCCGCTCGATCGTACAAAGTTGCCGATGTCGTGGAGGATTGCCGCCACCTCCATGAGAAGGCGGGCATGGTGCTCGAGCCCGTGATCATTCTGAAACTGATCGAAGAACGACAGGGCGAGCTTGCTCACCTGCACGGCATGCTTTTCGTCGTAGTGGTATTTCCGCCCCAGGCTCTTTGCCGAGGTTATCACCTGCCGGTAAAGCTCGGCCTTCACGTCGCGCGTGGTGCCCAGCGCGAAGCTCACGAGCATTCCTTCGCGGATGCTTACGTCGGGCACGATCAGCTTTTCGGCCCCTGTTGCCTCCAGAAAGAGCTTGTATATGACCAGAGCCGGAACCAGTCCCTCGGCCTCATTGTAGGTGACACGCAGCCGCGTTACTATTTCGTCAATCGACAGTCCCTGCATCTCCGTGAGAAATGCGCAGAACCCGCTCTTTTCTATGAGCCAGTAGTGTTCGGCCTCCTTCTTCCCCGCGTTCGCGGCCGCAAGACGGGCGTCGCCCCCAACTGCGACGAAATAGTGGATGCGCGAAAGCCGCAGCTCCGTGTTGAGGATCTCGAGCGTCCCGCGAAGATTCTCGCGAAGGTAGTCCTCCATCTGCTTGTTCGACTCCCACCTTGGCCGCACCTGCTGTTCGATGCGCACCGTCCCGATTCGAAAGGAGTGGGCCGCGACCATGTTGCCGCGGTCGAGCAGCATGACTTCGGTGGTCCCTCCACCGACCTCGATGATGAGAGAGCTGGACCGGGTGAAGGGTCCCGGCATGTCGTCGACTGCGTGCTGGACGGCGAGGTAGGTGAGATGATTTTCCTCGACTCCCTCGATAATGTTGATGCGAAGACCGGTGCGGATATATACCCGGTCTACGAAGGTATCACGATTCTTCGCCTCACGAATTGCACTGGTCGCGATCACGCGCACGTCTCGCGGGCCGATGTGCCAGCCGGAAAGCATCTCGAGAAAACCGCTGAGAACTTTGATAGCCTGGAGCATCGTCTCGCGCGACAGATGTCCCGACATGAAGACGTCCCTTCCGAGCGGTACCGGTTTGGCGGCCCGGTCGAGCCGTTTCCAGTCTCCCTCCGAATCAATCTCGGCAATGACTATCCGAATCGCGGTCGACCCGATGTCGACGACGGCGACGATCTTGTTTGCAGTAATCGCTTTCTTCTTTTCCATATTTGAACTTCACATACAAACTTCACAGGATCAGGCCGCGCCGGCAAGCGATTCGGCAAGCAGCGAGGCCGCTCCGATCACCGCTGCGTCATCGCCGAGACGCGCAGGCAGGATCTTCACCACCTTCGCGAGCGACGGCATCGCGTTTTCCCTCATCGTGGCCTCGGCGACGGCCAGATAGGCCTCGCCGAAGCGTTCCACCAGTCCACCGCCGACGACAATCGCTTCCGGATTGAAGATGTTGACGCAGTTGGCAAGCCCGATGCCGAAGAAGCGTGCCGCGCGTTCGAGCACCTGCGCAACCTGGACGTCGCCGCCCTCGATCGACTTCGCGAAGACGCTGCTCTTCATCTTCGAGATGTCGCCGCCTGCAAGCTCCGCCATCACAGGCGCCCCACCGGTGGTGGCGAGCATCGCCGCATCCTTGGCCATTGCGGTCTTGGAAGCATGGGCCTCGAGACAGCCGTAGTGACCACAGCCGCAGAGGCGACCATCCACCTGAATTATCATGTGTCCGATCTCTCCCGCGCCGCCGGTCGCTCCACGATAGAGCTTCCCGTTCAGGATGATACCGCCGCCGATTCCGGTGCCCGGAAACAGGCCCAGCACGTGGCGGTACCCGGCGAGCGCGCCCTTTCGGAACTCGCCGTAGGTGCCGGCGTTGACGTCGTTCTCGAGAAATACCGGAATGCCCACCTCTTTTTCCAGCTTCGCCTTCAACGGGAAGTCGCGAAAACCCAGGTTGGGCGTCTCCAGAACGACACCGGTCGCCAGATCGATCGGCCCTGGAATCGCAATCCCCACGCCGGCAATCTCGGCCGTTTTCACCGAAGCCTTTGCGAGCAGCGCGTTCAGGCACTTCACAATCTGTGAAAACACCTCTTCGTCCTTCGATGCGTCCTTTATCTTTTCCTTGTTGCGCGCGGTGATATCGAGATCACGGGTCAGAAGACCGGCAAGCATCTTTGTTCCGCCGAGATCGAATCCAATGAGATATTTACGATCTTCGTTCATTGCGATCTTCTCCTCCACGTGTGCGCGGAGCGCTTCGAGCCGCAGGTCTTACAACACAGTATGAATGATGTTACTATAGAACCCCGGTTATGCAAACATCGTCCCCGCCTGCCAGGCGAGGCGTGGTCATTGGGCGCTTCATGCCTCCCCACGCCGGTCACCTGTACCTTGTCGACTTCGCGCGAAGCTACTGCGACCGCCTGACGGTGTTCGTCTGTACCCTGCCTGACGAGCCGATTCCCGGCGCGCTGCGTTTTCAATGGATGTCGCGGCTTTTCCCCGATGCCGAAATTGTCCACATCACCGAAGCCATTCCCGAGGCCAGGAAGGACGAGCCAGGATCAACGCGGATCTGGGCGCGGACAATCAATGCGCACGTTCCCGACGGTGTGAGCTACGTGTTTGCATCTGAAAGCTACGGCAAAGAGCTCGCGCAGGAGCTCGGCGCCGAGTTCGTCGCTGTCGATCCGGCCCGAACGCTCTTTCCCGTTTCAGCAACGGACATCCGCAACGATCCGATGCGTCACTGGAGATACATACCGCAGGCGGTTCGTCCCTACTATCTTCGCAGGATCTGCGTGATTTCCGACTCCGCCGTCAACCTCGAACGTCCACCCAACAGCCTGGCCCGCGACCTGGCACGTGCAGCATCAACTGCCTACGTCGCCGACTACGGACGGTTCTGGCTTTCGCGGCGGGGCAATGCGTTCGGACCGGAATCGATCGCCGGCCTCATTCGTGCGCAGGCAGCCTCGGAAGCTGCCGTCGCGCTTCAGGCTGACCGGCTCCTCTTCGCAGAGTCTTCGGCACTTCAGATAGCCGCCCGTGCCCGGCTGCACCTCGGCGAGCTCCCGCCGCAGGTGTTATCGCTGATGGACAGCTTCGTCGACTCGGAACGCTACGACCGTTACCTGGTGGCAGGCTCTGACGACGAGCGTGCCCGCCCCTTTCTCGACTGGTGCGTGTCGCGTCTCACCAGTTCCGGGAAGTCCCCGATCGTGCTCCCGTCCGATCCCGGGGACGCCTTTTCCCGGGCGCAGCAGGCAACGGCCGACCTGACAGACTAGCGGCGCGGCTCACTTGAGCAGGGCAGATGTTCATGGTAGGAAATAGAACCACACTCGGAGGTTCCCATGAAACGTCTCCTGCCCGCGTCGGTTCTGGTCCTCTCGCTGCTCGGATGCACAAATACCGGCTTTCTTGGATTCATCGCAACTACCGGATACGTCGACAAGCATCTCGCTACCGCGAAAGATGAAACACAGGCACAGATCGCCGAAACCTCGAACGAGGTCAACAAGGTGCGCTCGGACGTAGAAACGCTGAACAGATTGAAATCGACACTTCAATCTCTTATCGACGATGTTCAGCAGACGAAGGAATCGACACAGGAGCTCAAGGACCTGACCCGGGAGCTCCAATCGAAGCTCGACTCGATTCCGGAGGCGACGCTCCGTACGCTTGTCGAGGTCCTTCAGGACTATCTCGACAACAGCAGTCCTGCCACCCGCACCAGGTCAAACTGAGGCTTCGGTCCTGCGTCCGGCGAGAAGCCAGTCGACCGACTGAATGATCAGCTTCCGGACGAACGGATTCCTGATGCTCGCCGCGCGCATCGAGAGTCCTATGCAGCAAAGCCGTCCCTTTCCGCGGTAGCGGGTCCACACAAGCGGGATCGGCTGCCCGCCGGCCTCGGTGGATTCGACGTCGAAATGGACGTCGACGTCTTCGGCCGGTGTGCGGATGAAAAGGATGTCCTTTACTGCAAAGTCACCGATCCCGTCGTACACGCGGGAGAACTCGTTGGCCAGCCGGACGTTGACCGGCGCGACGGGCCGCCTTTCTGCGACCGGTGTATCGGGCGCGTTGGCGCCTCCGACGATCAGGAGACCTCCTCCGCCGAGCAGATAGCGATCCAGGAGCTCTCCGTTGCCGGGCTCTGCAGGCTCCGGAACCTTTTCCGTTTCGACACGTTCGGAGAGGAGAATCACCGCTTCGGTTTCCGCTGGGTCGAGCCGTTCGAGAAGGCGGCGGGTGAGAAAACGCTTCGATACATTGAGATCCTGAGCGGAGAGGAGAGAGGCAAGACGTGTCCGGACTCGCAGAGAGGGGCGGATGAAGCCCCGCGAAACCAGGAACAGGTTCTGCATAGCTAAACCATACCTTTGATGCGGACGGCAGGCAAGACCGCTCGCCGGCGGACCGCTC
>CAZNYW010000057.1:0-17576 GCA_964577375.1 uncultured Spirochaetales bacterium | reverse complement strand
CCGGCGGACCGCTCACCGGCGGACCGGTGTGCCAGATGTCTGGCGTTACCGGCGGTCCTCGATGCGCACGTCGCGGATCTGACCGTGGAGCTGTTCCGCCAACAGCAACTCGATCTGCCCGGCATCGCTCGAGGATGCGAGCAGCGCCGGAAGGACTGCACGGAGCTCGCCCGAAACCTTTCCGAGAACCTCCTCGTCCGAATTTTCCGCGTCGGCGAGGTATCCGCTCCTTTCGACCTCGAGCACCGCTCCGCCGCCCTCTTCTTCACCCCGGTAGCGCCAGCAGAAGCGGCCGCTGAGTCCGGACATGCCACCGAAACGTTCACTGAGCTCTCGCGCGCCGATTTGAAGGCCGTTGAATGCGATCGAGACGCCGTCGTCGAGGATCTCGTAGTTGCCGAAGGGCAGCCTGCAGTCGTGGGAAAGGCGGCGTGCGAGGTCGCCCGTCCGGTATCTGACAAGCGGCATTGCCTGCCGGAGGAGCGTCGTGACCACAAGCTCACCCATGTGAGCAGGCTCTCCCGTGTCGGGGTCGACTACCTCGAATATGAAATCGAGCTCGTTCAGGTGGGTACCGCGGCATTCCGGAAACGCTATCGTCTGCGCTCCGCCGAGCTCCGCCGCCCCGTAGGCGGCGACGACCGGTGCCTGCCAGTACTCGCGCAGTCGCGCAATTCTCCTCGCGCCCGGCGCATCGCCGAAGGTGAGAATCGCGGAGGGCCGGTAGGCAAATCCGACGTCTGCCGCGCAGGCCGTGAGCAGCTCGAGGGCGTAGGGCGTCCCGGTCATGAGCGCAGGAGAAAAGTCTACGAGCCAGCGAACTCCCTCCTCTACCCGCTCGACGGAGGCCTCGAAGGTCTGGAACTCGAGACGTTCGAGCGCGTCGACTGTTGCCCGCCGGTCGGCCCACATTTCCGCACCGGAAGGCAGGACGAGCAGAGCCGCCTGCCGCCTCTTCCCGATGACTGCCTGAATACCCGCTGCCCTGGAGGCACAAATCTGGTTCCAGTCCGCAGCGCTGAATGCGACTGTCTTCGGCATTCCGGTGGTGCCGGCGGAGACTGCGGTCACCGCGACTTCTGATTCGGGTACCGACAGGAACCTGCGCCACTCTAGAAGCTCGCGGTTGTCCGTCATCGGAAGGGCGGAGAGGTCCCCGATGCTGCGTATCTCTCCGGTACGGATACCGCCCCTGTCGAACAGCTCACTGTAGTAGGGTGATTCGGCGGCAGCATACTTGATGGAGGAGCGAAGCCGCTTCTCACGCAGGTGATGAAGGAGGCCGGCGCCGAAATCGGTCTCGGATTCCTGCACCACACCCCGCGGCGCCCACGCCCGCCGTGCCGCGCGGGCGAGGTTCCCTGCGGCGCGGAACGCTCCGCGGCCGCGCTGCAGGTAGCGCAGCAATCTGTCGATAAGAAACGTTACCATTTTGAAACTTCAGATACTATTTTTCGGTCATGATCCAGACCCCCTCCCAGCCGTCGGGAGGCGAGTCGTCCTTTCCCTGAATTCCGAACTGACCGGCGAGATCGCGGCACTTTTTCGCGTACATGCGCGCGGCCGGATCCCTGTCGGCGGTCCGGTCGAATGCCTCGGCGGCGGAGATGAATCTTCCACTGTAGAAATGCGGCAGCGCCTCCGCGAACGCCGCGAGCTCGGAGGAACGGGCTTCAAACTCCTCGGCAGCCATGGGCTCGTAGACGACAACCGGCTCCTTGCGGCCCACCACCGCCACCCGCGAAAGCTCGCGCGCTGGAAAGGCTCCGGACAGCGCCTTCATGGTGGTCTGGGACATCATCGTGTAGGTTGCAAACTGCTTGTTGATCCCTTCAAGCCGCGAGGCCAGGTTTACCGCATCGCCGAGCATGGTGTAGTCGAAACGCGTGTGCGAGCCCATGTTCCCGACGACGGCCGGGCCGGTGTTGACCCCGACGCGCATGTAGAGGTCCTTGTTAACCCGCTCGCGGAAGGCGGGGCGCATCTCGGTGAGCTTCGCCTGGCAGCGGAGCGCCGCACGGATCGCGCGCACAGCGTGATCGTCCTGAGTCAACGGCGCGTTCCAGAAGGCGATGATGGCGTCGCCCTCGTACTTGTCGATGGTTCCGCCCTCCTCCTGAATGATATCGGTCATCGCCGACAGGTAGTCATTGAGGAGCGCCGTGAGCTCCTCCGGCGAAAGGCCCTCCGAAATTCCGGTGAACCCCTGGAGGTCGGAAAAGAAGATCGAGAGCTCCCGGCGCTCCCCGCCGAGCTGCAGCCTTTCCGGATGCGCAATGAGCTCCTCGATGACCGCAGGGCTGAGATACTGCTGGAAGGCGTTCTTGATGTAACGGCGCTGCCTGCCTTCGGTCGCGTAGTTCGCGACGTTCGCGCCGATGAGGGCGAGCGCTACCGATATGACTCCTGCGATGAGCTGCAGCCAGTACCCCTGAGTGTAGGCGAGAAAGCTTATGCCCACCGGAATCGGCACCAGGATCACAAACATGAGAATCGTACCGATTGTCCCGCCTATCATCGCCCCGAGAATGCCAGCAGCAATGCCGATGACGGCCAGATAGAGAATCGTGAGCCACTCCGGCACCGCCCGCATGAAGGAGTTCGACAGAAGGTTATCGAGCATGGTGGCGTGAATCTCGACCCCGGGTACGATGGCGCCGAGCGGTGAGGGCCGGAGGTCGTAGAGGTCGGGTGCCGAAAAGCCGAAAAGAACGTACTTTCCCGCGAGCTCTTTGGGATCGACGTTCGGCTTCTCGCCCGACATCAGCTGAATCTCGCTCTGGATGATGGCATCCGCGGGATACCGGTGATGCGTGTGATATGCAGTCCGGGTAACGAAATGCATGATGGCCCGACCTTCCGAGTCGATCGGGATGTGACGGCCGTCGATTGTGAAGACACCCGGCTCGATCGAAATCGAGGGCGGCTTTGGTGAAGCTGCCGCATACATCGCGAGCGCGATAGAGGGCAGAATCTTGCCGTCGAAGAGGTGAAAGAACCGGCCCCGGCGGTAGACACCGTCCGGGTCGTTGGTGAAGCTCACCGCACCGAGCACGGCTGCATTCTGCGAAACTTCCGGGATGGGAAAGCGTGCGTAGGGAGAGGTCAGCTCACCCTTTCTCCTGTCGTTGAGCCACTGCTGAAGCTTCTGCACGTCTACCGGCGGGAGCCGTACCGAATCCGGCCACGTCTTCACGCCCACCTTGTCGCTCCCCGGATATACGCCGGCGACGCCGCGGCCAAATTGCTTCAGCGCATCCCCGAACGCCTGGTCGTCGGCCACTCCATAGGATGAGGGATCGGTGAAAAGCACGTCGAAACCGAGGGCCTTCGCCCCGGCCCGGCTGCAGAAGTCGACGATCGCAGCATACACCTCACGAGGCCACGGCCAGTTCCAGCCGTTGGTATCCTTGCCCCAGTCGAAGCTCGGCTGGTCGAGCAGGATGAGCACGACGTTCTTGGTGGCACTGTCCGGACCTGCAAAGATGCGCGCGCGGGCGTCCCATGTCTTCGCTTCGAAGGTGGTGAGCGCGCCGGACAGCCACAGGACGATCGCGATCAGCGCGCCGGCGGCACCGACCGCCGCGCCGCGGAGGAGCCGCTGCAGGTAGTTTTGCCCATGCTTTTCGGTGGAAGTGTCGTTGCTGATAGGGTCCCCCTTTCGGTGCCGCGGATTGGGGTGCGAAACGGCCCGGGCAGGCTGGCCCGGGCCACTGTCGTCGGTTCGGCCGGCGGCCGGAGCGTCAGATGCCTCCCAGAGCCTGCTCGAACCGCTGCCGGGTCACTGAAGTGTCGTACCCGGGTGCGTTGTAGTTGCCGATGACCTTCTGGACCTCGGTGATCCGTTCCGCCGGAAGCGGATGAGTCCGCGAGAAATCCAACCCGCTTCCTGGTTTGACGCGTGCGCGCATCGCCTGAAGGATGCTGACCAGCGCCCGCGGATCGTAGCCCGCACGCTCGAGGATCTGCACAGCAGCGTTGTCGGCCTCCGTCTCCGCCGAACGCGAATAGCCGCTGTTCACCAGCGTCTGGGTGATGTCGTTGATCGAACCGCTGAAGTCGGCCGTGAGCTGTGCGACGTTCTGGTTTGTGGCCATCTGCGCTCCGGTCAGGCCCGCAGCGGTGAACGCTGAGGTGATCCGCGACGTCTTGATCGCCTTGAGCGCGTGTTTGTCCTCGATATGACCGATTTCGTGCGCGAGCACGGCGGCTACCTCGGCCTCACTCTTTGCCAGCCGCAGGAGGCCGCGGGTCACAAAGACGAGCCCGCTCGGAGTCGACAGTGCGTTTATGTCCTCCGAATCGAGGATCTGAAACCGGTATCCCTGATAGAGCACCGGCCGCGTCGAGACGAGCGCGAGACTCTGGCCGAGGAGATTGAGATAGTCGTTGGCCTTCTGATTGTCGTAGGTCCTGTAGCGATTGAGAATGACCGCACCGACGGCACGGCCGATGTAGTATTCCTGTTCCGGTGTAATGTCCTGAAAGGATTTCTCCACGTTCTGGGCGGTCGTGTTGATCGAGGCGGCCTGATCCTCGCTGATGACTCCCTGCTGAACGCCGACGGTGGTTCCGATCTGGCTCAGCGTGCTGCAGCCGGAGAGGAGAAGGAGAACGATGAGGAGCGCCCCTGCCGCGGCTGCGATCGGGAGCAGCGGTCGCCGGATTTCGCTTTCGCGCTTGACCGTCATCGGGCACCTCCCTCATCGAAGTGCAGTTTTGCCGCCTCCATGAATGCGATCAGCGTGGCAGTATCCTTCCCGTAGCGCTCCATCCGGTCGACACCGGAATAGTCGAGATTCTGCTCGGAGGCGTATTTGTCCTCGACCTCCTTGTTGAACCCGCGGCCGGCAAGAGCAACCTCACTGCTCGATGCAGAGGTCGATACGTTCGAGGAACCCGCCTGGAAGACAATCTTCTTTTCGGTGAGCGCGGAGGCGTTTATCCATCCCTGCTGGCCGCCGGATCGGACCTGCACCCAGCCGCTCTGCTGGTTCAGCACCGTCAGACGGTCGCCGTACTTGACGGTAGCAACCACTTTCGCGAGAAATGACGGCCGTTCCCGCACCTGCGTTTCCCTGACCGTTACGCTCATTTCCGACTGCGCAAAGGTGACCCCTGCGGTCAGTGCAAGAAAGAGGAGCCCCAGGACTGTACCTTTCAAACTGCACCTCCTGTGGGAGAAATAGTACACCCAAAAGGGTCATTTGTCATGCAATGCGTTTGGCGGCCCGGGCGGTCAGTAGACCGGTTTCAGGCCCCTGTCGTGGAGGAGTGCGCTCGCCCGGAACATCGATATGCCGCTCTCGATGAGCACCATGCCGTACTCGGCGGCAAGGCTCTTCATGTCGCCGGTAGCGTGCTTGTTCCGGACAAGGAGAACACAGGCGATGTCGGCAATTGCGGCGGTTCGAATCGTCTGGATAGCGGCGAGTCCGGTGATGAGGAGCACCGGCTCGGCCGAGATGGTGAGGACGTCGCTCATGAGATCGGACGAAAAGCCGAACTCGATCTCACGCTCTTGCCACCCCGCCGGATAGGACTCCCCGCAGACAACGCGGCCGTCTACGGCTTCCGCTATTTCACTGATTTTCACTATGTTTCCCCGTTCCTTCATCCTAACCTTTTCGGGGCCGCGTTACAATCCGATGACTTTCGGTCGGGGTCGTTGTACAATGCGTCAAAAGGATGGAGCCGGACATGAGCAAAAAGTCGAAAGCCGAATTGAGCTTCAAGCAGGAGCTTACGGCCGTTTTCGGGAAACCGGTGGCGGAGAACCCCACGCAGCCGATGGTGGAGGCGGCCTACCGTCATCACCAGCTGGACTGGCGCTATCTGACCATCGAGGTCGATCCGACGGGCCTCGGCGACGCAGTCCGCGGGGCGCGCGCAATGGGATTCGCCGGATTCAACTGCACCATTCCGCACAAGGTATCGGTCATCCAGCATCTCGACGGACTCGGAAAATCGGCGGAGCTCATGGGTGCGGTCAACTGCGTGGTTCGCCGGGGCGACAAGCTGATTGGAGAGAATACCGACGGGAAGGGTTTCGTGAAGGCGCTCGAATCCCGCGTCGATCCGAAGGGCAAGCGAATGGTCATGTTCGGCGCCGGCGGCGCCGCGCGCGCCATAGGCGTTGAGGTCGGGCTGGCGGGAGCCGCGCACATAACGGTGGTCAACCGGAACGAAACCCGCGGACGCGAGCTCGCGGGGTTGCTCGAGAGCCGGCTCGATATTCCGGTCGACTTTGTCCTCTGGGACAGGACCTACTCGGTGCCCGGAGACAGCGATATCGTGATCAATGCCACCTCAATCGGTCTTTTTCCCGATACGAAGGCGAAGCTGAACCTGGATTTCGACAGCCTCCGAGCTGAAATGGTGGTTGCCGACGTCATACCCAATCCGCCGCGCACGCACCTGGTCGAGACGGCGGAGAGCCGGGGCTGCAAGGTAATCGACGGGCTGGAAATGCTCGTCAACCAGGGCGTCATCGGAATCAAATACTGGACCGGAGTGGACGCGGAGCCGCGCGTCATGCGGGACGCGCTTCTGGGAATCTTCGGCAAATAGAATCAGCGGAACGGTCCGGACGTGTGCGGCGGTTTCAGATGGAGCCGTCGCGAAAGCTCCTTGAGATGCGAGCCGATGAAGAACAGCGCGTAGATCGTGAACGCCAGCCCGAGCACCAGGTGGAGCGGAAAATCCAGTCTGCTTCCGATAAGCTGACTCAGCCAGCTGAGTGAGTCGCTGAAAGAGGAGAGCGGTATCGCCGCCAGAATAATCACCCCCACCACGATCCATCGCGAAAGCAGGTTCTGCTCCTCCGGCGCGTCCTCATCGACGGCAGCGGATTCCTCGCGAACTCTCGCCATCACCGACTGGACGAACAGCTCCGGCCGGAGCTCCGCTTCCGGCCAGCGCTCCGCGTCCCGGCGCAGGGTCTGCTCCGAGAGGATCTCCAGTCCACTGTCGATCTTGAGCACCAGGCTGCTGCAATTGGGACAGCTGCGAAGGTGATCGGCGAGAGTCCCGGCAGGAGACTCTCCTCGATCGAGATCGAAGTACTCGGACATCGCCTGTTCGCACGTCATCTTGGGCCCCCTTCGATCGTTTCGCCCAGCGATCTGCGAAGCTTCGCCTTCGCCCGCCTGATATGAGATTTTATCGTGTTCATTGGAAAACCTGTCATCGTGCTGATCTCTTCGTACCTGAGATCGAAAAAGAAGTACAGATCGATACAGACCGCATGATGGGGTGGAAGATCCCGCATCGCCTCGCGAACCGCTTCCGCCGTCTGAACGTACAGCAGCTGCTGTTCCGGTGTCCGCGAGTGGTCGACGATTTCAGCATCCCCGAGACTCTGGTCGCGCCGCCTGCCGCCGCTTGCGTCTATCGCCATATGGTAGGCAACACGCATCAGCCAGGAGTAGAAACGCGCCTCGCCGCGATAGGTACCGAGGCTCCTGAAGGCGCGGAGAAATACCTCCTGCGCATAGTCCTCGGCGGCTTCACGGTTTCGCAGGAAGCGGAGTCCCATGGCAAAAACCGGCGCCTGGTACCTCTCGACAATGTGCCGGAAAGCCTCGGTATCGCCGCCGGTGATCTGCGCGATGAGCTGATTGTCTGGAATTTCCGAGCCTGTCCGGTTCATCCTTCTCGGCGGTTGCCGGGTGAGCGCTTGCCGACCCGCGACCAGTAGAAAATCACCAGGCTCAGCCCCACGGAGAGCGGAACCAGGCCTCCGAGCGCGCTGTAGCTCGCGCCCTCTTTCAGGAGAAAGAAGAGCGTCAGGACCAGGCCAACGCTCAGGTTGAGCAGCCCGGCGAGCAGACTGAATGTGGAAATATCGAACTGCTGATGCGGTGTCATTCCTTTCTCGATCATCAACATCCGTTGCTTGTGCCGCCACATGAGGTAGAAGAAGATGACCACCGATCCCATCACGATACCGACGATCGGGATCACCGTTACCATGACCTGCGCGGCGGCCGAAGGAACCGATTCCATGGGTACTCCTCTCTTTGCTCAGCTGGATCAATCGACGCTCCTATCGTATCACTTCGGATTCCGTTATCAAAGGCAGAGCTTCCACCGGCACCCTCCGCTCGCGGCGGGAGACGCTTCTGCGGTTCCCTCCTTTGAGCAGCTCTCTGGTGATGGTGAGAAGATGGTGTCCCTGGACAGCCATGGTGAACACACGCACGACGTAGCCCGGTTTGAGCGCGAGGGCCCGGATCAGGTAACCCAGGTAGGCAAAACCGTACCAGGAGAAGGTCTGTCTCAAGAGCGAGCGGAAAAGTCCCGACACCTCACGGAATCCTATGTGCCGGTCCGCACGGATGTTTTCGTTGGGCATGTGATCCGGGTAACGGCGAAGCAGCGAGAGACAGCGGGCAAAGTAGGCACGCGGCCGGTAGATCTCACGCAGGACGCGCTGGTACCCGGTGACGAGCGCATCCGGGTCCAGCCGCGGCCGGAAGTTGAGACTGATGCCGTGGGTGTTGTTTCCATCGGAGCCCGTCAGGATACGGCCTTCCTGCTGCAGCCGCTGCCACAGCTGCGTATGGGGAAGAGCCATCAGGAGTCCGACCATGGCTATGGGTATCCCGAGCTGTCTGACGTATTCGATCTGCCGGTCGAAGATGTCGGCGGAGTCGGTGTCGAAGCCGATGATGAAACCGGCGGTCACCTCGATTCCGCGACGCTGGATCCTCTGCACCGCCTCGGCGACATCGTAGCGCAGATTCTGCGCTTTGTTTGCCTCTGACAGCGCGGCGGTAGAGGGACTCTCGATACCGATGAAGGTCATTACGAAGCCTGCGGCCACCATCAGATCGAGCAGCTCATCGTCCTCGGCGAGATTGATGCTTGCCTCGGTCGCAAGATGGTATGGCATGCCGTGCTCGGACTGCCAGGCCGCGACCGCCCGCAGGAGCACTTTCACCTGCCGTCGGTTTCCTATGAAGTTGTCGTCAACGATGAACGCGCTGCCGCGAAAACCGGTCCTGTAGGCCGCATCGAGCTCGCAGACAAACTGCTCGGCCGTCTTGGTCCGAGGAACGTTTCCGAACAGGTGCACGATGTCACAGAATTCGCAGTTGAACGGGCAGCCGCGCGAAAACTGGAACGGGATTGTGTCGTACCATTCGAGCTCGAGAAGCTCGAACCGCGGCACCGGCGAAAGCCGGATATCGGGCCGCTGCGCATCCGAGTAGACCCGTTTGAGCCTGCCGAGCTGGAAATCCTCCAGAAAGGGCGGAAAGGTCACCTCGCCTTCGTTCAGCACCAGGTGATCCACACCCGCCATCTCCTCCGGACAGGATGTCGGATACGGTCCGCCTGCGGCAACCGGCACGCCGAGCCGGTTGCACCTGGCGACTACCTCGTGGAAGGAGTCCTTCTGAACCAGCATCGCCGACAGAAGTACCATGTCCGTGGCCAGCAGATCATCGTCGGTAAGGGACCGGACATTCATGTCGAGGACCCGGCAGCTTAGATGGTCCGGGATCATCGCGGCAATCGTCGCCAGGCCAAGCGGCGGCATCAGCGCACGCTTGCCGATGAACGACAGCGCATGCTTGTAGCTCCAGTAGGTGGCGGGGATTTCAGGGTAGACGAGCAGGAAATTCGTAAACTCCATGACACGCTCCAGCAGGGAATACCTGTACTGACGCCGGAGCGGGATTGAAGGTTGCAGTGAAAGCGATGAAATGTGTCAGTCGGCTATGTCGCAGACCGAAGCGCCGGTGATGGTGACCAGCTGTGAGAAGGTCATGGGAACGCCGGTCGCATCGGTTCCCGCCGCAGGATATATCGTGGAATACTGTTCAAGCCCGCGGTCGATCAGGACTTCCACATCCCCGACACCGAACGGGCAGACACCGCCGGGACGAAATCCCGTTATCCGTTCGGTATCCTCGGCGGAGGCCATACTGTGCTTTGCGCCGGTGACCTTCTTGATCTTCGAAGAGGAAAGCTTCCGGTCCCCCGGGAGCACAACCATGCGGAATCGCCCGTCCTTGCCGGAAACCAGGATCGATTTGGCTATCTGAGCAACTGCAACGCCTATGCGGTCGGCCGCCATCTGAGCAGTTGGAGTGCTGCCCGGTTCGAACTCCAGGGCTTCGAGACCGTTCCGTTCGAGTATCTGCTGTACCTTCGGCGGGATCATGCCCGGAATCCTACAGTCGCCTTCGGCCGCTGTCAATGCGGCCACCAATTATACTTGCAGATATTGGTTATTCAGGTTACTGTAGCCGGAACGGAGTTTCAATGCATCCAAATCTTTACACCGTAGTGCTGTGGGCGATTTTTGCTTCGGCCGTACTGACCTTCGTGCTGCTCTTCTTCTTTACGGCTCCCTACGGCAGGTATATGCGAGGCGGATGGGGATTGGCACTCAAACCGCACTGGGCGTGGCTCATCATGGAGTCGCCCGCGGTCATCGTCATCGCAGTGATGGCGATCTTCGGACGACACCCGGCGGTGCTCCCGTTTCTGTTTCTGGCAATATGGGAAGCCCACTACATCTACCGGACCTTCGTCTATCCCTTTCTTCTGAGGGAGGCCGGGCCGAGGAATTTCCCGGTCGTGCTCATCGTGATGGCGATAGTTTACAATACCGCCAACGGCTACGTGAACGGGTACTACCTGTTCGACGGACCCGCCCGCTACACAATCGGCTGGCTCGCCGACCCGCGGTTCATCATCGGCGTGGTCCTCTTCGCAGCCGGATTCATCATCCACGTCAGATCGGATGAGATCCTGCGCAGTCTGCGAAAGCCCGGCGGCCGGACCTACAGCATCCCCTACGGAGGCATGTACCGCTTCGTCTCGAGCCCGAACTATCTGGGTGAGATAGTGCAGTGGTGCGGCTTCGCCCTCGCGACATGGTCGATCGCCGGACTCTCCTTCGCCGTATTCACAATTGCGAACCTGCTTCCGCGGGGAGTGTCTCACCATCGATGGTATCGTGCCAATTTTCCCGACTATCCGAAGGAGCGGCGCGCGGTGATTCCCTTTATTCTCTGAGCAGACCTCGCGCCCTGTACCAGGCGAGAAGATCACTCAGTGTCGACTCGATCGGCCGCCTGGCATACCCGAGCTCGTCCTCGGCTTTCGATGGGTCTACCGTGATCGCGTAGGACAGGATGTGAAGGCTGTCACGGGTGAACCGCGGCGGTGTCCGGCTTATCCGATAGTAGAGCTCAACCGGCCCCATCAGCGAGGCAATGATCTTCGTCGGCAGACAGAAAAGCGGCTTCTTCCTTCCGCACAGACCGCTGAGCATCTCCATCAGATCGGGCACCGAAAGGTAGTGCCCCGAAAGGAGGTATGCCTCGCCCCGGCGGCCCTTCTCCCCGGTGAGAAGAACGCCCCGGGCGACATCGCGTACGTCGGCGAAATCGAATCCCCCGTCGACATAGGCGGGAAGGCGGCCGCGCGCAAAATCGAGCACGAGCCTGCCCATCGGCGACAGCCGGAAGTCGGGCGGACCGATGAAGGCGGTGGGACAGGCAACGACCGCATCGACCCCCTCGCGGGCCGCCTCCATGACAAAACGCGTACCCAGCGCCTTTGTCCTCCCGTATTCCATGACCGTATGATCGGGGTCGATACCGAGCGACTCGCGAATCGGATAGGGACCGATCGTAAGCGGAAAGGCCTCGATAGAGCTGACGTGCACCATCCTGCGGACACCGGCTATCCGGACCGCCTCCACCACCGAACGAGTACCCTCGACATTGACCCTGTGCATCTCCTCACGTCCGTTCGGCCCAAAGGAGATGAGAGCCGCCGAGTGATACACCATGGAGACACCGCTGAATGCCACCCGCAGGCTTTGCACATCATCGAGCTCAGCGTCCACGCGCTCGACGTTCAGATCCTCGAAGCCGGTCATCTCGCTCGACGAGCGGGTCACGATCCGTACACGCTCACCGGCGTCGACGAGCTGACGCACCAGCACGTGCCCGAGGTGTCCCGTCGCCCCGGTGACGGCAATCATCCGCGTCCTCCCTGCGCCCGACGGGCTTCTTCGCCGATGATCTCGATTCCATCGCGAAACGCCTGCTCGTCATGGCAGTAGTTCACGCGGATGCACTGACGGCTGTGCGGCCAGTCCTCCTCCAGACCGAAGAAGAAGTACTCTCCCGGCACCACAATGACGCCGCGCTCCTTGAGCCTCGCATAGAGCTCCCGGGTCGAAATCGAAAGCGATCGGAACCAGATCCAGAGAAAGATGGATCCCTCGCAGAGATGGACCGCGTAGTCGATATCGCTGCCGAACGCCCGGGAAACCGCTGCCTGCGCGCGCTCGGCACGGGTCCGGTAGAAGGGGCGTATAACGTCCTTCGCGAGGGTGAGGATGCTCCCATCCTCGAAAAGAGGCCGGGTAAGAACCTGCCCGAGGCTTCCGTTTGCGAGGCTTATGACGGCGTTGACCCCGGAGAGCCGCTCCACGATCTCGGCGTCCGCGACGACGATTCCGGTCCGTACCGAGGGAAGCCCGAGCTTCGACAGGCTCATGCTGAGCACGATGTTCGGCCGCCAGACCGGCGCCGCGTCGGTGAAGATGATGCCGGGAAAGGGCATGCCGTACGCATTGTCGACGAGCAGCGGAATTCCGTGCTCCTCGGCGATCGAGGCGAGATGCTTGACTTCGGTATCGGTCAGAACGTTCCCGGTGGGGTTGGTGGGCCGCGAGACGCAGATTGCACCGGTCTGCTCGTCCACCTCGAGGCTGTCAAAATCGACGCGATACTTGAAGCCGTGCGGACCAAGCTCCTCGATCTGGGGGACGGCGCCCCGGAACATGTCCGGCTCTGCCCCCTGATCGGCGTAGCCGATGTACTCGGGAACTACCGGGCAGAGGATACGACGAAAGCCGCCGTCGGCGTGGGCTCCCGCGAGCATGTTGAACAGGTAGAAGAAGGCGCTCTGGCTTCCGTTGGTGATGGCGACGTTCTCCGGTCCGATCTCCCAACCGTACTCCCTGCGCAGAAGCGCCGCCACCTCCGACAGAAAGGCCGCCTTACCGCGGGGGCTGTCATAATCAGCCACCATGTGCTCGAACTCGTCGCGGTTTGCAAGAATCTCGGTCATTCTGCGCCGCCACAATGCGTTGACCTCGGGAAGGTGCGCCGGGTTCCCGCCCCCGAGCATACGCACCTTTCCGGGGCTCTCGAGCGCCTCGCCCAGGTCCTTCATCAATTCCAGAATACCCGAGCGTGCCGAGAGCTTTTCGCCGAACAGTGAGTAGTGCATGGGGGCAAGTGTAGCAAATGCAGGGGGCGATGGCTACGAGACGCTCCGGACAGCCACCTCACCGCTTGCAACGAGGTCCACTCCGGTTCCCTCCCAGTCGTGGATCACGACCTGGCCGATCGCCACCGGCGCGTCCAGGACGATCCCGCGAGTGGCGCGCGCAAGCTCGAGCAGCCTCGCTTTGGGAATCGGGGTCGGAGTCCAGACCGGCACGAGAGGCTCCGTGCCTCCTCGCACGCGTACCGTGGTCGGAAGGATGCGACGGGGGTCAGTCACCTCCTGGGCAGCGTATTCGGTGCCGAGCTTGCAGAAGTTGCCTTCGGTACTCTCCACGAGTCCTTCGCTGTCGAGATTCACGGTAACGTCGCAGCCGCGCGGGCAGCGCAGGCAGATTATCGTTCGCTGGGCCATATCTTCTCCTACCCGACCACCGCGACGAGCTCGCGCCCGGCAGCGGCGGACAGCGCCGTAAGGTCGCGCGGTCTGAGCCGCCGGATGATCATCTCCGCCGGCCGCGCGTACATTTCGCGAAACGAGAGAAGCGGTTTCTCGCCGTCCCTGATCTCGACCGTTACCCGCCGTTCGAGCAGCGCGCTGGGCCGTATGATCAGGTAACGCTCGTCGTCGTCGCCGCCCTGCTCAAGGCGGATGCGCTGCGGCGTGACCGTGCCGACGTTGTCGCCGGCCCGTACCGTCAGGGTCGGAACGCCGCGGACCAGCGTATTTTCGGCATATCGTGCGGCGCTTCGTCCGGCGGTCTCGCCGGCCTTGCTCACGTAATCGACCAGGTCGTAGATGCTGGTGACGTTACCCGCAGCGAAGATGCCGGGTACGCTTGTTGCCATCGCGCTGTCCACCAGGGGTCCCCCCGTGCGGGGATCGATCTCCACTCCGGCCGAGCGTGAAAGCTCATTCTCCGGGATGAGCCCGACCGAAAGAAGAACGCTGTCACAGGCGATTGTCCGTTCAGTGCCCCGAATGGGGTCGCGTGTTTTCGGGTCCACCTTTGATGTCTCGACGGCCTCCACCCGGTCGCGGCCGATGATGCTGGTGATCGTCGTGCAGAGCTCGAGTGGAATCTCGTAGTCCTTCAGACACTGAACGTAATTCCGTCTCAGCCCCGTAAGGTAGGGCAGGAGCTCGAGCACCGCCTCAACCTTCGCGCCTTCGACGGTGAGCCGGCGCGCCATGATCATGCCGATGTCGCCGGAGCCGAGGACGACGAACCGTTTGCCCGGCATGTAGCCTTCGATGTTGACGAAACGCTGGACCGTGCCGGCGGTGAATATGCCGGCCGCGCGCGTACCCGGGAGGCGGATCTGCGACCGGGTTCGCTCCCGGCAGCCCATTGCGAGCACCACCGCGCGGGGACGGAAGTGCAGGTACCCGGCATCGGAGCTCATTGCGTACAGGTCGAGATCCGCCGAAAGCTCGAGAACGAAGGTGTCGAGCAGAATGTCAACGCCGCTCGCCTCGACCCGGTGAATGTAGTCCGCCGCGTACTGCGGCCCGGGCAGGTCCTGTCCGAAGATGACCGAGCCGAAGCCGTTATGGATGCACTGGGGGAGTATTCCGCCGAGCCGGTCGTTCCGTTCGATGAGAAGCACCCTGCATCCGTTCTCCTCCCGCGCCCGCAGGGCCGCCGCGAGTCCTGCCGGACCGCCGCCTACCACTATGACATCATAGCTCGTGTCGGTTTTCATGGAACTGCCACCTCTTCGGGCGTCTTTGTTCCGCGCATCAGGATTTCGCTGCCGCGGCCGCGTTTGGTGATCTCGGTTACCGGCAGATTGAGCTCCCGTGCGAGAATCTGAATGACACGCGGATAGTCAAACCCTCCCTGGCAGCGGCCGGTCCCAAGCCAGCAGCGGCGCTTCACCGCGTCGTAGCTCGTCGCAGGAACCGGCGAATGGACAGCGTCGACGATCTCGCCCTCGGTTACATTTTCGCACCGGCATACGATGCGTCCATAATCGGGGCGGGCGGCGATCAGCTTCGCCCGCTCCTCGTGGCCGAGTTCCTTGAAGACAGGGGTTCGGTGACGGACAGGATTCCAGCGGGACTTCCGGGGAAGAGGCTCCCCCTGCTCTTTGAGTATCTCGACGACCCTCTCCGCAATCGCCGGCGCCGAGACGAAGCCGGGAGATTCTATTCCGCCGAGATTGATGAGCCCCTGAACGTGTGCGGAAGCTTCGATCAGAAAATCCTTGTGCCCGAAGTTGCCGGTCGCCCGCACGCCGGCAAACGAGCCGATGATATCGCGGGCATCGAGCGCCGGAACCAGGCGTCGCGCGCTTTCGAGAACTTCCGCCATGCCGGCCGAGGTCGATGCGGTGTCGTCCTTCTCATCGATGAACTCGGCGTTCGGACCCACCAGCGTATTTCCGTGAGTAGTGGTGGTGACCAGAACTCCCTTTCCCTTTTCACTCGGCATGGGAAAGAGCACCTTGTGCGTCGCAATCCTCGATGCATCGAAGATGAAGTACTCGCCGCGCCGCGGGCGGATGACGAACTCCGGACGGTCGCCCGCCATGTGCATGAACTCGTCTGCGTGCACTCCCAGGCTGTTCACGAACCAGCGGGCGCGGATATCGCCCCGGCTTGTGTGAACGGCCGCAAGCCGGACGCGCGACGCATCCGCTGCGGAACCCGCGTCGTCGGCGGGGGCAAGCTCGACGCCGGTAACCTCGGTATCGAGCATCAGCTCGACCCCGTTTTCCACCGCATTCTCTGCCGCAGCCACCGCTGCGCGGAAGGGATCGATCACTCCGGCGCTGGGCGTGAGGAGCGCTCCCGAAGCCTCGGGGTTGATGTTCGGTTCGCGCTGCATGAGCTCATCCCGCGAGATGATTCGCAGCCCCTCGATGCCGTTCTCGGCCCCTCGCCGCGCAAGGGCCGGCAGCTGCGCGAGCTCATCGTCGCCGACAGCCACGATGAGAGCCCCGCACCAGCTGCGAGGAACGTCGAGCTCGTCTCCGATCCGGTGCCACAGCTCGTTCCCGCGGCGGTTCATCCGCGCCTTGAGCGTGCCCGGCTCAGGATCGTGGCCGGAATGGAGGATGGCACTGTTAGCGCAGGTCGCCCCGGTCCCCACGTCGTTTCCGCGGTCGACGAGCGCCACCGAAAGATCGCGGGCCGAGAGAAATCGCGCCGTCATGCACCCGACGATGCCGGCGCCGAGCACCACCACGTCATAGGTCCCTCTGTTCACTTCGGCCTCCAATTCATGCGGCCCGATGGGCCGCGGCAGTCCGCCGTTGGATTTCACTTGATTGGTACTTTCATACTACCGCTAACTTGAACAAACGTCAACGTCACTGTAACATAATTTCACGAACGTCGGTACCAGATCAAGTTGCGGCCTGCCAGGGGTATCAGCGAGCGTGTTGATAAATGGTCCTATATCGTTTCAGCACATATCTTTAGCCCGATTAATTGCAAGTAGGCCGGCTATCTACCGACACCGCGAACGACTGGTCGAGCGGCATCAACAAGCTTCTTGATACCCTGTGGCTTGACCGCTCACAGGCGCTGGTTTAGCATCAAGACACCCCAATAGGAGGCACCGCTCCATGCCGAAGTACGTTGCTGCGATCGATCAGGGTACGACGAGCACCCGTTTCATGGTTTTCGACCACGGCGGCAGGATTGTCGCGGTAAATCAGCTGGAACACGAGCAGATCTTCCCCAAACCCGGCTGGGTGGAGCATAACCCGCTGGAGGTGTGGAAGCGCACAGAGGAGGCGATCCAGGCGGTGCTCTCCACGCAGTTCTTCACCGCCGCAGATATTGCCGCGGTCGGAATCACCAATCAGCGCGAGACGGCGGTTGTGTGGAACAGGAAGACAGGCAAACCGGTCTACAACGCCGTCGTCTGGCAGGACACACGCACGGATCACATCTGCAACGAGCTCGCGAAGGAGGGCGGACAGGACCGTTTCCGCGAGCGTGTCGGCCTCCCGCTGGCAACCTACTTCTCGGGTCCGAAGGTCCGGTGGATTCTCGAGAACGTCGAGGATACCCGTGAGCAGGCCGAGGCGGGTGATCTGCTTTTCGGTACCATGGACAGCTGGATCATCTGGAACCTGACCGGCGGGACCCGGGGAGGCGTCCACGTCACCGACGTGACCAACGCCTCGCGGACGATGCTGATGAATCTGCGGACACTGGACTGGGACGACGAGATGCTGCGGATCATGGAAATTCCGCGGTCGATGCTTCCGAGGATCGTGCCGTCGAGCGCGGTCTACGGCGAGGCGGTAGGTGAGCTCGCGGGAGTTCCGGTTGCGGGTGACCTCGGCGATCAGCAG
>CAZNYW010000056.1:0-28774 GCA_964577375.1 uncultured Spirochaetales bacterium | reverse complement strand
GAATCTTGCTGTGTATCTTCATTGTGTTGCAGAACGTGGTGTTGCGGCTGCGCGGGACCGGCAGTTTGAGGCTTGCGCTGCCTGGGTGGCTCTTGCCGGCCAGAAGAGCTAGATAGCACGCCCCGTGGAATCGCGCATTCATTCGCGTATACGACCATGCATATTTGTGGTAGAGTTCGAGTATCTGGCGACATATGAATTTCCTTTGGCGAGAGCATCTAGTCAGGAACCGGCGTGTCTATTGGCTGTGGCACGGCAGGAGGTTCTTTGAATGAGTCGTTTGATCCGAGGGTTGATTCTCACACTCTGCATCCCAATGATATGCATCTGCGGTCACAGCACCAGCCGCCGCGTTGGATCCGAGGCGAAGCCTATCGTGCTGGGGTATTCCCAACTCGGGGATGAGAGCGCCTGGCGCACACAGAACAGCTATTCGATCATGAACGCCGCCAAGAAGGCGGGCATCAAAGTCATGTTTGACGACGCGATGCAGAGTCCCGAAAACCAGATCAAGGCGATTCGCTCCTTCATCGCGTACAAGGTGGACGTCATCGCGTATTCTCCACTGGTCGAGACCGGCTGGGACACGGTGCTGCAGGAAGCGAAGGCTGCGGGCATCCCTGTGATCATCGTAGACCGGATGATCGACAAATCAGACGACAGCCTGTACGCGTGCGCGCTCTGCTCAGATTTCGATCTGGAAGGACGCCGTGCGGGAGAATTCCTCCTCAAGAAATATCGGGGTACCAACCGGCCGGTCAATATCGTGGAAATCACCGGCACCGCGGACTCCACTCCGGCCATCGGACGATACGAGGGCTTCCGGGATGTCATCTCCTCCGATCCCAAATTCCAGGTCATCTTCACCCAGGACGGCGACTTCATGCTGAGCAAGGGCAGGGAGATAATGCAGCAGGTGCTCAGGCGCTACGACCCGAAGTCCATAGACGTACTGTACTCTCACAATGACGACATGACATTCGGCGCCATCGAGGTGATGCAGGAAGCCGGAATCGAACCGGGCAAGGACATCGTGATTATTTCGGTGGATGCGACCCAGCGGATCATCAATTACCTCAAGGAGGGCTCGGTAAATTGCGTTATCGAATGCAATCCCAACAGCGGCCCACGGGTCATGGAACTCGCCAGGAAAATCACGGCCGGTGAAACCGTGAGGAAACAGATCTATATAGATGAGAACGTCTTTGACGAAGATCTCGACTTCGACACGATCGCCGACAGAGGGTATTGACGCCAGGAATGTGGCCGAGGGGGCGTTTACGATCGCTGCGAAACGCAAGAGAAGAGCTCGTACGAACAGCATACGCAGGACATTGCAGGTGACGAACACGGTCATCATCCTCGCTACCCTCGTGCCCTTTTTGATCTTCATCCTCTACTACAACTTCACGCTCAAACAATACGAGCGGATCATCGAGAATGTCTACAACGCCAACAGCCTCTCCAGCCGACTGCAGGGCGAGATCTATATTACGATCTGGAACCTGGTGGCCGGGAAGACCAAGTTCGGGGCCAATACCCAGTACGAGCTCATTGACGGGATCAGGACGCGCCTCGATGAGCTGAAGAAGAACGCCAACAGTGAGGACGACAGCTATCTGATCAAGGTGGCGCGGAACACCCTGGAGACCATAGACAGCTATGTGGACAGGATCGGCGACAATATCGCCAATGGCCGGCCCGTCCGCGACAACGAGGTGATTCTGGGAGAGATAAGTGCGGTTAGCGAACTCCTCTGCGACGTCATCCAGAAGTTCGTAACGGCGGAAACGGAAATCGCCCACATCCAGAACACCAGGATACAGCAATCGCTGGACCTCATGACCTTCATCCAGACACTGCTTTTTGTCTCGATCCTCGCGTTTCTCTTCCGGAACTACAGGCAGCTGAATCGCAGCATAAGCGATCCGATCTACCGTCTGAAGACCATGGCCTCCAGGATTGCCATGGGGGACCTGAGTATCCGGGTGGAGAAGCCGGAGATCAGCGAACTCGACGAGCTGACCGACAGCCTCAATACCATGGTTGAGAAGCTGGGCCGGCTGATCGAACAGAATACGCAGAAGCAGCAGAATCTTCAAAAGGCGGAGATGAAGGCGCTGCAGGCGCAGATTGCCCCGCATTTCATGTACAATACCCTCGATACGATCCTGTCCCTCGCGGAGGACGGGCAGAATGAAAACGTCGTCACCACTACCCTCGCGCTGTCCAACTTCTTTCGTCTGTCGCTGAACAAGGGCCGGGACTGGGTCACAGTTGCGGAAGAAAAATCCCACGTCGAGAGCTACCTCGCCATACAGAAGATGCGCTACGGCGCCATACTCGAATACGAGATCGATATCGCTTCGGATATCCTCCAGGAGTCGATGCTCAAGATTCTGCTGCAGCCTCTGGTCGAAAACGCGATCTACCACGGGATAAAAGAGACCCGCCGCGCAGGGTTGATCCGGCTGAAAGGTGAATCGCGGGGCCGCGTGCTTGTGTTCACGGTGGAGGATAACGGAATCGGGATGAATCCGGAGGAACTGAGAAGACTGCGGGAAAACCTGTCCCACTACGATGTGTCCAACCCCGAGATGGGATTCGGACTGTACAACGTATACAAGCGTATCCAACTCTACTATGACATCGACGACGGATTGACTGTGGAAAGCGAGTACAACAAGGGGAGCATAGTTTCCCTGCGGTTACCGACGATCAGCGCCTCCATTCCGTTACGGGGACCCTCGCCACTACCGGTGACGCCGAAAGGAGGGTGAACGATGCACACGGTCTTCCTTGTAGAGGATGAACCGCTCATTCGCCAGAACATACGCAATTCCATCGCGAAGAGCGGCGAGCCCTATTCCTGCATCGGGGAAGCGGGAGACGGTGAGCTGGCACTCTCCATGATACAGGACCTGAAGCCCGATATCCTGATTACCGACATCAAGATGCCGTTCATGGACGGCCTGACGCTCGCTCGCCACGCCAGGGCGATCATTCCCTGGCTCCGGATCATCATTGTCAGCGGGTACGACGAGTTCGAGCTCGCACGCCAGGCAATCTGCGTCGGTGTCGACCACTACCTCCTGAAACCGGTCGCGTCCAAGGATCTCTTCGGAGCCCTTCACAAGGCAAGCGAGCAGATCACCGAGCACAAGCGACACAGCGTTGCCTTCCTGAAGGAGGCCTCCGACGAGGAAACGCTGAAGAATGCCCTGGTAAGCAGCCTGCTGGAGCAGATCTGCGGCGGAGATATCAGCTCCGACGAGACCCTTCGTCGCGCGGACGAGCTCGGGATCGAGATTCTGAGCAAACGATACGTGGTGCTCGTCGCTCTGTTCGAGGGAAAGGGCGACTACCCCAACCGTCAGGCGATCGCGTCGAAGATCAAGTTCATGCTGGTTGACGATCCCGGCGTGCTCTACTTTCTAAGCGGCGTGGATCATGTGGTGCTGATCGTCAAAGGAGACACGGATCTCGAGGTCACGGAAAAGGCGTATCATACCGCGCAGATGCTCAAGCATGAGTTGGAGGACGACGGCAGTACACGGCTGACCCTCAGCATCAGCGGCGTGACGCGTCGCATAAGCAGCATCCGGGACGCCTACCACGAGGCGTGCATACTTCTGAAGATATTCGGACAGGCGAAGAGGGGATACATCTTCTGCGCCGGGGACATAGGCCGCATACAGGGCCCCGTCACTGCCACTGCAGACAGCCTGTTCAGCCTCAACATCGAAAACAGGTTGAAGTTCGCGATCGCGGAGGATGTACCCGGCATCGTCGAGGAGTTCACCAGAAACCTCGATACCGACGAGGTGCAGAGCGTGCTGTACCGCTACTACGTTCTGATGGATCTCACGAATACAGCCATGCGGATAATCCGCACCTTCAATCCCGAAACGGACCCCGGTGGAATCGCCGGCCATTTTGCCGACCTTCCGCAGCTGTTCCAGTCCGCCATTTCGCCTGAGGAATTTGCGGAGCTCGCGACGCGGATCTGCCTCAAGACCATCGAGCTTCGCGACTGTGGAAACAGCAGCCATCATGTGAAGCTGGTGCGCCGCGCATGCGAGTACATCGAGGAAAACTACAACAATCCCGATATCTCGCTGAACACCGTAGCTGCCCATGTGGCTTTGAGCCCCACTCACTTCAGCACTATCTTTTCCCAGGAAATGTCGGTCACCTTCATCGACCATCTCATCAGCGTCCGGATGGAAAAGGTGAAGGAGATGCTTGCCTCCACCGACGAGAAGATCGTCAATATCGCGTTCAACGTAGGGTATAACGAACCCAGCTATCTCAGCTACCTGTTCAAGAAACGGGAGGGACTCACGCCGAAGGAGTACCGACTCAAGAGAAGACCCCAGCGCGGCGGTGTCACCGCTTCATGACAGATACGTCGGAACCGGGCTGGGGTTCCGTTCGGAAAAACCGCGCTGATGCCAGTACGGGTAAATCGGCGGCGTTTCGCTGGCACGGTCGATCAGCTCGATCTGCTTCCGTGTCATCGACCATCCAACCGCACCGAGATTGTCAACGAGCTGTGTTTCGTTCCGGGCACCTATGATCACGGTGGAGACCGAAGGACGGGTCAACAGCCACGCCAGAGCCACCTGAGCGACGGACCTTTCCGCCTCGGCAGCGACGGTCTCCAGTGCTTTCAGGACGGCTGCAAATACCGAATCCGTAACTTCCGGACCTTCGGCTGCGCCCTGCGCAACGCGCCCTTCAGGAATCGGCTTGCCCGGACGGATCTTCCCGGTCAGTCGACCCTGCGACAATGGTCCCCAGACCATCGTTCCCATGTTCTGGTCCAGCGCGAGGGGCATGAGCTCCCACTCCATCTGGCGGTACAGCAGCGAGTAGTGCACCTGCTGGACGCACAGTCGCGAGAATCCGTACCGATCCTGGGCAGCCAGAGTCTTCATGGTGTGCCAGCCCGAGTAGTTGGAACAGCCCACCGCGCGCACCTTTCCGCTCTGCACGAGAGTATCGAGCGTCTTTACCGTCTCATCTACCGACGTCTTTGCATCGAATCCGTGCAGAATGAACAGGTCAAGCCATTCGGTTCCAAGGCGCCGAAGAGCATTCTCGACCGAATTGATGATGTGATGACGCGAGTGTCCGACGTCGTTCGGATCGTCCGAGAATCGGAAGGTCGCCTTCGTCGAAATCAGCACCTGGTTCCGGCGTCCCTTCAAAGCCTTGCCGAGAATTTCCTCCGATTGACCAAACGAATAGACGTCTGCCGTGTCGAACAGATTGACGCCCTGATCGATACAAAGCCCGACAAGCCTGCTCGCCTCGGCCGTGTGCGTATGCCCCCACTTGCCAAAAAAGGGATGATCTCCGCCAAATGTTCCCGTTCCAAAGCTCAGTCCCGATACCGAGAGTCCGGAACTTCCCAGCGTGCGATATTCCATGAGTTCTCCTTCGCCCCGACCAGAACAATCCGAGCCTGAGTCCAGTATAACCTAAATGTGCGAATGCTTTCGTTGCACGGCCTGGAGGCCGGGATGCGCAAGGTCGAGAATCGTCTCAAGAACGTGATGAAGGTCATGGTGTTCCCGAACAGCGATCGCTGCAACGTCAACCCTTTGGCACCCCGGTGCTCTTGCGGACGATGAGCTCGGGGCGCACACTCGGCAGTGCTTCGCTCGGCCGTCCGTTGATCCTCGCGAGAACGAGGCTTACCGCGCGCCGTCCCAGCTCGATAAAATCCTGACGTACAGTGGTGAGCGGCGGGCTGAAGAACTCTGCAACCGGTGCATCGTCAAACCCGACTATGCTCACGTCCCCGGGGACTCGCAATTCCGCTTCGGAAAATGCACGCAGCACACCAAGGGCCATCTCGTCGTTCGCCACGAACACCGCCGTGACGTCTTTTGCCTTCGACAGTTTGCGGCCGAGCTCGTAGCCGGCTCGCGGACTCCAGTCTCCGCGCAGAACCGGAGGGATGCTCGCCCCGGCGTCGTGCAACGTGTCCAGCCAGCCGCGCTCGCGCTCCCTCGCTTCAAACCACTCGCCGGGCCCGGCCAGGTGGTACACGGTTCGGTGCCCAAGCTCGAGCAGATGCACAACCGCGAGCCGCGCGCCGTCGTACTGGTCTACCGAGGCGCCGGGGACCGACGCCCCGGGCGTTCCCTGAGTGGCGACAACCGGCAGCTGCCTGGGCACATACTCCAGGGCTCTGATCGCTTCGTCGTACGGCGCGATCACAACGATTCCGTCGACACCCTGGCCGCGTAGTCGTTCGACGGCACGGGTCGTCGAACGGCGGTTGGGCACCCTCAGGCTTACGATGTTGATCCCGTACTCCGACTCGCGGGCGGCGCTCTCAATGCCGTAGAGCGTGCTTGATGGACCGTAAAGCGTTGAATCGAGCGCGACCACCCCGAGCGTCTTCGACCATCCCGTGACGAGGGTGCGCGCCGCATAGTTGGGGTGATAGTCGAGCTTCTCAATTGCCGCCACCACCCTGGCACGGGTCTGGCCCTTGACGCTGTCCGGGTCGTTGAGCACCCGGGACACTGTCTGATGTGAGACGCCCGCCAGCCTTGCAACGTCGGTCATCGCCGCCCGACGCGGTCTGGGGAGGTTTTCGCCTTTCCCCGAAGTCGTGTTCGCCATGCACTGTAGAGTATCCGGAACCGGGCATTTACTTCAAGTATCAGTGAATTTATTCGGGGTCGTCACCCGCTAAACGCATGTTAACGTGAACTTTTCGTCGAAATACGTTGACCTATTTCAGAATTGCCGGACTTTTCCCGATATTTGCGAAATTCTTTCATCCATTTGAATCCCGCGTCCGTATCGATTATGTGTGTGAGCTGGAAACGGAAACCGTTCCAATTGCTTAACCGACCGCCGTGCATCTGGCTTATCCCGCTGGTTGAAACATGTAGGAGCGGGTCGTTTTCATCTTCCGGAACGAGAGCCTGAGTAAACAATTGCCACAGATGCGCCGTGAGCTCTGCGGCAAATCCAGTTGTTAAGGAGGTAATTTCAGTCGTGAGGGTGCTCGTCGGAAAGATGTTAACGTTAACGCTACGTTCATATCACTTTTTTCAGGAGGAAAAATGCAGATCAGGAAAATCGCATTATTGTCGCTTATCGGCCTCTTCGTCCTCGGAATCCTCACTGTCAGTGCTAACGGGCAGAAAGAATCCCAGGGCGCCGCGTCCTCGAGTGCGCAGAGCACGTCAATGAGCGGCTCGGCACAGCTTCTCGCCTCGACCGTCCACCCGCCGACATTCAACGACTCAAAACTGTTTGGATTGCGCGACGCGCTTTACAACGCCATGAAGGGTAAGGACCTGTCCAAGGTCGACACGTGGGAGGTCGTAAACATCCTTGCGACCTACTGGGTGGCCGGCAAGGAGGGGGACGCGCAGGCCGCCAAGGAACTCGGAATTGCGGCCCACTACGAGGGTCCGCCGCAGGGGCAGCTCACCAAACAGGTTTCGATGTACCAGACGCTTGCCTCTACCGGAGCGAACGGTCTTTTCACGTCGGTGATCGACCCGACATCCGAGGCCAAGATTCTGAATAACGCAGTCGCCAAGGGCGTCAACCTGGTGGCGATCGATTCACCGGTACCATCGTCCGTGCATGCGCTTATCTACGTCGGCACCCCGAACTACGCTGCCGGACAGGCGGCCGGGGAAGCAATGAAGAAGGCGCTGCCGCAGGGCGGCGACGTCGCAATCCTGACCGGTTCGCTGACCGCGCCGAATGCGCTTCAGAGGATTGCCGGCTTCAAGGCTGCGCTCGCAGGTTCCAACGTAAATGTCGCAACTACGCAGAACGACAACGGGTCCGCCGCTACTGCGTCTTCGAACGCGAACTCCGTGATCGCCTCGATGCCGAATCTCAAGGGCATCTACGGCGTGTACTCATACGATGGCCCGGCGGCGGCAGTTGCTGTCAAGTCCAAGAACGAGATCGGAAAGATCAAGGTGATCGCAGACGACACCGAGCCCGGGACCATTGCCGGGCTGAAGAACGGCACCGTCGAGGCATCGATCATTCAACAGCCCTTCATGCAGGGATATCTCGGTGCGTATATAACGGCGGCGATGGAGGTGCTCGGTACACAGGCAGTTACCAACATCATGAAGCCGTTCGAGACAAACGGGGCAATCAGCACCGGCGTCGGGACGCTGACCAAGGCGAACCTGGCCGCCGATGAAACCTACAACAAGGAGATTGCTGCTGGTGGCTGATTCCACAGTACCAGAGTCTCTCGATGGCGCCGGCGAGGAGTTGATCCTCGCCGGCGTCCGTAAGACCTACGGACCGGCAACCGTCCTCGACGTCGAACGCCTGGCGCTGCGGTCCGGGGAGGTCGTCTGTCTCGTCGGTGAGAACGGCGCCGGCAAGTCGACCATGATGGGTGTGGTCGCCGGTTCGGTTGAACCCGATACAGGCACCGTCCTCCTCGCGGGAAAGGAGCTCCGGGGTGGAACTCTTGCGGCCCAGGAGATGGGTGTTGCGATGGTTTCACAGGAGTTTCCGCTCGTTGGAGAATTGACGGTCGCAGAGAACCTGCTGCTGGGCAGGCGACCCGGCGACAACCGGTGGTTTGTGGACCGACGGGCTGTCAACTCAGCGGCCCGGCAGATGCTCGACCGTGTCGGCCTCGACGTCGAGACTCGGCGCCGAGTCGATTCCCTGTCCGTAGCGCAGCGGCAGATGCTCGAAATTGCCAAGGCAGTCGGGCGTGACCCGCGCGTACTCATCCTCGACGAACCGACGTCCGCACTTGGATCGAGAGAATCCGACCACGTGCTGCAGCTGGCCAGGGAATACGCCGCCGGCGGAGTGATTGTGATCTTCGTTGGCCATCGGCTCAACGAAGTGCGGGATGTGGGGGACCGGATGGTGGTCCTGCGCAATGGCCGCGTCGTTGCCGACCTGCTCCCTCAAGAGGCAACCGAGCGCCGGCTCATCCAGGAGATGGTCGGCAAGGAGCTCGGAGAGACGGAGCAGCTCAGTGCCGCAGAAGGTGCTCCGCCGTTGTTCACCGCGCGCCGGCTTGCGACCTATAACTTCGGCCCGGTGGACCTCGACGTCAAGCCGGGGCAGGTGGTGGGTATAGCAGGCTTGATGGGCTCGGGGCGCAGCACCCTCCTCCATCTGATCATGGGCTCACGCGAGCGAACGGATGGCGAGATGACCCTCGGCGGCGAGCCATACGCTCCGCGCAGTACCGGTGATGCGGTAAAGGCTGGCGTTGGCCTGGTGCCCGAGGACCGCAAAGCTCAAGCGCTGCTGCTGGACTCGCCGATCCGCTGGAACCTCACACTGGCGACGCTCCGACGAATCTCGTGGCGCGGGGTGTTCCTCGGCCGCAGCACCGAAAGGCGGCAGGCCGCGGAGCTGGTCAGGACCGCAAAGGTCAAGTGCCAGAGCCCGGAGCAGGCGGCCCGCTCGCTTTCCGGGGGAAATCAGCAGCGGATGGTGTTCGGGCGCTGGATCGCGACGCAGCCGCGGTTGCTTTTGCTCGATGAGCCGACCCGGGGAGTGGACGTTGGCGCAAAGGCCGAGATTTACAATCTGATCGAACAGGAGCGAGAGAAAGGGATGGCGATCATCGTGGCTTCCTCGGAGCTCGAGGAGCTCCTTGACATCTGCCACCGCATCGTTGTGCTCAGGCACGGCCGAGTGGTATCGGATGTGAATCGTGCTGAGTTCTCGAAGGAACGAATCATCGCATCGGCGGCCCTGGGAGTTGAAAAATGAGAAATCCTGTAAAAGAACCCCTCAAGGACGTGCTGCCGGACCAATCGGTGCAGAGCGCCTGGTCGCGCGCACGCCGACGCCTCGGGGATTCGCCCGAGGTCGGCATCATCATCGCGCTGGTGATCGTCTTCGCGGTGTTCACGATCGTGAACCCACTCTTTGCAAGCGCCTCCGACTTGCAGAACCCGCTCGGCGTCGACTTCGCCGGCTTCGGGATTCTGGCGGTCGGCGAAAGCCTCACAATCATCACGGCCGGGATCGACCTGTCGGTCGGCTCCCTGACCGCCTTCTTCGTGGTAGCCTCGGCCTGGCTGAACGTAACCGCTCACCTTCCGATGATCCTCGCGTGCGTCGTGACCGTTGCCGGCGGCGCCCTGTGGGGACGGTGGCATGCATGGCTGATCACAAGGCTTGGCGTTGCGCCCTTCGTTGCGACACTGGTCACGTTTATCTTCGCCGTGGGTGCCGACGAGGCGATCGCGCCGAATCCGATCCCGATCAACTCACCCGCGTTCCTGGCCATAAGCGAATCGACGGTACTGGGAATCCCGGTGGCTGTCATCATCTTCCTGGTGATTGCAGTCGCCGCATGGATATTCCTCGAGCGCACCTATATAGGTCGAGAGCTCTACGCCGTCGGTGGGAATCCGGAAGCAGCACGGCTTGCAGGAATCCCGGTCAACCGCAGGCTCACGCTGGCCTACGTGGTGAGCGGTGCGTGCGCAGGTGTGGTCGGTCTCATCGAGGCGTCCCGGCTGACATCGGGAACGGCCGACAGCGTCAGCGGCTGGGAGCTCATCGCGATCGCCGCAGCGGTGATCGGCGGAGTGAGCCTGCGAGGCGGTCAGGGAAGACTGATCGGCGTGGTGGCGGGGGCAGCGTTGCTTGTGGTGCTCCGTGACGGGCTGGTTGCGATCAACGTCAACGCCTACTACCAGTCGATGGTTGTCGGCCTCGTCCTGCTCGCCGCTATCGTTGTCGACCGACTGAGGGTGCGGCGGCTCGAGCATGCGGCCAGAAGACAGATACGTCCCGACCGGGCCGAGTGATCGACCGGAGGTAGTCACTCCGGAAACGAAAGCATGGTCAGCCCTGTCGTCACCGAAGTTTCCGTGGGAATCAAGGAAATTGCCGATGCTGTTTCCAACGTCATGGAACGCGCAGAGTCGCTCGGTGAGCTCGACGAAGCGCTCAACAGGGAACTCACGAAGTTCAGAACCGTCTGAAATCCGTTCGGCACTTGCTGCCGCAGTTGGTGCAATGTACAATTCTGCGAGGTGTCGGATTCTGTCCTTGAAACGAAAATCTATGTGCCTCCCCCTCGGGCGAATCTTGTAGAGCGTCCGGAACTGCACGAACGGCTGCTTTCCGGATTACGTGACCCCGGGAGCTTCGCCCTGTTGTCCGCGCCGGCTGGATTCGGCAAAACCACACTCCTGGCCTGTTTTGTTGCCCTGCTTCCGAAAACGCGGCCATCCGTTGCCTGGGTAACGCTTGATCGGGAAGACAACTACCCACGGAGATTCTGGATCCATCTCATCGCGGCCCTTACCCCCGCCCTCGGCGAGGAAATCCAGAGTGCAGTCGAACTCCTTGATTCTCCTCAACCATTGCCTCCGGACACACTTCCCACATTCCTCATCAACAAACTGGCCGGCAGCGCGAGCTCGGTGATCCTGGTACTGGACGATTACCACGAGATTGAGGAACAGCCCATTCACGACGGGCTGCTCTACCTGCTCGATCATCTGCCGGGCAATCTCTACGTGGTAATCGCGACGCGAGTCGATCCACCATGGCCGTTGTCCCGCTTTCGAGCCGGCAACCGCCTGCTGGAAATTCGGGTCAATGACTTGCGGTTCGATATTGAGGCGGCGAGAGGATTCATGCGCCGCACTATGGGTCTGGACCTGTCGGACGAGGCAATTGCGATCCTCGAGTCAAAAACGGAAGGTTGGATCGCAGGCCTGCAACTGGCGGCGCTCTCACTGCAGAGAGGTGGAGACGTCACAGCATTTCTAGGTGACTTTGCCGGGAGCCATACATACGTCGCGGAATACCTCATTGAAGAGGTGATGCGGCGTCAAACGACACAGGTGCAGGAGTTCCTGCTGCGCAGCTCGATCCTGGAAAAGATGAATGCGGATCTATGCGACGCCGTCACGGAATGCCCGAATGGGAAAGCCATACTCGAAGAGCTCTACCGAGACAACGTTTTCATCGTTCCTCTCGACAACAAGCGCGAGTGGTTTCGGTATCACCGTCTGTTTTGCGACCTTTTGCGGGTGAGACTCGGCCAGGACCACGACGAAACTTTCATACGCAAGCTGCACCACCGTGCATCGTTGTGGTACGAGCAGCACGGATTCGTCGCTGATGCCGTCAATCACGCGCTGAAAGAAACGGAGTTCGAACGGGTCGCAAAGCTGGTGATTCAGTCAGCCCGCAAGATGATCTTCAATGGACAGGTGAGTACTCTGCGATCGTGGCTCCAGAGCTTGCCTGAGACTTCATTCCGGCTCCATCCGGAGCTGAGTTTCTTCCTGTTCTGGACCGATGCGCTTCAAAACAGGGCCGACCTATCCGAAGTGTCCATCCGAAGCGTGGAGGAACGCCTCGATGCTCTTCCATCGACGCCGGAAACCGACCAGCTTCACGGGGAGCTGATCGCCGTCGTATGCCGTGCAGTTGCTTTGTCGGGGCGCACGGCTGAGGGGATACGCCTCGCGAAGAAAGCCCTTCCGCGACTGTCACCCGGAGATTTGGCCTCGCGGGCTCGAGTCAACTCGGCGTTGTCCGTTGCACATGCCCTGGAAGGCAGGATGGAAGTGGCAGAAGATGCCTTCCGGGAATGTCGCTCTCAGGCGATCACCGCGGGGGACTACCGACTTGCCGCCCATGCAACCATGGCAATGGGGCTGCTTCAGATCGACTACGGACGTCTCCGTGCCGCCGCAACGACCTTCCAATCTATTCTCGAAATGTCCGTTCAAGCGGCACAGCAGGCGACGGATGATCGAACAGCTCGTACCGAACGTCAAGCGAAGTCAGCGACGGCGTTCTATCCCGCTGGACAGGGACACATCGGGCTCGGAATCGTCGAAATAGAATGGAACGAACTGAAAGCAGCGGAACGCCACCTTTTGCGGGGCATAGAACTCTGCCGGTTGGGCGGGCTTGAAGGTATTTACGTGGCCCGCATGCAGATGTCTCGACTGCGCCAGGCTTCCGGGGACTTTGGAGGCGCGTTTGAAGAAGTTCTGCGCCTCAAAGAAGTCTCTCCCAGGCTCGACGACTTCAGAGTCATTACCAGACAAATTCAGCTGCAGCTGGCCGCCGGCAATGTGGCGGACGCCTGGCGCCTGGCCGCACCGTACGCTCAAGCCCTCGC
The DNA here is from genome assembly GCA_964577375.1 of uncultured Spirochaetales bacterium. GTDB lineage: Bacteria > Spirochaetota > Spirochaetia > DSM-27196 > DATKUC01 > DATKUC01. The sequence goes on along the minus strand of CAZNYW010000056.1, from coordinate 15,627 downwards.
GGCCGATGGGGGCGCGCCCGACTTTCCTCTGATTTTCCGCGAACAGGTCCAGACGATCGTCGCCAGAGTCTACCTCGCGCAGGGTAAGGCGGACAAAGCTCTTCTGCTGATGGACGATCTCCGCAGAACGGCCGAACCCGCGGGACGTCTGAGACCGCTCATTGAGACGCACCTGCTGACGGCCCTGGCCCGACGGAAGCAGAACGATGAACGGCTGACTCCCGAAGCCATAGAGTCCATGAGGCTTGCTCTGCAGTTGGGTGAGCCGGAGCGTTTCCTTCAGCTGTACAGGGAAGAGGGTCAATCCATGATTCCCCTATTGAAAGCGGTCATCAAGATCGAGTCTGCCTCTGACAAGGTGAAGCTGTATGCGAAGAAGATTCTTCAGTCCTTCGGTTCCCCCATAGAAACCGACGAACCAGCGCCTCGCCGGCGTGGCAGCAACTCGATAGACCTGGTCGAGCAGCCGACCCCTCGAGAAATCGAAGTTCTTCAGCTCCTGGCCGCCGGAGACTCGAATCAGAACATTGCCGACAAGCTCTATATCAGCGTACGCACGGTGAAGAAGCATACGAGCAACATCTACGCCAAACTCGGCGCTATGAACCGCACGCAGGCTGTAGCCATAGCCCGCAGGTACGGGTTGCTCTCCGCCGACTGATCGCCCACTACTTCCAACCTCCGGTTCCGATGACGAGGTGTACAAAGGTACACCGTTGTATTCTCCAAAAAATCGATCGAAAATACTTCTTCCGGACACTGCGCCGAGCGCCGCGACGCCCCATACTGTCTGAGAAAACATGAACAGAGGAGCGGCGAGTTGAGGTTCGGCAATACAAACAGACTAATGGAAACACTTGCAGCAGATACAGTCCCGGATCGAGAGGCCTGTTCCTCCTGATCAACGGACGGGAGGCGTGAAATCTGTGTCTCGACTCTATGAGATTCGCATCGAAGGTCATCTCGAAGGCGACTGGTCGGACTGGTTCGGCGGACTGTCCATCCACACGCAGCCGGGAGACGCAACGCTTCTGCGAGGCAGTATCGTCGACCAGGCGGCGCTGATTGGATTGCTCAACAAGGTTCATGCAATGAACCTGACTATCACCTCTTTCGTCTTCATCGGATCGAGCCAGAATCGGTCGAAATCGGGCAAGGGCTGGTGCCTACTCTCACGTCGCCTGGCGCAGCGACACGCAAGCGCCCGAACTCGAAGAAAAAGGAGAACAATGAAAATGAGTGAACACATCACGCAATTGACGGGATCTTCTCACGCGAAGCCGCCCGACCCGGACCCTTCCTGGCGAGGACTTTACCTTGCAGGCGGAATTTCGGCGATCCTTTACATTCTTCTTGCGCTCGCAGTGCCTGCGGCCATGATCGCAATACCGAACTACGATCTCACGTTGGGAGGTCAAGCCTTACTCGAGCTCATCGCGCGGCACCGGACGTGGTGGGTGCTGCTGCAGTCGCTGGTGCTCGAGACAAGCATGTTTCTGATCCTGACCGCTGCCGCACTTTTTCTGGCGCTCCGGCAGCTGAACAAGAGCCTGGCAGCTATCGGCGCGCTGATCCTGGTGACCTCGCAGATCCTCTTCATGGCCTACTATCCGGTACTATTGGGATTGGCTTCGCTCAGCAAACAGTACTCGGCCGCCGTTGGCACCCAGAAGCAGGTCTTTGCAACTGCCGCCGAGGCGCTGATCGCCCAGAACAACGCCTTCAATCCGGTCTACGAAAGCCTGTTCGCCGCTGGAATCTTTGTCTTCGCGCTCGTGATGTTGAAGGGAATCTTTCACAGAATAGTTGCCTGGATCGGAATCGCCAGCTTGGCCGCGGTAGTCATCGCGATGGCGCTCTTTCCCGTCGTCGGCCTCGCATACTTCACCTGGTGGATACTCCCCTCGGTTTGGTGCGTGGCGGTGGGTTTGAGACTGATCAGACTGGGCCGGGCGTCGCTACCGTCGCGGACCGCGGCAGCGCGCCGAGCCTGACACCAGTGGCACAATTCACCACTGCACAATACAAAAAGCGTACGGGGCTCGCGAAGCGAAGCCCCGACTTTTTTTGTTGACACCGTTCGCTTCATGACGGACAATAGGTGGTCTGCCAAACAGATCAATACATCTAACGTCACCTCATACGGCGCATTATACGTCACACACTTCGCATTCTACCTTGCGCAGCTTTTCCAGAACCCGAGCAACATTGCGGTGGCCTGCCTGCCACAAGCTATCGGCAGGAAACCTTCGGTGTCATCTATGGAGGTAGGACGATGGGAGAGGCCAAAGAATCGGCCACCGGCGAGGTACGGCGTTTCTCCGGCAGGCAGGAGAGCGCCGGTCAATACGGACTGGGCATGGTGCTCCTCATGTTTGCCTGGCCGGCGGCGTGGTACACACTCATCATCTATGTCGCAAGACCGCTCATGGTGCCTGCCGCAGGTTCGACACCTACATGGTTCATGCTTCTCGTGATGGTTCTGGGACCGGGCGCCGAGCTTGCGGCTGGTCTTCTGATGCTCAGACATGAGGGCGGGTCGCTCTCCTACGCCTGGCTGCAACAACGGCTTCGCCTGCACTGGCCGCGGGGTCTTCGTGCATGGGCGATTGTCCTCGCGGTGCTCGTCGGAGCCTTTGCGCTCAGCATGGCGTTGACGCCGCTCAACCGCGCGCTTGCAGAAGTCCCCGGCTTTGTCCCACCCGCCTGGTGGCCCAATGCCTCCAACCCGACGGTTGAAGTCGCGATTGCCTCCGACGTGTTTCCCGACGTGCGACTGGCAGGAAACGTCGGGTTCGTGCTGCTTTATCTGCTGATCGGCCTCATCAACGTTGTCGGCGAGGAGGTCTACTATCGCGGGTTTCTTCTGCCGAGAATGCGCGGTGTTTTCGGTCGCTTCGACTGGGTTGCCAACGGTCTGCTCTTCACCCTGAAGCACGTATATCAACGATGGCTCTATCCGGAAATACTAGCCGGGGCGCTGGCATTCGCGTTCGCCGCAGGCCCCATGGGAAGCCTGCCGGTGGCGATGGTCTATCACTGGGTGGGGAACTTCCTCATTCAGATGGTGTTTATCGTGAAGGCAGCCGCCGGTCTATAGGTTCCGGCGGAAAGTCCGGAAGGAGGACAGATGGAAAAGCGGTACGATGCAGTCTGCATGACGACCCAGACAATCGGTGTCATCTTCGGGGTTGCCGGTTTCGAGCACGGACTCTTTGAATTCCTTCAGGGGAACAGGGCCACCAATGGGTTACTCATCGAGGCAATCGGTCCGGGTCAGCGTTTCTGGGAGCTGGGTACCGAGGATGCATTCACCCTGATCCCGAACTTTCTTGCTACCGGCATCGCATCGATGGTCGTAGGAATCACGATCATTGCGTGGTCACTCCTGTTCCTGCACACACATCACGGCTCAACCGTGTTCCTCTCACTTTTCGTGCTCCTCTTCCTCGTCGGCGGAGGTGTCGGCCAGATCGCCTTCTTTCTGCCCGCGTGGGCATTCTCGACGCGGATGAACAAACCGCTTTTATTCTGGAAACGTATTTTGCCTCCGCCTGCCCGCGCCGTTCTTTCGGCACTCTGGCCTCCCCTGCTCCTCGCGGCATCACTGGTCATGCTGTTCGGACTTGAGATTGCCGTCTTCGGCTGGGTACCAGGTTTGACCGATCCGGTGAGTCTGCAGGCCCTCGGGCTGCTGCTCGTTCTTGTTGCGGCAGCGCTCTACGTTGTGACCTACGTGTCCGCGATCGGCCGCGAGCTCCACAGGGCGCACGCAGTCGCTTCGCGACCGTAAGGAGGCAGTATGGATGGACAAGCGGAATCGAGCCGACGTGACGCTGTCGCATTACCGCTCGGAATAGCATTCCTGTTTGTTTTCGTTGCAAGCATTCCCTACATCGCGTGGGAAGCTCTGATAGGACCCTGGCTCATCGTAAAGGGCGCAAGGAGGAACAGATGACCCCGACAAGAAGAACTGCAGTAATTGTAGGAATGCTATTCCTGATCTGTAGCGCCGCAGCGATAATGGGCGGCTACCTGTCGAATCCGCTTCTGGCCGGCTCGGGCTATCCTGCGAGGCTGTCCGGTCAAGACGCGCGTGCAGTAACAGGAGCTATCCTGGAGTTTGTCTGGGCTGTCAGCGGGGCCGGAATCGCGATCGGTCTGTATCCGGTCATACGTCGATGGGGTCGGTCGCTCGCACTCGCCGCGGTGTGCTTCAGGGTGGCGGAGGGAATACTTGTTCTCATCGCCGCGCTGAGTGTTCTCTGCCTGGTAACGTTGAGCCGCCAGTTCGTTGCCGCGGAGAGCGCACCAGGAACGTCTCTACTGCTCGGTACCAGGGCACTGCTCGTCACGGCGCGAGGCTGGATAGTCGACGTCCTGGCTCTGGTTGCTTTTTCCTCAGGCGCGATGATGTACTACTTTCTGCTCTTTCGCTCGAACCTCGTCCCCAGGTGGATTTCCGGTTGGGGAGGTCTTGCAACAGCATTGACGCTCGGGGTCACTCTCTACACGGCGTACAACCGGCCTTTCAGCGAAACCACTATGCATACGATTCTCAACCTTCCCATAGGCATCAACGAAATTGTACTGGCAGCCTGGCTCATCGTCAAAGGATTCCGGCGACGCCAGCCGGAAGACGAGATGCGGCCCACGGCCGCGGGCGTCGTTTGAATCCGGCCATATAAAAGGAGCGTGATGACATGAAGGCCATGGTCTACGAGAATTACGGACCACCCGAAGTACTGCAGCTGAAAGAGGTGCCGAAACCGGTGCCCGGCGAGGATGAGGTGCTCGTGCAGATCCATGCTACCACGGTGACTTCCGGAGACTGGCGCATGAGAAAGGCCGATCCGCCGGTCACTCGGCTTTTTGCCGGCCTCCGAAAGCCGAGGCAGCAGATACTCGGGTCGGAGTTGTCCGGAATGGTCGAGAGCGTCGGCACGAAGGTCACGTTGTTCAAGGTCGGCGATGCTGTTTTTGCAGGATCGGACACCCGCCTGGGAGCAAACGCCGAGTACATCTGCCTTCCGGAATCCGGAGCAATAGCGCTTAAGCCGGAAAATATGAGCTTCGAAGAGGCCGCGGCCGTCCCCTTCGGCGCAACGACCGCACTCCACTTTCTTCGTGACAAGGGGCATATACGAAGCGGACAGCGCGTCCTTGTCTATGGTGCGTCGGGTGCCGTCGGGACGTTTGCCGTACAGCTGGCAGGCTACTTCGGCGCAACAGTGACGGGCGTGTGCAGCAACGCGAATCTCGACCTGGTGAAATCGCTCGGTGCCGGGGAGGTGATCGACTATGTGACCCAGGATTTCACGCAAAACGGACAGACGTACGATCTGATCTTCGACACCGTTGGGAAGACCAGTTTCCGGCAATGCAGGAATTCGCTGCGTGAAGGCGGAACCTATCTTGCCGGCGTAGGGGGACCCCGGGAGTTCCTGCAGATGCTGTCGACGTCGATAGGCGGGAAAAAAAGGGTCGTCGCAGGGATGGCCATTGAGCTCAAGGAACATCTCATTCTTCTGAAACAGGCTATCGAGGAGGGGAAAGTCCGCTCGGTAATCGACAGAGCTTATCCGTTTTCGCGGACGGCGGAGGCACACGCCTATGTCGAACAGGGACACAAGAGAGGCTGCGTAGTCATCACGGTTCGCAGCGAGCCGAAGACGTGACGTTTCGGCGAATTGCCTCACCGCTGCAGAGGCGGACCGGACATGCGGAGGAAAACGAGTGCGGGCGATCGTATACGAGAGGTTCGGAGGACCGGAAGTGCTTCATCTCGAGGAGGTCGAGAAACCTGTCCCGGGCGACGGGGAGGTGCTGGTTCGAGTTCGGGCTGCATCCGTGAACTCGTGGGACTGGGATCTTCTCCGGGGAGTTCCGTCAATACTGCGGCTCGGCAAACCACCCCACCGGACTCTGGGAGCAGACATAGCCGGAACTGTCGAGCAGCTGGGCAGCCATGCAACTGGTTGTCAGCCGGGTGACGAGGTATTCGGGGACCTATCCGGTTGCGGCTGGGGCGGTTTTGCAGAGTACGTCTGCGCGCCTGAGAGTGTATTCGCCGTGAAGCCCGCTCGTCTGTCGTTCGAGAAGGCTGCCGCAGTGCCCCAGGCAGGCGTCATCGCCCTGCAGGCACTTCGTGATTTCGGCAGGCTTCAGCCCGGGCAGGATGTCCTGATAAACGGTGCGGGCGGAGGCGTCGGTTTGTTTGCAATCCAGCTTGCGAGGATTTTTGGAGCGGAAGTGACCGGCGTGGATCGTGCCGACAAGCTCGATACGATGCGATCTCTTGGTGCTGAACATGTTGTCGACTTCACCCGGGAGGACTTCACCCGCACCGGCAGACGATACGACCTGATCATCGATGTCGCGGGTGGCCGGACCATGCTGGCCTATCGCCGTGCGATGAACACGGGCGGAACGCTGGTTCTCGTGGGCGGTGCGATGTGGCGCTTGCTGGTGTCGATCGCGGTCGGCGCGTGGTTGACGCTGATCCGCGGGATCCGGGTGAAAATACTCGTTCATCGCCCGAACCGAAAAGATCTGCAGTTTCTGAGCGGCCTGATTGACGCCGGGAAGATCGATGCAAGGGTCGACCGATGCTTCACCCTTCAGGATGTACCACAGGCATTCCGGTTTTTCGGTGAGGGACACGTCAGGGGAAAAGTCGTCGTCACTGTGGCCGACGACGGGGAGGCTGCGCCGTGAAGAAGGGAGCAGACGACTTCCCCTGCCGCGAAACCAGGCCTGCCGAAGTCGGCATGATTCGGCGCCGGCGTGGCCGACACGCGCTTCGCATGATCCTGTCGGTCTGTACCGTCGCACTGCTGCTTCCGATTGCAGCGGAGGCGAGCCCGCGGGCCGAAAGAGTCGATCCTGCAGACTACGCACCAGTTCGCGGACGGGACTGGAAGGTGTCGACACCGGCGGAACAGGGGCTCGATTCGGCCGCGCTGGCGAGGCTCTATTCGAGCGCGGCGGCAACGGAGACGACACACAGCGTGCTTGTGGTCAGGAACGGCTGCCTGATCGCCGAGGCCTATTTTCACGGAGGCGCAATCGACCGGAAAGAGCGGCTGCAGTCGGTAACGAAGAGCTTCACCTCTGCGCTCGTCGGGATTGCGTTGGACAAGGGTTTTCTTTCGAGTGTCGATCAGCACATGATCGAATTCTTCCCGGAGCTCTCGCCGCGCGTTTCCGATCCGCGCAAAAAGCGAATCACAATTCGTCAGATGCTGCAGATGCGTGCCGGCTATCCGTGGGAAGAGTCCACGCCAAAGCTTCTCGAGATGCTCTATCACGGCTTTCGGCCCTCCCTACTGGCCGACGTTCCACTCGCCTACGAACCGGGGACGGACTTCCGATACAGCAACCTTACGTCGCACCTGCTCAGCGTTATCGTGACTCGCGCCACCGGCAAAGACCTCCTCGAGTTTGCCCGGGAGACGATTTTTGTGCCTCTCAATATTCCGCCGGGAGAGTGGATACGCGACTGGGAGGGTTACCGCAACGGACACGCCGATCTCTACCTGACTGCGCGCGACATGGCGAAGTTCGGGCTCCTCTATCTGCACGCCGGATCGTACGGTGGCCGGCAGCTCGTCCCGGCACAATGGGTTCAAGACTCCTTGCAGATCTACTCTGAAAACGCATGGGCCTACCGCGTCGGCCGTAACTTCACCGATATGGGCTACGGCTACCAGTGGTGGTCCGCCCGTGCCGGTCGCCACCGCTTCAACTTCGCATGGGGACACGGCGGCCAGCAGATCGCCATCGTGCCCGAGTTCGACATGGTCATCGTGGTCACTGCAGATCCGCTCTTCGGCGAACACGGAGGCGGCCCGTGGCGGCTCGAGAAGCAGAACCTCAACCTGGTCGGCGACTTTGTAGCCTCACTGCGATAGCATTTTGGGATGCCCTCCGCTCTCACTCGAACTTCCGCTGGCTTGTCATTTCCTTATTTCTTCACTTAGGATTATCTTACTGGGAGTGAACAACCGATAGGTGGCTGGCGGGAGGTAGCGGCATGAAGACTCTACTGTCTGGTTTCATCGTGCTTTCGCTTCTGACTCTCTACACGAGCTGTGCGAAGGAGAGTCACCGGGTTGCAGACCCGCAGCTGTTGAAACAGCTCGGAATCCGCGTGAAGGAACAGCGGCTCCCCGCATTCGATTTTTCAGAGAAAGACATTTTCCGCAAAAGCACCGTCGCCCTGAATCACTTCAACGGGAAAGTGGTAATGCTCAACTTCTGGGCCACCTGGTGTCCGCCCTGCAGGAAAGAGATTCCCGCGCTCGAGGCGATCGAGAAGGCACACTCAGGTACCCTCGAGGTAATTGGAGTATCGGTTTTCTGCAGCACCTCTTCAACAGAACAGTTCTACCGGGAAATGGCGATCAACTATCCAATGATCTACGGCTCGTTCGATCTGATGGACAAGTACTGGCAGGTCAGTACGATCCCCACAACGTTCCTGATCGATAAAGAGGGGCTGGTCGCTGCCCGGATTATCGGTTCTCGCACGCAGCAGCAATACGAGGAAATGCTGGCACCGCTGCTCGCCGAGTGACAGAAAGATGTACCGAGCGGGCCGGCAGACGCCGACGCTCGGGAGACGTTGACCTCCGCAGTTTCCCTACGGCCTACGGCTCTAACGCCGCCTCTTTGAGCTCGCGCAGGATCTGGTCGCTGTGATTGAAGAGAGTCGAGAGGTGTCCTTCTTCGGGATAGGTCTCCATGCGGCATCCAGGAATTCGCGTGGCGACTGCCCGCCCGTGGGCGACGGGCGAGTTCTGGTCCCGCTCCCCGTGCCAGACCAGAACTCTCGTACGATTGACCTGCTCCAGGCTGAAACCCCAGTCGCTGCCGAGCAGCCGCCCTTCGAGCACCACGCCGCGCGAGCCTCCGCGAAACGCTTCCATCGTGTCCTGAACAAACAGATCCTCGATATCCGGCCGCGACAGCAGCTCCTGGTCTGGCTCTGAAAGCTGTGGTCTCCCTCTGCGCATGCCCTCGCGGGTGCGTTCGGCGTCATTTGCGCTGCGCCCAAGCGAGAGCCAGACGAGAAAAGGCAGCAGCCACGGCGTACGGCGTGAGATGAACTGGACAACGCGATTGCTCGGCTTCATGCCTGTGGTGTCTGTCCCGGGGGGCGCAATCGTGGAAACCAGAGCACAGGCGAAGAGCCGCTCAGGGATTGCGGAGGCGCACGCCGCGGCAAACGGTCCACCACCGGAAACGCCAAGAAGCGCGAACTTTGAAATCCCCAGGATGTCCGCAAAGGCCGCAGCATCTTCGGCAAAAGTGAGCAGGGTAAGGTCGGGCCGGAAGTCCGACAGACCAACGCCCGGACGGTCGACAGCAATCACGTGAAATGCGTGACGCAGGGCGCTCTTGTTGAGCAGTGCAGCCTCGAGCCTGGTCCCCGGCCACCCGTGGAGAAAGATCAGCGGAAGGCCGCCCGGGTCCCCGAACTCGGCGTAGCCGAGCCAGCGCCCATCCGGCAGTCGCACTCTGCTTCCGTTGCTGCGAAAGTCCTCCACGAGTCCTCCTCCGAACCTGCTCCGAAATCGACGACAACTCGAGCGCTACGCGGACTTTCCTCCCGAAGAGTCTGGTGTCCCAGGGCGACTGCGACACAGGCCCGCGCCTGCTTCCTTACGCTCATCTTTTCTGTCGATTTGAGACGATTGACACGAATTATAATGTCGATCTGAACGCACGACAACTCTCGGCTGGGCGCGGCCGTTCCTGTCGGCGCACTCCGCAGGATCAGCGCACGGAGCGAACGTCCTCCGTCACCCTGAACCGGCGTGATATATGGGGGTGTTTTCGAGCGACGATCCGACGGCGACAGGCCCGGTTACGAGCCTGCCTCCTCTTTTTCAGGGGAGCCCTTCGCGTCCGCGCTGTCGACGCGACGGTACCAGTCTCTCCAGATCAGTCGGTAGATTCCTATGGCGTGGGGTATCCTGTTCAGTCCGGGTATGACAGGGAGGAAGAACAGCAGGAAGAAGACCAGTGCCATGATGAGTCCGGCAATGAGGTCGGCATTCGGAGAATCCGCGAGCGGCTGAATCTGGTAGAGGAACGCATAGGGCCACATCCACCACGCCCCGGGATAGGGCCCCATCTCGTGAGCCATTCCCCACTGCCCACCCTGCTGATCCAGATGACCCGCGATCTTGTCCAGAATGTCGCCCTGGAGGAAGAGAATCGAATTGTTGTTGACAAGATCGTAGGGAAGCTGCGCATTACTGGAATCCAGGACTCCTTCCAGAATTCCCGCGCGGCCGGCAACGAGCATCGCGTTCACCATTGTCTCGACAGGTCCATAGTCTCCAGCGGGAACGGCCACGCTGTTTCCCGAAACCTGTGCCTTGTCGAGCGCCGAAACGTAACTCTTGCTCCATGCGCTCTTCTGACTGTCGGATGCCGCATCATATGTGGACATCGCTGTTGCCAACTGCGGTTCCATCACTGCAAGCTTCTGCAAGGGTTTCAGGACAAAATCCTGCTGTGCATTGATTGGTGTGATTTCCCCGACCCACTTTTGCGGAGAAATGAAACCAAACTTCTGGGCGTTCTCGGGGTTGTTGGTGTACGGAGGCCCGTAGGTCTGAAAATCACTCTCCCCCGACAGATAGGAAGCCACAAGCTGCAGAAACGGCACCGGCTGCTTTGTTGCGACTTCTTTGATGGTGACCGTTGGGTAATCCGGTACGCCCCAGAAGATGGCAAGGAGTACTACCACGACCGTGACGCCCGATAGCACGATGAGGCCCTCTCTGACCATGTCGTAGGGTTTCATCGGAACGCCCTTCAGATTTTCGTCCGATCTCCTGCTCATCTATTCTTCCCCCGCCGGGATTCAATGGGGTGCACCGGACTTTCGCTTCGTACCAGGACTATGTGGATGCCGACGAACAGCACCAGCAACACCGGGAAAAGAATCGCGTGCAGCAACAGAAGCTGTCCCGTGTTCATAGAGTTAATTGCCGCCATCCCCAGCGCGGCGAATGCGTCCTTTCCTTGGACCGAGTTCCATTGTGAGTCCCAGTTGGTCTGGAGGAGAGTTCCGGTAATTCCGGTGAAGAAGGATATTGCCAGAGCGATCAGACCGATGCCCCATGTCCTCCACCGGCCGTTCCGCCACGCAGCCTTGAAGAACTTGGCGAGCATGTGAAGAACCAGTCCAACGTAGAATATCTCCACGCCCCAGAAGTGGACTGCGTTCACGAAGTGTCCTGCCGGCGAATGGTGCCACCACGTTGGTCCGAAGAACGCAATAACCAGCCCGCTCAGGCAGATCAGCGCAAGGGAAGACAGCGTGATGGTGCCGAAGAAGTAGGCGAACGAGTTAACATAGACCGGCATCTTGGTGGGCAGTGCGTCTTCGAGCGTCAAATTGTGCTTGAGAAACTCCTGCGTCCGCTGATCAAGATTCATGGGAGCTTCCCGTTCCGTCAGCGTCCTTTGCGCGACCATGTTCCATGAAACTCGGTATGCGTGCCCAGCACCCGAGGAAAAACGAGATAATCACGACTGCCCAGAAAATGATGTTCGGAATCGAGAGGTTGAATATTCCGAAGACGACGTGCGGGACAGCAGGCAAAGACTCAATCGCCAGACTGCTCATGAGACCTCCGTTCGATGTAGTAAACGTTCAAGTATACGGCCTTTACGTATCCCAAAAACTTATTATAAGTACGCCACTAAGCAATTGTCAACTTTTGTCGTCTTTTTTCGGACTTGGCTGATAGTGAAATACATGTGCGGTGGTTTTTCCGTACCCACCGGTAACGGAACAGGCAGCGCAGCTGGCTGCCTGTTCCGGCCGGCGTCCTGCAATCTTTGCGTCCCAGAGGGTGCGAGAAGGCTTGCCGGTCAGGCTTCGGACGGCTCGCACTGCGCGGTGCCGGCCGTGGACGTTCTCCGGCTTTTCGTCCGCGTGAACAGAGACCGGGACATGCAGGTTATCCACTTCCAGTGCAGCACCAGATGAAGGATCACACCGCCTGCCAGAAATGCGGCTCCCCAGTCGTGAATTGCCTTCCAGGTCCAGCGCCCCAGCAGAAGCACCTCCTGTCGAAACTGTGCATTACGTCCGCCCTGGAATCCACCGGATCCGGCACCCAGGAGTACAACTCCTGAAACCGCGACGAGGATAAATCCCACCGCGATCACCAGATCCACGACGTAGTTGATCTTTGGTTTGTTGTTCCTTTTTTGTTTCATTTTCTTGTCTCCTCCTCAACCTCAGTCACTATATGGTGCACTCGGAGCGGACCGCGGGACACCACTACGGCCGCCCGCGGCCCTGCCCCCATCAGCCGTGTCGTGCCAGGTTCGTCCTGAATGCACGCAGATGATTTTCGGACGCGGACTGCAGGCGTTCGAACACCTCATGAACGTCCGCCGGAAGCGAGCTCGACGCCGCGCCGCCGAGGAAGCGTTCGTACATTCCGATGTTGTCGAGCTCGGCCGTAACACCGGTTTCCAGCGCGGCCCTGAGGTCGGACGGCACCGCAACCCTCGCCTGGCTTGTATCTTCGGGCAGCGACAGGCCATATGCGGTGAACAGATCCTTGAGCCACTCGATGTGCTGTTCCTCGGCCCGGATGATGTTGCTGAACGGACGCAGCTCACCGTAGCGGTCCATGATCGCCGCATACTCGGAGCGGGCAAGGTACTCGTCCTGAATCGCGTAGTTCAGCATCTGCTCGACGCTCAGACCCGTCTTACCGTCCGCGCCTGACGCACCGAAGTTCGAATCGACGGCGAATGCCCCGGCACCAACCAGGGTCAGAATCGCCACTGCAAGAAACATTTTCGTTTTCATGTTGATCTCCTTGCCCACAAGCTACGCCGGTTCCACGCAGATACCGTGGAGGGCGTGTGAAGATTGAGTGAAGGCTCTGCCGGCAACGACACGACACGTGGAGCCGAAAGCGGATTTGGGCTACACTGCAATGGACGGCGATGGAGGAACAATGGCGCGGATTTTCCTGGTCGAAGACAATGAGATGCTGCGCGAGGCTGTATCTTCCTATTTGAAGCTCAGCGAGCACGAGGTTGTCGAGTTCGGGCGAGTCGACGGCGTCGAAGAGGCGTTCCGCACGAAGCCTCCCGCGCTTCTGATCCTCGACGTCATGCTGCCGGATGGTGATGGGTTTCTGCTCGCACGGAAGCTGCGTCGGGAACACCATGTGCCGATCATCTTCCTTACCGCGAGGTCCGCCGAGTCCGATCGCATTACAGGGTTCGAGGTTGGAGCCGACGACTATGTGGTCAAGCCATTTTCATCGCGGGAGCTCTCCCTGCGAGTCGAGGCGGTCCTCAGACGAACCGCTGCCGCCTCGCCGGAAACAGCGGCAGCAGACAGGATGAGGTGGCACCATGGCAGAGACGTTCTCGAGCTCGACGAGGCGATGCATCGTGCGACGGTAAACGGCAGTGAACGGACGTTGACGCCGGCGGAGTGGAAGATACTTGCGCATCTTGCACGCAATCCCGGTATGGTCGTTTCGCGGGAACGACTGCTCGGAGAGAGCCTGGACTACCTGATCGCAGAGGGTTCGGAACGAACGGTGGATACCCACGTAAAGAACCTTCGCGCGAAACTGGGACGCACGGACTGGATCGAGACCGTACGCGGCTATGGATACCGGTTTGCGGGAACTGCCGGGCATCATAAGAATGAGGAGCGCCCGAATCAATGAACCGTCTGTTCGTTCGTGCGCTCGTCACGATCCTCGGCGCCCTGCTTATTCTGATTGCGCTGCTTGCCGTCGTGACCACCTTCGGATTGCGGCGCTCCATTGGTGCATGGGACCTCACACGCAGCACGGAGCTTGCGGCTGCCGCCCGGCAGCTGCTGCGCGATCCATCGGAATCACCCGAAGTCCCCGACAACCTCCCACTCTTCGTCTATGACAGACAGCGAAACCTCATCTTCTCGAATCGTGGTCAGGGCGTGAGGCTCCGCAACGAGGAGGCGTTGATCCCGATCGTGGCGGACGGTGAGGCAATCGGATACTATCAGACCACCGACATTCAATTTCGAAGCGATGCCGCCAACCGGCGGTTTCTCGAATCGTTTCGGAACAGCCTGATAGCCGGATTGATTCTTTCTCTCGTTGTCTCTTTCGGGTTCGCGCTGCTCTTCTCGCGCACGCTCTCGGCACCTGCAGAACGGGCGGCGCGTGCGATCGATAAGATCACCCGCGGGGACCTTTCGTCCGCTCCACCTACCGGCGGCACACGAGAGTTCGCCCTGATCGGTGACTCGGCGAACCGGCTGCGGCTGCAACTGATCGCCGAACAAAGGCTTCGCAACCAGTGGGTGCACGACGTGGCGCACGATCTCCGTACACCGGTCGCAGCGCTTTCCGCCCAATTCGAAGCAATGCGGGACGGCATACTCGATGTGTCAACGGAGCGGCTCGACAGGACGCTTCGGGAGCTCGGACGTGTGCAGGCGTTGATCGCCGATCTCGAAGAGCTCATGCGACTCGAAGCCCCTGAAATGAAGACCGTGCCCCAAACGGTTGATCCGGCCGACCTTGTGGAAGAGGCGCGTGAGCGCTTCGAACCGTTATTCGCTGTAAACAACATTACGTTCCGTTCCGAGATCGGGTGCGGTACCGTTCAGGTCGACCCGAAGCTTGTTCTTCGAGCGCTCACTAACTTCCTCGCGAACGCAGTTCGCCACTGCCCGAAAGAGGGGACTGTTACCGTGCTCGTTACGCGCCGGGCGAACAGCGTCACCTTCGGCGTCCTGAACTCCGGCAACCCTATTCCAGAAGAAGACATTCCGCACGTGTTCGACCGGCTGTTCCGCGGAGAGTACGCGCGGAGCTCCGATGGCTCCGGTCTCGGCCTTACGATTGCGCGCCGCATCGCGGAGCTCCACGACGGAACCGTGACAATTGCGAACAACAACGACGGCGTCGTCGTCGAGATGCAGATACCCCAGTCCGGCACCTGACACCCCCGCTGCACGTCGTAACGCGTTCCGCCTATGCACCGTCCCGAACTGTGTCAGTAAGTTGACCATATACAGAGTAACAACCCACACCTAACCCAGCGAGAAGGAGCTGTAATGAGCACCACGGAGAAAAAACCGACAGCACAGACGGAGGATCGGACTGCGTCCGGATCCGGGAACAAAGAGAAGCCCCTCGAGCAGCTTTGGAACGACCTCGATACGGACGAGTCGGGTCTTACACAGCAAGACGCCGACTCCCGGCTCAAGCTCTATGGTCCAAACGAGATCGAGGAAGAGAAACAGAACCCGATTCTCAAGTTCCTTTCCTATTTCTGGGGACCGATCCCCTGGATGATCGAGGTCGCAGCCGTTCTCTCGATAGTCGTCGGCCACTGGGAGGATTTCGGCGTGATCATCGCTATGCTCGTTGCGAACGCGCTTGTCGGCTTCTGGGAGGAGCACCAGGCAGACAATACCATCCAGGAGCTGAAGAATTCCCTCGCCGTCGTCGCCAGGGTCAGACGTGACGGGAAATGCAGAAAAACTCCCGCATCGGAACTCGTACCGGGTGACATCGTCCAGCTTCGAACGGGGCATCTCATTCCAGCAGACCTTCTCACCGGAGGAGT
>CAZNYW010000055.1:2798-29216 GCA_964577375.1 uncultured Spirochaetales bacterium | reverse complement strand
AAGCCCCAGAGCAAGGAGGGGGCTCTGGGGCATGGGGGGTGATAAGGAGGGACCCGAAAGTCCAATCCAAGGATCATTAAATCCTATAAAGACATACTAACCGCAATTATCTCTAATGTCAACTTTTTTCTGCAAAAAATCACAAAATTCGTCATTATTTGCAGGAGATTACCACTGGACCCGGAGTCCGATGCTTCCGCCGTAACCCTTGCTGATGAAGTCGTACATGAGGTTGGCATCCAGGTGGACGATGAGCAGGTCGATGCTCACTCCGCCGAAAGCACGAAACCCGAGGCCGTTCGCGCCGGCCTGCACAAAGACGCCGTTTCCGTCGACGGTGAAACTTCCGTTCTGACCCGAAGAGCTCAGTGCCTGATTCAGCGCATTGATCTGCGCGGGAGTTGGCGTGCTGAATGGTCCAGTACTCGAAGTGGTGCTAACCTGCAGTTGACTCGTCAATCCTCCTCCGGCTCCGGAGAAACCGTACGACGCGCCGACACCTGCATAGGGCGTAAAGATAAGCAGGTGTTTTGATACCTGTATCTTCGCATCGATGACTTTGGAATCCCACTGGAATCTCATGTCCGGGGCGGTGAATTTCACCCAATAAGTATTGCCGTCGGGTGCAGCAACACCATTCAATACGGTGATGTCACTCGAAGTGGTCGGAAACTGCACATATCCTCTTACGTAGTTGAATCCGCCGCCCACCGCGATTTGGGGCATCAGAAAGCCCTCTTTGACAATCGGAAACTTGACATCGAAGCCGGTGAGCAGATAGTCGAGTTTCATGTTTGCAGGCAATGGCAGACCCTGCATCTTGTCTCCGATGTATCCGAATTTGAGTCCGATGTCGAAGGGGATGATGAACCCGCCGATCCGCACCTCAGCGACATACCCCGGCAACGGCACCCCGTACTTGTCGATCAGATCGGCTGCCTGGCTCGGAAAGAGAGTTTTTACGTCTCCGAGGCCGAGCTGAGTGGTCAGGTTGTTCACGACGGTGCCCGGGATGGTCGCGGCGCCGACGGTCAGCCCGAACCCGAGATGCGGAAACTGGCCGCCATAGCCGCTCGACCAGTTGTTCCCAATGCTTGAGTAGAGCGGAAGCGCGCCGGAGATTCCGTGCGCGAAGTCTACAAATGATTGTTCGTACTTATTGAAATCCGGTATGGTCTGCGCGAACGCGCCGGTTCCAATTGCGAGGGTAAAGATAACCGCGGCAATGCGTTTCATGACATCATCCTCCTGAGCTTAGAATACCACCGTCAGCAATTTTGTCAATAGTGTGCGTAATAGCTATAATCTCCATTAGCCAGGATACTTTTTTCGCTCCATTAAGAGACTACCACGACCGGTCAAAAAAACAGCCCCGGAAGAACCGGGGCTGCATGATACAACAGATGAACTTCCGAATCAGATGTCGAAGTACATCGCGAACTCCCAGGGATGGGGGCGGATCTCCATGGCGAGAACCTCTTTGTTCATCTTGTAGTCGATCCAGGTTTCAATGACGTCCTCGGTGAACACGTCGCCCTTGAGCAGGAAGTCGTGGTCCTTCTCCAGGATTTCGAGCGCGCGGCGCAGGCTTCCCGGGGTCTTCGGCACCTTCGCGGCCTCCTGCGGCGGCAGGTCGTAGATGTCCTTGTCGAGCGGATCGCCCGGGTGGACCTTGTTCTGGATGCCGTCGATCGCTGCCATCAGCATCGCCGAGAAGGTGAGATAGGCGTTTCCGGAGGGATCCGGGCAGCGGAACTCGAAACGCTTTGCCTTCTCGCTCTGGGAGTACATCGGAATGCGGACTGCCGCGCTGCGGTTGCGGCTGGAGTAGGCCAGGTTCACCGGCGCTTCGAAGCCGGGAACCAGCCGCTTGTAGCTGTTCGTCGTCGGGTTGGAAATCGCGAGCAGCGCCGGGGCGTGCTTCAGCAGTCCACCGATCGCGTAGAGCGCTGTTTCGGAGAGGCCGGCATATCCGTCGCCGTAGAACATGTTCTTGTTCGCCTTCCACATCGACATGTGAACGTGCATTCCGCTGCCGTTGTCACCAAAGAGCGGCTTCGGCATGAAAGTCACGGTCTTTCCATACTTGCGCGCGACGTTCTTGAGGACGTACTTGTACTTCAGGAGGTTGTCGGCCATCTGCAGAAGCGGCTGGAACCGCATGTCGATTTCGCACTGACCGCCCGTCGCCACCTCGTGGTGCTGGGTTTCGATCGGTACGCCCAGGTCCTCGAGGGTGAGCATCATCTCGCTGCGGATGTCCTGGAGGGTGTCCGTCGGCGGAACGGGGAAATATCCCTCCTTGTACCGGATCTTGTACCCGAGGTTGGGATTCTCTTCGCGGCCGGCATTCCAGCGGCCTTCGTTGGAGTCCAGGTAATAGTAACCGGAACGTTCGTTCTGATCATACCGGACGTCGTCGAAGATGAAGAACTCCGCCTCCGGACCGAAGTAGGAGACATCGGCGATGCCGGTGGACTTGAGATAGGCTTCCGCTTTCCGGGCGATGTTGCGCGGGTCGCGGGTATAGTCTGCGCCGGTAACCGGATCGCAGATATTACAGGTCATTACAAGCGTCTTGGCGGTCATGAACGGATCGACAAATGCGGTCTCAGGCACCGGCTTGACAAGCATGTCCGATTCGTTGATCGCCTGCCATCCACGGATGCTCGATCCGTCGAATCCGAGTCCGTCTGTAAACGTCCCTTCCTCAATTTCGTGCGCGGGAACCGAAAAGTGCTGCCAGATTCCGGGAAAGTCCATGAAGCGCAGGTCGATGATCTGCACTTTGTCCTTCTGGATGAAATCGACGACTTCCTTCGGCGTCTTTAGGTTGATCATTACTTTCTCCTTTCACACAATACTCTGCCCTAGGGTGTACCAGTAGGGCTGCGAGAGTCAACCGAGTTTCAGGTATATAAGCAATCGCCGTGCCAATTCCGGGGTAGAGCGTATATTGTTGCCGGTAATGGACATAGCAGGTCGATCTGTCCGGCGCAAGCCCGGGTACCAAACGATGATGTAGTTTTCCTTGCCAAAAACGACATTTCTGTAGGCACGCTCCGGCCAGTTTGACTCTGCCCGGCGGATCGAATACTATCGACAATCATGGAGTTATTCGACACAGCTTCTCACCAGGACTGGATCGCGACGGACGTGCTCGACCGGTTCCTGCGCTACGTGAAGGTCTTCACCACCTCCGACCGGCATTCAACCTCAGTACCTAGCACACCCGGGCAGTGGGACCTCGCCCGGCTGCTCGTGGAGGAGCTGAGCGCACTGGGGGTGACCGACGTCACGCTGAACGATGAGTGCTACATCGTGGCCAGAATTCCGGCGAATATCCCTGCCGCGGAGACGATCCCGGTGTTCGGATTCATGGCCCATATGGACACCGCCCCCGACCTGACCGGCGAAGGGGTGAATCCGCAGGTGGTGAAAGATTACGACGGAGGGCCGATCCGGCTCAACGGGACCTACGCCCTCGACCCTGAAACCTACCCGGGTCTGCTTCAGTACAAGGGGCAGACGATCATCACCACCGACGGGAGCACCCTTCTTGGAGCGGACGACAAGGCCGGCGTCGCCGAGATCATGGCGGCTGTCGCCTTTCTCCAGGCGCATCCCGAGATACCTCACGGTGAAATCGAGATCTACTTCACGCCCGACGAGGAAATTGGCCGCGGAATGGACCGTTTCCCCCGGGGAATGGCGAAAAGCGAGTTCTGCTACACCCTCGACGGCGATGAGGAGGGCTCAATCGAAGCCGAATGCTTCACTGCCTACAAGGTAGAGGTCGAGTTCCACGGAATGGTCATCCATCTCGGCGATGCCCGAGGAAAGCTTGCGAACGCCGTGACAATGGCGGCGAACTACGTGTCGATGCTCCCGCGCTCGGAGAGCCCGGAGGCGACCGACGGCAGGTTCGGCTACTACTGCCCGCTCGAGATCCGCGGTGATCTCGACCACGCCTGGCTTGAGGTCTACCTCAGGGATTTCGAGATTTCGGAGGTGGAGCGCCGCATTGCCTACCTCGAATCGCTTGCAAAGACCATAGAGGCTGCTTTTCCCCGCAGCCGGGTTACGGTTCGCGCAGAAAAGCAGTACCTCAACATGCGTGAAGCACTGGACAAGCGTCCGGAGGTTATCGAGCTTCTGCTGGAAGCGATCAGACAGACCGGGATGGAGCCGAAATCGAAGATCATCCGCGGCGGGACGGACGGCGCGCGCTTCACGGAGATGGGAATTCCCACACCGAACGTCTTTGCCGGCGGTCACAACTTTCACAGCCGGTTCGAGTGGATCGCCCTTCCTGCAATGGTGCGGGCCTGCCGCACGGTCATCAACCTTTCGCAGCTCTGGGCGAAGCAGAAGCGCTGACTACCGAATCTGTATCCCCGGCGTCATCGGGTCTGTCGAGGTAGAGCCGGGGCACTCTCTTGCTCACCGCGCAGGTGACCTCATACGTAATGGTTTCGATGAGGCCTGCAAGCTCTTCGGCATCCGGTCCGGTCGGATCGGGTCCGAAGAGGACCACCCGGTCGTACAGTTTTCCCGCAGGTTCCGGCCCCAGGTCGACCATGCACTGATCCATGCATACCCGTCCGACGAGCGGGACCGATTTTCCGTTCACCAGCATGCGCGCCCGGTTCGACAGGAGCCGGCTGTAGCCGTCGCCGTACCCGATCGGCACGGTCCCGATGAAGGTCGTTCGTTCGGTGCGATGGGTAAGACCGTAGGAGATACCGGTACCGGCAGGAACCTTCTTTACGAATACGAGCTGGGACTGCAGCTCCATCACCGGCCGCACCGCGAGCGACCGCTCCTGCTCATGCGACGGATAGTAACCGTAGACGAGTATACCCGGCCGCACCATGTCGAAATAGGACTCTGGAGAGGTCAGCGCCGCTCCGGAATTCGCAGCGCTCAGTATGCCGGGGTCGATCCCGCGCCGCCGGGTAGCCTCCGCGGCAGCCTGAAAGATCCTCACCTGTTCCAGCGTGAATGCTCGGTCTGCGATGTCGGACACCGGGAAGTGGGTCGATATGCCCTCCAGGTGGAGCCAGGCCGACTGATCCACCGCCTCGGCGAGCTCCGGAGCCTCTTCGGGCGTGCAGCCGATGCGTCCCATGCCGGTGTCGATCTTCACGTGAACCGGAATGCGGCGTCCCTGCCGTTTTGCCTCCTCGGCAAGCATGCGTACGAGCGCCCGGTCTCCCACGAGCGGGGTCAGCCGGTATTCGACAATGGCCGTAAGCTCTTCGGGAATCGGAAGACTGTAGATCAGAACGGGCGCCGCGACGTCCGCCTCGCGGAGTGCCACCGCCTCGTCGACGGTCGCAACGGCAAGATAGTCCACACCCTCCTCGACGGCCGTGCGCCCGATTTCGGCTATGCCGTGACCGTAGGCGTCCGCTTTGACGGCCACGCAGAGCATCGGCGCCCGTTCGGGCGCGAGGCGGGTGACATGGGAACGAATGAGTCTGATATTATGCCTGAGATTTGACAGATGAATGACTGCGCGAGTGGCTCTCATGGTTCCCTCATCGTAACGGAAATCTTGCTGATGGGCAATCTTGTGGTATTATATAGAGTAGGGTATTAAGGGGTAGTATGCACAGGATCCTTACCGGGGTCGCTACAGCTGTTTTTGTTCTCATCCTCGCCGCGTGCGGAAACCCGTCACTGCTCGTTCCCGAGATCCAGGACCAGAATCAGGTAAAGATCGATACGGTTCAGGACGGCGCGGTAGTGGACGGCAACGCGGAGGTTCCTGTTACCCTCGTCTATTCGGCCAACTACAGCCGCAACAACAACGGCCCGGACAACATGCAGATCAAGCTGCTTGGCGCGGACGGCTCGCTGCTGCGCAATTTCGCCATCGGTCAGGCACAGCTCGCCAGCCAGGACAGCTTCACGCTCGATTTTCCCGAGCTTGCGACCGGTCTCTATACGCTCGACCTGACGCTCACCGAACAGGGTAAGGTTCTTCAGGAAAAGAAGGTTCAGTTCTTTCGCGTCCAGGGAAGTTATCGTTTTACCGGAATCTCGAGCTTCCCCTCCTCTTTCTATCCGGGATCTGCAGGGCTGCTGCAGGCTCACCTCGACGTTCCATCCGGCACCGATCCCTATCTGCGCTGGACCATGAACGACAAGACCATCGCCGAGGGAAAGCTCAGCACCGGACTCAATCAGGTTCTGCTGCGCGCTCCGGCAGGCGAAGGGGTTTACAACGTCACCGTCGAGCTCTTTCCCACGCCGCCACCGTCCGGGAGCAGCTTCGACTTCTCATCCTCGATCAAACAGAGCACCGAGCTTTTCGTAAGCAAGACCCAGAACGTCGGCGAGCACGAGCTCGGACCCGAACAATCCTACTTTAGCCTCTTCCACTTCCGCGGCGACTACCGTGACGTCGGCGCAAGAACCGAGCTGTTCGGAAGCGCCGCCGCACCGGCCGTGCCCGTGGGAAATCCCGACCTCCGTATTAGTGGATCGATATTCGGCTACCACCTCGACGGTTCTTCAGGATTCCGGGTGAACCAGCTGCTTCTGCCCTTTTCGGGAAGCCGCCTCAGTCCGTTCTCGCTGACGATTCGCGCGATGGGCGACATCGCCGAAACCAGCCGTACGCTGTTTTCCACCTCATCGGCGGACGGAAGCTTCAGCTTCTCCCTGCGAACCGACGCCAACGGATACGTTCTGGCCGACATCAGCTCGAACGGCAAACAGGCGACCGCCAAATCGGGGCAGGTGGTCTTCAATCCGGGAGATGCGGTGCTTCTCAATGTCTCGGTGGCGCCGGGACCGGATGCCACGCAGTTCCTCTGGTTCAAAGACGGGATGCCGCTTTCGACCTCGACGGTGCAGGTCGGTTTCGGACCCTATCCGGACAACCCCACGGACTGGAAGGCGGTTCCCGGCGAGTCCACAATCGGAATTGGTCCCGCCGCAGGGACTGCGGGCTCTGCATCCGCAGGCGGCGGATTCGTCGGAATCATCGACGAGTTCGGGATCTACTTTCGCGATGCAAGCTCCCGGCCCTCCACCGACAACCGGATCTTCAAGAGCTCGATGAGCGCCGCATACGGTGATTCGCTGGTATATGCCGAGGGCTTCGAAGGGCTTTTCGTTCCGGATGACATCAAATCGAAGGGCAAGGTGACCGTCGGCGGCGGTGAAATGGTGCTTTCCCCCGGGGCAAGCGTGGTTTTCCCGCGCTTCCTTTTCCAGCACGAAGATCTGCTGGTGGAGCTCACGCTCGACGATTCGGCCGCCGCGGAAAACGGACGGGTGGCATTCACCGCTGTGACTGCCGAATCGCCCGGCACTGCGCCGGTGGACGCTGCTGGGCAGTTCCTTGCGGTCGATACCTCCGGGATCGTGCACATTCCCGCCTCACAGCTGGAGTCAGCCTACCGGAACAAGGTCCGGCGTCCGCTGACCTCGATTCAGCGCGACGGCGCGGGCGCCTACGTGATCCGGCTGCCCTCGACGGTCGTCTCCCCGCTCGATTTTCAGTTTGCCCATTCGGACAGCGGGCTGGGCGTTCAGATCCAGGGAGACGAATACACACTGCGCACCGCCGTGCACGGTTTCGCCGGGATCCGGATGTCGCTCAACCAGGACGCGGGCCACACGGTATCGTTCCGGGTACGCAGCGTTCTTGCGCGGAAAGAGGGTGCAGATCTCACCTCTACACTTAACGCGCTCGTGCCGCGTGAGAACGGTTCAGGCACCCCGAGCAACTGAGCCTTCCCGAATCGCCGCGGCGGTTCCCCTCGACCGGGCGTCTTGATCCGGCGGCGAAAATGTGCAGAATTCTCAGCACGCAGCTGTAGCTTATCGGTGCAAACAGGGCAGAACCTACTATAATTCCTGTGACGACCCAAATGAGTTTTCGAGGAGGCGGACGCCGATGAAGGTCCGTACGCGCGCGTGCATAATGGTGCTGATTTCTCTGCTTCTCTGCCTGCTGGGCGCCTCTTCGCTTTTTGCCCAGGAATACTCACAGAAGAAAGAGGTGGCAGTGTTCCGCCTTGGCTACTACAGCTGGCAGATCCCCACCGCCGCGCTCGGCGCCATCGACGAAAGCATTCGCGGGGTCTTCGTGAATCTCGGCCGCTTCACGGTCATCGGCTACTCGAAGAGCCTCGAAGCGAGCGATGTAAACGACTTCATCGATAGCCTCCGCAAGTACAAGGAGGCAACCACCGAGCTTCCCAAAGAGGTACAGCTCGGCCGCGAAGCTTTCACCCAGTCGGACTTCAACCGCCTGACTTCGAGCTTCATCGTGGTGATTCCCTCGGTTTCCTACTACAATCTCGAGCTCAAGAACGACGGGGAGTACACGGTGCACCTCGAAACCTCCTTCAGCTTCGTGAGTGTGAAGGATCTGACCACCATCGGGGAGTTCACCATAGATACGAGCGGAAGCAGCTTCTATGCGCGGGAGGCGGTGAAGAACGCCGTGGACGGCATTCCGGTACAGCTCGACTACCGCATCCGCAACATGCCTGTCTTTCAGATCAAGACCGGCATCCTGGAGCTGACCGGTGGAGACGCCATAATCGAGTTCGGCCTCAACATGGGAGTCAGACCCGGCGACGAGTTTGCCGTGGTTACCCCGACCATCGTTGCCGGACACCAGGTGGACGTTCGCTCGGGCATGCTCGTGGTCAAGGACGTCCGTGAGACCTTCTCGGTTGCCCATCCGCTCTATGCGAGTAGGCCGCTCTACGTCGGGGACCAGCTCAAGGAGGTGGCGCGGGTCGGGGTGGACCTCAGTTTCTACAGTGACCTCATTCTGGCGCAGAGCGACTACAGCGGAGCTCCCGCGATTGGATATTATCCGCTCTTTGGACTGCGGGCGACGGTTACGCGGGGTTTCTACCGCGTGCGGCCGACCCTCGAATTCGAGTTCCCGCTCCATCAGGCGCTGACCGGAGGGGTTCCCGCCAACCTCTATCTCGGGGTGGAAACCTTCAATGTATACTTCGGCCGCTTTCAGTTTGCGCCCACTGTTCTGGCTGGCGTCGGCGGCAACTATTTTCGGGACCAGTTTTATCTCTCGCACGTCGGGGGAAAGGCGCAGCTCAATCTTAGCCTGCTCGTAACCGACGAGCTCAAGCTTTCTCTGGAAGGCGGCTACATCGCGATGGTCGGACTGCGCGACAATCCCGATTCCTGGGCGGCGAGCTACTGGGGCCCATACGGCGGAATCGGATTTACGGTGAAGTTCTGAACTGCAGCGGGCGGACCGGCTTGGTTTCTTCGCCGTTTGTGATACTACAAGGACTGTCCGCAGGGGAGATTTGATGATTCGCATCCGAGTACCCGTACAGGCTGCGGCGATCGCAGCCGTTCTTATCCTCTTTTCGTTCCTGGCATCCTGTGCGACCACGCGCGGTTCCGCGGAATCGGGCGTTGTCGGCGCAGGCTCTTCCGCGCAGGATGTGTTCATGGGAAGGGGGCAGAACCCCTCCTTCGGGCAGGCGATCAATGACGCAAAGATCGACGCGATCCAGAAGGCGGTGGTGCAGCTTATCGGGCCTCAGGCCGAAAAGGACAATCGTGCCCGCATCGATCAAGCGCTCTATCAGACGCGAAATCCCAATGCCTTTGTCTATCTCGATTCGATGCAGACCCTCCGGAAGGACAACCTCGGCACGGTCGACAATCCCGACTTCGTCTATGAGATCCGCATCCGCGTAAACATGAATGCGGTAAAGAGCGTTCTCGATACCGAAGGGATCGGACGCAGCACCGTTGCCTCGAGCGCGCCCGTCTCGGCCGGCGGTGCCTCCGGCGACAACCAGGGCGGCGCGGGACCGCAGGCTCCCGCGAAGCCGGAGACCGCGGGGTCTGCCCCGGCTCCTGCCGCCTCACCGCAGGCCGGGGAGCTTGGCCCTCAGCAGGGCGACTTTGCCGAACCCACGGAAGAACAGAAGCGGTTCATCCGGCGCTACGTCGATTCGATGACCTACATGGTCTACGCCAATGAGCAGTCGAAGACTGATCCGTTCCTGATGAAGCTGGCGGTCAGCCAGGCGGACAGCTACCTTGCATCCAACGGCATGACCGCGATCGACGCTGCGCAGATCGAGAGCCTGAAGAAGGACCAGAAGATGGTCTACGAGCAGGAAACCGGACAGAACGTCGGTATTATTCAGTGGATCGCGCAGAAACTGAACGCAGACGTCTACATCGAGGTGGACGCCGAGACAGGGGCCGAATTTCAGAGCGGCAACTACTACGGAACGGCAAATATTACACTGAAGATGTTCGAAACATCGACCGGCCAGCTCCTGGGCTCGGTTCCCTTCCGGAGCCAGCGTACCGTCAGCCGCGTCAGCGAGCAGGACGCGCTGGCCAACGCCGTGCAGTCGGCGGTGTGGCAGGCGATGCCGGTGGTCGTGCAGCAGTCCCGCGAACTGCTCTCCCGTGCCTTCGCGCGCGGCATTCGATTCGACCTCACGATTCAGGACACTCCGGATGCTCGGCTCATGAGCTCCTTCCGCCGAAATCTGCGGAGCCGCGTGAGCGACCTGCAGACTGTTTCCCAGAGCGCGGATTCGACCACCTTCGTGGTCTACTACTTCGGCCGGTCCGACGAGCTGGCCGATCTCATTTTCAGCGTGGCAGAGGCAACGCCCGGACTCGAGCGGTTCAATCAGGTGCTGACCCGCGGAAAGAGTCTGGTGTTCAATACAGGAATTTAGGAGCGAGGTTACGAGGAGGAATAGTGTGAGAAGAGGAATGGTCTACATTGTTTCGCTTGCAATGGTGCTGGGTCTGCTGGCGGGATGCTCGAGCGCACCGAAAGCGAAGGACACAGCGCCGGAGCCGGTGAAAACGCAGGGGGCAGCCATGGAGGCGCCCAGTTTCAAAATCATCGAGAATCAGAACAGCGCCCTCGGCGGTGAGATACCCTTCTGGGTAACCCAGGACACCGGCGCTCTCGAGCAGGACCAGCGGTTCAAGGACAACTACGTTTTCAAGATCGAAGAAAACGGGCAGAGCCTTACCGGCGTGAAGACGCTCGCCAACAACCTCGACGCGCCCTCGGAGATCGGCAGACTGGTTAACACGCGCGTGCAGCAGAAATTCGGCGGAGCTCAGGTCGGTGATGACAAGGCAGTGGAAACCTACTTCGAGAACGTCGTCAAGACGCTTGCCAACGCGACAATCTCGGGATTCCGCAAGTACGGCGAGTTCTGGGTTCTCAAGCAGTACTACGACAACGGCAGCCTGGGGAAAAAGGAGTACACCTACTACGTGCTCTACACCATTGCCAGGAGCAAGGTCGATTCGTTGATCCAGGATGCGATCGCGGAGACCAAGCCGCAGAACGATGCGCAGACGACCGCCAAGGAGCGGGTCAAGCAGATTTTCGACGGCGGTCTCTGATCAGTACTTTGACGGCCGCGCAGGCCGAAAGGCCCGCGGCCGCTTTTCATCCGCGCGGGAAGCCAACAGCATGAACAATCATTCCTTCACCGGCTCTGTATCACGCCCTAATCGGCGCACGGCCGTCGCCTCGGTACTCCTGCTCGCTGCAGCGCTGCTTTCGGTCGGCTGTGCGACCGCGCAGAACGGCGGGACGGCCGGTGGCCCGGGAGCCACGGGTGTGCCCGCGTGGGTGACGAATCCCCCAACCGGTGACGCGCAGTACGACTACTTTGTGGGGCTCGCTTCCGATCCGTCCGGCGACGTAGCCAAAGCAGACGAGCAGGCGACCAATGCCCTCATCGCAGAGATCGTACGATTTCTCGGAGTTCGCATAACCACCGACACGACAGCGGTTGCGCAGACCACGCTCGAGGACTTCAAGGCCTCCGTGGTTCAGCAGGTGCGCCAGACCGGAAGCGCGCAGGTGACCGGTTTCCGGGTGGCCGACCGCTACGTGCAGAAACAGGCCGGAAAGGTGACTGTCTACATCCTTGGGCAGTATGACCACGCGGCTCTCGTCTCTGAGCAGCAGCGGTTGGGCGCGCTCTTTCAGGAACAGATTGCGGCGGTGAGCGGGCCCGAGCGTGAAGGTGATCAGCTCCTTGCGGTCGGAAGACAGTATTCTGCAATACAGAAATATATCGAGGCCGCGGCGGCCGCTTCCCGCTCGGGGATCGACAACGCGGAGGTGAAGTTTGAGCGCAACGTCAACAAGGCGCGCACGGCGGTTTCCGAGCTTCGTATCTCGAAGCTGAACGACAATCTTTCGGCCACCCTCAATGAGCCTTTCTCCGAGGATTTCCTCGCCAGGGTCGAAGCGGTCGTCGGAGGTTCGACGGCGCCGGCGGCGGGTGTCTCGCTGATCATCAGTTACCGCGAAGCCCGCCCAAATGGCAAAGTCGGCATCGCGACCACAACGGTACGAACAAACAGCGACGGAGTGGCGCGGTTCACCCATCCCATTCCGACGCTTGTCGGAAGCGACACGCTTTCCATGCGTCTCGATCTTTCGTCGGCCCTTGCCTCGCTCGATGCCGCGCCACGGTCGATGCAGCCGCTTATTGGAAGCCTGCGGGACGCGGTTGCTTCGAAGCGCGTCGATTTCAGCTATTCGGTAGCGTCACGCGCGGTGGAGACGCCGATTTCCGTTGTAGTGCTCGACACCGACAACGCCGGCAATCCGACGAACGAGAACGGGACCGCTTCGGGTATCGAATCGGCGCTGTCCGCACAGGGGTTCACCATCCCGAGCATTAGCTACGACCCGCAGCGGCTGAAGGGACGCAGCGACGCTGAAATCATCGCCGGCCTCAGGACCGCGGCGGGGAAGGCGGCGGGCAGGGCTGCCTACGGGGTGGTTTCCATTCAGGAGTTCCAGGAGGGCGACGGTTTCGTGGTCAAGGTGGGAGGGACGGTGAAGGTGGCCGATCTGGCCTCCGGCCGCATCCTCTATTCCCGCTCGATGTTCACCCTCAGCCGGGCGGACAATGCCGGATCCGCGATCTCAGCCGCATTTCGCACTCTGGGGAAAAACTTCGGGGAGGACATGGCCCGCACGCTCCCCTAGCGTTCAGCCGGGCTCGCCGACGGGCCTTCCGGCGGCACCGGTCTGAATTGCCGCCTGAATCGGCCCCGGATCGTTCGAGATGATGCCGTCCACGCCGCGCTCGATGAGCGTGACGGCTCCCTCCACCGTATCGACCGTCCAGCACAGCACCGGAAGGCGCGCTCTCCCCGCGTTCGGACGAAGCAGCGCGTCAGTAACGCTTGCATCCTTCGGCTTGAGCACATCACAGCCCGACACGTATCGTCCCTCGCCCCGCCTCAGCCAGAACGGGAGCTCCGGATCGCGGCAGTAAATCACCGCTGTGGGCACTTCGGGTTCGATCTGCTTGAATGCGCGGACCGCAAACGGGTTGAACGAGGATACCAGACACCGGTCGACGAGCCCGTGCCGGCGGATGAGCGCCGCGAGCAGCCTGACGATGGCTCCGGTCACGCGGGAGAAGTGCTTGATCTCGATGTCGTAGTAGAAATGGCGGCCGAACTCTTCGAAAAGCTCGCTGAGGAGGGGGACCTGTTCGGGTCGAACAGACCCGGAAGCGGCACCCGGTTGCGCTCCGGTTCCCTCGGCGACTCGCCGCCGGAACCGTTCAGCGATATCGACGCTGCGTATCGCCTGAAGCTCCGATTCCTCGATCAGGATGTGGTTTCCCGACACCCGGAACAGATCGCTGTCGTGCGCAACCACGAGCTCGCCGGACGCGCAGAGGTGGATGTCGAGCTCGACGCCGGGAATTCCCGCACGGGCCGCCTCGCGGAAAGCCGCGATGCTGTTCTCCGGTGCGCGTGAGGAGTAGCCTCTGTGGGCGAACAGGAGCGGCCGCGGCTGTGAAGGAAAGAGAGACAGTTTCTGCATCGCCTACCCGGTCGGTCCGCCTTCGCCCTCTTCCTGCTCCATTCGTCGCTTGAGCTCGTCGAGCTCCTGGTCAGCCTCGACGGAGCGGAATTTCTCCGCCGTGACGTCCTTTTCTCCAACCACCTGCTCGAGCTGAGCCAGGAGCAGATCAGTGTTGATCGAAGAGACCGGCTGATGCCGGATCATCTCGAGCTGGCGCTTCATGTCCTGAATGTCCAGCTCGAGGCTGCGCTCCTCTGCTGCCATCTGCTGTTCAGTGGCCGCCACCTCTCTGCACTTTGCGAGCGCCTGCTCCTTGAGGTCTTCGCGACCCTTCTCCGCCGCCAGGCCGGCCCGGTCGCTCCACAGCTTCAACTCCTGCCGGAGCTGTTCCCGGCGCTGCTGTACCCGTTTGAGACTGACTATGTATTGAAGCACATAGTCTTTGGCGGACTCGGGATCGAGCCCCGAAAGGTTGGTGTTTTCGTCCATGTCCGTTCCCTGAATAGAGAATAGCCCTTTCAATACCGTTTGTGAATTGGCAGCGACAAAATGCTTGCTTGAAAACAGCCGACAGATGCCGTATGTTTGCCGCGTATGCCGACCAGCGCCGATCAGGTATCTACAGATTGCATTGCGGCCCTCGCCACCCCCTATTCGCAGTCCGCTCTGGCAGTGGTCCGGCTTTCCGGGAACGATTGCATTGCCCGTCTCGCACCGCTCGTTTCGGAGGCAGGCGAGCTGTCTGCGGCTTCAGGGAACACCCTGCATCACGGTTTCATCGCGGCGGACGGAAGCCGGGTCGACGAGGTGATGATTGCCGTCTACCGGGCCCCGCGAAGCTACACCGGACAGGAGAGTGCCGAGATCTACTGCCACGGCAGCCTCCCCGGAATCGAACGCATCCTCGCGCTCCTGTTCCGGCACGGCTTCCGCCAGGCTGAGCCGGGTGAGTTCACCATGCGCGCATTTCTGAACGGCAAGCTCGATCTTACCCGCGCGGAGGCGGTGCAGGAGCTGGTGAACGCACGCACCGATACCGCGCAGGCGCTCGCGCTCGACCGGCTCGGAGGCTCGGTCACGGCGTGGATCGACCGGGTCAAGAACCAGCTGCTCCAGATGCTCGCGTCTGTGGAAGTCCAGCTCGACTATCCCGAGGACGAGATCGAGGCTGCACCGGTAAAGGCGGAAGCGATCGACGCGTGCGGGGTGGAGCTTCGCCGCCTCGCCTCGACCTACAGCGCCGGCCGGCTCTACCAGGAGGGCGTGCGCGTCGCGGTTGCCGGAAGGACCAACGCCGGAAAATCGTCGCTCTTCAACCTCCTCCTGCGCGCCGACAGGTCGATCGTATCGGACGTGCACGGGACCACCAGGGACTACATCGAGGGAAACATCGTTCTCAAAGGTATACCGATCCGGCTCTACGACACGGCCGGGCTCCGCGCCTCCGCCGAGGAGGTCGAGAGCGAGGGGATCAGGCGCAGCCGGGTCCTCATCGAAAACGCCGCCTGTGTGCTCTACCTGGTGGATTCGACCGCCGGGATCTCCCCCGAAGACGACGAAAATCTGGCGGCACTTTCCGAAGGGCAGCACATCATTCGGCTCTGGAACAAGATCGACCTCGCCGGGACCAAACCGGTTCCTGAGGGGTGGGTCCCCCTGAGCGCCGCCGCTGGGGAGGGGCTCGATGAGCTGCACGAAAGGCTCTACGCGGATATCTCGGGCGGGGTACGTCTCGGTGAGGGTGAGGCGGTGATCGACTCGCTCAGGCAGAAACAGCTCATCGACAGCGCGGTGGAATCGCTCGAGCGAGTCCGCGCGAGCGTCGAACAGGGGATGCCGCTGGACGTGGTGGCGCTGGATCTGCAGGAGGCGCTCCACGCGCTCGGCGAGATTACCGGTGAGGTGACCTCCGCGGATGTGCTCGACGCGATCTTTTCGGGATTCTGCGTGGGCAAGTAGGCGCAGGGCGCGGCGGATAACCCACGAATAGCCCGTAAGCACAATTGATTTCCTCATCCTGCACTGCTACCATTGCCTTCTATGGATTTTGATGCGATTGTAATCGGCGGGGGACACGCCGGGATCGAAGCGGGCCTCGCGCTCGCGCGGCTCGACTTCTCCACGCTTCTCATAACGCAAAACCTCGACTGCATCGGGAAGATGTCCTGCAATCCGGCCGTGGGCGGACTCGCGAAGGGCAACATGGTGCGGGAGATCGACGCGCTCGGCGGCGAAATGGGTCGGCTCATCGACGCCACCATGATTCAGTTCCGGGTTCTGAACCGCAGCAAAGGCCCCGCAGTGCAGGCGCCCCGCGCGCAGGCCGACAAGCTCGGATACCAGGTGCTCGCGAAGAAGACCCTCGAGAAGCAGAACAACCTGCACCTCTTCATGGACACGGTGACCGACATCGTGCTCGACTCGTCCGACCGCGCCGTTCAGGGCGTCGTCACCGAGCGCGGCCGTCGATTCAGCGCGAAACGGATAGTTCTAACCACCGGAACCTTTCTGAACGGAAAGCTCTTTATAGGGGAGTTCACCATGTCCGGCGGCAGGCTCGGCGAGCCGGCCGCCCACGGGCTCGAAGCCTGTCTGACCCGGCTCGGATTTCGGCTGGGCCGGATGAAGACCGGCACGCCTGCGCGGGTTGCCCGCTCCACCCTCGATTTCGACCGCATGGAGCCGCAGTTCGGAGATGATGACATTGTGCCGTT
Source organism: uncultured Spirochaetales bacterium (assembly GCA_964577375.1). GTDB lineage: Bacteria > Spirochaetota > Spirochaetia > DSM-27196 > DATKUC01 > DATKUC01. The sequence continues at coordinate 12,653 of CAZNYW010000055.1, read as the reverse complement.
CAGCTTCTCGCACGAGATGGTGAACCGGCCGAAACTGCCCTGCTACATCACCTATACCAACGAGGCGACACACCGGGTTCTTCGCGACAACATGCACCGGTCACCGCTCTATTCCGGCAAAATCATCGGGTCCGGTCCACGCTACTGCCCTTCGATCGAGGACAAGGTGGTGAAGTTTCCGGACCGGACGCGCCACCAGATCTTTGTCGAGCCGGAGGGGCTCGAGACGGACGAGATGTACCTCAACGGCATATCATCATCGATGCCCGAGGATGTGCAGGCCGAGTTCATTCACACGATTCCCGGGCTCGAGCATGCCGAGATCATGAGGCCGGGCTACGCAGTCGAGTATGACTACATAGACCCGTCGCAGCTCTATCCCACCCTCGAATCGAAGCGGGTGAGCGGGCTCTACGTGGCCGGTCAGACGAACGGCTCGTCCGGATACGAGGAGGCGGCAGCTCAGGGACTTGTGGCCGGCATCAATGCGGCGCTATCGCTTCAGGGCAGGGAGCCGCTCGTGCTCAGCCGCGCGGAGGCCTACGTTGGCGTGCTTGTCGATGATCTTGTCACGCTCGGCACAAAGGAACCCTACCGCATGTTCACCTCGCGCGCCGAGCACCGGATTTCGCTTCGCCACGATTCGAGCGACATGCGACTCTTCGAAAAAGGGCACCAGATCGGTCTTCATTCCGCCGAAAGGTACGAGCGATTTGTCGAAAAGAAACGGAATATCGAGGAGATAAAGGAGCTTCTTCACAAACGGTGCTTCCTCGAGCAGGATACCGCACGCGTCGAGAGCCGCGGAGGCACCTCCGCCTCCTTTTCGCGTTTCGTTGGAAAGACCTTCTATCAGATTCTCAAGAATCCGGACGTGAGCCTCGAGACGCTTGCCGAGCTCGAGCCGGTCATAGGCGACGGACGTCCGGTGGACTGGCTCAGGCAGGTGGAGCTCGACGTGAAGTACGAGGGCTACGTGGTCCGGCAGGAGCAGCTGGTCAATCGTTTTCAGAAGCTCGAAACCATGCGCATCCCCGTTGATTTCGACTATGACCGGATCGACGGAATTTCCAACGAATCGCGCGAAAAGCTCAAAGAGATCAGGCCGATGTCGGTCGGTCAGGCCTCCCGCATCGCAGGCGTCCGCAACTCGGACGTCGCCGTTCTCATCGTGCTGCTCGGACGCAACGTCCGGGCGGGCGATGCCGGCGCAGCCGACAGAGTCCATGACACGCCGTGAAACCTCTGCAGACCCCTATGCCCTGCTCGCCGACGGTCTCAGGGCGATAGGACTCGCCGCCGACGAGCGCGAGCGAAAGCTTCTGGAGCTCTACCTGTCGGAGGTCGAGCTGTGGAACCGGCGCGTCGACCTGGTGCGCGTGAGGGACACGCACGAGCTCGTTCAGCGCCACGTTCTGGACTGCCTTGCCGCCGTTCCCATGTTCCGCCGGATCGAGACGCTCGAGTGGGCAGACATTGGAAGCGGAGCCGGCTTCCCGGGAATTCCCCTTTCGATCTTCCTGCCGGAGCGGCGCTTCACCCTCGTGGAGCGCTCCGGAAAGCGCGCAGCCTTCCTGCGCGGTGTGGTCGCCGTACTGCGGCTTAGTGACCGTGTGGATGTGTACGAAGGAGACATCGCGCGCATCTCGCGCGCCTTTTCCGGCGTCGTATTCCGCGCGTTCAGACCCTTCAACGAGCAGGTCGTGCGGACCCTCTCCTCCGTCGTCGCGCCTTGCGGGCCGCTTCTTGCTTACAAGGGCACCAGGAAGGCCATTGACGCCGAGATAGGATCGCTCTGTTCTGCTTTTTCTGTTGAAACGGTGGAACGAATCGAGGTGCCGTTTCTCGACGAGGAGCGGCATCTGGTGCTTGCCCGCCGCCACGCGGACGCCGGTCCATCAGGTTGACCGGTTCAGAATCGTAAGAAGCTCCTCTTTTTCGATCAAATCGATCAGCCGCGCCTCGACGAACTTGTTCGCCTCCTCGGTGAACGATCCGGCAGTGAGACAGAGTCCGCGGCCCGCCTTCACGTCCTTTAACCTCGAGTGGAAGTCGCGCAGCAGAAGCTCCCCAACAGCACCGCTTGTCCGGATGAAGCGGAAGAGGATGATGTCCTGCCAGGTGGTTGTTTCGACGTCGGTGAGAATGTCTGCGTACTCGTTCTTGGTGACGGTGATGTCGGTGATCTTCACCTTCGATTGCGGGAAGTATCCGGAAACCACCTTCCGGCAAAGCGTTACGAAGTCCGAGACCGGCGAGAGCAGGAAGGTCTGCAGGTTCTGATTGCTCGCAAGCTCCTTCACCCGCTGAATTTGCGCGCCGACGTCCTTGTAGCCCGGGTTCACCGAATAGATCGAGTTGAGCAGGGGCAGCGCACGGTTGATTTCCTGCGTCTTGCTGTATGCGGCGGCCAGGCGGTACTTCAATTCGAGCGAGACCTCAGGCTTCACATCCTGGTGCCGCAGACCGATCTCGAAATCCATCTGTGCCTGTTCATACTGCCGCGAGTTCATGCGGAGCGTTCCCGCGTGAAGACAGGCCTGCGGCCCGAGCGCAGGGTCGGCCCGGAGGTGGGAGAAGAGACGGATCGCCTGCTCCGTCTGGCCGAGCTCGTAGTAGCACTGGGCCATGACGAACAGCGTTTCTCTGTCGTCCGGCCGTTGATCGATCACCTTGCGCATCGCGGCGAGCGCCTCGTTGTACTTCCGCACCCGATAGAGCGAGTGACCGAGGTACTTCTGCGTGTCCAGATGCTCCGGTTCGACCTCCCGCGCGGCGGTAAGCAGCGCGACCGCCTTTTCGTAGGAACGCTTGCGGTATTCGAGGTAGCCGAGATTGTAATTGAGCTCGAAGACGTCGGTCCGCAGCGTCCGCGCAAGGACCAGTCCCTTGTATGCCTCTTCGAGATTGTTCAGCTGGATGGCCGAGAGTCCATAACGGAGCGTTATGCTGAACTCGTCCAGCTCCGGATTGGTTGCGCAGAGATTCATCAGAAGCGCGTAGGTCTTCTGCGCCTTCTCCCACGCCTCCTCGTTGTAGTACAGATCGGCGAGGATGGTGAGCGCTTCCGGATCCTTCGGATTCTGTGCGAGCCGGCGGTTCGCTTCCCGTACTACCGCCTCCCGGTCGCGAGCACGAAGTCCGTGCGTCCCCTTGTCGCGGTCACCGCGGCGGAATGCAAAAAGGAAGATCGCAACGACCAGAAGCACCGCGATGAGAATGATCAGTCCAAGTACGATTGCAAACGACTCGGGCATGCGGCCATTATCACGGCGCCCGTACGCAGTGTCAAGGAAACCGGCTGTCACGCAGGCTGCTGTAAACCCCTTCGAGACCGGATCCCGGGGACATCCTGTCGGCGTGGCAGCAGCAACGCGTTGACAAAGGCAGGGGAAATCCATACGCTTTTCCCGCAGCTTTCGGGCTGGAGGACTCGTGGACAAATCAATCGTAGGCATCAAGATCGCAAACGGAGACTTCTACCCGGTACTGGATACCAACGATACCGGCGCGAAAAAGCGCCTCGTTCTCTCACCCGCGCGCAAGGATCAGAGCGTCGTCAAGGTGGATCTCTACCGCGCCTCATCGAGGTCCGGGGAGGGCGCCGAATATGTGGGGGCGCTCCACATCGAGGGCCCTGCTGAAACTGAGCATGACGCCACAATCGAAATGATACTCATTGCCGGAATCGACGCGGCGGGCAACCTGAACGCCACTCTGAGCGACCCGGTGAGCGGAGAGTATCAGAGCCTCTCGGTCAGTCTGCTCGATCTGCCCGGTTCCGGGGAGGACGGGTGGGATCTTCCGGAAGAGGAGATGCTTGAGTCCTCGCTGTTCGAAGATCCCATGGCCGCCGAGCTTGACGCCGGGCTGATCGATTCGACTTTCGATGAGGCGCTCGACCTTCCGGATGCCGCAGATTCGGACGACCTGACGGCCGAAGAGCGCGCCGAAGAGGAAGGCGCGAGACCGGAGGTCAGGCGGCCGGCCAGGGTGAGTCCGTTGCTCTTCGTTGCCTATGTTGTCCTGAGTCTGTTAATACTCGGAATCGTGGCCTACCTCATCTTTCGCAGCATGCGATCCTCGCCGATTCCGCAGCTTCTCTCGATCGTGAGACCGTCTTTGTTCGCTCCGACGATCGGGCACCTGTGCGGAGCAGTGAGACTACCCGGCTGACGCGTTGCGCGGCAGCGGTACGGTGTGCGTTGGTCGATTGAGCACCATGAGCCTTGGACCCGATGAGAGGAGCCGGCAATTCTTACTCGTAGGCAGATCGTGATTTTTTCGTTCCGTATTCTGGCACTCGTGCTGGCACTGTTAGGCTCGGGCTGTGCGGCCAATCGAATGGTGTGGGGGTTCGACCGGGGACAATTCGCGTCGAAGCTCTATCACGGCGATTACGATTTCCTGCGTGGTCTCGACTACAGTCACCTGAGCTCCGGACAGATTCTGAGCCTCGGCGACGGTGCACCCTTCTACATGGGGCTCATCTTTCAGCACCTCGGGATGGAACAGCAGGCTCAGGAGATGCTGAAGCTCGCTGTGGACAGGAGCGGCGAGCCGTGGAGACGCGCGGCCGGGCTTGCGCTGATCGAGAACTTCCTCGACAACCAGCAGTACCAGAAGGCAGCGGATCTCGGGAAGGAGCTCGCCGCGAACTATCCTGATTCGCAGGATTTTGCCGTGCTGCGGACGAAGGCGCTCTACTGGCTCGAGCGGGACCAGGATACCATTGCAGCGGTAGACCGGCTCTTGAAGGACGGAGGGCCGGGACCGCTTCGGGATGCAGCGGTCCGCCAGCTGGTCGACGCGGGCAGCCCTGCCCTGTGGCGTGCAGCCGCTTCCGCAAGGATCGGGGCGCCGGACTGGAAGCAGGCAACACTCGACGTCTTCGAACGATATCCGGCCTCGGAAATACATGCGCGTCTCTACATCTTCCTCCAGTACCGCAAGCAGCTCTATACGGCCTTCAGTGAAGCAGAGAAGCTCCTCATCGAGGCGAAGTACCAGCAGAGCCAGCGCAACTACCATGAAGCGCTTGCTGCCTACGAGAAGCTGATGGACCTGAAGGACGCCTCTCCGTCGAAGACCGCCGGACAGCCGGATCCGACTCCGCTTCTTTCTCCGGACACGATCGAGGACGTGGGGAGAACCTACAGCCTGCTTGGGCAGTTCTCGCGCGGCGCGGCGCGTCTCGAGAGGCTTTCGTTGCAGCTTGTCGGGGATTCCAGGATCGCGACGCTCGACAACGCCGGGCGGCTCTACTACCGCGCCGGCAGGTACCAGGACGCGCTCCGCGTTCTTCGAGCTTCCTACGCTCTCATCGCAGCCAACAACACGCACTGGTTCGACGCGCGCCGCCGGGACCGGGTGATCTGGTACCTGCTCGATAGCGAGTTCCATGCCGCTCCGGCATCGGCTGCCTCGGCGCTTGCACGCTATCTTCCCGGCATTTCCGATTCGGCCTATTTTTCGGATACCGAGGAGGAGCTGCTTTCGACGCTCGTGCAGAAACACCAGTGGGAATCTGTCGCGGAGGTCTATGCTGTCCTCGCTGAATCAGGCGAGCAGGGTGCGGCCGCAGATTTTGGAGTGGTTCTCGCAGAGGCAATCGACAAGGGACTCTACCGGCCGAAGCCGGCGATGCTCAGATCAATGCTTGGTGATTCGGTCGACGCAGCTTCCGGTTCGCAGTCGATGCGAGCGGTGATCGTCGCGCTGCTCAAAAGCGCAGCGGGGCAAAGTGACGACCTCTTCTATCGTTTCGTTGCGGCGGCGGCCCTGGATGAGCTCGGGGTTCCGCAGACCGACGGCAGCGTGATGGAGCTCTCCGATTCAGGTGCCATCCCGGGTGCAGCATCGACCGGATCGCAACCGGCCGCCACCGCGGGCCACACGGTTGGCGACGCGGACCGGCTCGTGAGCGGCTATTTCGCCTATGGTCTTCTCGACGAGGGCTACAGCGAAATTCGAGAGCTGTGGCCGAGATTGTCCCAACAGACTCTTGATGTTGCTGCCGGCGACTTTGCGGGGCGCGATCGCGTAACCGAATCGCTGCGCACCATGGATCTGGCCCGGTCGAAGTCCGACTTCCTGCTGGGTTCCCGCGAGGCGAAGCTGCTCTATCCGCACGCGTATCCCGTGGAAATGGATCAGGCGATCAACAAGCAGCATCTCGATCATGCGCTCTTCTACGCCGTCGTCCGCGAGGAGAGTTACTTCGAATCGAGCGTCTCTTCACATGCCGGGGCGATCGGCCTTTCTCAGCTCATGCCTGACACGGCGGCAGACGTGGCCCGAAGAATGGGGTTGCACTCGCCGGATCTTGCCGACCCGGCCACCAATCTGAGCATCGGGGCCTGGTACCTGCGTGATCTGCTCGACCGATTCCACGAACCGGTGCTGGCGCTGGCTGCCTACAACGGCGGACTCGGACGGGTTCGTCAGTGGCGGAGGAGCCGCGACGTCCCGTCGCTCCTGCTCTTCCACGAGTCGATTCCGCTTCCCGAAACCCGCTCCTACATCCGAAAGGTGCTGGTTTCGGCGGTCTACTACGCCTACCTCTACGATGGAAAGCCGCTTTCTTCGGTCGTGAGTCTCTTTTTCCCCGATCTCATGTCGGCCGGCTCAGGGCAGTAGCGCCATCGGCCGCGCGGGCCCTCAAGAGAGCCTTTCGACGCTCCGATAATGGAGTGTGAAAGGAACATCTCACGTGCGGCCGAACCACAGCATGTCATATCTTTTTGGCGGACTCCTCCTCTTTGTGGGTGCGATGCTCCTTGTCTCCTGCCTGGTCGCCCTCGTCGGCGCGCCGGAGGAGGACTTTCTCATCCTTCTCGCGGCGATTCCGGGCCGCTTCTTCTTTGGTGCATTTCACATCGCCGGCCTGTTTGTTCCGGCCTACGTAATTGCCTCCGGACTCTTTCTGCTTCGTCCGGCATTCCGGCGTGCGTCCTTCATCGTGCTCAATTTGAGCGTGCTTCCCTTCTTTACCCTGAGCCTTCTCCTGCAGCTCGGTGTAATCAGGCAGGCCGGGGCCGCTGCGGCTTCCGAGGGTCCTCTCGCCGCCGCGGTGGCGGGAGCATTGACCCCGCTTGGCGGGATGATCCTCTGTCTGGTGCTGCTCCTCGTGGAGGTGGTACTGATAGCGGTGGCCGCCGGCCTCCGGCCGCTGCGGCGCAAACCCGCCGCGAGGCAGAGGGCGGGCCGGGACAGCGAAGAGAGCTATCGTGCCGGCTACGGGCAATCGGAAACGGACGGGCAGTCAGACGGGCCAACGGATGAGCCGGCGCGGCCGACGGCGCTTCTGTCGGCTCCGTTCTCGGATCCGGCTGATGCCGAGGAGCCGGCCGAAATCGAGGAGATCGAGGTCGAAGTGGAGGAGGCCGGGGAAAACGAGCCGGTTGCGAAGGGCGGGCTGTTCGATTTCGCGCCGGCGCCCGACATCGAGGAAGACGAACTTGAGCCCGCACCGGAATCTGAGGCCGACGCAGACCCCGAGGGAGACGTCTTCTTCTTCCACAACGGCAGGATTCTGGATGGCAACGGCACGCAGGCGGACGAGCCGAAACCAGGCCTGAAAAGGAAGCCCGGAAAGTCCCGGGGCCGTGGAGCGCGGGAGTATCGCGTGCCCATCGCCGGAATCCTCAGCGAATACGAAGACGGGCAGTACTGGGAAATCGACGAGGAGACAAAGAAGTCGGCAGAAATTCTCCGTTATACGCTCGAGGAGTTTCAGATACAGGCCGAAGTGACCGGAATCCGCAAGGGACCGGTCATCACGATGTTCGAAATCCTGCCGGCGCCGGGGGTCAAGCTCGCCAAGATCGTGAACCTCGCAGACAACATCGCGCTGCGGCTCGCCGCGCAGAGCGTGCGCATTGTTGCTCCCATTCCGGGAAAGCACGCCGTCGGCATCGAGATTCCGAACAGGCACCGGGCGATAGTTTCGTTCGCTGAGCTGGTGAGCCAGGAGTCGTTCTGGGACCCGAAAGTCCACATTCCCGTTGCAATCGGCAAGGACATTCCGGGCGAGGCGCAGATCGTCGATCTCACCAAGATGCCGCACGTTCTCATCGCGGGTGCCACGGGATCGGGAAAGTCGGTGTGCGTGAACTCGATCATATGCTCGGTGCTCTATCGCAAACGGCCCGACGAGGTGAAGCTGATCCTCATCGATCCGAAGATCGTCGAGCTCAAGTTCTACAACGACATCCCCCACCTTCTTACGCCGGTGATCACCGATCCGAAGCGCGCCTTCCAGGCGCTGCAGTATGCCATCTACGAGATGGAGCGCCGTTATTCGCTCCTCGATTCACTGGGCGTACGCGACATTCGCTCCTACAACAACCGGGTCAGGCAGCGCAATCTTGCGACCGAGCAGGTCCCCTACATCGTGATCGTGGTGGACGAGTTCGCAGACCTCATGTCGACAACGGGCAAGGAGCTGGAATCGACGGTGGCGCGGCTCGCGGCGATGTCCCGCGCGGTCGGAATTCACCTGGTGCTGGCAACCCAGCGTCCCTCCACCGACGTCATCACTGGCCTGATCAAAGCCAACATACCCTCGCGGATCGCCTTCATGGTTGCGAGCAAGATCGATTCGCGCATCATCATCGACTCAGGCGGCGCCGAAAAGCTGCTCGGCGGCGGCGACATGCTCTTTGCATCGGCGTGGGATCCCTTTCCGTTCCGGATGCAGGGCGCATTCGTCTCCGAGGAAGAGGTGGAGCGGATCGTCGCCCACGTGAAGACGCTCGGCGAGCCCGACTACATCGACGACGAGATCTTCATCGAGGATGACGACGACACCTATCTGCAGGAGAATCTCGAGGACCCGCTGATGGAGCAGGCGATCAACATCGTCGTGTCGGCGGGGAAGGCCTCCGCCTCCTATCTCCAGCGGCGACTCAAGGTGGGCTACAACCGCGCGGCGCGGCTCGTCGAGGAGATGGAGCGTATCGGCGTCGTCGGACCTCAGCAGGGCAGCAAGCCGCGCGAGATCCTTCACATTCCCGACCACGTAGGTTAGCGACCGCGCGCACCGGTCGCTGTATACCGTTCACCGTGTCGGGCCGGGTGCCCGAGCGAAGACCGGCGTCGACCGCCCGGCCGCAAACGCTTCCCTGATACCTTCGAAGCTCAGCTCGTCCGTCATTATCAGTGTATGCCGCATGCCGATATCGGCCGGATAATGCGCGTCGGATGACGCGACCACAGGATAGCCCCCGGCTGCGCCAATCGCTCCCGGACGGGTCACCTCGACCGCATCGTAGTCGCCTTCGGGAAGAAAGCCGAGCTGCGAGCTAGCGCTGTAGGTCGACCTGTCGATGTGGGCCGGAATGAAGATGCCGCCCCGTCTGCGGGTTTCGCGCGCGGCCTCCTCGAGTGACAGGTCGACGGCGCTGATCAGATGCTTCTCCACGCTGCCGAGGATCACCTCCTCCTCATCGACGTACACCTGATCGCCGAAACGTTCGGCGTCGTAGGGGCCCGACGCAAGCCTGGCGAAAACAAGGTCTCCCAGGTCGAGCGCGGTCTCCACTTCGGCGAACAGACAGAGCACGTGCAGCTCCTCGCGGGTAGTCATTTCGAGGCCGTAGAGTCCGAGAAGTCCCTCCGCGCGGCAGGCGGAACGGAAGGGGGCACAGTTGAGGGCGCTGTTGTGGTCGCAAAGGGCCACCGCCGCGAGGCCGCGGGCGCGCGCCTCCCGGACAACCCGCCTGGGAGACATTTCGAGATCGCCGCAGGGACTGAGGCACGAATGCACGTGAAGATCGACGGCGATCGATGATCTGCCGGTGGTCGCTCTACTCAACTCTCGTCGTCCACCTGATAGGCATATCGCGGCCGGGC
>CAZNYW010000055.1:0-2698 GCA_964577375.1 uncultured Spirochaetales bacterium | reverse complement strand
GTGGTCGCTCTACTCAACTCTCGTCGTCCACCTGATAGGCATATCGCGGCCGGGCGCGAAAGCTCAGCTCGAAACAGCGTCTCTCACCTCTCCGAGCGCGTCGAAGAGCACGCCTGACGTCACGAACTGATTCCTCCCCGTTCTGAAGAGGGCGATACCCTCCTCCCGGGCGGCATCCACCATGTCGTCCGGTACCGGGCGGTTGTTGCAGACGACGATCGCGCCGATCTCGGTAAGGGTGGCCACCGCCACGGTGTTCCTGTGCGCCTGAATCGTTATGAGCACCGAGCTCACCCTGGCGTTCGCCATTACGTCGCTTAACAGGTCCGAGGTATAACCGGAAGTCACCTCGCGGTTCTCGTACCGGTCCTGAATGCAGTCTGCGTCGAGCAACTTCGCAAGCTCACCTATTCGCATCGACTAACTCCTGTTGCGCAGGTAGACAACGCTTCTTACGGATGTCCCTGTTCCGGGCTCCGATTCGATCGAGAACTCGTCCGACACCCGCCGCGCGTTCGGCAGGCCCATCCCTGCACCGAAGCCGAGCGAGCGGATCCATTCGGTGGCTGTCGAGAATCCCTCCCGCATCGCGCTGTCCACATCCTCTATGCCGGGTCCCGGATCGACGGCGACCACCTCCGCCGCCTCCGCATCTGAGGTGAAGGTGATTCTTCCACCCACCGAATGCACCACCTGATTCATCTCCAGCTCATAGGCGGCGACGGCGACCCTTCGAACGATTCCCGGCTCCACACCCTGCTCCTTGAGCAGCCGCTTGATTTCCGACGAGGCGCGGCCGGCATTCTCGAAATCGTAGCGGCGTGTGGAAAACTCGCGCCGGGTCCTTCCGCCTGCGCTCTCCGGGCGCGGGAGCACTTCGCGCTCGAGCCGCTCCATCTCGTTGTTTATCTCGAGCAGGAGCGCAACGATGATGTCGCGGCTGGTCACGATTCCGACCAGCTCGTTGCCGCGGTTGAGCACCGGAAACCGTCCGAAGCGGTACTTCTCCATGTAGGAGATGCCGAACGAGAGGGGCATGTCGTCTTCGAGCACGATGAGATTGCGGCTCATCCACTTCTCGGCGGGCTCGTCGATGTATCCGGCGTCGAGCGCGCGGATAATGTCGTCCACGCTCAGCAGGCCGAGGAGCCGGACCCCATCCACCACCGGTACCCCGGTGATCGTATTCTCCTTCATCAGCTTCTGGACCCAACGCAGCGAATCCCCCCGGCCGGCAGTTACCAGCTTGGTCGTCATCACGTTGCGGATCTTCAGCCGGTAAATGAGCTCGAGGACGAACGATGGAGACTCATCGGTGTTGATGGGAAGCGGCCTCATGGGACCATTCCCCGTTCCTTCAGATTGACCAGGTAGAACAGGCTTTCCAGCTCCAGGCTGATATTCACATTCTGGACGATGCACTGGTGCGGGCATTCCTCGTATTGGCAGCGACCGGTGCACTTGAGTTCGACCGTCGTGAAATTGAGGAAGCCGCGGATTCCGGCTTTAACCATGAGGTCAAAAACTGGGAGGGCGGCCGATTCGGGCACTGCAAGGATGCCGATGTGAATCTCATTCCGGGAGACGAAATCTGCAAGCTCCTCCATCGGCAGCACCGGCACGCGGCCGTCCGGATTGAGCTTCGCCGGGTTGCTGTCGAAGGCCGCGGCAATCTCGATCCCGTCCTTCACGAATTCCTTGTATTCGAGAAGTGCGCCGCCTATCCGCCCGGAGCCTATGAGAATTGCCCGCTGGCTGTCGGTCTTGCCGAGGACGCGGCGCAGCTCCTCTATGAGTACGTCGATGTTGTAACCGCCTCGTTTGTTGCCGGAGATGCCGAGGATCGAGAAGTCCTTGCGGACCATCGCCGGTGTAACCGCCACGGCGTCACCGAGATTGTTCGAAAAGACGTTGACGATGCCGACCGCTTTCAGCTTCTGTAGAACCCTGAGATATCGAGCCAGTCGAAGCACCGTAGCACGGTTCGTTGTATTTTCGGTTTTTATTGCACCTCTTTTCACATTATTCACCCAATTAATGTAGATTAATCTCTCACCAATTGCAATAGAACCTATTGAACAACTTTTAAGAGCATTCTATAATGAATTAAACAACAAGCAGAACATTATTCTCCGGCTCAGCTACGGGTGCGGAAACAGCCAGGTTGAAGGGTACTTATTCGGGGAGGAATTATGCCGCTGGAAACAAAGGAACCGGTCGAGCTGCCGGAAGGTCTCGCGAAGTACGTGAATGAGTGGCGGGACAAGCCCGGTAATCTGATTATGATCCTGCACCGAACGCAGGAGGAGTACGGGTACATCCCGCGCCAGGTCGCCATTCGGCTTGCTCAGATCCTCGACGTGCCGCTCGCAAAAATCTACGGCGTCATCACCTTCTACCACTTCTTCAAGCTGAACAAACCGGGGCGCAACCGTGTGCAGGTCTGCATGGGCACGGCCTGCTACCTCAAGGGCAACGAGGACGTGCTCGAAGAGCTGGAGTCTCTCCTCGGAATCGGGGTCAACACGGTTACCGAGGACGGCGAGTTTTCGATAGAGGCGGTGCGATGCGTAGGCTGCTGCGGTCTGGCACCGGTGATTACGATCAACGGTGAGGTGTATGGAAAGGTTACGAAGGCGAAACTGCCTGAGATTCTTGCGAAGCACCGCGAAGAGCAGACGGCGAAGAACTGAAAGGC
>CAZNYW010000054.1:0-29521 GCA_964577375.1 uncultured Spirochaetales bacterium | reverse complement strand
TCACTGCTCGCTCCATTGCATCAACGCTCGCGCGGCTTCCGCATCCGATGCGCGCGTCGCGGCCTCCGCGGCCGAGCCGGCTGCAAGGTAGGAATACCTTTCAGCCATGGTGGAATCCTCGGACTTGAGCCTGTCGTAGTAGCGATTTGCGGCTGAGTAGTCGGCGAGCTCAAAGCTCGTTCGCGCAAGGCCGAGAGAGACGAGCGAGGAATCCGAGCGGATTTTCCCGGCGCGAAGGTAGAGATTGCGAGCCCCGCTCATGTCGCCGTCCAGGTAGCGGATGTTCGCCAGGTTGATGATGGCGGGGTAGTACTCGCGCTGTTTGAGTATGTTTTCGAACTGCGTCGCCGCCCTGTCGGCATAGCCGAAACGGGCGTAGAGCACCCCGAGTGAATTGAGCAGCCGTGGATCGCCCGGCGCGCTTTGCATTTTGCTCTTGAGGGCGGCTACCTGAGGATCGAGCTCCCGGTCGACCAGGCGTTTGATGTTCTGGTTGAACAGCTCGAGGACCCGTGAGTCCGACGGCGGGGTAATGCCCGATGCCGCATCGGCGAAGCCGACCGGCTCGTACAGCGTCCACGCATCGTGAACGGGGTAAAGGTGCGCGGAAGTACCGGCCTGGCGCCACTCCTGCGCGCCGGTTTCCCACGCTTTCAGGAAATCGTCTTTTGCCAGGGTGATCTCGACAGGGATCCAGGCTGTGTTGTCGCGAACGATGTAGTTTCTCAGGCTGTCGGATCGGGAGTGGATTTCCTCGGGCGTGAGTCCAGAATCGAAGGCCATGTAGATGTGGCCCGGCACGGTGATGAAAGCTGTCTTCACTCCCAATGCCTCGAGAAGTGAAGCATTCAGTATCGACAGGTCGTCACAGTCGCCGGCTTTGAACTGCAGACTTTGACCGGGAAACTGCAAGTAGTCGATTGCAGTGCCGTCCTTCGAGAACTCTGTGTACGGGGTTGAAGGATCGACCTGATAATTCACTCCGTACAGCGCAAGTGCGCCGTGCAGGGCAACCGCATCGAGGAGAGCGCTGGTGAACACAAGTGGCCCTTTTCCCTTTACCGCGCTCGCGACGTTTTTCGCGAAACGCATGACATCGGGATCCTTCGCCGACACAAACGCCGCAACACGGCGGTCGTCGGCCCAGGTAATCGCGTTACGGTCATACATCCGCAGCGTCTCCACCCGCTCGTCACCGTACTGGTCCCCTGCCACCGACGCGAGAACCGTTACGTTTGCCTGCACTTTCGTCGCTTCAGTGATATCCAGGACTTTGTCGTTGAAGAGAGCCAGTACGTCGAGCTTCAGCTCCTGGCCGCCCTTGAGGAAGGGCACCTCCACGGAGACAGTCGGGTTGTCCATGTACTGGTTGACGTAGAACTGAACCTTGAGATTCTCGACAGGGATCTTTCCCCGATTTCTGACGAGGACCGTACCTACAGGATGATCCCCATAGTACTTGAAGAGAACGGGAAACATCGGATCGAGCTCGACCTTCTCGATAAGGAGGTCGGGGTAACGCCGGTACCTGGTCGTGGACTGCGCCTGTTGGGGCTGGAAATGGTAGCTGGTTCCGATCCTGAAGGCAACGTCATTATACAGTCCGAGGAAGTTCCGGTATTCCGCGCCCAGCCCGACGCTGAGAGTTTTGGAGAGGCTGAAATCGACCCCGGCACCGGCCATTATGAGAGGATTTGAGCCGGTGTTGTTCGGGATCGATGCGTCGAGGCTCGCAAAGTAGTAGCCGCCGCTCGCGTAGGCGGAAAGCCTTAGCCAGGGTATTGGGGAGTAGCCGGCCTCGACTCCTGCCCAGGGCCAGAAGAGTCGCATCGTCGCCGCCGATACCGACTTTCCGGGAGCGACCGATACCGGAACAATGCCGAAGCCGCCGCCCGCTCTGATCCCGAGGAGGGGAAGCGTCGGCGGAGTGTAGCGGGCAAAGAGCGTACCGCCGCCTCCGAGCGTGAACACGTCGACGTCTCTACCAATCGGAAGGCTCAACTGCGGCTGCAGCTCCAGCGAAAAGGTCGATTTGTCCTGCGCCCAGGCGGCTGACACCGCGGCTGCCAGGACAATGACAGGGAGGATAGCTCGTCTCATAGGGGAGACCTCTTTCGACACAAGAGGGTCGCAGGGTTTCCCTGCGGCATCCGAACAGTGGGCAACGGTCTTTTCATCCGGTGTTCTCTCTTTTCGTCTCGAGTGAACATGCCGCCAGCCGGTTCTAGATCGGCGCGACATCCGTTGCATCTGTGCTGTCCAGCTATAGGTTGCAGAGGAGGATTTCTATACTAGATCATAACATAAAAAGAGTTGGCCCGGGGCAATCCTGGGGAAAAAATGAGTATTTGAGTCGGGCTATTTGAAGTGCCGCCTACTCCGCGGGCTCCAGAAGCGGCGCCCCGGCCGCGCGCTCCTTCATTCGCCTGCTGAACGCCATCTTTGGAACGAGAGTTTCCGGTTTGGCCGGGATCGTGATCTCCTCGCCGGTGGACGGATTTCGGCCAAGGCGCGCTTTCTGCGCAGGGCGTCGGGTGAGTCGAAGCCGTCCGATTCCTCCCAGGGGAACGTTTTCGCCCATGAGCATTCCGGCTTCGGTCATCGCCAGAAAGTCGTTGAGCACCGCCCGCGCGAACGCCTGGGTCATTCCGTGCTTCTTCGCGAGATAGTCGACCATCGTCTTCAGGGTGAAGTGGCCGATGGTATCTTCCGGGAGCGTAAGCGTGCGATTGAGCTTGACAAAACCGTTGGTGAGGAATACCGATGCTTCGCGCAGTCTTGTCTCCTCCTCGGCGGCCGGCACCCCTTCGGGACAGACGGCGATCAGAAGAATATCGGAGCTCCGTTCGATCGGACAGTCGCTGAAGGTCGCCGGCTCGTCCGTCTTTACAGGAGGCCGGACCGAGACGCCCTCCGCTTTCACGAAGCCGGGGACGTCGTTTCGCAGCTTGATGCTCGCGTACTCGAACCAGCGGCCTTCGGTGCCCGTGCGCCCCACGGTTATGAGCGAACCCGAGTAGGTGAGCATGATCGCGCCGCGCGGATCTTCAGCGCCGAGCTCCCCGGTCACTTCCATTCCAAGGAGCCTCGTCTGCTCCGCGAACATTCGACGCTTCTCGAGCCAATTGTCGGTGATGCGTTTGAATGATTCTTCGCCCGGGGGAAGCCCGGAGGATTCGGCCACCGCTCTAAGATGCCGCTCGACGCGCTCGGTGATTTCCGGCGCTTCATACGCTTCTGAGTTCTTCATACCCTTCAGAATATCGCGTGACGCGGCGGTTTACCGCACGAAATAGCAGGCAATCGGATCCGGAGGCTCAGGGCAGTTTACGGAGGCGCTGGAGGAGAAAGAGCTTGTTCTCTTCGGCGAAGGTACGAAACTGTTCGAAGTCATCCTTTGCTTCGGTGTCGGCGCCGGAGAGGATGAGCACGTTGTTATGCCAGAGGTACCACAGATAGTGACGCTGGCGGACACCGCGCGTTCCCGCGCGCTGGAGCTGGGACTCGAGGTGGCCCGAGAGCTCGATGTGGTTTTCCTGTCCACAGATGTAGAAGACACTTTCGTCGGCGATGAAAAGCACGAGCCGCATGAAGCCGTCGGCGAGCGAGCTGTCGTTCCGGAATCCCTGGACAACCAGATCCCGTGACCCGAGGGTGAGATCGTAACCCTGATCGCGCAACGCTTTCCGGAGTGCAATGATCTGCTGACGCACATCCCGGATGAGCTCGGAGTTGCCCGGATTGTGCTGCAGCTTGTAGCGCCATTCGCGGAGCATCTTCTCGTACTGATCGAAAAGTGGGGTGCGGCTGAGAAAGTTGGTGGTCTCAGAGAGCAGCTTCCATGCGGAGGCAAAGTGCTCGGCGATGCCGTTTGCGATTCTCCGAATGGTCGAGTCGCTCATATGCAGATAATGGCACATCGGTGACCGCAGGAAAAGATGGCTCCGGCCGAGGGATTGTCTGCGCGAAGTGGGCATCGTAAGATGGCTCAGGAGGAACCGATGAAAGTCCGAAGTCTCTGGTACACCGATACGAAGAGGGTTGAGCTGCGCAACATAGACCTGCCGGCGCCCGGTCCCCGGGAGGCACTGGTACGGGTCGACGCGTGCGGCGTCTGCACCTGGGACCTGTTCATCTTCTCCGGCGGTTTCCAGGAACAGAAGAAGTTTCCCTTCTACTTCGGCCACGAGGGCGTGGGACACGTCGAGTCCGTGGGCGCGGGCGTGACGCGGGTGAAGCCGGGTGACCGGGTGGCGCTTCGTGAGACGCCGAACATCGGCTCGATCGGCGGAGGGCATATGGCCGACTATGCCATTCAGGATGAGGCGGTGCTGGTGCCGCTGCCGGAGGATGGCCTGCCCCCGGAACACTGGATGATCGAGCCGGTGGCGTGCTGCGTCAACGCGGTGGACCTCGCCCGCGTACTGCCCGGAATGAAGGTGGCGCTGGTCGGCTCCGGATTCATGGGCAGCATTCTCCTCCAGCTGCTGGCCATCTCGCCGGCCGCCGAGATAGCTGTTTTTGACATGAGGCCGGAGAGCCTGGACTACGCCCGTTCGCTCGGATCACGGGGGCCGGTTCAGGTCTACGATCTTGGTGACCGGAGCTCGGTCCCCGAGTCTCTGTACGGCAGCTACGACCTTGTGTTCGAGGCGGCTGCGGTGGAGCCGGCCTTCCGGCTCGCCGACCGGCTTGTCAGAAACGGCGGCACCCTCGCGATATTCTCCTGGCACCACCACGACATTCTCTTCGATTTCGGCAGCTGGCACGTCCGCGGCATCACGGTGCTCAATACCTCGCCGGGTGCGAACCCCCACTTTCTCGACTGCTTCTACCAGTCCGTACCGCTGATTTCCGGCGGCCGGGTTGAACTCTCACCGCTTGTTACGCACGTTGGTTCGCCGGAGGAAGCTCAGCCCCTGTTCGAGTCCGGGCTATCGAAGCGCGACGGTTACGTGAAGGGTGTGATTCGCTGGAGCTGAGCTCCGTCGAACAGGATTCCATCAGTTTTGTATCTCACATTCAAAAAAACGCGGCCGAACCGTCGGCAGAATTCCACGTGTACAGATTTTTCTTGCTTCCTGCCGGAGTTCTGGTACAATGGTGTCAACAGCCGGAGATGAGCATAATCCACTAATCCATGGCAGACCGAATAGCGCGCCGTCTGTGGAGCTGTTTTCGCACGGCGCATTCCGACAGCTGGCGATTCCTGCCAGTGGTGCCTTTCACGGTCTCTTCCGGCACTCCAACGCTTCGATTTCATGGACCGTATCCGGAGCGCAGGCGGCGTAACTCCGGTACGGTACCGGTGAGATAAGGGTTCGGTACAAGTGACCCGGACGGAAATGCCCGGGCCTATGGCCGGGGTCTGAACCGTCTGCGGCGGATGGTTCCGGATCTCCGGGAAGGGAGGAGTCAGATGAGTGATGTAGTATCAGCGCCGAAAGGGTGGGTCATCTACCCAATCGGCAGTCGCCCGCGGTGGGGCCTTGCGTTTCTCCTCGGGATCCAGCAGTACCTGACTATGTTCGGAGCAACGGTTCTTGTTCCGCTCATCGTCGGTGGTGCGATGAAGGTTCCGGTGGAACAGCAGGCGTTGATTATCTCGACGGTCTTCTTCTGCATGGGAATTGCTACCCTGATTCAGCAGTCCCCGATCGGCAACAGGCTTCCCATCATTCAGGGGAGCTCGTTTTCATTTCTGCCACCCACATTTGCGATAATCGGACTTGTGAGTGCTCAGAACCTCGGCTGGGAGGACATGATTCAGCAGGTCGCAATCGCCATCATGGTTGCCTCGCTGTTTGAAATCGTCCTCGGATACACCGGGCTCATGGGCTATATCAAGCGGGCTATCAGCCCCGTTGTGATTGCGCCCACGATCACGATGATCGGGCTCTCACTGTTCGCTCTGGGTGTACCTGCGATGGCAAGCAACTGGGTCATCTCGATCCTGACGCTTCTCGCCCTGGTCATCTTTTCGCAGCTCCTCGCCCGGGTATCACGGGTCTTCATGCTCTTCCCGGTGCTCCTGGCGGTGCTGTTCGGCTGGCTCTGTGCGCTTCTTGGATCGGCGGTCGGCTGGATCGACCCGGCGAACGGCGCATATCTTCTTGGCGACAAGCTCGCAGCGATGCGTGCGGCTCCCTGGATCACGCTGCGCCACATGGTTCCGTTCAAGTATGGATTTCCCAGCCTGGGCGGCATCTTCGTGGCCGGTACCTTCGGTATGCTCGCCGGATACATCGCATCGATGATCGAATCGATCGGCGACTACTACTCCTGTGCACGAATTTCCGAGGGCCCGGTCCCAACCGAGAAGATGATCTCCCGCGGACTCGGCGCCGAAGGCATAGGCTGCTTCATCGCCGGTCTCTTTCAGAGCATCGCCGGGACAACCTCCTATTCGGAGAACATCGGTGCCATCGGTCTGACCCGTGTGGCGAGCCGCCGCGTTATTCGCGCGGGGGCTATCATCATCCTGGTCATTCCGCTCTTCGGAAAGTTCAGTACCGCGCTTGCGACGCTGCCTGATGCGGTGAAGGGTGCCATGTACGTCGGGCTGTTCGGCATGATTGCTGCGGTCGGTCTCTCCAACCTGCAGTTCGTAAACCTCAACAATTCGCGCAACCTGTTCATCATCGGCATCAGTCTCTTCGCGGGTCTCAGCATGAGCTCCTACTTCTCCGCGCACGCGATCGACTGGTCGTCCGCCGGAGGCTTCGCACAGGTTCTGGGGAACATCCTTCAGGCTCTGTTCACCTCGGCGATGACCGTCACCGCGATCGTCGGCCTGATCCTGGACAACTTCGTACCGGGCGCAACGCGCCAGGACCGCGGATTGTCGGTCTGGGACAGCGAAGCGACCGAAGAGGCGTGGGAAAAGGCAGAAGCCGGCTGGAAACAGATGGCAGTCGGTGAGGAGCGCAAGGTCTTCTGAAAGGCCTGCGAAAGAAAGCATTTCCGGCTTCACCCTCCCGCCGCCGGGGGTTGAAGCCGGCCTGCATCTCAGTCATTCTTGAGTACAATCATGCGTCAGTCAGTCCAGTGGACCCTATACGGAATTCTCGTCGTCGTAATGCTTGCGACCTTCTACACGATTCTCAACGCCGGAAACCCGCACTCGCTGCTCCGGTACCTGATTGCCGATCCGTCCTACGACGTGTCGATCGCGCTCGGGCTCGGAGCGGTGGTCGGCGGTCTGGCGATAACCCTTTTCACCGTGAGGCGGGAGAGCCCACTGCGCTCGATGCTCGAAGCGAACGTAGAGTACATCCACAAGCTTCGCAGCAAGGGCCGGAGTGAGGAGCAAATCGCTCTTTCGTTTCTGAAAGAGATTGGAAGTACGAAGGGCCCGCTCCATTTCATCGCGAAGCACCGGGTGCTGAAGCATCTATCGAGGCTGTAACATGCCCTCATCCACCGGTATCACCAGCCTGGAATGGCTCATCCTGTCGCTTACTCTCTTCGCGATCATCGCGTTTCTGGTGCTTTCGCGCCGGGCGGAGTCGCGCCGGATCGAGCGGATGTTTCCGCGGGATCGCATCGTAGCCACCAGCTTTGGCGTGAGCTATTTCGGACTCTCCTCGGAACCGGGCGGCCCCGCGAGAAGCTCCGGAGCGCTCGTGCTCCTGAAGGACGGCATCTACTACCATGCACGATTCGGCAGGCGCGAGCTGCACATTCCGGCAGCCCAGATGCGTGGAATTGAGATAGTCCAGTTTCACAAGGGCAAACCGCTCTATCAGAAGGCAATCTCCATAAGGTTCGTCACCGCAGACGAAGCGGAGCTCAACGCGGTGTTCCGGATACCGATGCCGGACCGCTGGCTCCAGACTGTGCGGGCGACAATCCTCAAGCGTCCCATCTCCGTCCACGATCTGACCGAAGAGCCTTCCGACAGCTAAGCCTTCGGGACGGCCGCCACATTATCGTTGCCGCGGCAAAAATGTGGTCGGTTGGGCCGAATTCGTTTGACTTGTATACAATCCAGTATATAATGAGACATACACCAATCATATAACCCGGGAAGTACGCTGTGAAGAAGGCGACCGTCCGCAAGGACTCCTATTTCGATTCGATCTTTCTGATGTCTCTCACCAAGAGACTGAAGGAACAGGCCGGCGTCATCGACGCCGTAGTGGCGATGGGCACCGATATGAACCTCGAACTGGTTCGGTCTCAGGGTTATGCCGGGGCCGAGCTCGACGGGGCGACGCCGAACGATCTGATCATGGCCGTGGATTGCGCGGACTCTTCGGACGTCGATGCCGCCCTCACATCAGCGGGCGAACTGCTTTCGAGGAAGAAATCGAAGGTTGGTGGCGCGGCCGGCGCCTTCGAGCCGCCGAGCATCGACGGAGCCGTGGAGGAATTGCCCGGCGCAAATCTCGCGATTATCTCGGTTCCCGGCAATTATGCCGCCCGCGAGGCGCGCAAAGCTCTGGAGCGGGGACTTCACGTCATGCTCTTTTCGGACAACGTGAGTCTTGAAGAGGAGATCGCGCTCAAGGAGCTCGGCCGGTCGAAGGGCCTTCTCGTGATGGGGCCTGACTGCGGCACGGCAATTATCAACGGTTCGCCGATCTGTTTTGCGAACGTGGTCAGGCGCGGCCCGGTCGGCGTCGTTGCTGCAGCCGGAACCGGACTGCAGGAGGTCACCTGTCTGGTGGACAGGTACGGCTCCGGGGTCAGTCAGGGCATAGGGACCGGCGGACGCGACCTGAAGAACGCGCGCGTCGGCGGGATTACGATGCTCATGAGCATCGCCGCCCTCGCTCAGGATCCGGCTACCTCCGTGCTGGCGGTTATCTCGAAACCGCCGGCACCCGACGTCGCGGCGAAGGTGCTCGAGGCGCTGGGTTCGTCGGGTAAACCTGCGGTAGTTCACTTTGTCGGGCTCGACGCGACTGGCGCGGGAAGTCTTCCGGGCAACGTTCGATACGCGGTGAGCCTCGAGGACACTGCAGCCCAGGCCGTGGAGCTGGTGAACGGAACGCAGCTCGACCCGGCGGTACGCGGCGGGGACGAGCAGTCGCTTGACGAAATCGCCGAGCGCGAGGCGGGCCGGCTTTCAGGCTCGCAGAAGTTTCTGCGAGGGTATTACACGGGGGGCACCGTCGCAGACGAGGCGCTGATTCTTCTGCACAGGCTGACCGGCAGCGTCTATTCGAACAATCAGGCCGACCCGGCGTTTGTGCTGAAGGATCCGAAGACGTCGGTGGGACACACGATCGTCGATCTCGGAGACGATGTGTTCACCGTCGGCCGACCCCATCCTATGATCGATCCGAGCACCCGCACCGAACGGATCCTCGCTGAAACCGGCGATCCTTCGATCGCAGTTATGCTCGTCGACGTCGTGCTCGGCTACGGTTCGCATGACGACCCTGCCGGCGCGCTTCTTCCGGCACTTGCCGAGGCGCAGCAGGCGGCGAAATCACGGGGAGGCTACCTTCCGGTTATCGCTTCGGTGATCGGCACACCGGGCGATTTCCAGGGATTCAGCTCGCAGGTAGCGAAACTGAAGGCGGCCGGATGCTGGGTGATGCCTTCGAACTATCAAGCGGCGCTCCTGGCTGCGAAGATAATTGAAAAGGCGGCAGCACGATGAGCAAATCAAAAGGCGGCAACAAGACACCGGTGGATCCGGTTCTCGATCTTTTCGGAAGTGACCTCAAAGTAGTCAATCTCGGCCTCGAATCGTTTGCGACTAACCTTCGGGAAAAGGGCATCGAGGCGGTACAGGTGAGCTGGAAGCCGCCTGCCGGCGGCGACCGGCGCATGCTCGAGGCACTCGATCGGCTGGACACCCGGGCGAGGGTCGATGTCGAGGCAGCGAACAGGACCGCGGCGGAGCGCATTCTGAAGGGACGTCCGACGCTTGTCGACGTCGGAACTGCCGGAGATGTTGTCCCCGGCATGACGAAGAAGACCATTCTGCATGCAGGACCTCCGGTGACCTGGGAGCGAATGTGCGGGCCGGTTCGTGGTGCCGTCATCGGCGGACTGATCTACGAGGGGCTCGCCGCCGACCGCGCCGAAGCTGAACGGCTCGCGGCGTCGGGAGAGATCACTTTCGACCCCTGCCACCACCATTCGGCGGTCGGTCCGATGGCCGGAGTCGTCACGGCGAGCATGCCCGTCTGGGTACTCGAAAACAGAGAGTTCGGAAACCGTGCATACTGCACCTTCAACGAGGGGCTCGGAAAGGTACTGCGCTACGGAGCCTTCTCGCCGGAGGTTATCGAACGGCTCAAATGGATCGAGTCCGATCTTGCCCCGATTCTCAAGAAAGCGCTCGCGCTCCACGGTCCCCTCGACATGAAGAATATCATCGCGCAGATCCTGCAGATGGGTGACGAGGGGCACAATCGCAATCGGGCGGGCACTTCGCTCATCATCCGGGAGTTTGCGCCCTTCCTCGTTCAGCTCGGGGAGAGCCCGGAACGCATAGCGAAGGTGCTCAATTTCATGAACGGGAACGACCACTTCTTCCTCAACCTCTCCATGCCGGCCTGCAAGTGCACGGTCGACGCGGCGCGGAACATCGAGGGCAGCACGGTGATCGTTGCCATGGCCCGCAACGGCACGGACTTCGGTATTCAGATTTCCGGTCTCGGGGACCGCTGGTTCACCGGGCCCGCTTCGATGGTGGAGGGGCTCTATCTCCCCGGCTACGGACCGGACGACGCGGCGCCGGACATGGGCGATTCGGTCATAACCGAGACCACGGGAATCGGTGGGTTCGCGATGGCGGCGGCGCCGGCCATAGTCCAGTTCGTCGGTGGGACCCCGGAAGACGCCCTTGCGGTGACGCGGCGAATGTACGAGATAACGGTCACCGAGAACGACGTCTACCGGATTCCGGCGCTGGATTTCCGCGGTACCCCGACGGCGATCGACGTCCGCAAGGTGGTCGAAACCGGCGTGCTTCCCGCAATCAACACTGGAATCGCACACAGGGAAGCCGGTGTCGGCCAGGTCGGCGCGGGGCTCGTCAAACCGCCGGAGAACTGCTTCAAAGAGGCGTTTGCCGCCTTCGCAGAAGAGTACGCATAGACTGACCTTAATCAGTGTAAAGGAGTAACTGTATGAAGATCATCGATCTCACGATCCCCCTTGGCATCGGCACACCGCCGTGGCCCACCTACATTCCGCTCCAGGTGCAGTATTTCAAGCGCCTCGCGCCGAACGGCGCAAACGGCCAGGTGGTGACGCACTCGAACCACGTTGGCACTCACCTCGACGGTGAGATCCACTTCTACACACCCGGCAAGGATATCGCGAGCCTCGACATGGATTTCCTGGTTCACGAGGGAGCGATCGTAGACCTGTCGGACGCATGCGCAGACTACGACATCTACACGTCGAAGATGGTGGAGGACCGCGTCGAGGTGAAAGAGGGCGACATCCTCATCATCCACACCGGATTCCACCAGTACGGATGGGACCAGCCGACCGCAGATGAGGTCCGCTACATGATCAAGCATCCCGGCCCGGACCGCGAGTTCGCCGAGTGGGCAAAAAAGAAGAAGCTTCGCTGGATCGGTGTGGATTGCGGCTCTGCCGACCATCCGATGAACACCAAAATCCGGGACTGGATGCCGGTTCAGGCGAAGGAGTGCGACGATCATTTTAAATCAAAGTATAACAAATCGCTCGACGAGCTCTTTGCGCCGGACAAGTACCAGCTGATGCACATAGAGATGTTCAACAAGGGGCTTATCCACGCCGAGTGCGTGGGCGGCGACATCGACCTCCTGCTCAATCAGCGTGCAACCATCGGCTGTTTCCCGTGGCGGTTCGTCGACGGGGAGTCGAGCATTTCGCGGATAGTGGCAATGGTCGACGACGATCGGTACGAGAAGCTGATGGAAAAAAAGAAGAAGGCGGAGCTGACAAAGTTCGGCGACGTCGCCGGCGGCCGGAACGAATGGCTGCACAAAGAGGCGCAGAAGTCCCGGTAGGGGCAGGCGCAGTCGAGACATAACCGGCGTCATGTGCGCGCGGTATCACGCGTGAGGAGAATAGAATGGCTATCGACGAACTGGAAAAGAAACTGAGGCCGCCTGAGGCGCAGATGGCGCCCTACCCGGCAAAAGTCATCACGCTCGCTTCCGGCGAGCTCATGGTCGTACGGGAGTGCAAACGCGAAGACACGCCGGCGCTGCTCGGTACAGTTTATCCGCTCATCGGCGTTGCGAAGGACTACTACGACGTGGTCGCGACGCGCATGTACAATGAGATTCTTTCCTGGTTTCGCTATCGCATCGCAAACATGTTTACGCTCGTCGGTACGATCAACGGCGAGATCGCCGGCATCGTGACCAGCCGCCACGTGGACAGCAAGGTGGGAATGAGCCTGCACACCCTCGCAATCAAGCGCGGGCTGCGCGTTGGAGCCCAGCTGTTTGCGGCAAAGATGGAGCACCACCTGGAGTACCTCAAGGAGGATGAGGTGTGGATCGTCGCGGAGAGCCCCATCGGGTTCAAGCGCTGGATGATCGAGTACGAGCTCGAGGACCGTTCGTCGCAGTATCCGGCAGTCCGCCACGAGCTCGGCGGTGTGCCCACCTTCGTGCTTACCCGCAAGCTGTGGGACGCGGTCAAGGATGCAAAGTGCACCGGTTCACGGCCGGTCGCCGAGGATCTTCTGGCCACTGCCGGCAAGCTCATCATGCCGAATGAGTACGTGCAGCTGCCCGGGTGGAAGAGGAACGGCTGATGGCCGCACGCGTAGGCATAGTCGGTGCGGGGCACTGCCGCTTCGGGAACTCCAGCGAATACGATGTCGTCGACGTGATCGGATACTCGGTCAACGCAGCGTTCAAGGACGCCGGCGGCTTGAGCCTGCGCAAAGAGGTCGATCAGGTTTTCGTCGGCAATATGGCAAGCGGGCTGTTCAACCGCGAGACCGCCGTCGCCTCCGCGCTTGTCAGCCGGATGGACATGGAGCCCTGTCCGGCCGAGCTCGTCGAGAACGGGCCGGCCTCCGGGGCAAGCGCGGTGAAGCTCGGCTACATGGCCGTCGCATCCGGCCTGGCCGACGTCGTGCTGGTGGCGGCCGGAGAGGTAATGCGCTCGGTCACCGGGTGGGAGTCGACCGACATCGTCGCCACCATGGCGCACAAGGAAGCCGAGTACAACATGGGGCTCACACTGCCGGGGTTCGCCGGCATGGTGACGCGGCTTTATATGGAGAAGTACGGCATGACCGAGCGCGATCTCGCGCTGGTCGCGGTGAAGGATCACGCCAACGGCGCAAAGAATACCTACGCGCACGTGCAGATTCCGGTCACGATGGATGCCATCGCCGACGGTCCCAACGCCGGGGTGGTGAACAACTACGTCGCCGAGCCGCTTCGAATGTACTCCACCTGTCCGGTAAGCGACGGTTCGGCCGCCCTGATACTGGTGAACATGGACTCGCCGAAGGCAAAGCTCTTCAAGCGGAAACCAATCCGGATTGCCGGAATCGGCTCGGCGACCGATACGCACTGCGTGCACAACCGCAAGGACCCGCTGGTCCTGGAGGCGGTCCGGATGTCCGCCGAGAAGGCCTACAAGATGGCGGGAATCGGCCCAAAGGACATCTCGTTCGCGGAGCTCCACGACGCGTTCGTGATCTTCGAGCTGATGAACAGCGAAGAGGTAGGCTTTTTCGAGCGTGGCAAATCCTTTCTCGCGGTACGCAATCACGAGACGGATATCGACGGACGTCTCCCGATCAATCCGTCCGGCGGCCTCAAGGCAAAGGGCCACCCGGTCGGCGCGACCGGAGTCTCACAGGTATTCGAGCTGGTCAGACAGCTGCGCGGCGAGGCCGAAGAGGGCCGACAGGTCAAGGATCCGAAGTACGGCATGGCCGTCAACTTCGGCGGTTTCGGTAACAACGTCATCACGACCATCCTGGCGAAGGAGTAGGGGGCGAGCGATGATTGATTTCAGCGTATACGGCGAGCAGACGCCCCACATCAAAGCGTATCGTTGCGAGAAGTGCGGGACGCCATATTATCCGGCGCCCATGGTGTGCGGAAAGTGCGACGCGCCGCGCGATCCCACAACCAACAAGGGATGGGAAGAGTTCGACCTGGATGGCCCCTGCACACTGCTGACCTGGACGCGAGTCTGGAACCTCCCTGAAGGTTTCAACAAGAAATACCTCCTCTTCGGAATGGTCGAATTCGAAAACGGCCTGCGGGCATCCGGCCGCATCGAGATCGAAGGCGACCCGAAGATCGGTATGAAGCTCACCGCCGGCGCCATCGAAGCAGACGAGCGGCCCGGCAAACCGGTGAAGGTGCTGGTATTCTCCTGATACCGTGGAGGACAGAGAGCGCGGAGTCCCGATAATGGCCAAAAGGAATCTGAGTCAACCGATCTTCGAAAGCCTTTCCGAGCGAATCCTTCACTGGTCCTACCTGCCGGGCCACCGGCTGACCGAAGAGGCGCTCTGCGAAGAGTTCAATGTGAGCCGAAGCCCTGTTCGTGAAGCGTTGAACACCCTGGTGGAGAACGGCCTCATCGAGAAGAAACCCGGCGTAGGCTACAGCGTGAAGCTTCTCGATTTCGACGAGATCAACGAGCTCTACGACGTCCGGATCGCTCTCGAAACCTATGCGATCCAGCAAATCTGTCGAAACGGAATGGACGAGGATCGCCTTGCCGACCTTCGCGCCTACTGGCGCCGCATCGGTTCGCAGCTGCCCGACGCGGCGACCGCCGTCGCCGCCGCGGACGAGGAGTTCCACGAGCTTCTCGTCAAGCAGACGGGCAACCGAACGCTGCTCGCCATGCTGAAGAGCATCGATCAGCGCATCCACTTCGTTCGGCTCGCCGACATCACCAACGAGGAAAGAGTTCGCACCACCTGCAGCGATCACATCGAGCTGCTGGAATCGATAGCGCAGAGGGACGAAGTGCGAGCCTGCGAGGCGGTTTGCAGGAACATCAACGGAGGCCGCCGTTCGGTCGAACATGCGATAAAGGACGCGCTGGCCAATGCCTACCGTACTCGTGAGTAGGCAGATCGTTCACAGTCTCGCCATCGGCGCGGCGGCATCCGCGGCGTTGGCAGGCGATTCACCCCGCTCACTGCGCGTGAACAGCGTCTTCGACTCCACGCTGAACATTGAGGTAGAGGGTGAGGACATCCTTGTAGCGGTGACCGGACCGGCGGGTGCCGGCTTTGCCCATGCCGTCGCGACGGAATACGAGGGGAGCTTCCGGAAGTGGAATCTCGAGCCCGGTGACCGGGGATCCCTTTCTGAGAATCTCATTGTATTTCACACGCGCAGCGGGCGGACCGCAATCGACCTTTCGAGGGCGAGAGTGAGCCTGCGCTCCGTTCTTCCCGCGTGGACGTGCGCCGCTGACGGGCCCGCATTTCGCGCCTGTGAAAACGGGCTCGAGATGGTTCAGACGGAAAGAGGCTGCGACCTGAGGCTGTCGCTCCTTCGCAACGGCGGGCATGCGGCCACGCCGATGGCGGAAGCGCTTTGCCGGGCCGCGCGGGTGCTCGGCCGGGCCGCGCTCGACTTCGTTTCGGCGCGGGGTGTACAGCGGACTGCCACGCGGGAGACTGCAGCCGTTCGGCAAGCGGCCACCTCCCTGGTGGGCCGGGGTCCCGGTCTCACTCCCGCAGGCGACGACTTCCTGAGCGGATTTCTCGCCGCCCTTCGCTGCGCGAGCGTGCAGGAAGGCGCCGGGAGAGCGATCCGGGAGCTCGATGCCGAGTTGTGCTCCGCGATCGAGCGGAGCCTTACGTCGACTGTTGCCGTCAGCGCGTCGCTGCTGCGTTGTGCGATGCGCTCCTACTGGCTGCGACCGCTCGCCGGTATCGCCGGCGCCCTTGCCTCAGGAAGTGCGGCGGGGGCCAGTCGGGCGCTTGCAGACCTCTGCGCCTTCGGACACAGCTCCGGAGCCGATATCGCGACCGGATTTCTCTACGGCCTTGGCCTTTTTGCCCGGCCGGAGGATAGATAGAAGGGGGTACCATGCTGCAGAAATTTGCGTATGCCGCGCCTGCCACTCGAAACGAGCTTCTCGAACTGCTTACAGAGCACAGAGGAAAGGCGAGGCTGCTCGCGGGAGGAACGGACCTCCTCGTGAACATTCGAAACGGAATCATGAGGCCGGAGCTCGTTATCAACGTGAAGAAGGTCGACGGATATTCGGGCATTACCTGGAGCAAGTCCGAAGGGCTCGTGCTAAGGCCGTCAACCACGATCAACGAGGTGCTTCGCGATGCGAACGTCCGCAAGTTCTTCCCGCTGCTCTCCGAATGCGCGCACGATCTTGCGTCCTACCAGGTCCGCAACCGTGCAACGGTCGTCGGAAATGTGGTAAACGCCTCCCCCTGCTCGGACATGGCTCCAGCGCTTCTCTGCCTCGGAGCGAGCGCGATAATCGCCTCTGCGCGGGGAGAGCGGGAAGTTCCGTTCAGCGAGTTTTTCAAGGGGGTGAAGAAGACCGTTGTTCAGGAGGACGAAATCCTGGAACGAATCGTCATCCCCGCAGCTTCCAGCGGCGCAAGGGGCCTGTACCGGAAGCTCAAGCGAATCAACGGCCATGATCTGGGTATAGTCGGGGTAGCTTTCATGAAGAAGGACGGCTCGGTTCGCCTCGGCATAAGCTCCTCCGCGCCGACCCCGGTGCTTGTCGAGGGGCTAAAAGAGAGCGACAGCGTTGAAACGGTGGTTTCGGCGGCGAAGAAAGCCATAAGCCCCATCAGCGATGTCCGCTGCTCGAAGGAATACCGGCAGTACATGGTCGAGGTTTTTGTAAGACGGCTTTTCGCGGAGGTCAACTGATGAAGATACGCGTCACCGTAAATGGCAAAATCTACGAGCGGAACGTCGATGAGCATGTGACGCTTCTTCGCTTCCTTCGCGAGGATCTGGGTTTCACCGGAACAAAAGAGGGCTGCGGAGCCGGCGAGTGCGGAGCATGTACGGTGTTCCTCGAAGGCAGGACGGTCAACTCCTGCATGGTGCTCGCCGTGGAGGCCGATGGGTGTGCCGTCGAAACTGTCGAGGGCGAGGCCGAAGATGGAAAACTCTCGGCCATTCAGGAGGCGTTCGATCATCGTCACGCGGTCCAGTGTGGTTTCTGCACAGGCGGAATGGTGATGTCGGTGCGGGAGCTGCTCCAGCGCAATCCGAAGCCGACCGTCGAGCAGATCAAGGAGGGAATCGAAGGCAACTTCTGCCGCTGTACCGGCTATCAGCAGATCATCGAGGCAGTGCTGGAAGCATCCGGACAGTCCGAGCTCGCCGATAAGGGAGGGCTTAAGTATGTATGAGAATACAAAAACGGACGACCTGGCCCACGTGGGGAAACAGGAGCGCCGCCAGGAGGCGGTTGCAAAGATTACCGGCGACGCGGTCTATACCGGAGACATGGTTCTTCCGGGAATGCTTCACGCGCACGTCAAGAAGAGCCCCCACGCCCGGGCAAGGATACTCAAAGTCGACGTGTCGCGCGCGGAAGCTCTTGCGGGTGTCCGGGCCGTGCTGGTCGGGAGCGAGCTCGACTACAAGCTCGGCCTCTACGTCGTGGACAAGGACATACTTGCCAAGAACGAAGTGCGCCACTACGGCGAAGCGGTCGCGGCGGTAGCCGCGGACACTCCCGAGATCGCCCGCGAGGCGGTCGACCTCATCGACGTCGAGTATGAGCCGCTTACGCCTGTGCTCAATCACGTCGATGCGCTGAAACCGGGAGCGCCGCTGGTTCATCCCGATCTGGGCAACTATGACTTCGTTCCTGTTTTCAGCCCGCAGCCGGGAACCAACATTCCAAATATCTCCCGGGTCCGAAAAGGCGACGTCGAAGAGGGGTTCGCCGAATCGGAGTGGATCGTGGAGCGGGAGTATACCAACCCGTCGGTCCAGCATGTGCCTATGGAGACCCACGTGGCGATAGTGGAGTGGAAGAAGGGCGACAGGGTGACAATCTGGACCAGCGCGCAGTCCCCCTTCACCGTACGGAACCTGTTCTGCCATACGTTCAAGCTGCCGCTGAACAACGTTCGCGTCATCATTCCCTACGTCGGAGGCGGATTCGGCGGAAAGGCGGGCATCATGCTCGAGCCGCTTCTCGCGTGTCTCTCGCGGAAGGCGGGCGGGCGGCCGGTGAAGCTCAGGGCTTCCCGGGAAGAGGAGTTCAGCCTCCTGCCGTGCAGAAGCGCGCTCACCTACCGGATCAAGACCGGAGTCCGGTCCGACGGCAAGATCCTCGCTCAGCATCTGACCCTCTACTGGGATGCGGGTGCCTACGCAGATTATGCGGTCAACGTTACTCGCGCCTCCTCCTATTCCGGGGCGGGTCCGTACGAAATACCAAACGTCTGGCTGGACGCGTACACCATCTATACCAACAAGCCCTACGGCACCGCCTACCGCGGTTTCGGCCACGTCGAGTTCTTCTGGGGGCTCGAGCGTCACATGGAGCTTGTGGCGCGGGCGATCGGCATGGATCCCTTCGAGTTCAGGATGAAGAATCTGCTCACGCCGGGAGCGCGGACCATAACCGGCGAGCTCATTTCCGAGCACACCGGCAGCCCGCAGAAATGTATGGAAGCGGTGGCGAAGGCGATCAACTACGGGAAGCTGTCGAAGGAGGAGACGGCGCGTCAGCAGCGCACCGGGCGGAAAATCGGAAAGGGCGTTGCGGTGCTGCACAAGGCTCCGGCCATGCCCTCCTTCACCGCGACCGCCGCTGTCGTGAAGATGAACAGCGACGGAACCGTGAACGTGAACGTCGGCCTCACCGAAATCGGACAGGGGTCCACCACCGCCTTTGCACAGATCACCGCTGAGCGTCTGCGGTTTCCGGTCTCCAGGGTCAAGGTGACCGTCGAGAAGGACACCGACCGCGATCCCTACGACTGGCAGACAGTCGCATCGAAGGGGCTGATGCTGACCGGCAACGCGGTCATCCTCGCCTGTGAGGACTTCCTCCGTCAGGCCTACGAGGTGGCGGCTCAGGTGCTTCGCGCGCAGACGGTCGATCTCGATCACGACGCCGACAGGATATTCATCCGGCACCGGTCCGAGAGCTCAGTGACTTTCGCGGAGCTTTCGGTGGGTTATGCCTTTGCCAACGGCAACGCCATCGGCGGCCCGCTCGTCGGTGTCGGCCGGTACACCGCCCAGGGGCTGACCAATCTCGACAAGGAGACAGGGCAGGGACTTCCCGCTCTCGACTGGACCTACGGAGCTCACGGAATCATCGTCGAGGTCGACCCCGAAACGGGAGAGTATCACGTGCTGAAGGTGGCCTCCGCATTCGACGTCGGCAAGGTCATAAATCCCGACCTCGTGCGGGGACAGGCGGTCGGGGGAATGATCCAGGGACTGGGCACGGCGGTCTGCGAGGGTTACATCTACGACGAGCAGGGACACCTGCTTAACCCCTCGTTCACCGACAACAAGATTCCGACCGCGAAGGATCTGCCCGACGAGATTGAAACCATCGCGGTGGAGGTGCCGCAGGTGGACGGACCCTACGGCGCCCGCGGCGTCGGCGAGCACCCGATGATATCGGTTGCACCGGCGCTGGGGAATGCGATTCAGCACGCGGTGGGAGCGGAGCTGCTTCATATGCCGATCCGATTTGAAGACGTCTGGCGTGCGCTGCGCGAGGAGGAACCGATCGACAACTGGATCACCAAAACTCCGACCGGCTCCTGCCGGTCCGATCCGGCCACACGCAGGCATTCGCCCGACTCGGCGGCGGCGCCGTAGCAGTCGGCGGCTATCCGGGAGCCGGCTGGTTCGCCTCTATGTAGGCGCGCCAGCCGCCGTAGCGGGAAATATCCTTCTGGCCGTCGCAGGCAATCGGTTCTCCGAGAACGCCGAGCATCTCCTCTCCGTCGGCCGTCGTGATTTTGCCGAGGCAGAGTCCCGGGGGCTCCTGCTGCAGGATCTCGACGATTCCCACCGGCGGAATTTCCCACACCTCGAGGGCGACGGCGACTCCACCCTCTTTGACCCGCATCATTGCAGGATGATCATCATTGATCGACCAGAGCCGATAGACCGGAGCCGTAGTCGTCTCGACCAGGAACTTCGCCCCGGCATCCGTCAGGTTTCGATTAAGCTCCAGTCCGCGCATGAGCGTTCCGTTGACTGCGAGCTTGATAAAGCTACTCATCGCTGCCGGTCTATGCATCTCAAAGACGGATCCCGGCGAAGGCGTTCAATACCGATGCCGACGTCGAAACCCATCCGAAAATGCCTCCCTGCGCCTTGATCATCTCCAGCCCCACCCGCTGAAACTCCGGGAAATAGGAGGCGACGCAGTCTTCCAGAACAAGGCACTCGTATCCACGGTCGTTTGCTTCCCGGACTGTGGTATTGACGCACACCTCAGTGGTTACGCCGGTGACTACAAGCGACCGAACGCCCCAATTCTCGAGGATCGTCTGAAGCTCGGTTGCGTAGAAGGCGCCCTTGCCCGGCTTGTCAATCACCGGTTCGCCGGAAAGCGGCCTCAATTCGTCAATGATATCCTGACCGCGTTCCCCGCGGACGAGGATCCTTCCCATCGGTCCCTGATCGCCAATGCCAGTATCGAGTCTCCCGCGTCGAAGCTTGGTCGGCGGGCAATCGGTGAGGTCGGGTCGGTGCCCCTCTCTCGTGTGGACGACGTGCATTCCCGCCTTGCGAAACAGGTCGAGCACACGCCGTGTCGGCGCAATCGCGGTCGCAAGCAGTGAAACATCGTTTCCGAGCTTTTCGCCGAACCCGCCCGGCTTGACAAAGTCGTTCTGCATGTCGATCACCACCAGCGCCGTCGATCCTGCGTCGCACTCGAAGGCGTACGGTTCAGCTTGGATTGCGACTTGAGTACCCATATTCATTCACTCACTTTGAGCTGCTCTTCTGCCGAGACGTGACCGGAATCTTCGCCGGGCTTGAGGATGAGCATGAGTGCGAAGATCGCCGCGATTATGATGTAGCCAATCGCGGCCTGCCAGGCGCCTGCGACCATTATCTGGGAGCTGTGGATTATTCCGAAGAACGACAGAACCGCTCCGATTCCTGAGTAGATGATTCCCTCCTTCCACTTGCGGTCTATCGAAAATACCGCAATCGCTGCCCACAGGAGCCCTATGAGAATTGCTCCGCCGTTGAGGAGCTCAATGCCTCTGTACACCACTCCGGCCTGATTCAACGCCGCGTAGCCAACCTTGTCGGCCGAGGTATTTGCCGCCGAGAGCGCACCGTCCACCAGGTTCTTGCCCCAGGATGCGAAGTTCGGGACGAGCGCAAGAACGATCGCCGGCGCGTGCCGCGACGGTGTTGCCTGGAACGCCTGGGCACCAATGACGAGCCCGATGTAGAGCAGAATCGGAAGAATGGCGACCAGCGGAATTACCGCGAGAACAAGTGGAAGTACTCCGAGAAGACACACGGCGGCGATGGCAACGCCCGTTCCGAAGGAATAGCCGACTCTGCCACCCATCGCCTTCCAGCCCGGGTGGCCGATATAGGTCGCCGTCGGGAACGGACTTCCCAGAATAGCTCCGATCAGGCTCCCGGCACCGTCAACGAGGCAGATCTCCGACACATTGTATTCGTCTCCGGCGGCCGCAGCGCTCTCGGTATTGTTCATCGCCTCGGTGAAATTGTATATGCCGAGCGGGATTGCCGTTGCCAGAAGCGGGCCGAAGTCTTTCATGCCCAGCAGAAGACTGCGGATGTTGAAAGAGGGCAGGTGCGGCGCGAAGGAGCTCACCGCCTTAGTCACACCGACCGGCGACATGTAGCCTGTTGCCCAACCGATTGCCGATCCCACCAGGATGATCACGAGACCGCCCGGGGCCTTCCACGGCATCGGAACGAACGCGAACCACGTCAGAAGGATTATGCCGAGAGACACAAAGCCGATCCAGGGGACTTCGACCATCTGAAAGGCGGGAGTCATGCTGATGAATGCGATCGAGACGCCCGCAAGCGTTCCCAGCATCGCGGCCCTCGGGGTGAAGCGTCTGACGATTCTCGCGAAGAATGCCCCGGAAAGCTCGATGATCCCTTCGATGAAGACCCACGCGAGCCCGATTCTCCAGGCCATCATCGGATCGTGAGTTCGAAGCACGACCGGCAGCATGATGACGAAGGTGACGAGAAACATGTGCGGAACGCTCGGTCCGTAGGGCATCGCAGCGACATCGGTCCGTCGCTCCTTTTTCGCGAGCCTTCTCGCCATGTAGGCGTAGTAGATGTTTCCGACAATGAGTGAGATACCCACGGCAGGGATGATCTTGCCGAAGACCGTATCGGCAGGCATCTTGATGACGCCAAGCATCAATCCGCTCAGCACAAGCACGTTTGTGAGCACGTTGCTGAAGAGACCGAAAAACGCATTCCAGTCTCCCGGCACCCACCACCGAACGCGAAACTCATTATCCATCGAAGGCCTCCCATGAGTGTACGCTTTAGATATACACGTGAGTATGTTGTATGATAATACCGTAGTGTATACTGAATTGTCAACAAAAAGATTCGTCCGCCATTGCAGGTTGCGGTCGCAGTATCGTGGGAGCACACGCTCCCTTGACGTCCCGGCCAATTGCGTCGATATATAGGATCAGACGGAAAAATGAGCAAGCGAGAGACTTCCGAAACATTACACGTGGGACTTGCCGCGTCACTCCGGCGACGAATCGTCCGGTGGCACTACACCCCCGGCACATATATCCTGGAAACCGATATCTGCAAGGAATTCAACGTCAGCAGAAGCCCTGCCCGTGAGGCGCTCAAAATGCTTTCGGCTACCGGATTTCTGGAGAACGCCGGACGGCGCGGATATCGGGTCGTCCAACCCGATGCGAAGGGTGCCCTGCAGCTCTATGAAGCCAGACTGGCAATCGAGATCTTCGCTGTTCAGCGGGTCACAAAGGGCCATGCCGACCCCGACACCATCGCCGAACTGCGTGCGAAGTGGCAAAACAGCCGGGAGCTTCGGAAGAAGACCCCGGAAGAGCTGGCGGAAGCGGACCGGAATTTTCACGAGAGACTTGCCTCGCTGCTGGGAAACAGCGTCCTTTCGGATCTGCTTGCGAAAATCGACGAACGTCTCGATATTTTTCGTGAGATTGAGTTCAGTAATGCAGAAGTTCTCGATCAGACCTCACAACAGCACCTGCGAATCCTCGATGAGATTGCCTCCGGCAACGTTCGGCGCGCTGCCGACGCCGTCCAGGACAATATCTCGACCGCCATGCGAAATGTTGAACGCAATCTGAAAGAGATTCTCGCCAGGTCCTACGGCATCTGACCCGGAACGGCAGCTCCCGGCAGGTCGGCCGGGCCGGGCAAATTTATTCGTTCTTGACATCTCATCCTGCTGACAGTAATCTTGAAGGATTCCTTACGTGCGTTGTCAGGTTCTGACGACGCACACGTGAATCGAGCGCAGTCAATGCGCAGGAGCGAGAGGTTGAGCGGACGCCAGATCGTCGGAACGAACGTCGCTCGCGCGGACGGCAAAGACAAAGTTGCCGGGAAAGTGCGGTACGCCGACGACGTGTGGCCGCCGGGAACGCTTTTCGCCGCCCTCGTAACCAGTCCGCACGCTCATGCTCGCATCGTCTCAATTGAATCCGACGGTGCGCAGTCTCTCCCCGGCGTACGCGCGGTATTCACCGGAGCCGATTTTCCACACCGTCTCGGGATCTATCTGGGGGACAAGTCTCCCCTTGCGAACGGCAAGGTGCGCTACTTCGGAGAGCCGGTGGCGGCAGTCGTAGCCGAAACCGAAGCCGATGCCGTCGAGGCCACGCACCGAATTCGCGTGAGATACGATGAGCTTCCGACAGTCAATTCGCTGGCTGATGCCCTCGCGGAAGGTGCGCCGCTGCTTCATGAACAGATGGATGAATACACTCACATTCCCGATATTCATCCCGAGTCCGGCTCAAACATTGCAAACCGCACGAAGGTGAGAAAAGGCAATATCGAAAAGGGATTTCGGGAGGCAGAGGCCGAGATCGAAGGTGAATTCTCGTTTCCGCCCGGTGACCATGCCGCGATGGAGCCGCGCGTCGCGATCGCAGAGATCGGCGCGGACGAGCGAGTTTTGATCCGTACCTCTACGCAGGCACCGTTCGTCGTGCGTGACCTGATAAGCCGTGCGTTCGAAATCCCTGTGGGCAAGGTGAAAGTTGTCGCACCGAGAGTCGGCGGCGGATTCGGAGGCAAGGCGGGCATACAGCTCGAAGCACTTGCCGTACTGCTGTCCAGGGGCGTCGGCGGAAGGCCGGTCCGGGTTGCAAACAGCCGTGAACAGGACCTGGTTTCATCGCCGGGACGCCCCGGGTTGTTTGCGCGTGTGCGGCTGGGAGCCCGGCGCGACGGCAAGTTGACCGTGGCCAAAGTGCTTCTGATTTATGATTCGGGCGCGTATGCCGACTACGCAGTCAACGTAAGCCGCGCCGGCGGTTTCTCGCTGCCCGGTCCCTATTTCATTCCCAACATCGAGGCGGATTCCCTCTGCGTTTACACGAACCATACATTTGCCACGGCGTTTCGCGGTTTCGGCCACGTGGAGATGACCTACGCGATGGAGCGCGCGATCGACCACCTCGCCGTGAAAATGCGGATGGATCCGGTGCAGCTCCGGATAGTGAACGCCATCCGGGCGGGCGACACAACCGGCGGAAACGCCGTGATGGACCGGAACACCGGGAATCTGCCGAAGTGCCTCGAGACGGTCTCGGAAAGGCTCGACTGGAACAAGGGCACCCGGACGATCCTCGAGAACGGTTGCGTCCGCGCAAAGGGAATTTCCGCTTTCTGGAAGGCACCGGCCATTCCAACCTTCACCGACGCGAGCGTGATCATCACGTTCAATGAGGACGGAAGCGTGAACCTGTCGACCGGCATAGTCGAGATCGGTCAGGGAAGCCACACCGGACTCGCGCAGATTGTTGCCGAGAAACTCGCGATCGATCCGTCGGCGGTGCACGTCATCGCCGAAATTGCGACCGATCAGGCGCCCCACGACTGGCAGACTGCAGCGAGCAGATCGCTCTTCATGGCCGGCCGGGCGGCCATCGCGGCGGTCGACGACGCGGTGGCGCAGATCAAACAGATTGCTTCCGCCCCGCTTCGCTGCTCGGTCGAGGACCTCGAAGTGGCCGGCAATCGCGTCTATCAGCGAGACGATCCCGACCACGGCATACCGCTTCCCGACGTGGTCGTACACTATGTGTATCCCAACGGCAACACGATCGGCGGACCGGTGATCGGCCGGGGCAAGTACGTCGCCCGCGGACTGACCGGGATAGATGAACAGACCGGCGCCGGCAGGCCGGGACTCGAATGGACGATGGGCAGCCAGGGAGTGGAGGTCGAGGTTGATCCCCGGGACGGCTCATACCGGATCCTCAGGGCAGCATGCTGCATGGACGTCGGCCGCGTTATCAATCCGGCGCTCGCGCGCGGACAGATCGTCGGCGGCATGGCGATGTCGATCGGGTATGCAGCGCGTGAGAGCTTTCATTTTGATTCGCGGGGCCGTGTGGTAAACGGGACGCTTCGCGATTACAAGCTGCTGCGCTACGGCGATCACCCCGAGTACATTGTCGACTTCGTCGAGACGCCGCAAGCCGACGGTCCTTTCGGCCTGCGCGGTCTCGGTGAGCAGGGAATTCTCGGCATTCCGGGCGCCCTGTCGGCTGCGCTTTCGCTTGCAGCAGGCAGGCAGATCGACTCGCTGCCTCTTACGCCGGAGGTGGTCTGGCGCGCCGCCTGCGGGGCCTCGAGCGGGGAACCATGATTCATTTCGATCTCGTCTACTATCGACCCGACACCATCGATGAGGCGGTGGCCGCCTTTCAGGAGGCTGCGAGCCGTGGCCTTGATCCGCTCTATCTGGGCGGAGGAACCGAGATAACCACCTTCGGCCGGCAGGGGAAAATCCGTCCCGGCGCGTTGATAGATCTGAAGAGAATTCCCGAATGCGCTTCGTTCGGCATCGAAGACGGCAGGCTCGCGATTGGCGCTGCGGTTCCGCTCAATCGCGTGGTCGACGATCCGGTGTTTCCCGCCCTCGCCGAGGTCTGCGCGAGCATAGCCGACCGCACGGTCCGAAATCGCCTCACCGTCGGCGGCAACATTGCCGGTAGACTTTCCTACCGCGAGGCGGTTCTCCCCTTTCTGCTTTGCGACGCCCAGTTCGATTTTGCCGGGCCCTCCGGAAGGCGGTCAGCCGGGGTGCATGAAGCGTTCCAGGGCAGGCTGCGACTTCAGGCCGGCGAGTTTCTCGTCGCCGTCCGCGTACCGGAGCGCTTTCTTCGTCTGCCCTGCTACCATCGCAGACGCGAGCGCAGCGGCAGGGTCGACTATCCGCTTGTCTCGATGCTGCTTTCGAAAATCGACGGCACAATCCGTTGCGCGGTCTCCGGATTCTTCGCGACTCCGCAGCGGCTGGAGCCGGGTGAGTTTGCTCTCTCCGACTCGTCTGCCCCGGCGGCCGAGCGTGCCGTAGCTGCGCTGGAGTCCCTATCCGAAAAAGTGCGCGATGACTTCCGCGCTTCGGCGGACTATCGGAAGCACCTCTTTGGCCTCGCGCTGGCCGAGGGGCTTTCCACTCTGGAAGGATAACGGCATGGTGAAGTACGAAGGAAACGTGACGATCACCCTTCTCATCAACTCCGAACGCTACAGCGTGGTCGCGCGCCCCGCGGATACGCTGCTCCGTATAGTGCGCGAGAAGGTGGGGCTGCGCGGAACGAAGATCGGGTGCGAGAACGGCGACTGCGGAGCCTGTACGCTCCTGGTGGATGGAGTGGTCACGAAGTCCTGCATGGTCCTCGCGGTGGAGGTCGACGGAACCGAGATCACCACCATTGAAGGACTGAAGAACGACAGGCTCAAGGATGCGTTCATATCCGAAGGCGGTTTTCAGTGCGGATACTGCACCTCCGGATATCTCATGAACGCCGAGGCTCTATTGCGGCGCACACCGGAGCTCTCCGATGAAGAGATCCGCGTGTGGCTCGAGAGCAACCTCTGCCGCTGCACCGGCTATGAAGGCATCGAGCGCGCGGTGAAGCGGGCGGCGGGGCAAAAGACTCAGTAGGCCACGATCGCAGTTCCCTCTTTCCCTTCCATTGCCGGTATGAGGTTGTCCACGTCGGTAATGATTACCTTGTTCTTCGGATTCGCCTGAACGAACTCGATGGCGGCTGCGATCTTCGGACCCATCGATCCCGCCGGAAACTGCCCCTGCTCATGGTAGTAGCGCGCCTGCGCGAGGGTCAGCCGGGACAGATCCTGCTGTTCCGGGGTCCCGAACTTGAGCGACACGCGAGGAACGCCGGTTATGATGACGAGCGTCATCGCGCCGACCGCGAGCGCGATCTTCATGCTCGCGAGGTCCTTGTCGATTACGCAGTCTACCCCCTCGAGAGTCTTGTCGTTCTCGAAGTAGATGGGAATTCCACCGCCGCCTCCGGTGATGACGATGTAGTCCTTCTCGAGCAGCAGCTTGATTGCATCTTTCTCGATGATATCGATGGGGTAGGGTGAGGCGACGTAGCGTCTGAAGCCGCGGTTGGCGTCGTTCCGCATCACCCACTCCTTCTCCTTCATGAGCTGTTTGGCATCCTCCTGGGTATAGAACGGCCCGATCGGTTTGGTTGGATTCTGGAGTGCCGGATCGTTCTGATCGACGAGTATCTGCGCAGGAATGGTGACCACGTTGCGCCACACCTTTTTCCGGATCATCACGTTCTGAAGGCACTGCTCGATCATGTAGCCCATCGAGCCGCAGGTCATTGCATCGGCAACCCCGAGCGGGGTTTCGGGCACGACCTCACGTGCTTTGTCGACCATGAGCATGAGGTTGCCGACCTGCGGACCGTTGCCGTGCGTCAGCACGAAGTTGTACCCCATGTTCATCAGATCGACGACCGGGCCCATCGACCTGCGCGTGTTGGCAAATTGCTGATGGATATCACCCTTTTCGCCCTTGTTTATGATGGCATTGCCGCCTAGCGCGATTACGGCAAGCTTTTCATTGCTCCCCTGGACAAACTTCATCCGTTGCTCCCTTTCCGCGCCGATCTTCCGACGTACGGAGTAAAATCAAATGTGCGCCCCGGCGC
Source organism: uncultured Spirochaetales bacterium (assembly GCA_964577375.1). GTDB lineage: Bacteria > Spirochaetota > Spirochaetia > DSM-27196 > DATKUC01 > DATKUC01. Next base: position 1,398 of record CAZNYW010000054.1, on the reverse strand, counting down.
AACCGTCTGTGCCGCCGCGGCGCCGCCGTGGTTTGTTGCTTAGTCGATAAGTTCTCGGGGAAGTCTGTCGTAGTCGGACATTGTATCGAGATCGTACGTCACGTACTCGCTCGCAAGCGGGAGCTCCCGTACAAGGGCTCCACGAAGCACATCACCCATAGTCAAAGAATCATCTGAAATTCGAATTCTGTCAATCAATATCTGATCCAGAAGCACAGGGTGTCCCTTCCGCCCCTTGTAGACCGGTCGCACGGCTGCTGCCGGCGGCTCCGCGGCGAGCCGCTGAAAAACCTCCGGAGGAATCAGGGGCATGTCCGCGAGCGCAACGAAAAACCGGCTGGTCGTCACCTCCGCGGCCCCTCTCTTTAGGGAAGAAAACATGCCGGCGGCCCACCGGTCGTTGCGGACAGTCAGCACCCGCGGCAGAACGCGCAGAAGCTCTTCCGCCGCGTCGGCCCGGTACCCGGTGACAACGATGACCCGCGCGCAATGGACCAGCGCGTTTCGGACGCTCCACTCGAGCACCGTTGCGCCGCGGAAGGGCAGGCCCAGCTTCCACTCGCCCATGCGCGTAGATCCCCCTGCGGCGGGCATTACGCAGTCAAAGGGCCCGCCGCCTGCGCCGCTCACTCCTCCACCCAGTCGAAGGTGCGAGTGACTGCTTTCTTCCAGAGGCGGTACTGCTCCTCGCGCAGAGCGCCGTCCATGCGCGGCTTCCATTCGCGATCGACGCCCCAGTTGGCGCGCAGATCCTCTATCCGGGACCAGAAACCGACCGCCAGGCCGGCGGCGTAGGTTGCCCCGAGGGAGGTAGTCTCGGACACCGTCGGACGGATCACCGGGACGTCGAGGATATCTGCCTGAAACTGCATGAGCAGCTCGTTGAACACCATTCCGCCGTCCGCCTTGAGCGCCTTGAGGGCGACTCCCGAGTCCTTATTCATGGCGTCGACGACCTCTCTGGTCTGGAAGGCGGTGGCCTCCAGCACCGCACGCGCGATGTGGCCGCGGTTCACATAGCGGGTGAGCCCGGCGATGACGCCGCGGGCACTGCTCTTCCAGTAGGGTGCGTACAGGCCGGAAAACGCGGGCACGAAGTATACGCCACCGTTATCCTCCACCGACCGGGCAAGCTGCTCTATCTCGGCAGATTCGGAGATCATGCCGAGGTTGTCCCGCAGCCACTGAACGAGCGCCCCGGTTATGGCGATAGAGCCTTCGAGGCAGTAGACCGCCGACGCGTCGCCGATCTTGTAGGCAAGGGTGGTGACCAGACCGTTCTTTGATTCGACCGGCTCGGCCCCGGTATTGAGGAGCAGAAAACTTCCGGTGCCGTAGGTATTCTTCCCCTCGCCCGTGCTGAAGCAGGTCTGTCCGAAAAGCGCCGCCTGCTGATCC